>NZ_PJBZ01000074.1 GCF_002835995.1 Psychromonas sp. Urea-02u-13 | reverse complement strand
GTTACAAATAGGGGCACTATGACCGCGATCTTATTATTAGTATTCCCATAAAATATCTTTTTGTTGATTGAATATAAAATGTAATGGCATATTCAACTAGAATAATTTAATCACTGCATTCAAAGCGATAACGCTATTGGGTTTATTCTCACACATGGCCTTTACACCTATTAACACATGGAATTTTCTGATTTATGACCAATAAAGCAAAAGGTAAATTTGTTAGCGGTAATATTTTCCAGCATATCGTTATTATGTCATCCACCAATGCGGTCGGCTTAACCGCACTCTTCCTAGTTGATCTCGCGGATCTCTTTTTTATTAGTTTATTGGGCGAAACAGAACTGGCAGCTGCAGTCGGTTACGCCGGCACTATCGCGTTCTTTACCACCTCTATTGGCATTGGTTTATCAATCTCAATGAGCGCATTAGTTTCACGTGCAATTGGCCAACAAAATAGAGAAAAAGCGCGTCGATTAGTGATTAACATTCTTGTTACCGGTTTTATTATCAGCAGTTTGGTCTCTGCACTTGCATGGTTTTATACACCTGAATTAGTGAGCTTAATTGGCGCTAAAGGCAGAACACATGACCTTGCTGTCGATTATTTACGTATTTTATTACCTTCATTACCCATTTTATCTATCGCAATGGGCGCCGGTGCAGCATTACGCTCAATAGGAGATGCTAAACGTGCCATGTATTCCACTCTCGCCGGTGGTGGTGTTAATGCGATATTAGATCCTCTGTTTATCTTTACCTTTTCATTAGGCTTGCACGGCGCAGCTATTGCTTCGGTTATCGCGCGCTTTGCCGTTGCTGGGGTTGCACTTTATGGTGTTGTGAATATCCACCAGCTACTCGGACGTTTTCGTTATAAAGATTGGCTTGCGGATCAAAAAGAGATATTTAAAGTCGCGATTCCCGCGATTACCACCAATATCGCCACCCCCGTTGGTAATGCCTATGTCACTATGATGATTGCTTCATATGGCGATAGTTACGTGGCCGGCTGGGCGGTTGTAGGACGCTTGCTTCCCGTCGCTTTTGGGATGATTTTTGCGATGTCTGGCGCAGTAGGCCCTATTATTGGGCAAAATTTTGGTGCTGGATTATATGACAGAGTACGTTTAACCCTAAAACATGCACTGCAATTCACAGGCTGTTATGTCGCCCTGATGGCATTGTTAATTTATCTATTGCAGGACTATCTAGTCACTGTTTTTGGCGCCCAAGGTGATGCTGCTGAGTTAATTCGCTTTTATTGCACTTGGTTATGTATGAGCTTTATCTTTAATGGCATTTTATTTATTTCCAACGCTGCCTTTAACAATCTTGGCTATCCAACAACCTCAACGATAATGAACATTGGTAAAGCAACGATCGGTACTATTCCTTTAGTGTATTTCGGTGGTTTATGGTTTGGTGCGATTGGCGTGATTGCAGGACAAGCTTTAGGGTCGGTTATATTTGGCGTGATTGCTTGGGTTTGGGCACAACGTATTTTGAAACGTTTAGGAGAAGAAAACCAAGCGCCAATAACCCTTGAAGAAAAATCGCTTAATTCCGCGTTACCGCTCACTCCTTTTTGCTCTAGTCGTGCTTACATGTGTGCTGACAGTGAAGAGTGCATGCTAGAGACTAAAGACAGTAAAAAATAATGCCTGAGCGCTGATTTTATTTAATCAGCGCTTGGTATGCCTCTAAGCACACCCTCTTATAAACAAGATTATATACCCATGCTACCTCAAGATGTAAAGTCAGCAAGGAAAATTGTGCTGATATACTAGGCATAAAATTGAAGCCTAGTCATTCTAAGTCGATATTTTATAACGACGTAGATTAGTACAAGTTACCTTGCCCTACGGGGCGCAAGCTCGAAAATCAGCCCAGCGTTACAACAATCGAAAAGTGAATAACAATAATGGATTAAAGTCTTTTTTTTAATCCTACCGTTAGAAGGTTCACGTAGTTAACGTTCGATAGGTTACCTCATGTTGTGCCTTGCTCTGGTTATCGAGCTTGTGCCTGACAAAACATCTTGAGCTAGCATGGGTATAAGCACATGCCATAACCGATAGAGTGTTCAAATTCGCAAATTACCTCAAAACCCATTTTTTCATAAAAAGAGATCGCGCCTGCATTATCACGTGATACCTCAAGATGAAGCCCCGCTACTGTTAGCGTTTTTAAGTTATCAATAAAGGCGTTAATGAGCTTTGCGCCTAAACCATGACCTTGGGTATTGCCTAATAAGTTAATATGTAAATGTGCAGGGTAATTAGCAAACTCAGGACGAGGCTGATAACCATCATGGATAAGTCTTAACAAACGATCATTTAATGGACTGATACTTTTACTCGCTAATGGATATTTCGTCCGTAACGTAGGAAACCACTGTTCTTCACACTGCAAAGAAAAAGATTGCGATGATTTACAGCCTACAATATAACCACAAACTTCATCGCCACGGCTTACCACCCAACAAACGTCAGACTCTAAAATGACATAAGGCACAGCATAAAAATCACCGATTAACTGCTGTTCTGTAAATAAGTGGCTGGCATCTTTCCCACCATCAGCCGTTTGCATACAAATTTTGTAAATAGAGGTCAGATCTGCGTCGCGATAAGGACGAATTTCAAAGGGCATATTACTTCCGAAGTTAGCGTGTTCAAATAGATGAAAAGAGAAAACATAATATGTAATTTAATTACATTAGCCTAATTTATATGTAACTACTCAGGCCGTCGCTATTTAAGCCAATTTCATCGTTAAAAAATGCTCATTTAAACGACTAAACTGCGCTTTTTCGCCTTGAACTAAGCATAAATAGCTTAGTCCTGAGCAGTTACTGTCTGTTTTTGTATAAAAAGCACACGTTTTAGCAGGGTATGAGTAGTTACATTTATATTAAACTACATCGTAAAAATTCTTCACTCCCAGACTATCCATAACAAAAACCTATTGGTTCGATAAATACAATCACTTTTACCTATGTAACTTTTTCTCATATGATTAAGCCATCACTCATACTGAGCAAAGCCAAAAGGGATAAATAATGATGAAACTACAAACAGTCCAGCAGATAATGCATAAACACCCTATTACAGTGCAATGCCAAACGCCATTAACTCAAATAATTGCAACCTTAATAGAGACACAACAATCACAGTTACCCGTTATCAATAAAAGTAATACCTTGATAGGCATGGTATCTCTCATTGATTGCCAAAAAGCGTTATTAAATAGTGCTTACCATTGCGACCAACCAGTGAATGTAAATGATGTGATGACAAAAGACTTTATTAACTTAACGGCTGACGAAGCGTTATCAGAAGTTGCGATTAAAACATTAACACGCACCGAAAATGTATTTCTTGTATTACAGGAAGAGAAGCTTATTGGTATTTTGAAGCGTGTTGATTTATTGGTAGAGTTAAATAATAACCTCGCGCTTTGTACACCTGCAAGGTAGATAATCTTCTACATTGATCGCTTAATAACTGTGCACTACACTTTATAGAAAAATATAAAGAGGGTGTGTATGTACCATACTTTCTGCGATCAATAAAAACAATAAAACCCAGCTTAAAAAAATTCATAAGGTAAAGCCTAAATTAACCGGGTTTACCTTAATTGAGCTGTTAATCGTGATTGCGATTATCGGCATACTCGCCTCAATTGCCATTCCCGCATACTAAAACTATGTTATGCGAGCGCGCTTAACAGAAACGGCTATGTAACTTGGCCATTTTGCCCGTGAGTTTAATATATGGCGCGCGCTTAATGGCAGTTACCCTAATGATAGCCATCTTATTTTACCCCTTGATGCCCCAGGCCTTGGCATTAACAATGGCTCTTGGACTGACACTACTGCACTAGGCGGAAACTGGAATTGGGAAGGACCCGATATTTACTCTTACGCAGGCATTGCGATTGATGGTTCCACTTCATCAGAAGATGATATCGCTCAGTTAGATTCCATATTAGATAACGGAGACTTATCAACGGGTAAGTTTCGAAAAACACCCAATGGCCGCTATACCTATATTTTAGATGAATAAATTTTGCCACTACTGACACACTGTTGTCAGTAGTGGGCAGATAAAGTGGGTTTATAGTTCTTACTAATGATTTATAAACAACCACTAAGGAAAGTTCATGCTAATTTTAAAGCAAACCACTGTTGAGTTTGATGGTATTAATGCCAGTCCATTTTGTGCAAAAGTAGAATTGTTTCTCAAGTATTATCAAATCCCCTTCAAAATTGAAGCTGCGCTTCCGATGCATGGGCCTTATAAGAAAATGCCTTTTATAGAGTATCAAAATGAAACAATTGGAGATTCTGAGTTTATTCTACAACGCCTCATTAAAGATTATAAAATTGAATTGGGTTTGACTCCGCCACAATTGGCACAGGGTAGAGCGTGGCAGTTATTACTTGAGCAACATTTATATTGGGTGATTGTTTATAATCGTTGGGTACCAGAAGATAGCTGGAAAAAATTAGAAGACGCTTTTTTTTCAGGCCTAAAATGGCCACTACGCCCTATTATTGCAAAACAGTCTCGTAAGCTCGCAATAAAGAACCTCTACGCTCAAGGAATAGGCCGTTTTTCATTAACACAAGTATTACACACGGGCCGAGAAGATTTAAAAGCCTTAAGTAATCACCTCACAGTCAATAAATACATTTGTGGCGATACCTTTAGTTACTTTGATTTAATTGCCTACGCCACACTAAAAAACATTAATAACCAACAGATGGAAATAGCACTAACCGCCGTTATTCAAGAGTTTCAAACGATCTTAGATTATCAACAACGTATTGAAGAAATAGTTAATAATCCCTAAGAAAAACTAAAAACAGCATAAAACTAACAAGTAGAATCAGAAGATTGTTGATCGACAAAGACCTGCAAGCAGATAGACTCAGTGGTTTGGAAAAGTTGCCCTGTTGCTTTGATGTGTTGCATTCTATCTAAACGAAAAGCGCGAAAATCTTGGCGCTTTTCACACCAACTAGCAAGTGTCCAAGCCTTACCCCAAAAAACCAAAGCTAAGGGCCAAATAATACGTTCACTGTAATTTTCATTTGCATCGCTGTATTTAATGGCCAGCACTTTTTGCAAATCAATCGCGTCACGACATACTGCCATTTTCTTTTTTTGTGGTTTGTCGATAAGCGCAAAGGGGGCATGCAATGTAATTTGATTAATGATCTTCTTTTTCTCGGCGGGTAAACTTGCTTGTACCTTTTTTAATAATGAGCTGGCAGCATCCGCTAAAAAATCATCAGCAGTCTGTTGCACTAACTTCGCGCCAAAAGATAAAGCCAAGATTTCCTCTTCGGTGAACATTAACGGTGGCATATCAAAGCTATCGTCTAACCAATAACCCACACCTGCTTCACTGATAATAGGAATACCTGACAGTGAAAGATCATTAACATGACGATAAATAGTGCGTACTGATAACCCTAATCGTTGCGCTAAATAAGCTGCTGTGGTTACTTTTCTACTGCGTAGAATTTCAACTATTTGAAATAAACGTTCCGTACGATTCATTAACTCTTCCGTGATTTATAAAAACGATTTTTGCTTAGCCCGACGGCATCTAAAAGTGGTAAAGCAGTGCCTTGGAAAGAATTAAGAAACAGCCTGACATTTTTTCTATTGTTATTTCCCGGCTCGGATAAAACCACCGAGCCCTTTTCTATCCATGTAGTTGATAAAAATAGTGCGTATTTCCACGCCACTGTTTGCTTGCAATGCCAGCTCGACACAGTTTTCTAATTCATGTTTTGGCACGGCATTAATTAAATACTTTACCTTACCCATATTGTTCGCATTCATGCTTAGTTTTTTATAACCCAGACCTAATAAAATCATTGCTCCGATTGGGTCACCTGCCAGCTCACCACAAATACTCACCTCGAGCTGATAACAACGAGCGTTATCTATAATTATTTTTAAACACTGTAAAACGGCAGGATGATAACTATCAAAGAGCGAAGAAACACGGCTGTTATTGCGATCGACCGCCAGTAAATATTGGATGAGATCGTTACTACCAATAGAGATAAAGTCGACCTGTTCTGCAAGTTGACGAATAATAAAGATCGAAGAAGGCACTTCAACCATGACACCTATATGGGGCATCGGGAATGCATTAGCCGTTAACATGAGCTCATACTTAACTTCATTCCAGGCTTGATGAATCAGTAGTTTTGCTTCCACAACTTCATTAATCGAGCTAATCATAGGCAGCATGATACGCAGGTTTTGCGTATGTAAATTGGCCTTTAACATGGCACGAATCTGTACTAATAATATTTCCGGGTGATCCAGCGTTAAGCGAATACCGCGCCAACCTAAAAAAGGATTATCTTCAATTATCGGAAAGTAACTAAGCTGTTTATCGCCACCAATATCAAGGGTGCGCATGGTAACCGGTAACGTTTGGTACTGCTCTAATAATGTTTGATAAACCCCCACCTGCTCTACCTCAGTAGGAAACGTATCGGTGAGCATAAAAGGTAATTCACTACGGTATAAACCGATGCCATCAAAGTGCCCAGCAACGGCGCCATGCTGATTGGCGTTAAGCCCAGTATTAAGCAGAATATCCACCTTAAAACCATCCTGGGTGATTGCTTCTTTATGCTCTCCCGATGCCACTAACGTCTTTAAGTCATTTTCTTCGTTCAATAATTGCTGGTAATGTTTTAATAATGAGGCATCAGGAAAAAGCACCATTGCCCCTGCATAACCATCAATAATGATTAACTGTTTATTTAAATCCGTTAATGAAAGTGACAATCCCATCACAGCAGGAACACCTAATGCACGCGCCAAAATAGCAACATGCGAGCTAATGCCACCATGAATAGAAACAATGCCAGATAATTTTTCTCTGGGCACACTCGCAATCATTGATAACGTAACTTCATTAGCGATTAAGATAAATTTATCCGGCAAGACAATATAATCATCAACCTGTTGTGTTAGGTGATATAAAAGTCGCTGTGCAACGTCACGAATATCAGACGCTCGCTCACTCAAATAGCTATCACTCATCGCTTCAAATTGCACAATGTAGTCGCTAGCAACCACCTTAATGGCACTGGAGGCACTTAAATGTTGCTCATTAATTTGAGCACGAATAGCGTTTAAAAAAGTTTTATCTTTTAATACATGTGAGTAAATATCAAAAAGAGCAAAGGCTTCTTTGGACAGTTGTTCTTTGAGGGTTAATGCCATGCTGGAAAATTCGTTACTGCATTTTTTTACCATCATCTCAAAGAGCAAAATATCTTTACTAATGGATTGGCTCTTCTCTATTTTTACTTCATCAAGGGTCAAAATAGACTGCACAACATGGGCAGGTGCAATCGCGATACCAGAGCTTGCCGGGCAACCTTGTAAGTGAAGCGCAGTGGCTAATGAATTATCAGAGATTTGTAAACGTAAACCCGAATTGCCCAAAACACTGGCTAAGTGCATGGCTAAAGTGACTAAAAAGGATTCTTCAAGCTCGCTAAAAAGGCGTGGTTTTTTCTGTTGGGCGACTAATACACCTAAGACTTGGCGCTTATGGATAATAGGCGTGCCTAAAAATGAATTAAAGCTATGTTCTTGGCTGCCTGGGAGGTATTTGTAGTGTGGATGTTCTGCGATATTAGCGAGGTTTAATGGTTCTCCTTTTTGGTGAACCAAACCAACAATACCTTCACCGAAGTTGAGATATTGTTGCGTATTACTCTTATTTAACAGCCCTTCAGTGGCCATTAAATTTAATTTTCTGGTGTTTTCATCGGTAATATAAATAGTGCAACAATCCACTTCCATCACAAGCTTGGTTTGTTGCACTAACGTGTCCATCGCGATTGTTAAGTTTTTTGCATCTCCAACCCGTTCCAAAATTTGGCGTAATTGACTTAACATGCACAATCCTCAAATGGGTTTACTTACTCTTGTAAGGTGAACGACGATGACGCTTGCTTCTTTTTTTCTCACTATTACTTTTCATTAATGAAAATGCTACGGCTGAAAACTCTTTTAATGCTTTACGGTAGACTTCCCGTTTAAATGACACCACCTGACGTACTGGATACCAATACGTCACCCAACGCCAATCATCAAACTCTGGATGTCCACAAGCTTCAAATTCAATTTGTGTATCATCACTTATCAATTGTAATAAAAACCAGCGTTGTTTCTGGCCAATACAAACAGGTTCAGGAGAATCCCAGCGCACTAAACGCTTCGGTAATTTATAGCGTAACCAAGAACGGCTCGTTGCTAATAACTTAACATGTTCGGGTTTCAGACCAACTTCTTCATATAACTCTCGATACATCGCCTGCTCAGGTGTTTCACCTTCTTTAATTCCCCCTTGAGGAAATTGCCAGGAGTGCTGCCCGTATCGTTTCGCCCACAAAACTTGACCGTTGTTATTACAAATGATGATACCTACATTTGGACGATAGCCGTCTGTATCTATCACTAAAAATACCTTTAAGGTTAGACCATTACCCTATATTTATTCTTTTTAGGTAAGGTTATAGGGGCCCAATAATGCCACGCTATATTAATATAATGTCGCATTCTTTCACAGAAACCGAGCACCATCAAATTGATAGTCATAAAAGTGTTATACCCACTATCATTCAAGATGCAAAAATCAGCAAGTTGTGAGGTAAACAGATTCTAGGCAGGGAGTTGAAGGTCTAACTTGTTCAATCGATATTTCCTAACAAATTGTTAAATGCTATATTTAATCAATGTCGATAGAAGGTTAACGAAGTTAACCTTTCGAAAGACAACGAAGGTGTTTTCCTCACAGCTTGCCCTACGGGTCACTAGCTCCTTTTTTGTAAGACCTTGGCAACTCAGCGTTGCAACATTCGACAAGGACTAGTGTTGTCATCATGTTGCGCCTTGCCTTGCCATCGTTCGATAAGAAGCGAGCTAGTGACAGAATAAAGCATATTGATTGAAAGTGGGTATAGATATCCACGAAAACTGTGCATAAGTTTGTGCATAAGGATCTATCTAGATAAATTAAGATCCTTTTAAAAATATGCAAGATCTTTATTTTTTTTGTTTAAGCAACTATAACTCTATTATTATCATGTAGTTATATAAATTTATTTTGTACTTTAAATTAAACACTGTACTTAGATCCAGTAATAATAACTCACACCCTAATGTGAATATCTTCGTAGTTCAAAAAATAAACATTTCAAATTCCACTGCTATTTTTTGCTTCATAATTAGACAAAAGTCTCATTTTTTAAAAAATATTGAAGATCTACGACTCAGCTTCTTGGTTAAATACAATGAAACAGAGTTACCCACAAAAAAAGTGGATAACTCTGTGCAAGCACCTTGATAAAACGATGAATAACCTTGAATAATTGTTAAACTAAGCTTAATAACTACCCATGACAACATAAGAGAACACCATGATCCCAACGCCTTTATCTAACAGTGAGTTATTACAGCTTTGTGAAAACATAGCTGGGCACTCATTACAGGAACTTGCTGAAACAGCCGGTATTGAAATGGCGAAAGATCTACGCACCAATAAAGGCTGGGTTGGACAGTTGATTGAATGGCACTTAGGCGCAACGGCGGGCAGTAAACCCGAGCAAGATTTTAAACATCTTGGTATTGAGCTAAAAACGATTCCTATTGACCAACAAGGGAAAGTATTAGAAACCACTTTTGTTTGCTCAACACCTATTTTAAATACGACAGGGCTAACTTGGAAAAATAGTAATATTTATAACAAGCTAAGTCAGGTTTTATGGGTGCCGGTACAAGGAGAACGATCTGTACCACTTGCCGATCGTATTGTTGGTAATGGCTTTTTATGGTCGGCTTCAGCCCAACAAGAACAACAATTAATGAACGATTGGAACGAGCTGATGGAGAAAATCGCGCTCGGGCAGATAGAATCAATTAGTGCACGTGATGGTGATGTTTTACAACTTCGCCCGAAGGCGGCTAATGGGCGAGTTTTAACGGATGCCTATGGGAAAAATGGCGATATTATTAAAGTACGGCCCCGTGGCTTTTATCTTAAAAAGAACTTTACTCAATCAATAATTTATCTGCAATTTGATATATAATATAAAAACATCAAATACGGCTAGAATTTAACCACTAGTTACAGTAAATTACAGTTATCATTGATATCAACTTTATGAGCCAATAAAAATGACAATTAAAAAGCAATACTTAAAATCTAAACCCGAAGTTAAAGTCACCTTTGAAATCGAGAAAAAAGACGCTGAAAACGTAACCAGCATCACCCTACTTTCAGAACATAATAAGTGGCAAGCGCTTGAACTAAAGCAACTGAAAAGTGGCAAGTTCAAATTAGTGGTTAATGTATCAACTGAAGCTTCAAAAAGTTTCCAATACATTTTCCAAACAACTAACAACAATAGTCAAACAACGATGTTATTACCTACTGATGCTGATTCCTATGTAGATAATGGCATGACTGATGGCGGTAAAAATGCAGTGTTACAAATAGCATAAATACCAATATCAATACGATAAATACGTAGATTGAAAGGATCATGCCTGCAATGGTTTAAAGCACAATCTACGTTAAACTTCATATTTACTGCGATCTCCAAAATCAAAATGAAGTGGCATTTTGATTTTTCGCCATGCCATATACAAATACAATGCCCCCGAAAACAACAAGCTGATAGCGGCCCATTGATTTAATGAGAAAATAATAAGAAACCATGAAAGAGTCAGTAAAATAGGAAGCGCTTTTAAAATCGTTAACGAAAAACAAAAACTTTCTTTATAGGCAAGGCCAGAGAAAGTAATAATAAATAGGCCTAGACTCAAATAAGCCCCCCACAGTCCAGTGATTATAAAACTAATGCTTAAAACCCAACATGCCAACCAACTCGCCATCACTAAAATCCAACGTATATTTTTGTTATAAATATGCAGTGAACTCGCCTGTAATATCGCACCTAGCGCAAGCAATATCAGTGCTTGCTTAAACCATAATGGATAAAATAACTGCTGCAGTGCTAGCGCAATCATTGCGACCCCACTGACCAACATACCGATGCGATAAAGCGTGATCGTCAGTTTATCAACCAGCGCTAATGTTTCTTTAATATTAGGATCTGCCATTTTTCCTCTCCCACACTCTTTCAATGTAATAAAAGTATTGACCATTAGAGGCCATCTTACTCTAGAAAAATGAAATAACTTCATAAAGCCAATGTCATTAGTTTTTTATCAAAAATAAAACGCGATATCTAAAATAGAGGTTAAAAAACAGACGTTGAGCAGAGCCTTGTAATTCATGTATACTGTGTGAATTAACAGTGTTATTAGGTAATAAAAATGAGCAATATTGAAATTCGTGGCGCAAAAACACATAACTTAAAAAATATCGATCTCACTATTCCAAGAGACAAGTTGGTTGTTATCACAGGTCTTTCAGGATCGGGTAAGTCTTCACTTGCCTTTGATACCTTATATGCCGAAGGCCAACGTCGTTATGTTGAATCACTTTCAGCTTATGCGCGCCAATTT
This sequence comes from Psychromonas sp. Urea-02u-13, assembly GCF_002835995.1. GTDB lineage: Bacteria > Pseudomonadota > Gammaproteobacteria > Enterobacterales > Psychromonadaceae > Psychromonas. The sequence goes on along the minus strand of NZ_PJBZ01000074.1, from coordinate 27,907 downwards.
TTATCACTGATGGAAAAACCCGATGTAGAGCATATTGAAGGGTTATCACCCGCTATCTCTATTGAGCAAAAATCGACCTCTCATAACCCACGCTCAACCGTCGGTACTATCACAGAGATTTATGATTACCTGCGTTTATTATTTGCGCGTATCGGTGACCCACGTTGCCCTGAACACGATGTCACACTGAATGCACAAACTGTTAGCCAGATGGTCGATGCTATTTTAGAAAATCCCGAAGGTAGCAAAATGATGCTACTTGCGCCTATCGTAAAAGAGCGTAAAGGCGAACATGTTAAAATATTTGAAAGTCTGGCTGCCCAAGGTTTTTTACGTGCACGAATTGATGGCGATATTTGCGACCTAAGCGATCCACCAACACTTGAACTACATAAAAAACATACTATCGAAGTGGTGGTTGATCGTTTCAAAGTACGTGATGATATTAAGCAGCGCTTAGCTGAATCCGTAGAAACAACGCTTAACTTAAGTAATGGTTCACTGGTTGTTGCTTTTATGGAAGGAAAACAACAAGAACAGTTGTTCTCTGCCAATTTCTCTTGTCCACAATGTGGTTACAGCATCAATGAATTAGAGCCGCGTATATTCTCCTTTAATAACCCCGCAGGCGCTTGTGAAACCTGTGATGGTTTAGGTATTGAACAATACTTTGACCCGAAATTGGCAGTCACCGATAAAAAATTAAGCCTTGCCGATGGTGCAATTGCTGGCTGGAGTAAAAAATCAAATTATTACTTCCAACTACTTACTGCTGTTGCTGAGCATTACGGGTTTTCTGTCGATGTTCCCTTTTCAACGCTGAATGCAAAACAACAAAAGCAAGTGCTCTACGGAAGTGGTAACGAGAAGATCTCATTTATCTATTTTAATGATCGTGGCGATAGCATGACCCGTTCACATGCCTTTGAAGGGGTTATTCCTAATCGCGCGCGTCGCTATAAAGAAACCGACTCAAGTGCCATGCGTGAATACCTTGAAAAATATATGAACCGCCAACCTTGTACAAGTTGTAACGGCTCACGCCTTAAAGAATCATCAAGTCACGTATTTATTAATGACGTTAATCTACCTTACATTTCACAGTTATCGATTGTTGAAGCAGAATCTTTCTTCAAAAATATCAAACTGGAAGGACAAAAAGCCAAAATAGCAGAGAAGATCTTAAAAGAGATCATCGAGCGATTAAGTTTCTTGGTCAATGTAGGCCTTAATTACTTAAGTTTAGAACGCAGTGCAGAAACGCTATCAGGTGGCGAAGCACAACGTATTCGTCTAGCAAGCCAAATTGGCGCAGGATTAATGGGTGTTATGTATGTTTTAGACGAACCCTCTATAGGCCTGCATCAGCGCGATAATGAGCGCTTACTTAAAACACTAACTCACCTGCGTGATCTAGGTAATACAGTGATTGTGGTTGAGCATGATGAAGATGCGATACGTCAAGCGGACCATATTATTGATATCGGGCCCGGTGCTGGTATTCACGGTGGTCATGTTATTGCCCAAGGTGATTACAAAACAATTTTAAAAGCCAAAAACTCATTAACCGCTGATTATTTAAGTGGCCGTAAAAGCATAGCTATTCCAAGCGAACGCACCAAATTAACCGACAAATGGCTCAAACTTGAAGGTGCAACGGGTAATAATTTAAAAGCAGTTAATTTAGAGATACCGATCGGTGTACTAACCTGTGTAACTGGCGTATCAGGATCAGGAAAATCAACACTGATCAACGATACGTTATTCCCGTTAGCACAAACTAAGCTGAATAAAGCGACCACCAATATTGCATCACCTTATAAAAAAATGGCCGGATTATCTCACCTAGACAAAGTGGTCGATATCAACCAAAGCCCGATAGGCCGTACACCACGATCTAATCCCGCGACCTACACGGGTATTTTCACCCCTATCAGAGAATTGTTTGCAGCCACACCTGAATCACGTGCGCGCGGCTACAAACCTGGTCGCTTTAGCTTTAATGTCAAAGGTGGACGCTGTGAAGCCTGTCAAGGTGATGGCATGATAAAAGTGGAAATGCACTTCCTGCCTGATGTTTATGTGCCTTGTGATACCTGTAAAGGTAAACGTTATAACCGCGAAACATTATCAGTAAAATATAAAGGAAAAAATATTCATGAAACGCTCGATATGACCGTTGAAGATGCCTTTAAATTCTTTGAAGTGGTGCCTGTTATCGCACGGAAATTAAAAACATTAATGGATGTAGGGCTTTCTTATATTCGTCTTGGACAAGCAGCAACGACACTTTCTGGTGGTGAAGCGCAACGTGTTAAGCTAGCAAAAGAATTATCAAAACGTGATACAGGTAAAACCCTCTATATTCTTGACGAACCAACGACGGGATTACACTTCCACGATATTGCTCAGTTACTCAAAGTCATTCATACTCTGCGCGATCATGGCAATACGATTGTTATCATCGAACATAACTTAGATGTTATTAAAACAGCGGATTGGATTGTCGATCTTGGCCCCGAAGGTGGTAATGGTGGCGGTGAAATAATTGCCGCGGGTCGTCCCGAAGAAGTGGTTAAAGTGAAAGGCAGTTACACGGGTCAATTCTTAAAAACACTATTAGATAAACACTCAAATAAATAGTAAATAAAAAATTTCAGAGATAGTTATTATCTCTGAGATTAATAAGAATAATAATGGAATTTAAAACTAGATGGACATTCAGAAAAAACTAAATAGCATTTTCCTCATTGTATTTGCTCTTTTAATGGGCTTAGGTGCACACTACTTTCAACATAACCAAGGTGGCAGTGGCTTAGAATTAGCGCAAAACAATGTAGTGTGGGTATTCTTTTCTGCTTTGATTGGTCTCGGTTTATGGAAAATTACAGAAGCAAAAAAAATATTTTATTCCCGTTTTACACTTGTTTTTCTTATCGCTTTTTTATTGTTTTTAATCCCTCTTTTTTATTCAAATAATATCTTAGCAGAGCAGAGCTATACGCGTTTAATCGGTTTGTTCGCCGGTTTTTTACTGTTTGTTAGTTTGCAACAGATGCGCTTCAGCGCCACTTTTATTCAACGCCTTTTATTACTCATCGTACTAGCAGGTTTTTTGCAGGCTTGTTATAGCTTAATGCAAGACTACCTATTACCCGCCGATAATATCTTTGGATATAACATCGGTTATGGTCGCCCTTACGGTATTTTCCAGCAGCCTAATGTTTTAGCTTCTTTCATGGCAACGACGCTTATTTTAGCGGGTTATCTGTTACAGAAAATAGACTGTAAAAGAACACAAATATTCTTGTTAATGACAGTCTTGTTAAACATGTGGGTGATTACAGTTACAGTCTCACGAACAGGTTATTTAGGCGTTATTATAGCGCTATTATTACTCTCACCTTGGTCCTATGAGCAGCATAAAAAACGTTTTGCTATCTTTGTATTAACACTATTAGTTGCTATCGGTTTAGCCTCTCTAAAAGGTGATGATTTTTTAGCAAAACGTAATATTGATAATATAAAAGAGGGTGGTGTACGCGTTGAGATGTATTCTCATAGTTGGGAGATGATTCAAGAAGAACCGCTATTAGGTTATGGATATGGGAGTTTTGAAAAAAGCTACCTTATCACCCATGCACAGCGCGTTAAAAATGGCGAACTGCCAGCATCAGGCTTGCACTTAACACACCCACACAATGATACACTTTTCTGGGCAGTTGAAGGTGGTGTCGTGCCATTATTCGCCATACTCTTCTTAGTCGTAAACTTCTTACTGCTATTAAAAGCCTTTAAATTATCCCATGCACTCGCGCTGATGGCGTTGGTTATTCCCATCGCATTACATACACAAACTGAATATCCGTTGTATCATTCGGCCCTACACTGGTTAGTTTTGATTGTATTAGTTTTTTATATTGATAATGAATCAGAAAAAATTGAACAACAGCAATTTAGACCTACCTTTGCATTACGTGTCTTTGCTTTATTAATCCCCCTTTTCTGCACCATTTTTATGCTTTCTAATCTTTATACTATCTCTAAAATCACTGAATATGAACGCAGTAAAAATCCTGATATCAAATTACTACTGGATATCGTTAACCCCTTAGTTTTTCAAGATCGCTTTGATTTTCATCTTAGTTATTTCCGCTTATCGATTGCAGTGCAAAATAATAATCAACAAGAAATTCAAGCTGTGGTTGATTGGACAGAACAAGCGATAGAAAAAACGCCAAAATCCTTCTTTTATATTATCCTTTATATAGCTTACAAACATAATAACCAGCTAGCAGAAGCACAGCAGTTACTTGAGTATGCGCGCTACCTTTATCCGAAAGATAAACAATTAGCGAATATTGATAAACCAGCGATTTCTCAAACAGAAAAAACAACCAGTAAGACACAATCCTCCGCTCAAGCCATGGATTAAATGATGCAAAATTTGAATAGGGTGAAAAAGTTACACTTTTATAAAATAGTAAAAATAATCCCTGCTTTACTGGTCGGTTTTCTGCTGAGCAATAAAGTGTCGGCGGATATTTATATCTATATTGATAAAAATGGCGATCAGCATTTTGCAGAGCGTAAAGTTGATGAAAACTACCGCCTATTATTGCGTAGCGAAACCAATAAAGCCCCAGCTACATTTAAAAATTGGAAAGAGAAAAGTTATAGCAAGGCAGGTGTACCACGTAATAAAACCTTGCAACAAAAATACCACCCAATTGTTGTCAAGGCGGCTCACAAATACCAATTAGAGCCAGAATTTTTGCACGCTGTTATTACTGCAGAATCCAGTTATAGACGCAAAGCGGTCTCTTCTGCGGGCGCAAAAGGGCTAATGCAACTGATGCCGGTAACCGCAAAACGCTTTGGTGTTGATGATCCCTTTGACCCTAAGCAAAGTATTCATGCGGGTGCACTTTATCTTAAAAAATTACTCAAAGAGTTTAAAACCAAGCGCTTAGCATTAGCGGCATACAATGCAGGGGAAGGAGCGGTAAGACGTTATAATCGAGAGATCCCCCCTTACCCTGAGACACAAAAATATGTGAAAAAGGTAATGGGGTTTTATTGGCATTACAAAGACAATATGTAATTAAAAGGTGGCGTAGCTAAAGGTGTAGTTAAAAACTAATGGCGCGACGTGGCTTTTTCGCCTTAGGTTTTGTTTTGCTTTTTTCTTTAGTTGGCTCTTTAACGGTCAACTCTTCGCTCACTTCAGATTTACTATCTTCAACAAATTCATAATCCTGCGTTTCACCGGTAATCGCAATTTGTAGGTATTGTTCATTAAAATAAATTAAATCACCCGCATATATTTTTTTACGTTTTTGCGTTTCCACTTCACCATTAAGCGAAACATAACCTTCTGAAATGGCAAGTTTAGCTTCACCGCCACCCGAGACTAAGTTAGCAATTTTTAGTATCTTATAAAGCGCTGTTGGTTCTTCACGTATTTCAATCAGTGTGGCGTAAATTTCTTCTTCATCGGACATATTTAATTCTCATTATGTTAGCTGACTTTATTACAGCGCTAATCTGATTATATGACAAGTGCCTAGTACGAAGCTATTTATGTTTTGGGTAAAAAAAAAGCGCCATTTAGTATTTTTTAAATACTAAATGGCGCTTTTCCGGTATACAAATTCATTTACGAGCATTAGCTATAAACTTAAAGGCTAACACCTAAAGAATTACTTGCCTGTTAAGCTATGGTCCCAGTCCTTCCAAACGACTTCATAACCTTGCGCTTTAACGAGCTCAGCCATTTGCGCAGGTGAACGTTCATCACTTATTTCAAACTGCTCAAGCGCTTCCTCTGCGGCCTCTGCATAGCCACCAGGTTGTGTACTCGAGCCTGCGCTTAAGCTTGTAATACCTAAAGGTAATACGTTGTTTCTGAAGTGTTCTGACTCACGTGTTGACAGTGACAAATCAACTTCAGGATTAAATAACCGGTACGCGCAAATTAATTGTACAAGTTGTTTATCATCCATCACCGATTTAATTTCCATTCCACCAGCACAAGGGCGCAAACGTGGAAAAGAGATCGTATAACGCGTTTGCCAATATTTTTTCTCTAAATAACTTAAATGTGCAGCCACATAAAAGCAGTCCGTACGCCACTCTTCAAGGCCAATTAAGCAACCTAAACCCATTTTATGAATACCCGCTTCACCTAATCTATCGTGCGTATCTAAGCGATATTTAAAATCAGATTTTTTACCTTTTAAATGGTGCTCTGCATAAGTAACCGGATGATAGGTTTCTTGATAAACAAGCACAGAATCAACACCATACTGAATTAGCTCTTCGTATTCATGTTGATCTAGTGGTTGAACTTCAATGGTGATATGTGAAAAATGCTTTTTAATAATGGGTAATGCTTGCTTAAAGTAATCAACGCCAACTTTACGTTCCGACTCACCCGTTACTAATAGGATATGATCAAAACCCATCTTTTTAATCGCTAAACATTCTGCCTCTATTTCGACAGTATCTAAGGTTTTACGGCGAATAGCGTTGTGCATTGAAAAGCCACAATAAGTACAAATATTACTGCACATATTGGACAGATAAAGCGGAATATAGAACTGCTGAGTTTTACCAAAACGTTGCATTGTGAGTTGCTGAGATTTTACCGCCATCTGTTCAATATAAGCTTCAGCGGCCGGAGAGACCAAGGCTTTAAAGTCTTCAAGATCTAAGCGATCTTTACTTAAAGCACGCTCAACATCTTTTGCAGTTTTACTAAAAATAGACAGGCGCACATCGTCCCATTGATAGTTTTTAATCTGTTCACTAAAAGTCATGTAAATCCTAATGAGATAATGATTAAGGATCGGCTTCACAATTACTTGCGATTTTGTTTTTAAATAGCCAGTCATTTAAGGCTTTTTGAAAACAATTTATCGCAAGTTATTTTGTAACGATCCCTAAGCTAACTAACGACTAACCACTTCTTTTAACCAGCTTCTAAAAATGCAGTCAACGGACTTGATGCAACGGCGATTTTGCTTTGCCCACCAAGGCCAGCTAAATAAGCTTCACGACCTGCTTCTACGGCTTTTGCAAAAGCACGGCTCATAGCAACAGGATCTCCCGCCACCGCCATCGCAGTATTAACCAATACTGCGTCCGCACCCATTTCCATCGCAAGGGCCGCATGTGATGGCGCACCGAGACCGGCATCTACCACAACAGGAATATTTGCTTGCTCGATAATGATCTCTAAGAACTCAGCGGTTTTAATGCCTTTATTAGAACCAATCGGCGCGCCTAATGGCATTACCGCGGCACAACCAGCTGATTCTAAATGTTTACATAAAACAGGGTCTGCATGTACGTAAGGTAAAACGATAAAACCTAAATTAGCTAAGGTTTCTGCTGCTTTTAAGGTTTCGATAGGATCCGGCAGTAAGTACTTAGGATCCGGGTGGATCTCAAGTTTAACCCAGTTCGTTTGCAAGGCTTCACGTGCAAGTTGAGCTGCAAATACCGCTTCTTTCGCATTACGTGCGCCTGAAGTATTCGGTAACAAATTCATACCATTTTTAATCAATGGCGCGAGGATATCATCCTCTTTATGTTGCATATCAATACGTTTTAGCGCCATGGTAACAAGCTCAGATTTTGAGGCTTGTAGCGCGGCAACCATGGTTTTCTGGTCGTTAAATTTACCAGTGCCCGTAAAAAGACGCGATGAAAATGCTTTTCCTGCAATGATTAATTGATCATTATTCATATTACTTTTCACTCAGTTAACCACCAGCGATTGCTTGGAAAAGAGAAACTTGATCGTTCTCTTGAAGTTGATAATTAACCCATTCACTACGACTAATTATTTTTTGGTTAACCGCAATTGCACTGCCTTTTAATGGGCTTTCTAATACGATTAATAATTGTTCAATATTGCATTTATCATCTAATTGGACGATATTTTCATTCACTGTTATTTTCATTTTGTCTTTCCACATACAGTACATTGGGCATCTTTATTAATGGCAAAGGTTTGCCAATCTAAAGTTTTGCCATCAAATAGCTTTAATTTATTTTTTATACCAGAAGGTAAACCAGTAAGGTGTTTGATCGCCTCTAATGCTTGCAAGGTACCAATTGTTCCAACAACAGGGCCCAATACGCCTGAATTACTACAGTTTAAACCCTGCTCTTCATTACTAGGAAACAGACAGTGATAACAAGCCGCATCTTCCTGGCTATGATCAAAGAACATTAACTGCCCTTCCATTCTGATAGCGGCCCCTACAATCAATGGCACTTTCGCTTCAACACAAGCTGCATTAATCATCTGGCGACTGGCCATATTATCGGTGCAATCTAATACTAGATTAACCATCATCAACTCCATCAAGAGCTGTGTTTTGTCCATTTCACGATTAATGCTACGTACACGAATTTCTGGATTCAGTTGCTCAAGACGATGCTTCATCAGCGCGACTTTATCGCCACCGATATCACCCGTTGTATAACCGATTTGTCGTTGCAAGTTACTCACTTCTAAGCAATCAAAATCAGCAATCACTAACGTACCGACACCAGCAGCGGCTAAATAAAGCGCAGCCGGAGAGCCAAGCCCACCCATGCCAATAATTAATACTTTGCCATTTTTTAGGTCTTTCTGACCTAATTCACCAACATCTTCTAATAATAGATGGCGGCTATAACGTAACATTTCAGCATCGGTTAACATGGTCTTTTCCTTTCTATATTAATAGTAATTCAACTTCCCTTGCTACAAGGGGAATGTTTTACACTACATGTGGTCACTGCTCTGGGCTAAGCCATTTATGTCTAGTTCAAGGCGGGAAAGCGCAGTTTAATCGTTTAAATGAGCATTTCCCAACACTGAAATAGGCCTAAATGGCAACGGCCTGAGCAGTTACTCCATTATCTGGTTAAACTGCTCGATCACTTTTTCATAATCGTCAGCTAGCGTAATCGCAGTCACTACCGCAATACTACCTACCCCTGTTTTATAAACATCGGGAGCACGTTGTAAATTAATACCACCAATGGCAACCGTGGCAGTACCAGCAAGTAATCCAGCGTATTTTGCTAAACGCCCTAACCCTTGTGGGTCGCTTGGCATATCTTTAGTTTGCGTTTCAAAGATATGACCTAAGGCGATATAACTTGGCTTTAATTGCTTGGCACGTTGAATTTCATAATAACCGTGCGTACTTAACCCTAAGCGCAAACCAGACTCTGCAATCAGTCCTAAATCTGCAACGTCCATATCTTCTTGGCCAAGGTGCACACCGTAGGCTTTATGTTTAATCGCCAGTTGCCAATAATCGTTGATAAATAGACGCGCATCATATTGTTTACCTAATGCAATCGCATCGATAATTTGTTGTTCTACTTGCTCTGGTTGTTTATCTTTAATGCGCAGTTGTAGTGTTTTCACACCACTTTTTAATACTTTTTCAAGCCATTCAATGGTATCTAAAACCGGATATAGACCCAGTTTAAGGGTATCGCAACTGGCAAACCCAGGACCCGCTTCTAACGTACCCTGTAAGTCTAATTCGTAACCAACTTTTGATTCCGGAAGCACGACTTCTGGGAAATCACTGTTGTCTGTTGGCCAACCGATATGCGCAATTGAGCCTTCACCCGCGCCTAATTGTTTTGAGGCTTTTAAGCCTTGATTCAAATACGCTTTAGCAATCACTAAGGCATCTTCAATAAAATAATTTTGTGCTATCGTAGCGGCTAATGCGCTCGCTAAAGTACAACCTGTCCCGTGTGAATGTACGTTTTCTAAACGTGGGCTAGTTAACGCGATTTCGCGTTCGCCATCACACCAATAATCGATACATTGCTCTTCTAAAAAGGGTAAATGCCCCCCTTTGATTAATACACTTTTACAACCCATTTCAATCAGTTTTTCAGTCGCGCCTTTTAAGGCTTCTCCACTAATTAACATATGACCAGAAAGGGTAAATACTTCTTTTGCATTAGGCGTTAATAAATCAATAACCGGTAATAGTTTGTCTTTAATCACCTCATTAATACCATTTTCAGTCATCTCATCACCCGTTGACGCAACCGCCACCGGATCATAAATAACAAAGGGCGCTTTAACCCATTGTGCTTTATATTCTGTTATTTTCTCAGCTAATATTTTTACATGTTCAACACTGGCAATAAGACCAATCTTAATCACCTTTGCTGGCATATCACTCGCCAACGCATCCAACTGTGCGATAAACATTTTATCGGAAACGCTTTCTACCAAACTCACCGTTTGTGAATTCTGCGCCGTGACCGCACTGATCACACTACAACCATCCGCGCCTAACGCTTTAATAGTATGTAAGTCAGCCTGAATACCGGCACCGGCACTTGAATCAGAACTCGCGATTGTCCAAACAATATTGCTCATTATTAACCTTTTAAAAGAAGCTATCAGCGGTTAGCTGTCAGCTATCAGTATGGATCTAAAAGAAGCTACCAGCGGTTAGCTGTCAGCTATCAGTATGAGACCTAAAAGAAGATTCTTCAGGTCCTAGTATTTGACTTTAACTGACGGCTGAAGGCTAATAACTGACAGCTAAATCTAATAACTGACAGCTGAAGACTAATAGCTGAAAGCTGTGTTTACGCTTTATCTAGAACAGGTGGCTGATAAATCTCTGCCCCTGTATCATTAAACTCTTTTGCTTTAAGCGCCATGCCTTGCTCTGCTGTCATGGTAATCGTTTCATCTAATATCTTGATGCTGATCTCACCTGAATCTAATTTCGCTGTAAAATCACGTACGTCTTGGGTGATTTTCATTGAGCAGAATTTAGGTCCACACATTGAACAGAAATGAGCAACTTTACCTGATTCCTGTGGCAAGGTTTCATCATGGTATTCGCGTGATGTTACAGGATCTAAGCCTAAGTTGAACTGATCTTCCCAACGGAATTCAAAGCGTGATTTTGATAATGCATTATCACGAATTTGCGCACCTGGGTGGCCTTTGGCTAAATCGGCTGCGTGTGCTGCAATTTTGTAAGTGATTAAACCTACTTTTACATCGTCTTTATTTGGCAGACCTAAATGCTCTTTAGGTGTTACATAACAAAGCATTGCACAACCGTACCAACCGATTTGGGCGGCACCGATACCTGACGTAATATGATCATAACCCGGTGCGATATCTGTTGTTAAAGGACCTAATGTGTAGAAAGGTGCTTCAAAACATTCAGTTAACTGCTTATCCATGTTTTCTTTGATCATCTGCATTGGCACGTGACCAGGGCCTTCGATAATGACTTGCACGTCGTATTCCCATGCAACTTTAGTTAATTCACCTAAGATTTCTAATTCAGAGAATTGTGCTTCATCGTTAGCATCTGCAACAGACCCCGGACGTAGACCATCACCCAGTGATAACGACACATCGTACTGTTGACAAATTTCACAGATTTCACGGAAGTACTCATAAGCAAAGTTTTCTTTATGGTAAGTCAGGCACCATTTCGCCATGATTGAACCACCACGTGAAACAATACCGGTAACACGTTTCGCTGTCATCGGTACAAAACGTAATAACACGCCCGCATGAATGGTAAAGTAATCCACACCTTGTTCTGCTTGCTCGATTAACGTATCGCGGAACACTTCCCAAGTTAAATCTTCAACTACGCCATTTACTTTTTCAAGTGCTTGGTAGATAGGTACTGTACCGATGGGTACTGGCGAGTTACGCATGATCCACTCACGAGTTTCATGAATATTACGACCTGTAGATAAATCCATTACCGTGTCACCGCCCCACAGCGTTGACCAGACTAATTTTTCAACTTCCTCTTCGATTGAAGATGAAACAGAAGAGTTACCGATATTAGAGTTAACTTTCACTAAAAAGTTACGACCAATGATCATTGGCTCTAATTCAGGATGGTTAATGTTTGATGGAATGATCGCGCGACCTCTAGCAACTTCTGAGCGTACAAATTCAGGGGTAATTGATTCCTGTAAATTCGCACCGTAGCTCTGACCAGCATGTTGGAAATGTAACGCTTCACATTTGATACGTTCACGACCTTGGTTTTCACGAATCGCAATGTATTCCATTTCTGGTGTGATAATACCTTGGCGAGCATAGTGCATTTGCGTGACACATTTACCTTTTTTAGCGCGTAATGGCTTAGGTAAATTAGCAAAACGTAACTCATCTAAAGAGTCATCCGCTAAACGTTCTTGCGCAAAATCAGAAGTCACACCTTCTAGTGCTTCAACATCATCACGTGCTTCAATCCATGTTTCACGTAAACGCGGTAAACCTGCGTGCACATCAATTTTAGTATTGGGATCGGTATACGGACCAGAAGTATCGTAAACAGGAATCGGCTCATTTTTTTCAAAAACAGGATTTTCATCCGTGCCACCCACAAAAGTATCTGTTTGGTGTATTTGACGCATCGCGACTTTAATTGGGTGAATGTCACCATCAATGAAGATTTTTTCTGAGTTGGGGTATGACTCGTTATTCAAATTTTGAATATAGTCTTGCGCGGCTTGGCGCAATTCACGACGAGATAGACCTTTACGATCGGTGGTTTTTAATGTTGAGTTTGTTACTTTAGACATAGCAATCTTTACCTTCCAGTAGTTTAAGAATGCTCATCGAATTTGTGTGGCAAGGTTAAAAATATCAAGTAAACGATATTTTTTGCTTGTTTCCTACGTAGGTATTAGCCCAATCAGGTTCCACGGATCCTGCATATAGCAGTCTCAGCCCTTTTTCTAAAAGATAGGGGCACTCCGACAAGATGCGCGCAGTATAAAAGAAAACCACTATAAATTAAAGGGTGCTTAGAAGTGCCACTGAAGATAAACGCTATTGTAGTTACTTCCCCCTTTGCTGCGGCCAAACATCGAGCTTGATTCAAAAATAGCAGAACGATGATGAATTGAATAACCTAACCACATTTTATCTAGCGCTTTAAGACTCGTGACATCCCCTAGGTTGATATCTAAACTAAAGTCTAAATAATTAAGAGTTTGGCTACCAGGATTATCCGGATCATCATTTCTTTCAATATAGGTCACTTCGGACACATAAGAGAGTCCCTCAGCAAAACCGAAACGCCAACGCACCGGCCAGGTAAAGGTATAATAAGCTTTAATAGCGACGATATATTCTGCAATCGGGCCCTGTACTTCAGAGTTAAAATGATAAGCGAAACCAGGAGTGAGATAAAACTCAATCGGTAACCCAAAAATTGATTCCGCTAAGGGAATACCATAAAAGATTGAAGTCAGGCGATTGTTATATTCATCTGTTTCAGTTTCCCCATGAATAATGCCACTGATATTAGAAGGTGTTGCCCAACCATAAGCTAAACGCAGATAATGGTTTTCAGGTAAACTCAGGTGTTCTTGCTGTTTTTTATTATTGAAAAAACCAAAACCTAAATAATATTCAGTTTCAAAACGTGCATCCGTTAATTCACTTTGATAGGTATGGCTGCCAAGCATATTAATATTGATTTCACCTAGCAGGTACAAGTTACTAAAAACATGATAACGCAGTTCAGAACCCACTTTAATGTCTAAATCACTGCCAATATCATCAATGCCAAAACCGTAATATAAATTATTAAACTCACCACTTTTATAACGCAAAGTACTATTGAAATCGATATCAAAGTCGTTGTAATCTACTTGATAACGCAGGTTTACATTACCATAACTATTACCATCACTATCTGATAACAACTCTAATTGCAGTGGAAAGTTAGGTTTAAATAAATACTCAAACTGCAGGCCCATATCGATATTAGTACCGTGAAATTCACGCTGATATTGTTTAGGGATATCAAAATAACGATAGCGCCCTAATACACTAAGACTGTAGTTTTCTTCTTGCCAGAAACGCAAACCGCCATATTCACCACGCAGATAAAGGTGATCACCTTCATAATAAAGCTTCGGCACAAAATCACTCACGTTATCGTCTTCAGCAGCATGATAAGGAATAGAAGCCGTTCGCACGCCGATTGCAATACCCCATTCAGGCACAGGCTCAGACCATTCCTCTTCAGAAACATCAAGTTGCAATTCATTAGCTAATAAAAAGGAAGGAAAGAAAACAATAAATAGAGAGAACAACTTCATAGATAATCCTTTTGACAGAGAACATTATTATACTCAACAGCCGTAGAAAAGATCCAAAAATGTGGCTTAATTCCATTTTGTTATAAAAAAGCCCGTTTAATTCTTATATTGTTATAAAAGCGAAGAGTAGACTAGCGCCATCTTTTGTAATAGTGGAAATTACTTCATGGCACTTAACAGTTTGTCGGCATTAACGTCGCCTTTATCAGAGTTGCAACTCTCGCAACTACAGCAAGCAACAGCAGGGCTAGACCCTGTTCAAACCGCTTGGGTTAGCGGTTACCTAGCAGGCGTAAGCCAAGGACCAGTAACGGCACAACCCGTTGCTAGCTCAGGTCAAAGCTTAACCATCCTTTTTGGTACACAAACGGGTAACGCGAAAGGTGTTGCAGAACAACTTGGTGCTGCTGCTGATGCTAAAGGCATTGCATACCGTGTTGTTTCGATGGCTGATTACAAAGTTAAGAGCATTAAAGATGAAAGCCACTTAATCATTGTTGCAAGTACTAATGGTGAAGGCGAAGCGCCTGATGATGCCATTGATTTGCATGAATTCTTAGCCACTAAAAAAGCGCCTAAACTCGATTCATTAAAATTTGCAGTGTTAGGCCTTGGTGATTCAAGCTACGAGTTCTTTTGCCAAACAGGTAAAGATTTTGAACAACGTATTGGCAAACTAGGCGCTGAAATCATTGTTGATCGTTTAGATGCCGATGTTGATTACGAAGAAGTAGCAACAGCGTGGATTGAAAACGCACTGCTTGAAGTTGAAAAAACATTAGAAAAAGGTGGCGTAGCAAGCGCACCAGTCGCTTCAGCAACATCAGCGGTTTCTGCTAACAAATTCGATAAACAAAACCCATTTTCTGCAAGCCTATTAGTTAGCCAGAAAATTACCGGTGATCGCTCTGCAAAAAATGTGCGTCATATCGAAATTGATTTAGAAGGTTCTGAGTTAACTTACACAGCCGGTGATGCACTGGGTGTTTGGTTTGAAAATGATGAGACATTAGTGGCTCAAATCATTACTAAACTAGGCCTTGATGCAAGCGCAGAAGTCTCAGTTGCAGATAAAACAGTTTCTCTACAAGCAGCGTTAATCGCCTCTTTTGAGCTAACAGGTACACACCCTGCTTTTGTTGAAGGTTATGCAACACTGACGAACAACGCAACGTTACTTAAATTAGCGACAGATAAAAATGCCTTACGTGATTTTGCGAATAACAATCAAATTGTTGATGTTATTACAGAGACAGGCAATGAAGCAGTTACTGCTGAAAACTTCCTTGCGTTATTACGTCGCATTAGCCCACGTTTATACTCTATCGCATCAAGCCAAACAGAAGTGGAAGAAGAAGTTCATTTAACCATTGGTTCTGTTTTGTTTGAAAACGAAGCAGGCGAGCAACGCTCAGGTGGCGCTTCAGGTTTCCTAAACCATCGCTTAACCGAGGGCGGTGAAGTTAAAGTCTTTATCGAAGATAACCACAACTTCCGTCTACCAGCGAATCCAGAGACACCCATTATCATGGTTGGCCCAGGTACGGGTATTGCGCCGTTCCGCTCATTCATGCAAGAGCGTGAAGCGACAGATGCAACGGGTAAAAACTGGTTATTATTTGGCGACCAAACCTTCAACGAAGATTTCCTATATCAAGTTGAATGGCAGACACATTTAAAATCAGGTCTATTAACTAAATTAGACTTAGCTTTCTCACGCGACCAAGCACAAAAAATCTATGTACAAGATCGTCTAAAAGAGAACGCAGAAGATGTATACCAATGGTTACAAGATGGCGCGCACTTCTACGTATGTGGTGATGCAAACCGTATGGCTAAAGATGTACACACAGCACTAATCGAGATTATCAGCGAGCAAGGCAATAAGAGCCTTGATGACGCAGAACAAGAATTAAACGAATTACGCAAAGCAAAACGTTACCAAAGGGATGTTTACTAATGAGCCAGAAACTACACGATAACGAACGCATTAAAATTGAAAGTAATTTTCTTCGCGGTAAATTAGTTGAAGGACTAAACGACAATACAACTGGTTCGTTCCCGACTGATGAAGTGCAGCTAGTTAAATTCCATGGTTTATACCAACAGGATGACCGTGATGTACGTGCTGAACGTAAGAAGCAGAAACTAGAGCCTTTATACTCGTTTCTTTTACGTGCGCGTTTACCAGGTGGTGTTTTAACGGCACCACAATGGTTAGAGATTGACCGTGTTGCAAGTGAATTAACGGATGCAGGTAGTATCCGTATTACCACGCGTCAAACATTCCAATACCATGGTATTTTTAAGCGTAACCTTAAATCAGTATTCCAAGAGCTTAAATTTAAAGCCAATATTGATGCAATCTTTACTGCTGGTGATGTAAACCGTAATACGATTTGTACATCAAACCCAGAGCAATCAATATTACATACTGAAATTTATAATCTTTCTAAAGCAATCAGTGAGCACTTTTTACCAAAAAGTAACGCTTATGCTGAAATTTGGTTAGACGGCAAAAAAGTATTAGATACTGAAGAAGATGAGCCAATTTACAAAAACATTTTCTTGCCACGTAAATTTAAAATCGCAGTGGCGTTACCACCGTATAACGATGTAGATATTCACGCTAACGACTTGAACTTTATTGCCATTATTGACGGCGAAGGCGATGCAGCAAAAATTACAGGTTACAACGTAGTGGTTGGTGCTGGTTTGGGTATGACACACGGCGATAAAACAACATTCCCGCGCTTGGGAGACGATTTTGGTTTTATTCCTGTTGATAAAGTAATGGAAATTGCTGAAGCCGTAGTAACAACTCAACGTGACCTAGGTGGTCGTGTGAGTCGTTCTCATGCACGTACTAAATACACACTAGAAACACACGGCATTGAAACCTTCAAAAAAGAAGTTGAAAAACGTTCTGGTGTTACCTTCGCAGCACCCGGTGAATATGAATTTACTGAACGTGGCGATCGCATTGGCTGGGTTAAAGGTATCGATAACAAATGGCACTTAACCGTGTTCATTGAAAATGGTCGTATCTTAGATTTTGATGGCAAGCCATTAAAATCAGGTTTAAACAAAATTGCGCAAGTACATACTGGTACTTTCCGCATGACCGCGAACCAAAACTTAGTGATTGCAGAAGTTGATGAAGTACAAAAAGACAACATTGAAAAAATGGCGCGTGAGTGCGGTTTAATTGATGATGGCACATCGGACCAACGTAAATACTCAATGGCCTGTGTTGCATTACCAACGTGTCCACTCGCGATGGCAGAAGCAGAGCGTTATTTACCTGGTTTAACCGATGATGTTGAAGGTTTACTGGCCAAACACAGTATCGCTAAAGATAAAATCATCTTACGTATTACCGGTTGTCCAAACGGTTGTGGTCGTTCAATGTTAGCTGAAATTGGCTTAATTGGTAAAGCACCAGGTCGTTACAACCTATACCTAGGCGGTAATACTAACGGGACACGTATTCCAAAAATGTACCAAGAGAACATCGATGAAGCGACCATTGTTGCAACACTCGATGAGCTAATAGGTCGCTGGGCACTCGAGCGTAACACAGATGAATGTTTCGGTGATTTTGTTATCCGTGCAGGCGTTGTTGCTGAAGTAATCATTGCTGCTAAGGATTTCCATGACTAAGCCCTCCATAACGAAGAAGCTCGATCTTGATCAGTTATTAACTTTAGATAAAGCACAACGTACAGAAGCATTAGCTGAAGTAAACGCTTTACTTGAGACTAAAACAGCTAAAGAACGTGTTGAATGGGCTGTCGAAAACCTTGAAAGTGAGTTGGTTTTATCATCAAGCTTTGGTATTCAAGCAGCCGTATGTTTACATTTGGTCACACAGGTAAAAGCAGATACACCGATCATCTTAACGGATACCGGTTACCTGTTTCCTGAAACCTATCAATTTATTGATAAGTTAACCGAGCAACTTAATCTAAACCTAAAAATTTACAGCGCAAAGCAAGGTACCGCTTGGCAAGAAGCGCGTTACGGTAAACTTTGGGAAAATGGTGTTGAAGGTATTACGCAATACAATACCATTAACAAAGTTGAACCGATGAAACGGGCATTAAAAGAGCTTAATGCAAAAACGTGGTTTTCAGGTTTACGCCGCGATCAATCATCAACACGTGGTGCCTTACCGGTGTTAAGTGTTCAAAATGGTTGCTTTAAGTTTTTACCCATCATTGATTGGTCGAATAAAGATGTTTTTTATTATCTAAAAGACAATGGCCTTGAGTATCATCCATTATGGGATCAAGGTTACGTGTCTGTTGGTGATGTGCAAACGTCACGTCCACTTGAAGCAGGCATGAGCGAAGAAGATACACGCTTCTTTGGTTTGAAACGCGAATGTGGCTTGCACGAAGAAGAAAACGAACAACAAGGTAGTGGAATTTAATTAACCATCACTCAGCTGTAAATTAGCCTTTGCTTTGCGAAGGCTTTTTTTTAACTAAATTTTCAAGAATTATGCTATTTGGCCGATACTTGTTTTATAAGATTTCAAAAAAGGTCCATCTCATGCTCCATAAATCAATGTTACTTTTACTGTTTATATTTGCTTATCAATCATATCTGCACGCGAATAGTTATTACGGTGGCAAATATGAGGTGATCCAGCTTTATACTCAGGATGAGTTAACCGCCTTAATTGATAAAAACCAACATTTACAACGAGTAAAAAAAGATGAATGTCAATTGGTGGAAGACATAGAAGCGCACGCCCTAAAAATACAAGAGCCCTCTTACGTCTACCTCTGGGGAGATATGCTTGCATGGGGAGTTTGTGTTGAGCGTAATGCGCCACTCGGTATTCATTACATTAAACAATCTGCAAAACAGGGGTTATTACCCGCCATTGAGCAGCTTGGTCGTTATTATGAACGTGGTATTTTAGTACGCCAAAATAAAGATCGCGCCATTATTTTTTATCGTGAAGCTGCATTACAGGGGTTTGTAAACGCACAAATTAACTATGTACGCATGCTTAATGAGGGTTACGGTAGCCCGGTTGATTACGAAGATGCTTATACTGCGCTTTTTAACAGCGTGATAGCTGATACAAAAAAACAGAAAAATGCACAAAAAATACTGGATGAGTTAGCCTCAAAAATGCCCGAGCATATTGTAAAACGCGCGAGCACAGAAGCCATATAGTTCACCAGAACTCAGGTCAATCAAGTAAAATACTGTTTGCTTAATTGAGGTAGTAGCGACAACAAATAAGTCATGGCAGGCCCTCTATTAATTTCAGGACGGTAATAAGCAACCATTGAAACCTTAAGCTCATTAAGCATGAAATCAGGATATATTTGCTTAATATCACCGCGCTCAACATATTGTCGAACATCGCAATGAGGCAACATAGCCCAGCCAAGTTGTGCTAATAAACGACAAACATCATCATTATTACTGACCGTGATGTAAATATTGGCGAAACGGGTATAGCCATTTATGCCCTCTTCAAGCATAGATTTAGGAATTAACTGCACAATATTACGAAACTCAATTTTCCCCAGATTGTTTAGATCTTGTAATGGGGAGTTTTTTCCAGCAAAAATGCCAAAATCATTCCACCCTAAAAAGAATGTTTCAATAAGAGGCGCTGCTGAGTCTCCTTTTTTATTGGTCAAAAAGGCGATCTGACTCTCATTTTTGGATACCGCATCAACGCCACTTTGCCAGCTAGTTTCTTTCCAAGAAAGTTGAATGTAAGGGAACTTTTTGTGTAAAAGAGCGGTCAAGCTAACCATAAACTCTGCCGGTAATGTGACATCATAATCTATGCTCACACGAGATTCTTGCCCTTCATGTAAAGAGTTCGTCAAACCCGAAAAACTCATCAATTGCGCTTGTAACAATCTGGCGTGAGGGTAGAGTTTATCGGCGCTAGCCGTCGCTTTTACTTTCCTTCCTTCTATCTCAAACAACAATAAATCAAGCCTTTCTTCAAGCGTCATAATGAGTTCTCTGACGGTGGTTCTTCCTTTGCCTAACTTTTTAGCCGCAACGCTATAACCTTGTAATTCATAAACGCTAATAAATGCATTTATTTAATCGATTGATACCATTAAAAAACACTCCTTGTTCGGGTTAACACAACATAATAGACTTGATTGAATGGTTCATATTACTTTATAGTGTTTCTCAAATAAATCGACAAAGGCTTGTCGATGGATGCTTGATTAATATTCTTTGTACAAGACCCAAAGTGGCACACAAAGAAACTTCATGGAATTGAAAAATCAATTAACAGCACCTCGCTAACATGGAGTAAGTGAAATTTACCGATTAGGATTTCAAACTTTATTAATACGAAGGCAACTCTTATGAAAAAATTAACTCTAGCAGCAGCATGTTCATCTCTTCTTCTTTCTCCTATTGCATTTGCAAACACAGATACTGAAGTACCTCAAGAGCCAGCAGGTACAACTTATGTAACTGGTAATATACAAATGCACGATCGTAAAGACTTCAACGGTTCAGATATTACATCTACGCTTGAAGCGGGTCATACTTTTACTACTGGCACAACAATCTTAATGGAGATTGATGGTGTTCAGCTTGGTAGCACTGATTACGGTACAGATGGTGCTGATTCAAGC
Source organism: Psychromonas sp. Urea-02u-13 (assembly GCF_002835995.1). Classification (GTDB taxonomy): domain Bacteria; phylum Pseudomonadota; class Gammaproteobacteria; order Enterobacterales; family Psychromonadaceae; genus Psychromonas. Next base: position 7,121 of record NZ_PJBZ01000074.1, on the reverse strand, counting down.
GCGTCTGCATACACTACGTTAGGTGTAGAACAGTCTTTTAACATCAACGAGAACCTATGGGTTGCTGCTGGTTACCATCACTTATTACACGATGGTGAAGTATTTCAATACCGCCCATTAGTTAAAATTGGTTACAACTTCGATAACGGCCTTTCTATCTCAAACCGTACTCGTATGCAAATTGCAGGCGATGGCGCAAAAAGCGATGCAGGCTCTGATTACGATAAAGACCAACTTCGTTTTGATAACCGCATCGCATACGCATTCTCTGATGCTCCAGTAGCAGTTAGCTACAATAACGTATATTACATAAATGATGCAGCTAATAGCCGTAACACTATGGAACATGAATTACGTGCTACTTGGAGCCGTAACGGCGTTCAACCATACGTTGAGTACCGCAATCAAGAAGATGGCGCGAAAGATGGCTACGGTCACAACAACAACGTATTAGTAGTAGGTGCTTCTTACGCATTCTAAGTGATGCCTAAGTACTATTATTAATAAAAAGCCTAAGTTTTTAACTTAGGCTTTTTTGTATGTAACGATTAATTTCTAATTTCTAATTTCTCCGAGCTAGTTCCTGATGCTCTGATAAACACATAGCTATGTTAAGCGACTCATTTTTCTCAAGCCAATCACAGGCGATTTTATTAATCGGGGACAGTGCTAAATAATCCGTCGGACATAATAGAACCCGCTTTAACCGGCCACTTGCAAAGCGACATATTGTTTAACCATTGACCTTCTCCCGAGGGCTTAAATGCACGCCTGCCACCATGCAACGTACTGAGCCACCCGCTAACTCAATCGTAGGAATAGCCACGCTTAACAGGGTTGAATATTTCTCTATCTCAAGAGTTTGTTTTGCTGTTAATACACCCTTTGCTCGTTCAGACATTAATAGGTAACTCATTCCATTTCCCGTTAACTCAATCGCATTAGCCGCAAAGTTTTCAACCTGAAACATAGTTAACTCAACGATCGTCAAACCACTTTCTACTAAACGCTTTAATACCGCCTCTCTTCTTTTAGTGTCCTTTATCATTGTTGAGCAAATCAACACCATTTTAGAGCAGATGCACATCATCACATTGGTATGATAAATGGCATCGCCATGTGCATCCTGTGTATCAAACGCCATAGGCTCATACATAAATAAGGTACAAAAACGTTCTAAAATCACTTCACTAGCACGATGCGACTTCGCGCTATAAGCCACTCGATTGATATTATCCAATACCATTGCGCCTGTGCCCTCCAAAAATAAGTTATCCCATTCTAGTCCAGAGAAATCGACCACATCTTGCACACGATATTGCGCCTTTAACATGTCAATAATATCGCTTCTTTTTTCTCGTCGACGGCTCACAGAATACATAGGATATAACGCAATGTGTCCACCGCTATGGGTAGAGAACCAATTATTAGGAAAAACCGAATCAGGCGTATTTTTATCACCAAAGTCATCAAATAGGTGTACGGTAATATGATGCTTTTGTAACAACTCAACCAAAGCATCCACCTCTAGACGAGCGTGTAATGCAACATCATTTTTAGTGTCATTACTTTCATCTTGAAAGTGATTATCTACCGCCGTTTCAGGGTTTGCCAAGAACGTCCAGGGCCTGATCATCACGACTGCATTCGGGGCTTGAATTAATGCCATAAGAGATTCTCCTATTATTAATCGCCGTTATCTTTGGCCTTAATATTAGCTGATAAGCAAATATTGGCTGATAATTAGTGATGCGGATCATCCAATTTAAGACTCACATTGGATGCCAACACAGGCCATAGGAGGCATTTATGCTTGTATTACAGCTTGATGATATTAAAAAGTTACTCGCTAAAATAGGCTATAAAGACTTTTTTTTACAGCTAATCGACGCATTAGAATCAGACTATAAACAGTGGTTTGATTTTGACAAAAAAGCACGTATTGGTAATCACTTTGATTATGGTGTGATTGAATTGATGCCGATCTCAAATCAACAATATTACGCCTTCAAATATGTGAATGGCCATCCTAAGAACCCGCTACAAAAAAAATTAACAGTGATGGCCACAGGTCAACTTTCACTCTGTTTAACAGGCGAACCTATTCTTTATTCAGAGATGACATTGTTAACTGCACTAAGAACCGCGGCCACCTCAGCGATGGTGGCAAAACACATTGCCAAGAAAGACGCAAAAGTCTTAACCTTAATTGGCACTGGCGCGCAAAGTGAATTTCAATTTATTGCTTACTCTTTTATATTTGACCTACAAGAAGTGAGATATTTTGATAGCGATGAAAAAGCGATGCAAAAATTCGCACGCAATATGGCCTCATTCAACCTCAAACTAACACCCTGTAATAACGCTGCAGAAGCGGTGCAAGGCGCAGATCTCATCACCACTTGTACGGCTGATAAATGCAGACAAACAATATTAACCAAAGCGATGATAGATAAACCTGTTTTTATTAACGCCCTTGGTGGCGATTGCCCAGGTAAAACAGAACTTGAAAAGACTTTATTAGAGAGTGCAACCATCGTGGCAGAGTATTTACCACAAACAAAAGTAGAGGGTGAAATACAGCAATTAGACGCTGACTTTGAATGCACAGAACTGCATCAGATAATTAAAGGCGAGGTCGCTATCAGTGTTGAGAAAAATGGCACCGTCATTTATGATTCTGTTGGCTTTGCCTTAGAGGATTACGTTATATTAAAACTGGTTTATCAGTTAGCCACCCAATATAAATTGGGTAATCAGATAGATATCGTGCCAGATTTAGACGATGTAAAAGACCTTTTTTCATTAACTAAGTAACCTTAAAGAGGTTATATAAGGAATAAAATGTTTCGTTATTCATCACTATTAATACTATTTTTTAGCTTCTTTACTACGCCTAGCTATAGTACTGAAAAGATCCCAGAAAACAGCATCATTGCTGGCACCACACTTAAAGTCAGACTTGCCGAACCGATTGATAGCCGAACACGTAGAGCCGGTTATCGCGTTAAAATGAAAGTAGACACTGATATAGAAGTGGCGGGTAAGGTTGTTATTAAGTCAGGCTCAACAGCGCAGGCAATCATTAACAAAATTCGCAAAGCAGGCAGAGGCTCACACGCACCGGAGATAATATTGACTCTGACCAAACTTAGCGTCAATAACCGCCAAGTGAATGTCCAAAGCTTTCCGATTGCAGGTAAAGGCACCACCAATGAGCGTAAAGAAGTGGGTCATGTTGATGAAAATGAAAATATCGTGTTCGGTAAACAGGGAGAAAAAATAACCGCCAGCATTGCTGTTATCACAAAAGGGGCCGATATTATCGTCTCGGAAGGTTCAGTGGTCTATTTCATATTAAAAGAGACTATTCCCCTTTAAATGAAGATTTCACATAGTTCATTACAAACGCCTGTAACTCAGCCGGGCTATTAATATCAAGTTGTGTAAGCGCACAACTTGATTGTTTCACGTCACAGGCCAACGCAATTATTGATGCATCAGTGGGAAACAAAAAAGGCTTTTCACATGCTTCGCGATGTAATTCTATTTTATTAAAGGCTTCATCTCGATAGCCTTCCACTAGCACTAAATCCAACTGTTCGCAGTCTAATAAACGTAACTGTTCAATTAATTTTTTATCCTGTTTATCTCCATATTCATGAAATATAACAGCGCGCTCAGTCCCCGCTAACAGTAACTGGCAAGCCCCTGCTTTACGCAGTCGATAGCTGTCTTTTCCAGGTTTATCCAATTCGATATTATGGTGGCTATGTTTCACTAATGCGATATTTAAGCCCTGCTCACACAACAAAGGAATAAGCTTCTCTAATAAGGTGGTTTTACCCGTTCCACTAAAAGCAGCAAACCCCAATAATGGGATAGGGAAATTATTTAATTCAGACATCATTTAACCTTATGAAAATAATTGTATCTGGGATATGGTGGCTAATTATACTTAAAAAAAGAGTCGCTGAATTGCCTTATCTCAATGAATTTTTAATGCTAACACTGATCCACCTGCTTGCTGTCATGAGCCCGGGTCCGGACTTTGCAGTTGTCGTACGCCAAAGCATTAGCTTTGACAGGAAAACAGCGCTTATTACTAGCTTAGGCATTGGCGTCGGTATTGCCGTTCATATGGCTTATACCTTACTGGGCCTTGGTTTTATCATTACCCAATCTGAAATTGGCTTTTTATTCGCGCAATTAGTGGGTATCTGTTATTTATCGTTTTTAGCGTTTAAACTTTTAAATAGCAAACCTCAAACGACGTTAAGTGAGGAAGTCACACTCGACAATAACCCACGTCATCATAAAAAGGCCTTTCTGTTAGGTGTGATGACAAACGTATTAAACCCAAAAGCGACATTGTTCTTTTTAGCTATTTTTACCACTGTCGTTAGTATTACTACCCCTATGTATGTTCAAACTATTTACGCGTTATGGATTATCTTAACCACGATCTTATGGTTCTCACTTGTTTCTGTATTTTTCTCACAGAAAAAAATACGCGCTAAATTTGTCAGCCATGGTTATATCTTTGAGCGTATTATGGGAATGGTCTTATTGATGTTTGCGGCCAAGTTATTGTGGCAGTTAGATGTGCTTTAAAAGTAATTACTCAGGTCGTCGCTATTTAAACTTAAGCACTTACCGTCTATTTTAGATCTTCCCCGCTTTAATTAGATCCAGACGAGTCATGTTAAAGGTAGATTTAAAGCTTCACGTAGAATGGGCGAAGCTTTAAATCGAAGCGCTAGTCATTATTAAGCACTTGCTTAAGCCACACCATGGCCTTTAGAGGCAGTCCAAATACGATACCATTGCTCGGTATTCATTTTCAGGTCGAGTGCGCCAATAGTCTCTTTTACACGATCTATTTTACCCGAACCAATCAATGCGACAGGGTTAGATGGATGCTTCAATACCCATGCAAAAACCACTTGCTCTATTGAGCTTGCATCAAGCTCGGTTTGTAATTCAAGCAGAGTGCCACGCAAGCGTCTTGCTTGGTCGCTATCGGAAGAGAAAAGATCACCGCCCGCTAAACATGACCACGCCATAGGTCGTACACATAATCGTTGTAATTGATCTACGGTGCCATCTTCTAACACATCAAAATTTATTGGATTAATTTCAATTTGATTAGTAATCAAAGGCGCATCTAAACGCGACTGTAAAAGTTCGAATTGAGAAGTACTAAAATTAGAAACGCCAAAATGCTTAACTTTTCCACTCGCTTTCAACTCAGCAAAGGTTTCAGCAACAACATCAACATCCATTAAAAAATCAGGACGATGCACTAAAAGCGCATCTAACTGTTCAACACCTAAACGTTTTAAAGAATTTTCCGTTGACGATAAAATCAATGCCTTGCTGCTATCGTAATGTGAAACACGTTTTTCACCCGTTGCAGGCGCAATACCATTAATACCAAATTTAGACACAATCTGGATTTGCTCACGTACAGATGAATCCAATGCTAATGCTTCACCAAAAAGCTGTTCACTGTCGCCATAAATAGCCGCGTTATCAACCGTTGAGATACCCAATTCAATATGCTGTTTTAAAAATGTTAAACGCGCTTGTGCTGTCATATTCCAAGCACCCAAACGCCAGTAACCTTGCACCAATTGAGAGAACTCAGGCCCCTGTGATGCCATTAATACTTTTTCAACATTACTCATAAAAAACTCCTAAAGAAGGCTAATAATAGTTATCTGTTTTTTAAATCTAGCTGATGTTATAGCACTTAATGGTAGCGAAAACATTGTTCAATATATTGCATCACGCATAAAAAACCACCCGTAGGTGATTTAATACAACAAACAAAAGAAACAAAAATCAACAACTTAAATAAAAATCAAAAATAACAAGACCACATTTTGACCAAATGGCATCTATAGCTATTTCCCAATTCGTTTGAAAACCACTAAATCGTCCTATTTTCTCAAGGAAAATATTTCAAATGAAATAACCGTTTTATACTCGATTTTTTAAATGAGAAGGAGAGACAATATCTTTTGATAAGAATGCCAGTCAATTGATTGACTAGCATTCTTTATTTAAGAGAGCTTCTTTCGCTCAGAATTACGAATAACACAATTCGAATGCAGAGGAATAGGAAAGCTCATGGCTTAGTAATCGGGAAAAGTTATTGCTCTGAATTCACCTTGCTCTTCTGACGATAAGCTGTTTGTTGCTACTCGAGTTTGAATATCCTTTACCGTTTCAACAATCCAATTATAGGCGCCATCACGACCGAAACCTTCATAGAAAGTGGCAACGTTATGCTGTGCTGAGTAAATATTGACAACAGTACTTGTTACACCATAAATTTCGCCATTGAAAATAAGAGGACCTCCACTATCCCCGTAGTAGCACTGTACTTAGTAACAAAACCGCTACTTTCATCTAAGGAGTAATTTGGATGTTCAGAAGGCAAAGATGGATTTTCAACACTAATCGTGTATTGATCTTCGCTTATTGGTGTTCTTGGATTTTCAAATCTCCACTCCCGAGACCCACAGGTAGCTTCAATGTAATATTGTTTAGAATTTTCTTTTGCGACCACTCTTGCTGGTATCGGCATCTTTTTTAATTGATCTGAAGAATAACCAAGAGGGTAGACTTCGGCACCTAACGGAATGCTGTCATTTGCGACAGGGAAGTACTCAACGTTTTCTGGTGTGCTTTCAAGCTCCAAAATAGCGATGTCGTAATACTTTCTTGGATCATAAAAGGTGTATAGATCATTGATTAAATAAGATTTAACTACTTTTGTGCTGGTCCCATTAATTGGGCCATCTTTGTTCTTGGAATATAGAAAGTGAGCGTTGATATTATCGAAAATACAATGTGCAGCTGTCAGAACTGTATTTGGAGCAATCAGCGCGCCACTGCACGTAGCTCCGCCCCCCCTCCAAGTAAACCATGTAAGATTCCTCTTGAGGGATCACTTCTACTCCGTTATAGACTGCGTGAGCTTGAGAAGAATAAACTCCCACCATAGTAACGAATGGAATCAAACAAGAGACGATACGATTTTTTTTCATAAAAAATTCCTTTTAGTATTTGTCATTAATATTTATAGACACAAATTAATTACTCTCAGAATT
>NZ_PJBZ01000073.1 GCF_002835995.1 Psychromonas sp. Urea-02u-13 | reverse complement strand
CTTAAACGGAACTAAAACAGTGGGTTACGTTTCGCTTCGCTACACATTTTAACCCACTCTTTTAGTCCGCTTAGTGCGGCGTTAGCCAACAACGTATCTGGAGTGTATCGTGACAGTTCAATTACATATTCTAAATTCCAGTAAAAAATTGTCTGCTATTGAAGACCTAATAAATTGCCAGTTTAAAATTGCAGTCGACCAGATTCAAAATATATTACTGATTGAGAATGTAGATGTTGTGGTGAAAGTAGGTAATGGTGTACTACCTGAAACTGGTTTTGGTGGTTATAGTCCTTCGGAAGATATCGCTTACATCACTATTGATCCTGATAACGAAGGTTTATTAAAAACATTCAATAATGAGTTTTTAGTTACTTTAGGTCATGAATTACATCATTGTGCTAGACACAAACATGTTGGTTATGGACTTACTCTTGGTGAAGCCTTAATTAGTGAAGGTCTAGCCTGTTTATTTGAAACAGAATTAAGATCAAATAAAGTACCGATATATGCAAATGTATTGTCCAAAGAACAAATAGAAAAATTTCTTATTAAAGCAAAACCTGAGTTATTGAACAGTTGTTATGATCATAATGCATGGTTTTTTGGGAGCAATAGTATTCCTAGGCACACTGGTTATTCAGTTGGTTATAAATTAGCAAAAGATTGTGTTAATTTATTTGAGTTGCCAGCCTCAAAACTTGTAAATAAATCAGCACAAGCTTGCTTTGAAATGTTGGCTAACAAACAAGAATAGGTGTCGCGCAGCCGACACCTTATTCGGGTGTTGGACAAGCCCGATCGGGAGTTGCTTCTCTTTATAGTAAATAGCGATTTTGGGAGTGGGCTAAATCGATGGTGTTACTTTTCTTTAGGCGAGTGTCGCTATCATACAATTGATAACTCAATTATATCAGTCTGTTATCTGTTTTTGTTGAATGCCATTACACCTCTTTATCTCAGATTTCATCCTTCCTACTAAACGATCACTTAAGATCAAGCTTGGTGACAAGTTAACCTCTCAGTCGATTCATTCCCATAAAACTCATTTGATGCTGATAATATGGGCAAATGCACTTTGACTGTTTGCTCTTTTGAGGTGTCGAAACTGAATCGATATTGATGCCCAATAATAGTAAGATTTGCAGTCGTAACTGTTTGGCATTGCCTCTTAAGAATCCGTAATCCCTAATGCGCTGTAATCCTTTAGGCAATACATGAAGCAAAATAAGCCATAAAAATTCGAGTATGACTAGCTTGTGTGTTTTGGTTTGTTTAGTTTCATTGTCTATATATTGAAAGTAAACTACGGGATACCCAAACCTTTTTGCCTAACATGTCACCGCTTAAGTAGTTTTGATGATTGTATTTTTTGCTCTTGAATTCTGACTACTATTTCAAAAACTGAACATCAAAGCGTCTGTCATTACACAGTGCACGCTGCAATACTCCCGTTGTATTCTCTTTGATTTTAAGTTTGTTTTAGCAACGCCTGACAGGACGTCAGGGGTAAGTGCGCTTCAGAACATGGATGTTCTGTAAGCACTGGTGCGGTTAAAACAATCTTTAAATCAAATGAAGGGAATAATCGGGCGAGCTCTTTTCTGGTTACTCTTTTCTGCTCGACAGAAAAGAGTAACTCGCCACTGGCGAAACCTCTGCAATGTAAGATCAAACACTGCCACAGTGAGCGCTAGCGAAAAAACAAACTTTATAAGAGCTAATCGAAAAGGCCAATGGGTGACCCCCTGCGTACTGATAGCGTATTTTTGCTTTACCCCGAGATGCCCGATAAAGTAACTCGGGCATGAAGGTTGTTGCTTGGCTGCTGGTTATAATACGGCTGCTTTAATGAGAACGGGTTCATTATATTGCCGAGCTAGCACTTGTCAGTGAAAATGCTTTCATAATTTGTTGCTGACGCTCAACTAAGCTATTACTGATAAAACATAAACGGCTACCCGTTTTTTGTGTTTCGAGAATGCCAGGAATTTGCTGAGCCATAACGTCATCATCCTCGCTTAAAGCATAAAGTTGAATATCATCACCAGGTAATGAATCTAATGCTTCATAAGCGCCAGTACCAATTACCGTTAAATTAACATCGTTACCAACAATGCTTCCACCGGCAAGTGCACACATTATTTTTTCACCGTCAATTTCACTCTTCATCACCATGTATTGCATATGGCCAGCATGCTTTATATCAAAACTTTCAAGAACAAATTTGTTAGTTTCTGGTGAAGCTGAAATGTCTGTAATGATTTCACTTTTAAGCATAATATTATCCTTTAAATTATGAAGGCAACTAAAACTCTGCTGCATTTAGTACTGTATTGTCTGAATTTATAATTAATTCGTAACTACTCAGGACGTCGCTATTTAAGCCTATTTCATCGTTAAAAAATGCTCATTTAAACGACTAAACTGCGCTTTTTCGCCTTGAACTAAGCATAAATAACTTAGTCCTGAGCAGTTACTGTCTACTTTCGTATAAAAAGCACCCGTTTTAGGCGGGTGCTGAGTAGTTACTTTAATTCTTAATTCTTGATTCTTAGTTTTTAATAAGGTGCAAAGAGGGGGCCAACTTTATTTTGTGAATGTTTTTGTTTTGTTAATGCTTTTATTTGATGTTCTGAGTGAGCTTTTTATTTTTAGCATATTAAATAAAATTGTCAGGAATAACAGGTGGTTGAAGTTTTTGAAAGGTCGTCTTGGTTAATTCTCTTTTGTATATTAACTAAAATAGGATAATAGGTACTGTTTAATAGTTGTTGCCGTTACGAAATTTTTAACGCAGAAGTGATAAATTTCGCCAAAAAATAGTTAAGATACTTAAGGGTATAAGGGCAAGATTTCACTGCCATTGAATTTAGAACGGCAATTACTGCCACCTTCCTTGCCGACCTCTACCTCTACCTCTTACAACTTTACAACGCTGGTATCAGGTCTTTAATCTTGAATTGTCATAAAGTGTAAGTCGGTTTTCTAGGGTGAAACGTGGCCTATAGTCACGGCAAGCGCATTATAATTGAAAATGCTTTTAGCACTCCAGAATACGTCTTGCTATAGCATTGTTCCCTATTATTTCAATAAAAAACGACCACGAAGCCACTTCGTTACACAGAGAACACGAAGAAACCAAGAACAAAAATTCAATTTGTCCTTTAACCTTCTTTTTCTTCATACCTTCGTGGTGAATTGCTTTTGAATTGCTTTAAATTGTTCAATCGCATTTATAATGCGCTTGCCCTGAGAGTAAGCTTGATCATTTACAATTAAGCTTGCTTCTTTTACTCGCTGAAAGTTAGATCGCAATGAATCCATAGTGTCGTAGAAAACTATAAATTTGTAGCCAATTTCACTTAGCTACAACAGTTAAAGATCGAGTAAAGATCGAGTGAAGATCGAGGACATCCATATACTGATGTAAACAAAATCAAATGCTTAAGATTTGAAAGCCATAGACTCCCAATCTATTACTGCTGTAACACTAGCGCTTATTGTTGCCTTTTAAATCCCAAATCGCAGTGATTTCGCCTGAAGGCGAGTGACTATTTTCTGGTGAGGAGAAAAGAGTTCGCCCGATTATTCCCTTATTTTTATTTACTGAGTAAAAAACACGCTAAAATGTTCAATACTTAGCTTTAAATGTCTTCTACCTGCAAGGGGGGACTATGATTTCCAATCAAGCTATATTATCCATCATTGTCCTCCGATAGTTGCAGGTCTGGGCTTATTCACTGTGTAGTGGTCAAGTGATATCATTAAACTAGATTAATAATTTGAGGCCGGCCTTTGAAAACAATTTTATACACAGCGATCGCGCTACTGGCCTTTGCTGGTAATTCTATTTTATGCCGTTATGCGTTAAAAGGGGATGTGATTGATGCCAGTAGTTTTACCGCTGTCCGCCTTATTTCTGGTGCGCTCTTTCTCGTTATCTTGATTATGTTAAAACACCGAGGTCGGTTTAATTTTCAAGAGGGCAGTTGGTCCTCTGCCTGCTACCTTTTCATCTATATGATTACTTTTTCTTTTGCTTATATAACACTTGATACCGGTGTTGGTGCGCTAATATTATTTGGGGCTGTGCAAGTCACCATGATTTTTATGAATGTGTTAAAAGGGAAAATGTTACGGCCGATTGAATGGGTAGGATTACTGGTTGCCTTTTCTGGACTTACCTTGTTATTACTACCCTGCGCTAGCACCCCTCCTTTAGTGGGGTTTCTATTAATGGGCATCTCGGGATGTGCATGGGGATTTTATACTTTAGCGGGTAAACAAGCTAAAAATCCATTGGTAAATACCGCGAATAATTTTATCAGAACCCTTCCTTTTGTGGCGCTACTCATTATCTTCACACTAGAAATGCACAATATAAGTCATGAAGGTTTGTTACTTGCGATAGTCTCTGGTGCGCTTACCTCTGGTCTTGGTTATGCAATATGGTATGCAGCGTTAAAAGGGCTGAATGTGACCCAAGCTGCTATTTTACAGTTAACCGTACCGATTATTGCCACTTTTGGTGGTGTTGTTTTTACTCATGAAACAATCACAGCGCAGTTACTTATCTCATCATTACTGGTATTAGGTGGTATTTTGATTGTGACACTAGGAACGCATGCTAAAGGTGAGAAGCGTTAATCTGCATATAAAACCATCGAGTGAAATATACGGAGGTGTTTTCTATATAAGTTCTTTGGGTTTTAATAAGAAAATGGCAAACGTGTAACTGCAATTTTTAATGAACTAGGCATTGAAATTTAGAATTATTTTGAAGAGGGAAATAACGAGGTGAGCTGTTGAAGAGTATTAACCCATCCTTTAAAGTAGAAAGAACAGAATTCCAATGTAGAAATAAAAAACCTAATAACAATGGTTATTAGGTTTTTTGTTACTCATTTTTTAAATGCTACATACTTTCTGTAAATGTACGTGTCATTACATCAGCTTTTTGTTCAGCTGTTAGAGAGTTAAAACGTACAGCATAACCAGAAACACGAATTGTTAATTGTGGGTAGTTTTCTGGGTGCTTGATTGCATCTTCCAACGTCTCTTTACGTAGTACATTTACGTTTAAGTGTTGGCCACCTTCTTGTGCTGCAGGTGCTTGAATTGCGATCTCTTTATATTCGATTTCGCCAAGATCAGCGATTGAAACAACTTGATCTTCTGCATAAGCGTTGTCTTTAACACATAAACAACGTGCTTGAGCATTTGCTTCATCTAATAACCAAAAAGAGTTAAGAAGAGATGCGTTGTCAGATTGAGTGATTTGAATACCAAAAGCCATGTGGAGCTCCTTTATTAGTGTAAAGTTGTGTAATAAAATTACAGTTCGGTACTATTAATACAATTGCACCAACTGCGTTTAATAAATCTACGCTGATTATATGACCTGTTTTGCTTGATGTAAATCAATAATCACATATTTTTTGTGTGGGTTAGTTGTTTGTTTATTGCGCTAGGTCAATGCGAATATTAGTATTGCTGATCTAGCCTAATAAAGCTTTGTTTTAGGTCAATTTTAGCGTCTGTAATAATATTTCAACCTTGATTGTTAATGGGTTGTTGCCGTTAAGTTAATATTTAACAATTGCTTAGGCGTTATATTTTAATTGTGAAAAATAAAAGGATAAAGAAATGAATTGGCAAAAGTTTATACAGTTAGAGAAACAAAAAGCCTATTATCAAGCGCTTTCTGTTTTTCTCGAAAATCAGACGATAGCGGGAAAAGAGGTATATCCCAGTGAGGCTTTATATTTTAATGCATTGGACCTTTGTCCGTTAGAAAACGTCAAAGTGGTTATTTTAGGACAAGATCCTTATCACGGCGAAGGGCAAGCGCACGGGCTTAGTTTTTCTGTGCCTGATGGGGTAAAAGTGCCACCTTCCTTACGTAATATCTATAAAGAACTCGCGGACAGTATTGATGGATTTGAAGTGCCTGAGTCAGGTAATTTAACGCATTGGGCCGAGCAAGGAGTATTGCTACTCAATGCGGTATTAAGCGTTGAGAAAAGCAATGCGGGTAGCCATGCAAAACAAGGTTGGGAAACTTTTACTGATAATGTGATTAAGCAATTAAATGAATCACAAAGCGGTGTTATTTTCCTGCTGTGGGGAGGTTACGCACATAAAAAAGGACTGTTTATTGATGAAGCTAAACATACTATTTTAAAGTCAGTGCATCCTTCTCCTTTGTCGGCATATCGTGGTTTTTTAGGTTGTGGACATTTTAAAGAGGTTAATGAGATTCTGACTCGCTTGGATAAAAATAAAATCAATTGGTAGTTTGATTTAAGGCAGAGTTTTTTATTTTTGAGGTTTTATAATGGAGACTAAATCTAATGAAGAGTGTCTATTATGCTAGAAATTATTCACAATGATCACCGTAATATTAACCAGCTACTACGAATTTTACGTAAAAAAATAAAATTATTAGAAGAAGATGAAAAAATAGATTACCGCTTAATAAAAGCGATTATTACTTATTTAAGAAACTATGCCGATAAGTACCATCATCCAATGGAAGACCTTATCTATGCGTATTACCTCAAATATCGTGTTGTGCCTGATGCCATTGCTATTCGTTTGTCAAAAGAGCACAAGCTGATTAAAGAGGTCACCATTGAGCTTGATGAATTAGTTGAAATGGTCTTGTTAGACGCGATTGTACCTAAACAGTTGTGCTTGGAAAAATTATCGGTATTTGTTGAGTTGCAAGCCGCTCATCTTATGTATGAAGAGTCGCAAATTTTACCTGCCATTCGTGAGAGTTTATCGGCAGATGACTGGGCTAACCTTGAGCAACAGTGGCAACATAATCATTATGAAGATCCATTGTTTGGTGACAATATTGGTGAAGAATATAAAGCATTAGCTGAGCGTATTAACCAGGGGTAATAGTCTGTAGAGCGGGATTGTTCCCGCCGTCTATTTTAAAAGTAACGACCACTCATCACTAAAAACACCAAGGTAATTCAAAAAGCCTAATTAAGATTTAACTTCCTTTTCCTTCGTGGTTAACCGATTTTGACCTTAACTGAACGCTGACAGCTAAAAACTGACAGCTTTTTTGAGCTCTAATCGTACTGACTTTCCATCCAACTCTCTAAAATTAAAGCCGCGGAAACGCTATCCACTTTTCCTTTGTCGAGCGCTTTAAAACCACCACGTTCGAAAATAAACTCTTTAGCACTTGCGGTTGTGAGACGTTCATCTTGTAACGCAGTTTTGACGCCAAAACGGCCGTTAAGACGATTTGCAAATGTCTTAGCACGTTGTGTGATGGGCTGCTCTGTGCCATCCATATTCAGCGGTAATCCAACAACCACTAAATCGGGTTGCCACTCTTTAATGACCTTTTCGACGATATCCCAATTAGGAATGCCATCATTGGCTTTAATGGCATGGATAGGTTGTGCGGTTGCAGTGATCATTTGACCTGTTGCAACACCAATGCTTTTGGTGCCAAAATCAAAGCCAAGTAAGCTTTGTGGTGCTTTTTCTGTTGTAATATTATCTGTCATGCGTGTCCGGTTGTGGTGGTTAGTTGCTCTGGTGTGATGCCCAAACGCTGCAAAGAGGCACTCCAGCGTTTTTCTGCAGGGGTATTAAAGATAATATCGTTTTCACTTTCGATGGTCAGCCAGTGATTATCATTCATCTCTTGTTCTAATTGACCTGAACTCCAACTTGCGTACCCAAGTGTCACTAAATATTTTTCAGGTTCATTGTCCGTACCAAGCGTTGATAACACTGCATTGGAGTTGGACATTAATAACTGCTCATTGAGCTCTGTGCTTTGTGAGTTGTCGATAAGCGGGCTATGTAAAACAAAACCTCGTTCAAGTTCAAGGGGGCCACCTAAAAATACAGATTCGGTGAGTGGAGGCTCTGGTTGGTGTTTGATGCTTTCTACATTACTGAGCAGTTCTTGCAGGGTAAGCTTAACGGGAAAGTTAATAATAAACCCCATCGCGCCTTCTTCATCATGCTCACAGAGATAAACAACCGACTTTTTAAAATAGGGATCAGTCAGTGTTGGCATGGCAATTAAAAAATGATTTTTAAGGGTGGTGATCACCTCTGTTTTATCACTATCAACAAACACTTCATCCTGTTGAAGTGTAGAGTCACTACTTTTATTATTTTTTTCAGTCATGTGAACCTCCTTGCTAGCCATATACCCATGCTACTTCAGATGCAAAATCAGCAAAGTAAATTGTGCCGAGAAACTAGGCATAAATTGAAGCCTAGTTATGCTAAGTATGGCTATTTATAATAAATTATCGAATACGCTTTTCAATTGCATCCATTAACTTACCAGCAATGTTTGTGCCGTATGCGTTATCTATCTCTTGAATACAGGTTGGGCTCGTTACATTAATTTCTGTCACTTTGTCACCAATCACGTCAAGACCAACAAAAATAAGGCCTTTTTCTTTTAGCTTAGGACCGATGCTGTTCGCAATATGCCAATCAGATTCTGACAACGGCTGTGCTACACCACGGCCACCGGCTGCTAAATTACCACGTGTCTCACCTTTAGCGGGAATACGTGCCAGCGCATATGGCATTGGCTCACCGTCAACAATCAGGATACGTTTATCGCCATCTTTAATATCAGGGATAAATGCTTGTGCCATTGTGTAACGCGTTTCATGCTCGGTTAAGGTTTCGATGATCACGCCTAAGTTGGCATCTTTTTCTTTAATGCGGAAAATAGACGCGCCACCCATACCATCAAGCGGTTTTAAGATGACATCTTTATGTTTGGCGTGGAATGCTCGAATTCTTGCGCTACTACGTGTCACTAAGGTCGTTGGCGTAAATTCACTAAACCAAGCGGTAAATAGTTTTTCGTTAGCATCACGTAGGCTCTGTGGTTTATTAACAATCAAACAGCCTTCATCTTCCGCGCGCTCTAACAGGTAAGTTGCGTAAACAAATTCAGTGTCAAAAGGGGGATCTTTACGCATTAATACCGCGTCTAAATCAGAAAGAGCATGATCAACCGCTTCTTCAAGTTGATAAAAATTACCTTCTTCACGTTGTACTGTGAGTTTTTTAGAACTTGCAAAACTGCGACCATCTTCTAAATAGAGATCTTTCATCTCCATGTAATAAAGTTCCCAGCCACGAGACTGCGCTTCTAATAACATCGCAAAGCTTGAGTCTTTATGAATTTTTACATCTTGAATTGGATCCATTACGATCCCGATTTTAATAGTCATTTTTTATCCTTAAGCTAGGTCACCAAAGCGACACTGTAATGCGGTTATTGCGGTTAACGCTGCCGTTTCGGTGCGTAAAATACGTGGCCCGAGTAGTGTTTCTGTAAAATTAAGTGTTTCAGTTAACTCGATTTCTTGGTCACTCAAGCCACCTTCTGGGCCTATCAAAAGCGAGATGTTGGTTAGCTTTTCTGGCAATGTATTGATCGAGTATTTAGCACGGGGATGCAGTGTTAATTTAACCGCATCACTTGACGCTGAACACCAGTCTAATAAAGGCTGTGTGGCATGAATAGTGGGCACGACGTTACGACCGGATTGCTCACAGGCAGCAATCGCTATTTTCTGCCACTGTTGTTGCTTTTTCTCCATGCGTTCAAGGTTTATTTTAACCCCACAACGCTCGCTTACGAGAGGCGTTATTTCATTAACCCCTAACTCAACGGCTTTTTGAATAACAAACTCCATGCGATCGCCACGGGAAATAACCTGGCCTAAATGCAGATGAAGTGGGCTTTCGTTATTGGTTTCAGTGAAACTATCAATATGCACAGTACAACTGCGTTTTTGCACATCAATTAACGTGGCGTTAAATTCGCCACCTTGGCCATTAAAAAGCGTGATTGTGCTATCAACTTTAAGTCGTAAAACACGGATATGTTGCGTCGCATCATCACCCAGTTTAACGGTTTCTGTGATGGCGAGTGGTTGTGGGTCATAAAATCTTGGCTGTCGCATAATTTTTACACTGTTAAAGTTTGCTTATTGTGCCTTAGTATAACGCGAAAAGTTTGTTGAAAACTAACGCTAATTTATTATTAGTAACATGCTTATTTATTATATATTAGACGCTTATTCATTATTAATTAACTAGCATTTATGCGACAATTTAGGCTTCATTTTTCAAGGAAGTATTTATGTCTGACTCCATTTTAAAAAACAAATCCAGCGATCCCAAGCAGGGGGTGTACTTTATTGGTACAACGCCGCCTAAACAGGATACGGATATTGAACTTGTTTCAGGCATTGCCGATAAACTACTTAGTCGTTTAGATGAGATTGATTACGATGGTTTGATTGTTTATGACATTCAAGATGAAACATCACGTATTGATAAACCGCGTCCTTTCCCGTTTAAATATACCCACGACTCTCGTCTATATTCAAAACTACTACATGATAAATGTAATAAACCTGTTATCACTTATAAGAGTGTTTCACAGCGAGATAGTGCTGACTTTTCAACATGGCTAAATGATGCATGGCACCAATTTTCAGTACGTGACATTGTATTAGTAGGCAGTCCATCAGCGGAAGGTGAAATTAAGTTATCATTGAATGATGCTTATGGTGTTTTAAAAGAGCACAATTTAGACTTTCATTTAGGTGGCGTGACTATTGCAGAACGACATATCAATAAAGGTGATGAACATATACGCCTAAATAATAAAGTGGTACGGGGTTGTGAGTTTTTCATCTCACAGGCTGTCTATAACGCGCAAGCGACAATCGACTTATTAACGCGTTATGCGTCACAGTGTAAAAAAGATGGCGTGAAACCTAAACGTATCGTTTTAACCTTCTCTCCTTGTGGTAGTGAAAAAACACTCGAGTTCATTGAGTGGTTAGGCATTTCAGTACCTGAAGCGACTAAGTTGCGTATTTTAGAATCTGAAAACCCATTAAAAGAATCGTTACTGATTAATCGAAATAACTTTGAACAGATATTGCAGGCATGTCTTCCTTTGGATATTCCTTTTGGTCTAAACATTGAAAGTTTAACTAATCGTAAAGAAGAGATTGATGCGGCTATTTTGTTATTCAAACTCCTTAAAGCGACATTAGATCTAAAATTAGCTGAATCACAGCTATAACCTCAAAGCTTGCTGGTGAACTCATATTGTGATTCACCAGTAACTATTTTTAAAATCCCCGCCTTTATGTGATAAAAAACAAAGATTTTTTTATGGTTCCCGATATGATCCCTTTTTTCATTGGTGGAATCTATTTTCAATGAGTTTAAATCAAGATGCGCAAACGGAGTTAACTCGTATTGCGGTAACTGCTGGACAAATTTTGCATCAACATGGCGCAGAAAGCCGTCTTGTTGAACAAACAACACAACGTATCGGCCTCGCGCTTGGAGCACAAAGCATTGAACTGTCAGTAAGCTCCGATGCGATTGTTATTACCAGTTTGTTCGAAGGTAATTGTATTACCACAACAAGGCGCTGTTATGATCGTGGCATCAATATGCAGATGGTTTGTGACGTATTACGTATTTGCGTGATGCTTGAGAAACGCCTGCTTGATGCAACACAAGTCAAAGAGCGCTTAGCGCGTTTAACCCCTTTTAAATATAACCGCTGGTTAGTGGTATTAATGATTGGTTTTTCCTGCTCAAGCTTCAGTCATTTTTTTGGTGGGGACTGGCCGGTTTATATCACGACTTTTTTTGCTTCGTCAGCCGCTATGATATTACGTCAAGAACTTGCTCATCGTCATCATAATCCCTTTGTGAACTTTTCTTTAGCCGCTTTTCTAGCGACATCGATTGCCAGCCTGGGTGTATTGTTTGAATTTGGTGATAAACCACAAATAGCGATGGCAGCGTCAGTATTATTATTAGTCCCTGGTTTTCCATTGATCAATGCGGTGTCGGATATGTTAAAAGGGCATATCAGCACGGGTATTGCACGTTGGGTATTTGCTACGTTATTAACCATTAGTGTGTCGATTGGTATTGTGGCCTCAATGGCGTTAACCGGCGTGTCGGGGTGGATTCATTAATGGAATACTTCATTGAGTTATTAAAATTAATTATTATTGATGCGTTATTTGCCGCTGTGCCCGCCGTTGGTTTTGCAATGGTGTTTAACGTGCCTAAAAAAATGTTGGTTTATTGCGCAATTGGTGGCGCATTTGCGCATAGCTTACGTTTTTTATTAATGGATTTTGGTGTGCAGATTGAGTGGGCGACTTTGATTGCATCCAGCTCCATGGGGTTCTTAGGGCTTTATTGGTCACGTAAACGTTTAATCCCACGACCGGTGTTTACTGTTGCGTCGGTAATACCGATGATTCCGGGTAGTTTTGCTTTTACCACTGTGATTGGATTAGTAGAACTTAATAGCGCTGGTTACAGTGTTGAGATGATGCAGATCGTCACTGAAAACGGCTTAAAAACGCTGTTTATCTTAGGCGCATTAAGTTTTGGTTTAGCGTTACCTTCAATACTGATTTACCGAGGCAGGCCAATCGTATAAACTGCGCCTCATAATCACTCTGCTTGTGCCATAGTGACGAGCATTGATGAGTGATACGCTGGGTAATGATTTTTGAGGAATAGAAGATGTCAGATAAATTTTTCTTTAAAGGAAAAAAAGAGAAAAAACCAAAACATACAAGTTACGGTTTTAATACTAAACGTGCAGCAAAATCGGGAACAAAAGAGTCTCCGTTTGTTATGTCAGTAAAAACAGACGCACGAAAAGTAGAGATTGAAGCAATATTAAAAGAACATGATTTATTTGCTGAGATTGAAATTAATGAAAGCGCTGAAGAAAATATTGTTGATCTTAATGGTTTTTTAAATAAACCTGTAACAACAACGTTTGAGAAAAAACCACAACGTAATGATCCATGCTCTTGCGGTAGTGAGAAAAAATACAAGAAGTGCTGCGGTTAGATTTTAAGCTAAGCCACTTTAAATAAGATAATAAAAAAGGAGACAAAGCGTTACGCTTTGTCTCCTTTTTTTGTTTTAGAGCCTGGTTAATCGCAATAGGTATAACTATTCAGAAACCGCTCTAAATGATTTTAATACTAACCCTAACCCGCCAATCGCTAACACTAAAATAACAATCAAATCAAACGCACTCATACTTCTAAAGCTAAAATTAATCGATGAGATAACGCCAAAGATAAGTGCGGTCATTGAACCTAACGAGAGCACCCAACCGATAATGTTGCGACTATTATAAAAGATTAAACCAATACCAAACATAAACGGGATCATCACCATACCGCTGGTAATTGCGTAACCTCCACCCATGCCAGAGAAACGGTATAAGTTGCGACTAAAGGCAAAGCTTGAGGTCACTGATATCGCGTTAAGTAAGAGATAAAAGCCACCAATCATCATAATGAGACCAATAAAAAAAGTCCCTATGCCACCGGATGTACCACCTGCTCCTTTCATTCTTTAACCCTGTTCTAATAAGCGACGAAGATCAATTAAGGCTGCATTTGCGCGAGATACATAATTGGCCATGACTAATGAATGGTTTGCGAGTAAACCAAAACCACTGCCATTGAGTATCATTGGTGTCCAAATAGGATCTTGTGTTGATTCTAAATCGCGAATAATTTGTTTTAAGCTGGCTTGTGCATTTTTCTTTTCAAGCACATCAGAAAAGTCAATCTCAACGGCTTTTAGGAAATGTAAGATGGCCCATGTTGCGCCACGGCTTTCATAAAAAACATCATCAATTTTCCACCATGAGGTTTTTACCATCGATTCGCTTGCTGTTTCTGTGGATTGCTTCGCACTAGGATCGCCTGATAATGCGGTGTTGAATCTGTCATGGCCAACACTTGCACTTAAGCGGTGCGAGATAGAGCCTAAACGTTTTTCTACTTCACGCAGCCAATCACCTAAGTTATCGGCACGTGTATAGAATTGTGCGTCAGTCGCTGTTTCTGAAATTAAACGCGTGCGGTAACGTTTTAATGCATTGATAGCATCGGTATATTCGCTTTCTGCACTCGGTAACTGCCAGCTTGTATGGGAAATATTCAGTTTACTTTGCGCTATCTCTAAATCTTTATCACCCGTAGATTGTGATTGAGAACGACTAAAGTCTAAACGCATAGCTAATGCTAAATCACGCGTTTGCTCCAGTGCGCCATATTCGAAAGCCGGCATGTTATCCATAAAAATGCCAGGTGGTGTCATATCGTTTGCTAAGAAACCACCGGGCTTGTTGATCAGCCAATCAGTGACATCAATGAGCGTTGAGGTGGTTGTATAACCAGACACCATTTTGTGGTTATTTATTTGTGCGGTCTCGGTGGTTTTTTGCTGTACGTTATATGCGCTTGGCATCCAGCCCCACCAAATTGAAACTGCCCAAATAAGAACAGCAATAATGGACAGGAGACTAATAATTGATTTTTTTCCTAACATAATTCTTTTCCATTTTAATAACAGGTCATGAACAGCCATGATACTTCAAAATGCAAAGTCAGCAAGGCAAATTGTGTCAAAATACAAAGCGTGAAATCGAAGTATAGTCACTCACCTTAGATGTGCCATAACATGAAGTGGGATAAAATACCCCTTTCTTTATAAGGCATTAGCTTAAAAATACAGTGCCGCGTTAGCACAATCAAATGAGCGTTAAACTATCTTCTATGCCGTGCTATTGGGTTTATCGTTTGACTACCTAGAAAGGTATTGTTAACTAAAAGGGGGGTCTTTATCATCATAATAGTTAACATATTTATGCATCATTTAAAGACTATATTTGATAATCTTGTGAAAAATAGCATTAATTTTTTAAGGAATAAAATGAAAATTTCAATGATTGCCGCAATGGCTGAAGATCGAGTGATCGGTTTAGATAATAAAATGCCGTGGCATTTACCTGCTGACCTCAAGTTTTTTAAACGTGTGACCTTAGGAAAACCGATTATTATGGGACGTAAAACCTACCAGTCTATTGGTCGTCCGTTACCTGGTCGTAAAAATATCGTGGTAACACGTAATACAAGTTTGAAAATAGAAGGTGTTGAGTGCGTTCAGACACTTGAGCAAGCGATAGAGTTACTGGGTGATGCAGAAGAGGTCATGATTATTGGTGGCGCGACTATTTATGAACAG
The DNA here is from genome assembly GCF_002835995.1 of Psychromonas sp. Urea-02u-13. Taxonomy (GTDB): domain Bacteria; phylum Pseudomonadota; class Gammaproteobacteria; order Enterobacterales; family Psychromonadaceae; genus Psychromonas. The sequence continues at coordinate 24,747 of NZ_PJBZ01000073.1, read as the reverse complement.
TTTTTAGCACAAGCGGATCGTTTATACCTGACGTTCATTGACCTAAAAACAAAAGGAGATACACAATTTCCTGATTATCAACAGATTGCACAATGGCATGAAGTTGAACGTGAAATGTATTTAAAAGATGAAAAAAATGCACATAACTGTGAATTTGTTACCTTAGATCGCATAAAATGATAACAAAGTGTTACCGTGATAATAGATAACATTTACCAGGGATGATGATGTATAACAAATTATCAAAAAACATTTTAGTCGTAGAAGACAGTGTGATGTTTACACGTATTTTGAAACGCAGCGTTGAAGCGGTTGATGGTTTTAAAGTCATTGCCGTTGAAACGTTTGCTGATTTAAAGAAACTGTTAGAAGCCAATGACATGAGTTTTTTGCCAGTTTACTTGATGTTAATTTACCCGATGCCCCTCATGGTGAAGTCATTGATTACGTGCTTGCACATAATATTCCCTCTGTTATTTTTACCGGTAAGTTAGATGATAGCTTTCGTAAAAAAATCTACACCAAAGGCATTGTTGATTACGTATTAAAAGAGGGCCCTGCAAACGTTGAATACGTGGTTTCACTGCTCAGTCAATTAAAGCGTACTTGTGAGCTTGATGTCTTAGTTGTTGATGACTCAAACAGCATCCGCTCTTATATTAAACACCTCTTAGTTATTTATCAGTTCAATGTCTTAGAAGCCGTTGATGGTGTTGACGCCTTAGAAAAGATTCAACAACATCCTAATATTAGCCTGGTATTAACCGATTTTAATATGCCTAATATGGATGGGCTAGAACTCACTAAACAGATTCGTCGCAAGCATCGCAGTCAGCATATGGCGATTATTGGCATGTCTGCATTTGGTAATAATCAGTTATCTGAACACTTTTTGAAGCTAGGTGGCAGTGATTTTATTACTAAACCTTTCCTTGAAGAAGAATTTTTCTGCCGTATTAACCAGAACATGGCATTGCTTGAGCACATTAAAAAATTAAAGTTTTTAGCAACCAGAGACTTCTTAATGTGACTGTTTAATCGTCGCCACTTTTTTGAGTTGGGAGATGTCATTTTCGCTCGTGCGAAAAAGAAAGCGTTAACAGTAGGCGTTGCGTTACTTGATATTGATTTCTTTAAAAAAGTAAATGATAACTATGGCCATGATGCCGGTGATATTGTACTTCGTCAGTTAGGGTCATTATTAATTGAAGACTTCGAAGGGGAAGTTGCAAGTAAAGATGTCGTTGCTCGTTTTGGTGGTGAAGAGTTTTGCTTTTTATTAGTCGCGGATAACCAGAAACAGATTGAAATAAGATTATCGGCATTACGTCAGCGTATTGAAAATGATTGTTTTATATTAAACGATGGTTTTGAGCTGAAAGTAACGGCAAGTATTGGACTGTTTACTGGAGAGGCAAGAGATCTTGAATCCGCATGAAGCATTGCCGATAAAGCACTCTATCAAGCAAAAGATAATGGCCGTAACCAAGTTATCTTATTTGAGCAAGCAGACTAATCTCAATTTTATTTAATCGTTGTGTGTTTATTGACTATGTACAGGGCAAGCAAGAGAGAATGTTTTTTTGTCTTGCCAACGTAACATGGTTAAACTATTTCCCCACACACAGCCGGTATCTAACGCATATAACCCTTCTTTATCAACATTGCCAAGCAATGCGGCCCAATGACCAAATAGAATAGGGCTACTTGTATCTAGGCTATCAATTTCAAACCAAGGTTTCATGATACTAGGGTCTGTTTCTGCTGGGCCAAGCTTATTTTTAAATTCTAAAGAACCATCTAAAAAGCAGTAACGCATACGTGTAAATGCATTAATAATAAAACGCTGTCGTTCATCACCTACGAGTTTTTCAGACCAACTATTAGGATGGTTACCATACATTTTTTGTAATAGGCTTTTGAATTGATTGTTATGTAACTGGCTTTCGACCTCAAGCGCGAACTGCTCCGCTTGTTTGATTGTCCATTGCGGGGATATGCCGGCATGCACCATGACAAAATCAAACTCTGGATGGCGTAATAACAGCGGCTGATGACGTAACCATTCAAGCAATTCATCACAATCGTGTGCGCTTAATAAAGGGGTTAATTTATCATTTTCTTTGGCTTGGTGGATACCTTGCCAAATAGCGAGTAGATGTAAATCATGGTTACCTAAAATGACCTTGGCACTTGACCCTAAATTTTTTACAAAACGTAGGGTCTCAAGTGACTTTGGACCACGGGCAACTAAGTCACCGGTTATCCAAAGTTCATCTTTTTCAGGCATAAAGTTAGCAACATTAAGTAGCTGTTGTAGTTCATCACAACAGCCTTGAATATCACCAACAATATACGTTGCCATTTTTTTATTCCGCTTCTTTTTCTTTTCTATCAAACACGTAATTAGCTAGGCGAACATATTCTTCAACGCTAACATTTTCTGCGCGTTTTGTATGATCAACACCCATTGCTTGTAATTCTTCTACATCAAGAATTTCACGTAAACAGTTACGAATTGTTTTACGACGTTGGTTAAAAGCCATTGAACAAACTTGGTTCAAACATTTCATGCTTTTAGCAAAAAATGGCGGTACATCATAAGGCTCTAAACGTACCACTGCAGAGTCAACTTTAGGCGCAGGAATAAAGGCGGTTGGTGGTACTTCTAACACTGGAATGACTTTACAGTAATACTGTGCCATTACCGTTAGTCGGCCATAGGCTTTACAGTCTGGACCAGCACAAAGGCGATTAACCACTTCTTTTTGTAACATGAAATGCATGTCTTTAATTTTTGTTGCAAACTCAAAAAGATGAAACATAAGTGGCGTTGAAATGTTGTATGGAAGATTACCAAATACACGTAATTGATTATCTTCACTTGCTAGTTGGCCAAAATCAAACTGCATTGCATCGGCTTGGGTGATATTCAGTTTTTCTGCAAGAGTAGGGTGCTTAGCAAGACGCTCAGCAAGATCTCTATCAAGCTCAACGACATTTAGTACCTTTACTTTACTTGCTACAGGCTCAGTTAGTGCACCTAAACCAGGTCCAATTTCTACAATATTATCATCTGGTTGTGGTGCAATAGCTGCCACAATTGAATCAATAATATAATCATCATGTAAAAAGTTTTGTCCAAAGCGTTTACGTGCGGTGTGGCCTAAATGTGTTTTGTCGTTCATAATTTACTCTATTTTAAGTGTCTATTCAGACTTTAGCGCTGAATATGTTTTGTCTGTTTATTTGTAAAAAACACCCTTATTAAGGGTATTGAATAGTGATTAATTTAGTTTGTTATGTTGGCTTATCGCCATGGTAATTGCTTCATTGACCGCACAGAGTAAACTGCCTGCATCTGCTTTACCGGTTGCGGCTAAATCAAGTGCAGTGCCATGATCAACGGAAGTTCGAATATAAGGTAGTCCAAGGGTAATATTAACCGCTTTTCCAAAACCTTTATATTTTAATACCGGAAGCCCTTGATCGTGATACATGGCTAAAACAACATCAGCATCTTCAAGGTATTTCTCTTGAAAAAGTGTATCTGCGGGTAACGGACCCATTAGGTCGATGCCCTGTAAACGCAACTTCTCAAGTGTTGGTTCAATGGTATCAATTTCTTCACGGCCCATATGACCGCCTTCACCCGCGTGCGGGTTTAATCCACAAACGTAAATACGTGGTGTGGAAATAGCATATTTAACTTGAAGCTCTTTATTTAAAATATTAATAATGCTGGTTAAACGTGTTTCTGTTATCGCATCAGAAATATCTTTTAGGGGTAAGTGTGTTGTTACAAGTGCAACACGCAACCCTGTTGTCGCTAGCATCATGACCACTAAGTCAGTATTTGATTGCTCTGCAAAAAACTCAGTATGACCACTAAAGGCAATGCCCGCCTCATTAATAATGCCTTTATGTACAGGCGCAGTAACAACAGCTGAAAACTCGCCAGACAAACAACCTTGATTTGCATAGCTTAAAGTATCAAGTACATATTGGGCATTGTTTTTATCAAGTTGTCCTGCTTTTGACGCGACCTTTAGAGCAAGGTGTTTAATCGTTAAAACACCTGTTTTATTATGCTCAACGGGTATTGTACTATCGTAATCATGTAATTGGATAGTCAGCTTTAGTTGCTGGATACGATCTAATAATAATTGTTTATCACAGCAAATAACTAAGGGTATAGACCAAGTTGTATTTGCTAACTCAAGAATAATATCAGCGCCAATACCACTCGGTTCACCCGCAGTAATAATAATAGGTCTGATGGTGTTTGTGGCGTTCATACTATTTTTCATCCATTACATAATCAGGATTATTAATCTTAATATACGCTTCTTGGCGGATCTCGTTCATCCAAGAATAAACTTCACCTGGAAAACGTTGCTTGAATAACATGCCGTATGCTTTTTGTTTCGTTGCATCTTCGGTTGTATCAGACTCGCGTTTTTCCATCACTTGTAAAATATGCCAGCCGTGCATCGTTCTAAATGGTGCGCTAATTTCACCTATTGGCATCGACAAAGAAAGGTCTCTAAACTCTGGCACATACATGCTTGGATCAGCCCAACCTAAATCACCGCCTTTCACAGCTGAACCTGGGTCCTGTGAATTTGCTTCGGCTAGTTCTGCAAATGTTTTTGTCCCTGCTAATATTTCTTCGCGGAAGTTGACCAGTAATTGCTTCGCTTTTTCATCACTTAAAATAATGTTGGACTTGATCAATATATGACGCGCTTTTACTTCTACGGTCATAATGTTCTCAGTGCCTTTTTTATCTAATATTTTAATCAGATGAAAGCCCATATCAGTGCGAAAGGGACCAATTAAATCACCTTTTTTAGTTTTTTGATCATCAAACACTTTAGCAAATAAACTCGGGATTTCATCGAGTGTACGCCATCCCCAATTACCACCCTCAAGTGATTTAGGACCCTGTGAAAACTCAACCGCTAAGGTTTGTACATTTTCACCCTGTTTGATTTTAACTGCTAACTCATCAGCTTGATCGCTCATTGCCTGTTGCTTATCGGCCGGTGCATCTTTGCCTATTTTAAGCATAATGTGTGCAAAGTTAAATTTGGTAGTTTTTTCACCTTGTTCATTAAGACGATCAACCATCTGTTCAACTTCTTGATCGGAAATATTGATACGGCGACGCACTTGCATTTGACGAATTTCATTAATGGTTAATTCATCACGAATCATATCTACGTAGGCTGCATAACTATCACCTCGGGCCTGTACCTGCTGTTTAAGCTGCGCAAGTGTTAAGCCTTCATCTTTGGCAATCTGCTGTAGTGTTTGGTCAAGCTGCGCATCATTGATACGCATACCAATACGGTCTGCAATTTGTAGCTGCAAACGGTCTGTTATCAGCTTATCAAGAATCTGTTTCTGTAGATCACCATCACTAGGCAGTGTCTGTCCTTTTTTAGCATAACGGCTAATAATATCTTTTTGCATACGTGTGATATCACTGCTTAAAATAACCTCTTGGTTAACCACTGCTTCAATTTTATCGAGTGGTTTACTTGGATCTTTTGCCATTACCGATGGCGAAATCAGAGTCGCGCAGATAAAAGGTAATAATATTTTATTCAATAGTTTCATTTTTTTTCCGTTATTGTAAATAGAATGGGCGACCATAATCGAAAAGTCCCTGTTCGCCTGAGCTAAATCCGACGCCACCCAGTCCCATAAGTTCAAATGTAATAGAAATAGTTCGTTCTGTTTCAACGTTTTCACCAGTATAATTGTCATCGAAATTAGCTAACATGTGCTCATCATAAGTTAGACCAATTGCCCAACAGCATGATTGGTATTTAAGACCAAGGATACTTTCGTAGGCTTGGTTATATTCCATATCATGATAATAACTGGCAAAGGTGGTCCACTGGTTGTTAATTGGCCAATTAACTTTTGCACCTAATTGATTTACTAGCCCTTTTGCATCGGAATACCATTCATCCTCCTCATCAGGGGTGGCAATATAACGATAGTTTATTTGTGCAAAAGTATTATATAACCAGCGCTTTTCAAAAGTAGAATTTGCACGCTTGATGATATTATTATCGGTATCCCATTCCATGCCAGCATGGAAAAAATAGTTATTTTCAAAATTCATATCAAACTCAGAAATCAATGATGAGCGAGTCTCACTAATGGCTTGAGAGCTATTTTGCGGGAGAGACGTTTTTGATGGAGATAAATAATAATTTTGACCAATCGCAAAACGCATACGTTCTTTGCCCTGGCCATTTAAAAAGCTACTTGAAATACCTAAGGTAATTTGATTTGCGTCGGCGATACGATCATAACCTGAGTAACGATTATCACGAAATAGACCATAATAGTCCTGCTGTAAACTGGTTGTATCGTAAATACCAATACCTGATTGGTCTTGGTAAGGCACGTATAAATATTGAATTTGTGGCACTAATGTTTGTTTATAGTCAGTGTCCATAAAGGCAAAGTCACGCTCAAGGTTAACCCCTGAATGCACTTTAAAAGAAGGGATGTAACGCGCGACACTTTCATCTAAATCCGAATACCAAGATTCTTTATTTGTATCAGGTAAGGTCTGCTCATAAAAACTGAGCATATATTTCAATTCGGTATTGATAAACAGTGAATTGTAATAAAGTGGTAATGAAAGTTTTGGCTCCATATGAATACGTGTGCCGGTATACACATTGCTATCGCTATGATCAAACTTAGTAATTTCAGAATAAAAGTCGAGTTGTAGACTCTTCCACTCAATGGGTTGATATGCACTAAACGCAAGTTTAGGCATTACCGTATGAGGAGTACCGCCATTACCTAATATTTGAAAAGAACGTACTTCAAGTTCACTATTCCAGTTTTCTTGTCGATAGCTTAATTTTGCCGTTTGTAACAGTTGATTATCACTTCGGTCACCGTAGGGGGTATCAATATCACTAAAGTAATAATCATCACTTACTTTGTTATAACGTGCATTGAAGTTCCAGTTTTGCGCAAAAGTAACATTATGATCCCAATGGTAAAGGTAACGATCATAGCCTCGAATTTCATCATCCGCTAAATGTTCCGCTTGCACCTTACCGCTACCCACATCAAACAAATATCGAAACTCACCCGCAATTTTTGTACCGCGGTTTTGCATATAGGTCGGGGTAATGGTCGCATCCATATTAGGCGCTATATTGATATACAGGGGTTGAGTAAATGTAAAACCATTGGTCTCAGGTATTTTATAAGTTGGAAATAACAGGCCTGTTTTACGTTTATCGGTTAATGGATAAGTCACATAGGGGAAGTAAAATACCGGTACATCTCTGATGCGTAGCACGGCGTTATAAGCACTGCCGACTTCTTCTGCATTATCGATATATAAAGTAGTGGCATCAAGTGCCCAGGTTGTATCTTCCGGTGGACAAGCGGTATAAGTTGATGAATTTAATTCATAAAGATCTAAGCCATTATCATAGATTTTATCAGCATCACCACGGCCACCGCGACCATGAAATTGATAATCAGCTTGGTATAAAGTACTTTGATCATTTTTAAGGTTAGTTTCGATATTATCCGAGTTCAGTGTCACTTCACCACTAACAAAATTAACATTACCCTCTGCTGTCGCGCGTTCGTCGTCGACAAAGTAGGTCATTTTGTCTGCCGAGAGAAATTTATCTCCCTGCTTTAAATGCACATCATCTTGGTAGATTAATTTACCTCGCGTCCCGGATAATGAAAACGCGTCAATATTGACCGGAATTTGTTCATCGGGTTGTGCATTGGTATTTGGGACCTGAGGCGGCACTTTGTTATAACACTGCCTAAAAAAGTATTCACTTGAGCGAGGCGCGATGATCTCATCTTCAGATAAGCGCTCGCGATTGGCATTTTCTTGTTGAAGGATCACCTGTTCAGCGTAACCTTTCGACAAAGGCAACAAGAGCAATAACAACGGAAGTTTTTTTAACATTAACCACTCACAAAATTTGCTTAGAAGATAGAAGGCGCTAAGCGTGAAAATGATTAAGAATATCAGCAAACAAAGCAGCGCTCCAATTTTTGCGCGTAGTTTTTGATTAATTTTTCAATTTAAGTTAAAAAATTGGTAAATTGGCGGATAGTTGGTCAAAATAGTGAAAATAATTTATTAAAAGCAAAGGTCTGAAAATTTATGCGAATTTGGGGAAAAATACTAGGTGGTTTTTTCGGTTTCATGTTTGGCCATATTTTTGGCATGTTATTAGGTATTTGGTTAGGTCATCGATTTGATCGCGCACGTGCAATAAATTTTAATGTGCAGAATGGAATTTTTGGTAACAGCACAACGAGCAAAGACAAACAGAAAATATTTTTTAATGCTACTTTTTCGGTGATGGGCCATCTTGCAAAAGCAAAAGGGCAAGTGACACAAACGGATATCCAAGTTGCAAATGCTTATATGGATCAAATGCGTTTACAAGGTGAAGCGCGTTCACAGGCACAAAGTGCTTTTGCACTTGGAAAAGAGGCTGATTTCCCACTGCAGGAAACCTTAGCTGAGTTTGCACAAATGGTGCGTGGCGATCGTAATGTGCTACAAATGTTTTTGGGCATCCAAGTACAAGTTGCATTTTCAGATGGCATTATTGACGACAAAGAAAAAACGATTCTTTATACCATCGCAGAGCAACTCGGTTTCACGCGTAATGAGCTAGACCGTTTGTTACAGATGATTGAAGGTCAGCAACATTTCCACCAAGGACAACAGCAACAACAGCAACAAGCAAGTGCCGATGATTCTTATAAAATATTAGGTGTAGACAAAAGTGCTACCGATAAAGAAGTTAAACGTGCATATCGGAAATTGATGAGTCAAAATCATCCAGATAAACTTGCTTCAAAAGGTTTGCCTGAAGAGATGATGAATCTTGCTAAAGAAAAAGCGCAGGACATCCAAAAAGCATACGAAACCCTACGTAAAGAGCGCGGTTTCAAGTGATTTTATTAGCCCTTTTACAACGTTATAGTTTAAAAGTAACATTTGCGTTAACGTTGTTAATAGGCTTGCAATTACCGCATTTTTTAAACCTCTACGAAACGCGACTTGATGCGCATTACCTCGAGTCGAAAGGGCAACTTAAGCAGTATCAAAAACTGGCTGACTTTCTCTTCGAGGGAGATCTTAATGCATTGGTTGATAAACATAAGCACAGTGATATTGCGCTTTTCAAAGCAGAAACAAAAATTATAGAGGCACTTGTTACTCGTACTGATTTTTTATATCTGCAAAAAGTTAGATTACAAGGCTCTGCATTTGAACGATTTTATTTTCTATTAACACAAATAAATCAACCGTTATTTTTGGAAACAAAAAACAATTATCAAGCCAATATTGTATTGAACAAAGAGTCGATTATTGTTGGGCTTATTATTGCGACCCTTGCTACTTTATTATTAGAGTTATTGTATCTGTTACTTCCCTTTTTGATAAAAAAAGCAAAAATGGGCCTGTCGAAAAAATCAATTAATTAGCCTGTTTTGCATTTATCGCTTTAAATCTTCGGCGACTCCATTATGATGACTGCTTTATTTTAGACTTTTAAATTGGAGCTTAATTCATGTCTACATTTGCACTTGCTTTTGGTACTGCTACGAAAAATCGCGATCAAAAAATCATCGAAGCCTTTTTCCCTAATCCTCTTTTGAATCCAAGTGAAGATCTTGTTGCTGTTGTTGGCGCACTTATTGGTTATCAAGGTGGCAATGAAACACTTGAAGTGACAGCTGAAATTGCTGAGCAACTAAGTGCTGCATTTAACGGTGCTGATGAAACTGCAAATGCAGACTTTGCGATTGCTGCGTCAAAATCAACACAGCCACTTGTATTAACTATTTTAGCTACCGATGCTGCACCAGCAACGGTTGCTGAAGGTTACTTAAAGTTACAACTTATCTCGCATCGTTTAGTACAACCACACGGTTTAGTATTAGATGGTATCTTCGGTGTGTTACATAATATCGCATGGACAAATAAAGGCGCGATCGATTTACCTGAGCTTGCTGACCGTCAAATTGAAGCACGTTTAAGCGGTGAAACTATCACCGTTGATTGTGTTGATAAATTTCCTAAAATGGTTGATTACGTTGTGCCATCAGGCATTCGTATCGCCGATACTTCACGTGTACGTTTAGGCGCACATGTAGGTCAAGGTACAACAGTAATGCACGAAGGTTTCATCAACTTCAATGCGGGCACAACAGGTGTAAGCATGGTTGAAGGCCGTATTTCTGCAGGCGTCATGGTGGGTGAAGGTTCTGATATCGGTGGTGGTGCTTCAATTATGGGCACATTAAGCGGTGGCGGCAAAATGGTCATTAAAATAGGCGAGAATAGCCTATTAGGTGCTAACGCAGGTTTAGGTATCCCACTAGGCAGCCGTTGTACTATTGAGTCTGGTTTGTATGTTACAGCCGGTTCAAAAGTGAAGATGCTAGATAATGAAGGTAACGATGCTGGTTTTGCTAAAGCACGTGAATTAGCGAATAAAGATGATTTATTGTTCCGTCGTAACTCTATGACAGGTCAAATTGAATGTCTTGCAAACAAAAGCGCTGTTGAGTTAAACAGTATGTTGCATTCAAACTAAACAAGACTTACCTCTTTGTTTTAAAAGGCTACTTTATGTAGCCTTTTTTGTTTTTATAAAACCACTATTACATTTTATGTGCTGATGTAACTCAATCGCTTTTAATCAAATAACAAGAAAGTAAATGCACAACACTCACTGCATCACTTATAGAAACTGAAAACAGTAGCAGGGGGGGACTATTTCCAGGGGAGTTTTATCTTGGCTAAGAGGGAAGTGCTTAGTGTTGATATGCTGTTATATAGCGAGCCTGTTGAAAAGCTGTCTCAAAAGGTTGTTTCTGCACAAATAAAAAGCCAGCAAAATCTGCTGGCTTTTTATTTAAGTATTATCGTTTTACGGCAATACTTTTTTGAAGGGCTTTACGATAACGGAAGCATAAACACCGGCTTCAATATACGGATCGGCATCTGCCCAGGCTTGTGCATCGCCAAGTGAAGCAAACTCTGCAATGACGGTTGAGCCGGTAAAACCAGCGTCACCTGGATCTTCACTATCAATTGCTGGATTTGGGCCTGCAACAAATAAACGACCTTGCTCATTAAGTGCTTGTAACCGTGCAACATGTGCCGGGCGAGATTGAATGCGTAACGGTAAACTGTTTTCTACATCTTGTGAAAAAATGACATATAACATGTGTTATTCCTCTTATTTTTATTCCGATTCTTTATCTGAGACTGTTTTCTCTGCTTTTTTACTTTCGGCGGGTAAATGCTTATAAAGGTATAAACCACTGAGAACAGTAAAGAGCAAGGTGATTGCTAATAAGCCAAATACTTTAAAATTAACCCAGACTTCCTGTGACATATTAAAAGCCACATACATATTTACGGCACCTAACACGATAAAGAAGAGTGCCCAGGCAAAGTTAAGATTGTTCCAAATGTGGTCTGGCAGTGTTAGCTCTTTACCTAACATTTGTTTGATGGCAGGTTTTTTGAAAACGAACTGTGTCACTAATAAACCGATGGCAAAAACACCATAAACCAGTGTGACTTTCCATTTGATGAAAGAGTCATCGTGTAAAACCAATGTTAAGGTACCAAAAATCAAGATCATACCTAGTGTGATGATCTGCATTTTTTCCGCTTTTTTACCATTTTTGAAATAACTATAAATAAACGTAATCGTCATACCTATCATTAATGCCGCCGTTGCTGCATAGATATCAACCATCTTATAAACGATAAAAAAGATCACCAGGGGAATAAATTCTAATAGTTGTTTCATGTTTTTCTCTTCTGTTTTGTAGCCAAAAGCATAAGTAAAATAAGTAAAAATCACTGTAGCATATTATCTCTAACAGATACCAGTTGAAGCGACGGATGACCGTTGTTGGTGTTAGGAATTATGATCGCGCTTAGACGCTGTAAAGTAAAATGATAGCTACGTGTCTACTTTTGACTTTTAACGATTCAAAGAATGAAAACAAAAGGTCGACTTACATCACATAGGTAATATGTTGAATTCCAATAAAGCATTCATTTAATTGTCATTGTTATATAAAAAATACACCTGTAAATTTATTTGTTTTTTAGGGATTAACAATCCACTGTGATTTTTTATGCAACAAAGGTTATTTACCGTGCATTTTAATTACTTTATATACTTGTTTTTTAATGGTTTATTCCTAATTAACATAAGGTAGAGTACATAGGTAGTTGTTTATTTTGATTTTTTAGTCACTAGGTTTGTGGTTGGTTTTTTTTTGACCTAGATCGTAAGACGATTTTTCTATTGATGAGAACTGTTACAACTTCCAATTTATGGTACAAATAGTAATTATTAACACTTAAACTAGTCGCTTTTTTAGCGAGCTAAAAAGAAAAATCGTTTTTCGCACCTAATTTTTACTTCATGGACGTAGCTATTAATATTTCAGTGCATTTATCGTTAACCTCTTTTTATTAAATACACATGCATGCAGGAATATAGAATGAAAAATAGCTTATCAAGCTTTGATATACTCGCCTTAGGATTTATGACATTTGCCTTCTTTTTAGGCGCCGGCAATATAATTTTCCCACCGTTAGCAGGTGCAATGGCTGGAGAACACTTATTACCCGCGACACTTGGATTTTTGGTTACAGCCGTTGGTCTTCCGTTAATTACTTTAATCGCAGTGGCAAAAGCGGGCGGTGGCATTGTTGATATGGCAAAAAACCTGCCAAGCAAAGTGGCTACTTTTTTTGCGCTTGCGGTGTTTATTGTTATAGGGCCAAGTTTTGCGACGCCAAGAGCCGCTTTAGTTGCCTTTGAAATATCCGTTAATCCCTTTTTAGATAATGGTGGCGCAATGAGCTTAGCTATCTTCTCGATAGTGTTTTTCCTGATCGTCGGCTATTTATCACTCTCGACCGGTAAACTATTAGATATGGTGGGTAAAATTATTACTCCTTTATTAATTATTTTATTGGCTATTTTATCTATCTCAGTTTTTATTAGTCCACTTTCTGGCCTAAGTGAAGCTGCCCCTGCTTATCTCGATAGTCCATTCACTAAAGGCTTTTTAGAAGGCTATAACACTATGGATACTCTGGGTGCGTTAGTGTTTGGCATGCTCATTATTAATGTCATTAAATCAAAAGGCATTGAAGACAAAAAAGTACAGTATAAGTACCTAACGATGGCAGGATGTATTGCCGCTATCGGATTAACTTTTGTTTATGTTTCTCTTTTCTATTTAGGCGCAACTAGCCATGGTAGTGCGGCTAGTCTAAGTAATGGTGGAGAAATCATTGCTGTTTACGTACAAGCGCTATTTAATACGCCTGGTTTAATTCTATTAGCATTAGTGGTTGCTTTAGCATGTTTAACGACTGCGGTAGGCCTAGTGAGTGCGATGTCTGATTTTTTAACCAAACTCAAACCAACATGGAATAGAAAATTACTGGTTATTGTCAACTGTGCATTATGTGCATTGGTTACAAACGTGGGCTTAAATGAATTAATTAGTCTTTCAATTCCTGTTCTATACGTTATATATCCTATTGCGATTGCACTGGTTGCGCTGACATTGCTTGATAGCTTTATCAGTAATAAAAAGCTCAGTTATCGTTTTGTTATGAGTATCGCACTCTTTTTTGGTCTTTTAGATGGAATAAAAGCAAGCGGTATTAATATGCAGAGCTTTGAGTTTTTACCTCTCTTTGATCAAGGCATGGCATGGGCGTTACCGACGGTCGCCGCTATTATTATCGCTATTTTTATTTTTAAAGATAATACCGATAAAATAAACCAACCCGCATAACTTCTGTTATTAGAGTAAGTCAATTTTAAGGGCTTACTCTCTTTCTTATTATCCTCTGAATGGATTCAGCTATAGCCGTTATCTTAATGATTTAACGGCTCTTATTTGTTGCTCTCTTGGCATGAAGCCGAGTGAGTATGTAAGGTAGATTTGTGAATTTAAAACTTCTTGGTGGTATGTTATTAATTGCAGGTACAGCACTAGGTGCGGGTATGCTTGCAATTCCAATGGTATTGGCGAAATTTGGTGTGCTTTGGGGCTCGCTGTTAATGGTCGCTATCTGGCTTGGTACTACTTATGCCGCATTGCTTTTGTTAGAGGCGACGCTACGTAGTGGCGGTGGTATAGGCATGAATAGTATTGCCCAAAAAACCTTAGGTAAGCAAGGGCAGATCATCACCAATGGCCTGTTATATTGTTTGGTAACGTGTTTGATGATTGCTTATATTGTTAGCGCCGGAGACTTACTTCAGCAATTGATTAACAAACTAGGTTGGCAATTGAGTCTAATACAAAGCCAGCTACTGTTTACTGTGTGTATTGGCGCTTTTGTTGCGCAGGGCACGGCAAGCGTTGATAAACTTAATCGTTTATTATTCTTTGCGATGTTAATTGCGCTGATAGTGACACTCGCTTACCTTTTGCCAAACATTGATATGAATAATTTTCAGCAACAAGAAAGTGCTAATAAAGTTGATTTAATCAAACATAGTGCAGTACTGTTTACCAGTTTTGGTTTCATGGTGGTTGTGCCTTCAGTGGTTAAATATAACAGCGAAGCGACTCACAAACAGTTGCGTAATATGGTGGTGTTTGGCTCTACGTTGCCACTATTTTGTTATCTATTATGGTTGGTTGCAGTCGTGGGTAATTTACCGGCTGAGCAGCTAGTAAGTTTTGCTAATGTATCTGAGTTGATCGCAACACTGAGCCTGCAATATCCAAACCTAGGGTCTGTTTTATCTCTTTTCACGGGTCTTGCATTAGTGACTTCTTTCTTAGGTGTCGCAATGTCGTTGTTTGATCAAAATCGCGACCTGTTTAAGAGTAATAAATTAGTCACTTTCTTAATCACTTTCATGTTGCCTCTACTGGGTGCGATTATTGCAAAAGAGCAGTTTATTGGGGTATTAGGCTATGCGGGTATTATTCTGGTTTTCCTGGCGATATTTATCCCAATGGCGATGGTAATGAAAGTACGCTCTGATGACTTTGAACAAGTTAATGAAAGTTATTACCAAGTTGCCGGTGGCAAGTCTGCTTTAGTTGCTTGTTTGTTTTTTGGTGGGTTCTTGCTGGTATCACAGGTAATTTAATGATTGAGCTGATGCACTCTGTGCATCAGCAATGCTCAAGCAAAAGGCCTATTTAACGCTTTAGGGCTCTTTTAACAAATGCTTGGGTACGTTTGTGTTGCGGGTGTTCAAAGATCTGCTCAGGTGTGCCTTGCTCAACAATATAACCCCCTTCCATGAAAATGACTCTATCTGCGACTTCTTTGGCAAACTGCATTTCATGAGTAACAACTATCATGGTTTGTTTCTCAAGGGCTAATTGCTTCATCACTGCGAGTACTTCTTCAACCCATTCTGGATCAAGTGCAGAGGTGGGTTCATCAAATAAAATCACTTCACCTTTTGCTGCCATCGCACGTGCGATACCAACACGCTGTTGTTGACCGCCTGAGAGTTGCGATGGATAGAAATTTAACTTATCTTCTAATCCTACTTTTATTAAAATATTTTTAGCGGTTTCTTGAGCTTCATTACGTGTTGTTTTCCACACGGTAATTAAACTTTCAGCGACGTTTTCAATAGCCGTTTTATTTGCAAACAAAGAATAGTTTTGAAATACAAAACTACTTTGCTTACGCAGTTGCGTTATCTGTTTGTTATTGTGTTTTTTGGCATCAACACAAATCTCACCTATTTCAACGCTACCTGAGGTTGGCGCTTCTAGGTAGTTTAAACAACGTAATAAGGTTGATTTACCGGTACCAGATGGGCCAATAATAACCACAATCTCGCCTTTATTAACCTCGAAGCTAATCTCTTTTAATACCGCTAGATCATCAAAGCTTTTACTTAGATTGGTTACTTTAATCATGTTAATAAGCCTTATTTAGTCTTTTTTCTAAAAGATGCTGTATGCGGGTGAAAAATAATACCACCACCCAGTAGACAAGGGCGACGGCTAAAAAGCTTTCAAAAAATTTGAAACTAGAAGAAGCTTCCATTTGTGCTTTTGCCATTATTTCAGCCACACCTAGTGTGAATGCTAAAGAAGTACTTTTTATCATATCGATAAAATAGTTCATTAAAGAGGGCGTTGCGACACGGGCTGCCTGAGGCAATATAATACGTTTCATCGCCTGCAAACGGGTCATGCCAATACTTAAACAGGCTTCCATTTGTGATTTATCAATGCCTAAAATGGCAGCACGTATGCTTTCCGCCATATAAGCAGAAAAATGCAGTGAAAGGCCGATAATAGCAGCAGTGAAAGCATCCATACCAATAAAAATAGGCATAAATTGGGGTAACCCGTAATACAGTATAAATAGCTGCACTAACAAAGGCGTGCCACGGAAAAACGAAATGAATAGGGCTGCAAGATGTTGAATAAAGGTGACTTTAAAAACACGTATGAGTGCGAGGGAGAGAGACAAAATTAAGGCGAACAAAAAACCCCAAAGTGCCATTTCCATGGTAACACCGAGATATTTTATTAATATTGGCATTAATTCGATTATGTACTGCAGGTCAAACGAGCTTTGCATGATAAAAATGCCATCCTAAATCGTTAATCATTTGGCTAGTGCATAAACGAATGCATTCAGTAGCTGATCATCGTATTTATAGTTATATTTATAAAAAGTAAAAAACGGAATTTACCATTTACTGGGTGAAAATGGTATAAGGTTTTAGAGAAATTCTGCCTAACAGGGCGTAGGCAGAGAATTTAGCGGTGCTAAAATTTATTGTGTGATGTCAGTACCAAACCATTTGTTTGAAATTTCAGCAAGTTTACCGTCTGCTCTCATTTCTGCTAATGCTTTGTTTACTTGATCACGAATAACAATCTGTGATGGCTTGTTTAAAAATGGCATTGCATTTTCAATCTTTTCAAAAGGCTGACCTGCTAGTTGTAGCGGTAAACCAGATTTTTTAATCAACTGTGAAGACGAAACTCTGTCCATTACAAATGCATCCATACGGCCAAGCGCAACATCTTGCTCTAAACCAGAATCATAAGTAACAATGTTGATTTCATTTTTAGTATCTACTCTACGTAATACTTGTTCGAAGTTACTGCCTAAATTAACCGCTACTTTTTTACCTTTAAGATCTTCGATACCGTTAATATCATCACGCCCTTTACGTACAACCACTTGCACACCATCAATAACATAAGGTGTTGTGAATGCAAATTTAGCTAAGCGTGCTTCGGTGATGGTAATTTGGTTAGAGATAGTATCAATATGGCCCGCTTCTAACATACCAAAAAGACCAGAGAAGTTTGATGTTGTAAATTCTACTTTATAGTCTGAACGTGCTGCAATTTCATTCCAAATATCAACTTCAAAACCTTGTAGTTTATCTTGCTTTGAAAAAGTGAATGGGAAATAGCGACCAGACATACCTACTTTTACTGTTTCTTGAGCAAAGGCCGGTACCGTTAATAAGCTTGCCATTGCTGTGAAAGCAATAAGTGATTTTTTTAAAAAATTAGTCATGGTATTCCTACTAGTTGAATGATTGTATTTGAATTGACTATTATAGCTAAACTAGATTTTCTGTCTGTGGAATATCTTAAAATTAAAAATTTTTTAGTTTTAAGATATTCCATATTTGTCTATAAACGATGGTTATCTAACCAATGCATCAATTTCTCATTATGCTCGGCGAATTGTGTTAACTGATCATCTTGCCAATCTGCAAAACAAAGGCGGATATCTGGCTGGAGCTTTTCCATTGTTTCGGCGCATAAATTTAAACCTTGTTGGGTAATTAACAGATGTCGTTTACGTTTATCAAACGCATCTGTTGTCGCACTTAATGCAGATTTATCAATTAAATTGGCCACTAACTTGGTGATGCCTGGCTGATTCATTTCCATGACTTGTGCTAATTCAGAAACTGTCCAACTGCGTGTTGGTTGATGGCTAAAGTGGTTAATAATGCCAAATTCAGAAGTAGTAAGTGCTAACTTTTTAAATAACTCATTACTGCGAGTGGTCATTAATTGTTGAATAATGCCCTGCAGAATAATAATACGTGTTTCATTTTCTTCACGAGAACTCATGATTTTCCTAAAAGAGTGTTGACTTACATTCCAAGGAATACACATTGCATTCCTTGGAATGTATATTTTAAATGTTATTCACATAAAAAAGGGAGTGTTTTATGGATCGTCGTCGCTTTATTCGTGTCGTAGGACTTGGGGTAGCCACTGCTACATTATCGAGTACATTAAGTGGTTGTTCAGCAGAGGTTGAGAAAGTCGATTATGGCTGGAGTGGACCAAGTAGTGAGGCGTCTGATATTCGTTTAACATTATTGGCGTATGCGATTCTGGCGCCTAATCCACATAACAAACAACCCTGGTTAATTAAATTTAACGATCAAAACAGCATGGATCTTTTTGTTGACCAAACACGTTTGTTACCGGAAACGGACCCAATCGCCAGACAAATTCATATTGGCCAGGGTTGCTTCTTAGAGAACTTAAGCATTGCAGCGAGTCACTATGGTTATCAAGCTGAGATTGAGTATTTTCCGCTCGGCGAATACAGCAATACTGTCATAGAAAATAAACCGGTAGCGAGAATCCTATTAACCCAAAGTGCGTTGGTACAAGAAGACCCATTATTTATAAGCAACTCTTAAAACGCCAATCGAATAAACGCGAATATGATAATAGTCGTTTAACTATTGATCAAAAATCACAGCTTACTCACTTGCCTTTAATCGCTAATAGCCAGTTAACGATTATTGACTCTGAAAAAAATAATCATTATTTACAACAAATGCTACCAGAGGCAATACGTATTGAAGGGGAAAGCAAACAGCGTGATTTAGAAACCATCAAAATGTTCCGTTTTAATGATCAAGAAGTACAACAATATCGTGATGGTTTTGGCCTTGAGCATTCAGGCATGACTGGGTTGAAAAAGATGTTTGTGGAAACCTTTATATTAGATCGAAAATCAACAGAAAAAGATTCAACATAATTTGCTCAGCAGAGTATTGATATCACCCGATCAACAAGCCAATCAACCAGTACTTTTGCTTTGTTAACGACAAAAGGAAACAGCCGTTTACAGCAGGTTAAAGCGGGAAGGGACTATTGCCGTTTGAATTTAACCACCACAGCGATGGGTCTTGCACAGCATCCAATGAGGCAAGTATTGCAAGAGTACAGCGACATGCAAAACCTACAAAAACAGTTCAAAGATCATTTCAACATTGACTCGCAACAGACAGTGCAGATGTTGGTACGCTTAGGAAAAGCAGATAAAACGGCGCATACACCGAGGCGTTTAATAAGTAATTTATTGATAACTTAGTCTATTTATGAGGTATAAACGCAGATTTTGCTGTTATAAATGACAAGGAAACGGCTTCTGTCACACAGTCGTGCTATTGTTAGCGACCTATATTTAACGCACATTCTATTACAAATACCAATGTTATTGTTTGTGGGCAGTGAATATAGGCAAATACACTAATGGAGCAGGGTGCTCTTAACGAGGATGAATGAGTTTAAATAAAGATAAATACAGTATCGATAATACCGATTACACGATTGGGCAGGATAATGTTAAAAAATGGGGGTTTGATGTACATAATCCAGTATTTGGAATAAGTGCGGGTTTAGTTTGCCTATTTTTAATTGTTATTTTAGTGCTTGATCCTGCTACATCGAAAGGCTTTTTAGATGGCCTTAAGTGGAAAATCATAGGTACATTTGACGGCCTATTTATGTGGTCTGCTAACATATTTGTTATTTTCTGTTTGGCATTAGTGGTATCGCCTTACGGAAAGATTCGCCTTGGTGGTGATGACGCAAAATCTGATTATTCAACCATGTCATGGATAGCGATGTTATTTGCTGCTGGTATGGGTATTGGTCTGATGTTTTGGGGTGTTGCCGAACCTGTTGCTTATTACACGGGTTGGTATGAAACACCACTCAATGTGATGCCGAATACACCAGAGGCTGCTAAACTTGCCTTAGGTGCGACTATGTATCACTGGGGTTTACACCCATGGGCAATTTATGGCGTAGTGGCTTTGTCATTAGCTTTCTTTTCGTATAACAAAGGTTTACCTTTGTCTATGCGTTCTATTTTTTACCCGATTTTAGGCGATAGAGCATGGGGTTGGGCGGGGCACATTGTTGATATTCTTGCTGTATTAGCGACACTGTTTGGTTTAGCAACTTCATTGGGTCTTGGCGCGCAACAAGCCGCTAGTGGTATCCAACATGTCTTTGGCATTGAAGCTGATCTTACTTTACAAATTGCCGTTATTGCTGGTGTTACCTTGTTAGCCATTGTTTCAGTGGTACGTGGTATTGAAGGTGGCGTTAAGGTGATTAGTAACGTCAATATGCTGATTGCACTAGTGCTAGTTGTATTTACTGCATTAGTGACCTTTGCTGTTTCTATGGGCACTATCCCTATGACAGTGATGGGCTATATTGAAAACATTATTCCATTGAGTAATCCACATGGTCGTGCAGATGAAGCTTGGATGCATGGTTGGACGGTATTTTTCTGGGCATGGTGGATTTCATGGTCTCCTTTTGTAGGTATGTTTATCGCACGTATTTCTCGTGGTCGTACGGTACGTGAATTTATTACTGCAGTATTAATTATCCCCACTTCTGTGACTATCTTATGGATGTCTGTATTTGGTGGTGTTGCGATTGATCAAGTAGCTAATAATATTGGCGCGTTAGGCAATGAAGGCCTGAAAGACGTTACACTTGCGATGTTCCAAATGTTTGATGCTTTACCAATGGGTAATATTTTATCAATGATTGCGATCGTATTAGTGTTGGTATTCTTTATTACCTCTTCTGATTCTGGTTCGCTAGTGATAGATAGTATTACTGCTGGCGGTAAAGTTGACGCACCTATTCCACAGCGTATATTTTGGGCTACGGTTGAAGGTTCAATCGCTGCTGCTTTACTTTGGATTGGTGGTACGGAAGCGATTCAAGCTTTACAGGCGGGTGCTATTTCAATGGCTTTACCATTCACGATTATTTTGTTAATCATGTGTGTTAGTTTATTGATGGGTATGCATACAGAGCCACGTAAAAAATAATACCAAGTGCATTAAATATGTGGTCTTGTATTGCGCAGGAAAAATGAGTGCTATCAAGGCATGAGTTGCAGGAAGTAGTTATTCTACTTTCACAAAATCGTATGGAATGATTTTGAACAGCTTCAGCTGGCCACAACGTGGTGAAGAACAGGACGTTCTGAATAAAATTCATAACGTAGATAGCGCTCGTTTTAACCAGCAAGGCTGATCACAAATTAAATGCGGTTAGTATGATATAGATGAAAGATTTAAAAAGCCGATAGGATTTATTCTATCGGCTTTTTTTATACCTGCTTATTAATGCTTGTTTATTAATAAGCAGACTCAAATAGTAAAGCAGGCTGCTTAAATCAGCTAAGGTTACTTAAGTGTTTATAACCACAATTTTTTAATGGCGGTCTCAGGGCTAAAGTGATATTTAATTTGTGCCTGTAACAACTCAGCGGTTGCAATGGCATCCGTCAAAGCATCATGAGGGGGATAAGTTGGCAGATTATAACGTGACCGACTTTTTGCTAAACGAATGGATTGAGTCGGTTTGGGTTTAAACCAATTAGTAATACCTTGGCGTTTTTTGTGTTGCAGATCTGCTTCAATTTGCATGGTATCAACCATAGGGAAAATAATACCCTCTTTGAATAATGCGCGTAAATTGCTGTCTAAAAAATCTCGTTCAATAAGACGATAATGCACAACCACTACTTTACCCGCGAGTTCATCTAAAAGTTGTTCTAATACATGTAATAAATCAGGTGCTTTGTTAAGGTCTGAATGCGTAATACCATGAATGACGATAGAATCTTCTTTTAAATTATCCTGTGGGTCGATATACCAGGATTTTGCTTTTCGGCAAAATATACGCTGTAAATTAAAATGCACTAAGCCAATACTAATAATGCTGTTTTTGCTTGCATCTAATCCGGTGGTCTCAAAGTCTAGTGCAACAAATTCGATATCACTAAGCTTTGTTTCATCATGGTAAGTGCCTCTATCATAAAAATTTTGTAAGCGGCTATCTTTGCTCAGTTGAGATTTCATTTGCAGGAAAGCCTGCCAATTTAGTATCTCTCTGTTGGTGAAGTTAGGCATACTCATTACAGCATATTCGCGTTATAACGGTATTTTAAGAAACTTTGCGCACTGCTTAATACTAAAAAAGCATCTTTTAGGTTACGTCGCTCAAAGTCAGACATATTTTCAGGTTCAATATTATTATCAGGCTCTCTATCAAACTCAATATCGAGTGCTTGATGTCGCAGGCGAACCAGTGAAATAAGCTCCATTGCATGTAACAAATCTTGCCCTTTTGATTTTGGTAAAATACCAGCTTCAATAATATCTTCTAAGCGTTGAAATGAGTTTTGTGATTGTGAACCAATAGCAAGTGCATGTATGCGTATCAGATCTGCTAGCGGTGCGGTACCACGGCGTTTCAAGTTAATAGAATTATTATGGCGACCATCTTTCTCCATCACAAAGTCTTTAAAGAAACCCAGTGGCGGTTTTCTATTCAGTGCGTTACGCGCTAAACAGGCTAAAAATCGATTGTTCTTTTTCGCTCGGCGTAGAATAAAGGCATTTAATTGCTCCGCCCATTTAGCGCGCCCATAGACACCGGTCAGGTCAAAAAATATCGAGCAGTTCAACAGTGCTTGTGGGTTAGGATCATCTATCCAATCAGCAAAACAATCTTCCCATTGTGCCTGTGTTTTTCGCCACTCTGGGTTAGTTGCCATAATATCGCCAGTACAATAACTGTAACCACAGGCAGCTAATCCATCACAAACAAATTTGGATAATTTAATAAAATATTCGCCATGCAGCGCTTCATCATAACTATTGTCGAGAATGATGGCATTGTCTTGGTCTGTGACAATCAGCTGCTCATCACGTGCCATAGAGCCTAATGCTAAGAAGCAGTAAGGAATAGGGGGATCTCCGAGTTCCAGCTCTGCTAATTCAAGTAAACGTTGTTTAAAGCTACGGCCTATTTCGGACATAGCACGACCCACCATATGTGAATTGGCGTCTTCGTTAACCATACGAATAAAACAGTCTTTTAATTGCGTTGATAGTAACGCTAAGTCTTCCGGGCTTTGTTGCTGAAATATTCCACTTACAAATAACAAACTATTTTGTGATTCGTAACGAATAATATCGCCAACTTCAATTAATCCGATAGGTTGTTTGTTTTTAAGGATGGGTAAATGGTGTACGTTGAAGCGTAACATCAGCAACATCGCTTCAAAAATATAGGCGTTATGATCTAACGAAATTAATTCCGTTGACATCACCTCAGACACAGGAGTATCAACACTGAGTCCGGCTGCGATAACTTTAGCGCAGAGGTCTTTTTCAGTCACAATACCAACAAAGCTATTACCTTGATCATCGGTTAATTCAGGATCGTTAATTAATGCCGCAGATATATTCTCTTCCGCCATCTTCTGAGCGACGGCCTGAATCGTACTATGGGTTGGCATGATCACGACATCTCTGCTAATTAGTGTTTTAACTTTTGATGTGGTGAGTGAGTTAGCATCGTTATTATTGTTTTCAACGGCCTGTTTTAATCGAGTGCTATCTTCTACTTCAACAAAATCAGCAAAGGCTTCATAACGGTCACAAAAACGGTGGAATATCTCTTCAGGCATACAATATAAAAGTGTGTCTTTTAATGATTTAGCCGGAAATCGCACTTTATTACTTGTCAGCAAGCCCATTTGACCAAAGAGTTTTCCTTGATCTAGGCGATTGTAGAGATCTCCATTACGACGGTATACCTCAACAATGCCACTGCGCACCATATACAATTCATTAATTTTTGCATTAACTTCAATGATCGTGCTTTCCGCTCGAAAATAAGATATTTCAATGCTTTGGGTTATCTCCACCAAGGCATCTTCAGGTAGTTTGTCAAACGGGGGATATTGACGAATAAAGTCTTGAATTTCTAACAGTTCAACTTCCATTATGTACCTAGCTTAGACAGTGATTGTGAGGGAGATATTATACGTGAGTATAAGCACCAAACATTTTAAATAAAATTTACATGATACAAAATAGTAAAGCTATCGCTACATTGTAAATAATATTAAAAATTAAAGTTTTTATTCAATGAGTTGTATTATTTTAGCAGATCTTTTGTATTAGACTAATGGGGTTATATTTATAGTGAAGATGACGATTAAACATAAATACTGTTCTTTTGCTCACTCTTATCCATGTACTCATATCATTATTGTTTTTTAGCCAATAAAAAAGGGATGCCGTAGCATCCCTTAGTATGGTTAGTTTATAGAAATAGGCTTGTGCTTATTTCCATACACCCCATTCGCCAGTTGTACCTGGCTCTTGACCCTTAGTCCACCAACCTGCAGTGTAAGTAACACCGTTTACTGTCGCAGTATCACCTGTGTTGTAAACTGTTTCTGCGTTCCAAGTTGTATCACCAACGACTGGCGTAGGTGTTACTACTGGAGTAGGCGTCACTACTGGAGTAGGTGTCACTACTGGCGTAGGC
>NZ_PJBZ01000042.1 GCF_002835995.1 Psychromonas sp. Urea-02u-13 | reverse complement strand
CAATTAACTTTCGTTAGTTGCCTTGTCTGTGGGGTCGCATTATAGGGATTGCGCGAGCATTGGCAAGCGTTTATTTACTGTTTATTTCAATTTAATGACTGAGTGATTAATTAACCAACAAACTGTATTTAAATTGCACTATAACAGTCTATAAAGCGCAATTGAGCTTCTAAAATGTAGTTATTACTCATGTTACCTCTAGATGCTTTGCCAAACACAAGCTCGAACCAGGGCAAGACACAACATTAAGGTAACCTATCTTATCGAAGGGTTAACTACGTAGACCTTCTAGCAAGACGCGAGCTTGTCCCCAGTAGGGAAAGGTAATTTATAAGTAGTATTGGTTAGCACTGGCACTAGCTAGCGTTTCTTATGTAATTCCAACTCGTTATATTCTTAAGCCTCTCTGATATCTACGCCATTTGTTTCCTATTTTATTTTTACCTATATAGTAGGGAAAAACTTAATGGAGAATATGATGAGTCAGATTGAAATTTTAGTAGGTAGTACATTAGGCGGTACAGAGTATGTAGCTGAGGCTGCGCAAACGTTATTAGAAGAGGCCTTTTTTGATACGGACTTGCATCTTGAACCAGACTTAAATGAGATGTCATTACAAGAAGAGCAAATTTGGTTGGTTTGTTTAGCGACACATGGCGCTGGCGATTACCCTGAAAACTTCAAAGACTTTGTTGATCAATTACAACAGGTTAATGCGCCTTTAGATGGCGTTCGATATGCGATCGTAGGTATTGGTGATTCTAACTATGATACTTTTTGTGAAGCAGCTAAAAACCTCGATTACATTTTAGAAGAGATGGGTGCACAACGCATTGGAGATCGCTTAGAAATTGACGTGGTTGTACATCCAATGCCAGAGGATCGTATCGCTGATTGGATCCCTCTTTTGATTGAAGATCTAAACGAATTGATCGATTAGTACGTTATTAGTTACCCACAGCAGTTTGTGCATAAAGTATTTATAACTCGTTAGTGAGATATGTTTAAACTATGTGCAAACCTGTGGTTAATTTTACCTGTGCATAAGTAGCCAAAGTATCCCCTTGTTAACCCCAAATAGATCCACAACTGCGCACAACTCCAGATCTAACTTAAGATCCTGATCTTTAAGATCTAATCCCACTTTTACACAGAATTTCAATTGCTTAATAAGTATAGTAATAAAAGATCTTTAAAGATCTATATATACTACTAATACTAGTGTTTCGATCTTAGTAGTGTCATATTTGATCGGAAGTAGGTAAAATATGTTTTTTATTTTTAACAGTGATTTTGGAAGAAAAATGAATTACCACGAACATTTTGATGTGATTGTTATTGGCGGTGGCCATGCAGGTACAGAAGCAGCCGCTTCAGCAGCACGCATGGGTATGAATACGTTATTGCTAACACATAACATTGAGACACTTGGCCAGATGTCATGTAATCCAGCTATTGGCGGGATTGGTAAAGGACATTTGGTGAAGGAAATTGATGCACTTGGCGGATTGATGGCTAGTGCAACTGACAAGGGTGGTATTCAATTCAGAACGCTAAATGCAAGTAAGGGCCCAGCTGTTCGTGCAACACGTGCACAAGCCGATCGCTTGTTATACAAAGCGGCTATTCGTGAAAAATTAGAAAACCAAGAAAACTTAAAAATATTCCAACAGGAAGTTGAAGACCTGGTAGTTGAAAATGATCGCGTTAGCGGTGTTATCACTAAAATGGGTGTTAAGTTTTCAGCTAAAACCGTTGTGTTAACCGTAGGAACATTTTTAAACGGATTAATACATATCGGTATGAAGAATTACAGCGGTGGCCGTGCAGGCGACCCAGCTTCTATTGGCTTAGCGGCGCGTTTAAAAGATCTACCAATTCGTACAGGCCGTTTAAAAACGGGTACACCAGCACGTATCGATGCACGATCTATTGATTTTTCTCAATTAGAAGTTCAACACGGTGATACGCCAATCCCTACTTTTTCATTTTTAGGGAAAAAGAGCGATCACCCTCGTCAAATACCTTGTTACATCACGCATACCAATGAAAAAACACACGATATTATTCGTGGTAGTTTAGACAGAAGCCCAATGTATACCGGTGTTATTGATGGTATTGGTCCACGCTACTGCCCTTCTATCGAAGATAAAGTGATGCGTTTTGCAGATAAAAAATCACATCAGATATTTGTTGAGCCTGAAGGTTTAACAACACATGAAATTTACCCTAACGGTATTTCAACTAGTTTACCGTTTGATGTACAAATCGAGTTTATTCGTTCAATGAAAGGTTTTGAAAATGCCTTTGTTACTCGACCTGGTTACGCGATTGAATATGATTATTTTGATCCACGCGATCTTAAATCAACACTTGAAAGTAAATATATTGCAGGTTTGTTCTTTGCTGGACAAATCAACGGTACAACAGGCTACGAAGAAGCCGGTGCACAGGGTCTACTAGCAGGCCTAAACGCAGGCTTACAAGTTCAGGATAAAGAAGGTTGGTGTCCTCGTCGTGATGAAGCTTACACAGGCGTATTAGTCGACGATCTTTCGACACTGGGTACAAAAGAACCTTACCGTATGTTTACCAGCCGTGCGGAATACCGTTTATTGCTACGTGAAGACAATGCCGATGCGCGTTTAACAGCTAAAGGCCGTGAATTAGGTCTCGTTGATGATATCCGTTGGAAAGCATTTAGCGAAAAACAGGAAGCTGTTGAAATTGAAAGCCAGCGCTTAAAAGGACAGTGGGTTAATCCAAACTCTGTTAATGCTGCGCAGATAAATGAATTACTTAAACAGCCTATGCAACGTGAAAGTACATTAGAAGCAATGATCCGTCGTCCGGAAGTTAATTATCGCGACCTAATGAAAATCGAAGGTTTAGGCCCTGGTATTGAAGATGGACAAGCAGCAGAACAAGTTGAAATTAAAATTAAATATCAAGGTTATATTGATAGACAACTTGATGAAATAGCAAAACTGAAACGTTACGAAGATACGATCTTACCGATTGATCTTAATTACTCTGAAATCAAAGGTTTATCTAATGAAGTAGTGAGTAAGCTAACAGAGATAAGACCAGAAAGCATTGGTCAAGCTTCTCGTATTTCAGGTATTACCCCAGCAGCTATCTCTATATTATTGATATATTTAAAGAAAAACGGTCTAAGACGTAAGGCAGTATAAAATGAGTTTATTAGAACAACTTCAAGCGATGCTTGCTGATACAGAGTTAACGCTTCCTATCGAACAACAAAACAAGTTAATTCAATTAGTTGAGTTACTGGCTAAGTGGAATAAAGCGTACAATCTCACTTCAGTAAGAGATCCGCAGCAAATGCTTGTCAAACATATTATGGACAGTATAGTTGTCTCCCCTTACCTGCAAGGTAAGCGTCTGATCGATGTTGGAACAGGGCCTGGTTTACCAGGACTACCCTTAGCTATTTTAAATCCTGATAAACAATTTGTTTTATTAGATAGCTTAGGTAAAAGATTACGTTTTATACGTCAAGCAGTCTTAGAGTTAGGCCTTAAAAACGTTGAATTTGTTCAGAGTCGCGTTGAAGAGTATCAACCAGAAGAAAAGTTCGATGTGGTCTTAAGTCGTGCCTTTGCTTCATTAGAAGATATGCTTTTTTGGTGTAAACACCTGCCTAATGAAAGCGGTCACTTTCTTGCATTGAAAGGACAACTTCCAAAAAAAGAAATTACAGCACTTGATGATAAATTTAAATTCATCGAATCAATCGCATTAAAGGTACCTAACCTTGACGGTGAACGTTGCTTAGTGAAAATAGAACTCGTTTCATAATTAAATAGGTGTACGTAGGTAACGTAATTGCAAAGCCAACAGGCGAGTTTAGCCTTATAACCAATAAATTTAAGTAGGTATTCGTGGGTAAAATAATTGCAGTTGCAAACCAAAAAGGTGGCGTAGGTAAAACAACAACTTGCGTTAACCTAGCTGCCTCTATGGCCGCTACTAAGCGTAAAGTACTGCTGATAGATTTAGATCCGCAAGGCAATGCAACCATGGGCAGTGGCATTGATAAATACGAGGTTGCGCATAGTGCCTATGACCTATTAATTGACGACCTTCCTTTAGATAAAGTCATCGAAAAAGAAACCTCAGGCGGTTATGATCTTGTTGCTGCCAATAGTGATGTAACAGCCGCTGAAGTTAAATTAATGTCGCTGTTCTCGCGTGAAATGCGTTTATGCAATGCATTAAAAGCTTATAGAGACCAATACGACTATATCTTTATCGACTGCCCTCCCTCATTAAATATGCTCACCATTAATGCCATGAGCGCCGCTGATTCGGTGCTAGTACCGATGCAATGCGAGTATTACGCATTAGAAGGGTTAACGGCATTGGTTGATACCATCAGTAAACTAGCCGCAGTGGTTAATGCCGATCTAAAAATCGAAGGGATCTTACGTACTATGTATGATCCACGTAATCGCCTCTCTTCAGATGTATCAGATCAACTTAAAAAGCATTTTGGTGAAAAAGTATATCGCACCATTATTCCTCGTAATATTCGACTCGCAGAAGCGCCTAGTTTTGGCTCTCCTGTTATGTATTATGATAAATCATCAACGGGCGCTAAAGCTTATCTTGCATTAGCGGGTGAAATTTTGCGCCGTGAAGAACAGTGCAAGTCGGTTAGTGTAGAAAGCGCGTAATTAGGATAAGACATGTTAGGAAAAAAAAGAGGCTTAGGTAAAGGGCTAGATTCTTTATTGAGTAGCAGTACTGAAAATCGTAATAAACAAGTCTCACATGACTTCAACGCGCAAAAAACGCAACAACTCGTCGATGATGTTAAAGGTGCATTGCAAGATCTTAATATTCAGCAATTACAGCCAGGTAAATATCAACCTAGACGTGATATGTCTGAATCTGCATTAGAAGAGTTAGCAAATTCCATTCATGCTCAAGGTATTATTCAGCCAATTGTAGTTAGAGAAACCGGTCATCAAAAATATGAAATTATTGCTGGTGAACGTCGCTGGCGCGCGGCCAAAAAAGTGGGTTTAGAAAGTGTGCCATGCCTGATTAAGAATGTTGAAGATAACGCCGCTATTGCCATCGCTTTGATTGAAAATATACAGCGTGAAAACCTTAATGCGATGGAAGAAGCGATTGCTTATAAGCGTTTATTAGAAGAGTTTGAGCTTACCCATAATGAAGTCGCTACTGCGGTTGGAAAATCGCGTACAACGGTCAGTAATCTACTGCGTTTAAACAATTTAAACGAAGATGTAAAAGTATTACTGGAGCAAGGCGATATCGAAATGGGCCATGCACGTGCATTATTAAGCAGCGAAACAGATAAACAATCTGCATTAGCAAAAATAGTTGCTGAAAAATCATTAACAGTAAGAGAAACAGAAAAGCTCGTCAAAAAGTCACTTAATCCTCAGATAGCAAAAGATGAACTACCTCTTTGTGATGAGTATGTTCATATTATAAATACTTTTGAAAAAAAGTTTGGTTTAACAGTGAGCGCCAAAACAGGCAAAAAAGGGGCTGGTAAATTAATTATTAATTACGACACGCTTTCTGATTTGGATTCGTTGCTAGAAATTGTTGATAGAGATCAATAACTATTGATGTCAGAAAATAATCAAGGATCTATTTGTTTGACAAATAAATCCTTTTTTTTAAATTTTAAAACTATGACCTATCGCAAAAATAAGTTGCAACAAATGACCGCATATATTGCATTGGGCCACATTGTCAGTATAATTTGCGCATGTTTTAATCTGGGTCATAAAAGTTGTTAATAAATGACACTTTTTTGTCACAAATTGAATAGTAAAAGGAAATCACAGTGATTGATAAACTAGCAAAAAAAGGTCTCAAATCAGGGCTTAGATTGATAGCTTTTCAATTATTTATTGTGCTAATGATTGCACTGATTTCAACAGTGTTATTTAACACTAACGCCGGTTATTCTGCGTTAGTTGGCGGTTTCACTTTTTTGTTCCCTAATTTCATTTTTGTTTTTATGTCATTTGCTCACGCAGGTGCCAGAAAATCGAAAATTGTACTTCAGGGGTTTTATGTGGGAGAGGCGTTGAAAATATTTTTAGTTATGATCCTATTGGTCCTGTTTTTGAGAGATGACTCGTTATCATTAATGGCGTTTTATATTTCATTTTCACTACTTATAGCTTCACAATCATTAGCCTTTTTCTTTTTTAAACAACATAACGGAATGACAAATGGCATCAACTCCAACTGAATATATCCAACATCATTTAACTAATGCACAAATGTGTACAGTTAATGGTGACATAGCATGGAATTATGCCTGTGCTGACGCTGGATTTTGGACGTGGCATGTTGACTCATTACTGTTTTCTGTTGGCTTAGGCGCGCTTTTCTTAGGACTGTTTTATATGGTCGGAAAGAAAGCAACAACAGGAGTTCCTGGCAAGTTTCAATGTTTAATTGAAATGGTCATTGAACTTGTCGATGGCTCTGTTAAAGGATCGTTTCACGGTCGTAGTAGCACAGCCGTTGCACCATTAGCGCTAACGTTATTCGTTTGGATTATCCTAATGAATACGATGGATCTAATACCTGTTGATTTTGTACCTACAGCTGCCAGTCTCATATTAGGTGTTCCTTACCTTAAAATTGTACCAACAACCGATTTAAATATTACTTTAGGTTTATCTCTAAGTGTATTTGTAATGATTGTTTTTTACAGTATTAAGATCAAAGGTTTATCTGGGTTTGTAAAAGAACTCACAATGCAACCATTCAATCATTGGACAATGATTCCTTTCAACTTTGTATTGGAATTTGTAACATTGATTGCGAAGCCTATTTCGTTAGCGCTTCGTCTGTTTGGTAATATGTACTCAGGTGAGTTGATATTTATCCTGATAGCATTAACCCCTTGGTGGGCTCAGTCTGCACTATATGTGCCGTGGGCTATCTTCCATATTTTGGTTATTTTGTTACAGGCATTTATTTTCATGATGTTAAGTGTTGTATACCTCAGCATGGCACATGAAGATCACTAATTTTTACACTATTTAATTTATATAATTTAACTATCTCGGAGAAAAAAATGGAAACTGTAATCGGATTTACTGCTCTATCTGTTGCGTTCATGATCGGTGTCGCTGCATTTGGTACTGCAATTGGTTTTGCTATTTTAGGTGGTAAATTTCTAGAAGCTTCTGCTCGCCAACCTGAAATGGCTCCAGCACTTCAAGTTAAAATGTTCATCGTAGCTGGTCTACTTGATGCTATCTCTATGATCGCAGTTGGTGTTGCACTTTTCTTTGTATTTGCAAACCCGTTTGTAGGTCTACTACAAGGCTAATTAACAGTTCCTAATTAACAAATTATTGAGGATCGGTTATGAATATTAATGCCACTCTATTTGGCCAAGCGATTGCATTTGCATTGTTTGTTTGGTTCTGCATGAAGTTTGTGTGGCCACCATTGATTGCTGCTATTGAAGATAGACAAAAGAAAATTTCTGATGGTTTGACGCAAGCTGAACGTGCCGGAAAAGATCTTGAATTAGCGCAAGCTAAAGCAGTTGAAAAGTTAAAAGAAGCTAAAACACAAGCAGCAGAGATTATTGAGCAAGCTAACAAGCGTCGCGCTCAAATTGTTGATGAAGCAAAAGCCGAAGCAGAATCTGAACGCGCGAAAATCGTTGCACAGGGTGAAGCTGAAGTTGAAGGTGAACGTAGTCGTGCTCGTGAAGAGTTACGTCAACAAGTTTCTACTCTTGCTATTGCTGGTGCTGAGAAAATTATTAAGCGTTCTATCGATAAAGAAGCGAATAGCGACATTATCGATCAATTAGTTGCTGAACTATAAGGAACGAGCTTATGTCTGAATTGACTACTGTAGCTCGCCCTTACGCAAGAGCTACTTTTGAACTTGCTGTTGATAATAACAACATTGAAGCTTGGTCTGAAATGTTGTTTTTTGCTGCTGAAGTTGTTGCTAACCCAACAATTGCAGCAATGTTATCTGGCACGAAAACAACGCAAGAACTGGCTGCTGTATTAATTAATATATGTGATGATCGACTTGATAAAAGTGGTCAAAACTTAATTAATATAATGGCTGAAAATGGACGTTTGAGCATTTTACCTCACGTAGCGCAACTCTATGCTGAATTAGTAACAGCGCATAACAAAGAAGTCGACGTAATTGTTGTTTCTGCTTATGCCCTGTCTAAAAAGCAAAAAGATGAGTTGAGCAAATCGTTAGAAAAACGCCTCGCACGAAAAGTAAACCTAAATTGTAGTATTGATAAAGCGCTGATTGCCGGAATGGTGATTACAGCGGGTGATCTAGTTATTGATAGCACTGCTATCGGCCAACTAAATCGTTTATCAGATACTTTACAGTCTTAATGGGAAGTTAGAGCATGCAACTGAATTCCACTGAAATTAGCGATCTTATCAAGCAACGAATTGAAAAATTTGAAGCGGTAAGCGAAGCGCGTAATGAAGGTACAATCGTTTCTGTAAGCGATGGTATTATTCGTATCAATGGCCTTGCTGAATGTATGCAGGGTGAGATGATCGAATTACCAAATGGTAGCTTTGCTATGGCACTAAACCTCGAGCGCGACTCGGTTGGTGCAGTAGTAATGGGACCATACCGCGATCTAAAAGAAGGCCAAAAAGTTAAATCTACTGGTCGTATTCTTGAAGTACCTGTAGGTAAAGGTCTTCTTGGTCGTGTTGTAAATACAATGGGTGAGCCTATTGATGGAAAAGGCCCGATTGAAAATGACGGTTACTCTCCTATCGAAGTAATCGCACCTGGTGTAATCGATCGTAAATCAGTTGACCAACCAGTTCAAACTGGCTGGAAATCAATTGATTCAATGATTCCAATCGGTCGTGGTCAACGTGAACTTATCATCGGTGACCGTCAAGTAGGTAAAACTGCTATTGCGATTGATTCAATCATTAGCCAAAAAACAACGGGTTTATACTCAATCTACGTAGCAATTGGCCAAAAAGCGTCAACTATTGCAAACGTAGTACGTAAACTTGAAGAACATGGCGCATTAGAAAATACAATCATTGTTGTTGCCTCTGCTTCTGAAGCGGCTGCACTACAATACCTAGCACCATATGCTGGTTGTTCAATGGGTGAATACTTCCGCGACCGCGGTGAAGATGCACTGATTGTATACGATGATCTTTCTAAGCAAGCTGTTGCTTACCGTCAAATTTCACTATTGCTTAAACGTCCACCTGGTCGTGAAGCATACCCTGGTGATGTTTTCTACCTTCATTCACGTCTTCTTGAACGTGCATCTCGTGTAAGCGAGCATTATGTAGAAACATTCACTAAAGGCGCAGTGAAAGGTAAAACTGGTTCTTTAACAGCATTACCAATCATCGAAACACAAGCGGGCGATGTATCTGCATTCGTACCCACTAACGTAATTTCTATTACTGATGGTCAGATCTTCTTAACGACTGAACTTTTCAATAATGGTATTCGTCCAGCCGTTGATCCAGGTATCTCTGTATCACGTGTTGGTGGTGCTGCTCAGTGTAAAGTGATTAAAAAGCTTTCTGGTGGTATTCGTACTGCACTAGCGCAATACCGTGAATTAGCAGCGTTTGCACAGTTCGCATCTGACTTAGATGAAGCGACACGTAAACAGCTAGACCATGGTAAAAAAGTAACTGAATTAATGAAGCAAAAACAATATGCTCCTATGTCAGTTGTTGAACAAGCGTTATCACTATTTGCTGCAGAGAAAGGCTTCTTAAATGATGTCGATGTTGAAAAAGTATTAGACTTTGAAGCATCACTAATCTCTTACGCTAAAACTGAGCATGCTGAATTCTATGCTCAAATTAATGCATCTGGTGATTACAACAAAGAGATCGAAGGGCAATTTAAGTCACTTTTAGAATCTTTCGTTGCAACGCAAACCTGGTAATTAGTTAACGGCATTAGTCGTTAATTAAGCATTAATTAGGAGTTAGAGATGGCCGGCGATAAAGAAATTAGAAATAAGATCGCGAGTGTTAAAAACACTCAAAAGATCACTGGCGCCATGGAAATGGTTGCAGCATCGAAGATGCGACGTGCGCAAGTGCGTATGTCTAGTACTCATGCTTATGCTGAAACTATGCGTAAAGTGATTGGTCATATCGCACTTGGTAAACTTGAATACAAACACCCTTATGTCGAAGAAAGAGAGATAAAGCGTGTTGGTTATATTGTCATTTCAAGTGATCGTGGTTTATGTGGTGGTTTAAATATTAATTTATTTAAACCCGTTATTGCCGCAATGCAACAGAATTCTGAAGCGGATATCGAAGTTGATATCGCCGTTATTGGTTCAAAAGCTGCTGCATTCTTTAATAGCGTAGGCGCTAACGTTATTGCTCAAACTTCAGGTTTGGGTGATGCACCAACGGTTAATGATTTAATCGGTTCGGTGAAAATTATGTTAGATGCTTATGACCAAGGTAAACTTGATCGTTTGTACATAGTGAGCAATAAATTCATTAGTACCATGGTACAAGAACCTACTATCAGTCAGTTATTACCACTGCCAAAAGCAGAAGATGATGAAGAAGTTTCTACACATCTTTGGGACTACATTTACGAAGGCGATCCAAAAGTGATTTTGGACGCATTATTAATTCGTTATGTTGAATCTCAGGTATATCAAGGTGTTGTTGAGAATTTAGCCTGTGAGCAAGTTTCTCGTATGATTGCAATGAAAGCTGCAACCGACAACGCCAGTGACTTGATTGATGATTTACAACTTGTTGCCAATAAAGCACGTCAAGCTGCAATTACTCAGGAATTATCTGAGATTTGTGGTGGTGCGGCTGCGGTATAATTAGAAATTAGATTTTAGAGGATCAGAGATGAGTTCAGGTAAAATCGTACAGATTATCGGTTCTGTTGTGGATGTTGAATTTCCACAAGAAAGTGTACCGAGCATATACAGCGCTTTGAACGTGACTGCAAAGAACCTTGTAATGGAAGTACAGCAACAAATTGGCGGCGGCGTTGTTCGTTGTATCGCTATGGGTGCTTCTGAAGGTTTGAGTCGTGGTTTAGAAGTTACTGATACTAAACGAGCAATCACAGTACCTGTTGGTACGGCTACATTAGGCCGTATCATGAATGTATTGGGTGAGCCAATTGATGAGTGTGGCCCAGTTGAAGCAACTGAGCACTATGAGATTCACCGTGCAGCTCCTACTTATGAAGAGCAAACGGCATCAAATGATACACTTGAAGTTGGTATCAAAGTAATCGACCTTATCTGCCCATTCGCAAAAGGCGGTAAAATCGGCCTATTCGGTGGTGCTGGTGTTGGTAAAACAGTAAACATGATGGAACTTATCAATAACATCGCACTTAAACATTCAGGTTTGTCTGTTTTTGCTGGTGTTGGTGAGCGTACACGTGAAGGTAACGATTTCTACCACGAAATGCAGGAAGCTGGCGTTGTTAACGTTGAAAATCCTGAATTATCGAAAGTAGCAATGGTTTACGGCCAAATGAACGAGCCTCCAGGAAACCGTTTACGTGTTGCCCTGACTGGTTTGACTATGGCTGAGCGCTTCCGTGATGAAGGTAAAGACGTACTTTTATTTGTTGATAACATCTACCGTTATACTCTAGCGGGAACAGAAGTATCAGCACTATTAGGCCGTATGCCTTCAGCCGTTGGTTACCAACCAACACTTGCTGAAGAGATGGGTGTTTTACAAGAGCGTATTACCTCTACTAAATCAGGTTCTATCACATCTATCCAAGCGGTATACGTACCTGCGGATGATATTACAGATCCATCACCTGCAACAACGTTCGCTCATTTAGACGCTACAGTTGTACTTAACCGTAATATCGCATCTATGGGTTTATACCCAGCGATTGACCCGTTAGATTCATCTTCTCGTCAACTTGATCCATTAGTTGTTGGCCAAGAGCACTACGATATTGCACGTGGCGTGCAAGGTATCTTACAGCGTTATAAAGAGCTTAAAGATATCATCGCTATCCTAGGTATGGATGAGCTATCTGAAGAAGATAAGCAAATCGTATCTCGTGCGCGTAAAGTTGAGAAGTTCCTTACTCAGCCTTACCACGTAGCTGAAGTATTTACAGGTGACCCAGGTATCTACGTACCACTTAAAGACACATTAGCTGGCTTTAAAGGCTTAATCGCCGGTGATTACGATGATATCCCTGAGCAAGCGTTCCTATACGTAGGTGCAATTGAAGAAGCTGTTGAAAACGCTAAAAAAATGTAATAGCGGGAGCTTATTATGACTAAAGCAATGACCACACATTTAGATGTTGTAAGTGCTGAAATTTCTCTGTTTTCAGGGCGTGTTTCGCATTTACAAGTATCAGGTCAAGAAGGTGAATTAGGTATTATGCCTGGTCACACACCTTTACTGACCCCAATTAAACCAGGAATGGTTAAATTGGTTAAACAAAATGGTGATGAAGAAGTCATTTATATCTCTGGCGGTTTTCTTGAAGTACAGCCAGGCGGTGTAACTGTTCTTGCTGATACGGCTATTCGAGGTGTAGATCTTGATCAAGCTAAAGCGGAAGAAGCTAAACGTACAGCACAAGAACAAATTTCAAATCCTGGTCAGGATGTGGATTATGCCCTTGTGACTGCGCAGTTAGCTCAAGCTGTTGCCCAGCTTCGCGTTATCAAGCTAATCAGAAAGTGATATTTATCATTTAGTATAAAAAAGCGACTTTAGAGTCGCTTTTTTTTTGCCTGTAATTTAATCATCAATAAGATTTAAAGCCCCTTTATTGTTACTATCAATAATTATCAGCTTTCAATATAAAAAAGGAAATTAATGCAAGCACATGGTATCAAACTAAAAAAGCATGTAAAAAGGCTGTTAATGGGCCAATGTTTATTAGTTATTGTTATATCGACCTTGGCACACTTTATGGATGTTGATCATCTTGCCGTTTCAGCTTTATTAGGAGGTGTTGTCTTTATTGTGCCGCAGTTTATTTTTACCCAATTCTCATTTATATTTATGGGTTCAAAGAATGAATCTTTAAGTAATATGGCGATGGTCATTGGTTATGTGTGTAAAGTTAGCTTAGTCATGGTGTTATTTTTAGTGTTATTACAAGTTCCTAATTTACATCACGCCGCTTTTTTTATTACTTTAAAATTGGTTATATTTTCTCAAATATTTAATTTATTACGACCACTACCCCCTATTAAGAAATAATCATTGAATCGAGGTTTAGCGACTTCTAATCATAACTACTACTTTATGGTTATTGATAATTAAGTACTCCTTTTAGCATCAATTGAAATACTACTTACGCCACACAAATGTAATTAAATGCATCCATAGGATAGTGATTAATGTACAGTCGCACCTCTCAAAAAAAATTATGGATAAACAACGTATGACCATTGCTCATAATACAATTAGTAATCGTATAGAGACGTTGATTGATCACCTTTCCTATGGCGTTTATGAACGTCGTGATGCTATTCGATTATGTTTATTAGCCGCGTTAAGTGGTGAAAGTATATTTTTATTAGGTCCCCCTGGAATAGCTAAAAGCTTAATAGCAAAAAGAATGATTGATGTATTTGAAGATGAAAGTTACTTCGAATACTTAATGACACGTTTTTCAACGCCCGAAGAAATATTTGGCCCTCTGTCGATCAAAGCCTTAAAAGACGAAGGTAAATATATTCGCTTAACAGAGGGTTACTTACCTGAAGCTAAAGTTGTTTTCCTTGATGAAATTTGGAAAGCTGGCCCCGCTATTCTTAATACTCTGCTTACAGTTATCAATGAACGTACCTTTCATAACGGTATCGATCATCAAAAAGTACCGATGCGAGTACTTGTTTCTGCTTCTAATGAATTACCGGGAGCAGACTCAGGGTTAGAAGCGCTGTATGATCGTATGTTATTACGTTTATACCTAGAGCCTATTCAAGATAAGAAAAACTTCAAAGCGATGCTCATGCAAAAGCCACAAGCAAAACTGGCGGGCAAGTTTAAAAAAGTCTCTAACGAAGAGTTTGAATTGTGGAAAAAAGAGATAAATGATGTTGGTTTAACAGATCACTGTTTTGAACTTATCTACGACCTAAAACTATCCTTAGATAATAATAGCCCTGGTGAAAATCACACCGAACATGCCATTTATGTTTCCGACCGTCGTTGGAAAAAAGCCATTCGTTTATTACAAGCATCGGCTTATTTTAATGGCCGTAATCAAATATCAGAAACCGATCTGTTTATTCTAAAAGATTGTATTTGGCATGATTTAGACTCTAAAAAAGCTATTTTTAATATTCTTCATGACTTCGCCATTAAACGTTTTTGTGATCAAGATGAAATCACCGAAGCGACCAATGTCATTGAACAAAAAATTATTGAGCTTGATGCTGACTTTCAATATCGCATCGGTAACCGTTTAAATTCAGATTTAGTATTAACTAAAACGCGTTACAAGTTGGATTTAGAAGATATCAAAACCTATACCTTTGATGGCATACCTAATATGCTCAAAATGTGTGTCATCGGTGAATATAAAGTATTAGACAAAGAAGTAGATGAAAAAGCGCAGTCGGTTTATGTGGGTTTAGACCACTTCCAGAAAAAAATAAAAAGCGGTACCGGCCTTATTAAAGTGTATATCAATAATGCCAAAACCAATGTTTGGTTAAATTTTTCAATCGATGAAAACCAACATCTTTTATTACATGATTTTGCTAATAACGGTATACCTGTGGTGGCTATCACTAATAAACCAACGGTCGATATTAAAGATAATTGGTTAAGTAAATTAGCCGCGCTGAATGAAGAGATGGCTAATCTCAAGCAACGTATTATCAAAAATCAAATCGATTTCAGTTCGATTAACCATAATATTTTTGTCGAAGATGATTTCATCGAAAGTGTCGAGAAAAGCTTAGTATCATTGACGCTAGCGCTGAATGCAGTTCAAGATAAAAATGATGAGTTTCAAGAAAGACTTCAGATCACGGCAACCAATGTGGGTCAGGGCGAAGAATGACAGGTTCGGTAAAGTTCATTGTTGATGACGCCTTTATCGATATATCAGAGAATAGTCGCAAGGCTAATGCAACTGAAAAAAACAGTGTTAACGAATGGAAAGAGCAACTTGTTTCATTATTGGAAGATAACCCGTTACCACTGTGTTTAAGCCAAGAAATAACCCTCTATGAAGCTTCTAACTTACTTACCCCCGAACAACTGCGTCGCAAAATAAACTTTATCTTAGATAAAATAACCGAGCAGTCAGACTTTCATGAACAAGCGCGTGATTTGGTAACAAAAAACAGCGCGTTGAGTGATGAATACTTTTCTATTATTTTTTATGACCAGTGGCAACAATGCATTGAAAATAGTGTTTATCAATATCAAATGAAATTGATTGATGAAAGCCGTGAAGCGTTGTTAACCATGCTCAAAGAGCGTCATGAAAACCTAGAAACATTAAATGAGCTTGTTGATAGCGAGTTACTGGATGATGTCGGGCGCCTATGGGATTTGAGTCAAAGTAAGTTAAGCCATATTGATATTACCTTGTTACAACGCTTCTCAAAAAATTTAGCCAAGAACAAAGCCATTGTCACCATCGCTAATCAGTTAGGGCGTCTGGCTTTGTCGGAGCTCAGCACAAAAAAAACACCTCAGTGCACGGAAACGTGGGTATTAGACGATAACTATCAAGACAATGTGCCTGATGAGATGCAGGGCGTGAGTTATAGCAATGAAATCTCTCGTATGTTACAAACTGAAATTATTAACCTCAGTTTTCCTGAGTTAGAAATTGTTTTCTATAAGCGTTATATTGAACGCCACTTGCTCTCTTATCAATATCAAGGCGCTGATCAGCAATATAAAAAACAGACGACTTTTCAGCAAGCGAATGATCAACAAGGTGACGAAGTTGGTGGCCCCTTTATTGTGTGTATTGATAGTTCAGGTTCAATGCAAGGCACACCAGAGCTAACGGCTAAATCAATTTGTTACGCATTAACACAAATAGCATTTTCACAAAAAAGAGCCTGTTATTTAATGATGTTCTCGAGCCAAGTGATCACCTTCCCTGTCACCAAAGAGACAACATTAAGTGCAATACTCACTTTTTTGTCCGCTAGCTTTCGAGGTGGAACGGATTTAAAACCGGTGATTGAGCAATCGTTAGATTTAATGAAACATGGCGAGTATAAAAATGCTGATCTGTTAGTTATTTCTGATTTTATTGCCCAAAAACTGCCTAGTGTTTTAGCCTTTGAAGTGCATAAATTAAAAAAGAAAAAAAACCGCTTTCA
The DNA here is from genome assembly GCF_002835995.1 of Psychromonas sp. Urea-02u-13. GTDB lineage: Bacteria > Pseudomonadota > Gammaproteobacteria > Enterobacterales > Psychromonadaceae > Psychromonas. The sequence goes on along the minus strand of NZ_PJBZ01000042.1, from coordinate 132,241 downwards.
TGCAATCACCCTTTCATCACAAGGTAATCCTGATTTAATGGGCATCTTTGACCATATCTGGAAATATTCATCGTTTTTAGGCGCCAGCTTTACTAAGTTGAAATAATGTACAGTGATCAAATATCAACCATATTTCATTTGAAAGTATACTAATATTCATTATGAAAACAATTACTTAAATGATAGTTATATTAATTTATGTTCACAATAACGACAGACTCAATTAATTATATTTATTTTAGTATTCTTTGGTATCATGCGGTATCATGCGGTATCATGGTTATTCATGTATACGTTAATATTATTTTAAAATAAGGATTTATTTAAATGAAAAAACTAATCGCAGTAGCAGCAATCTCTTTACTACCTTTCACTAGCGTTATGGCTGATCAAGACATTGGTTGTGGTTTAGGTTCAATGGTATTTGCTGGACAAGAAGGTAAAGTCGTTAAAGTACTTGGTGCTACAACGAACGGTACTTCAGGCAACCAAACGTTTGGTATTACTTTTGGTACATTAGGTTGTGACGGAACAGGTCCTGTAACATCATCAGAAAAACTAGCGCTATTTATTGATGGCAATATGGATAACCTTGCACGTGATATGTCTAAAGGCGAAGGTGAAACTTTGTCTACACTTGCTACTGTTTGGGGTGTTGCTGAGCAAGATCAAGCTACATTTAATGAAGTTGCACAAGGAAACTTCTCTGAAGTATTTACGTCTGAAAACGTCACTTCACAAGCTGTTCTAGAAAACCTAAATAGCTTAATGTCTAATAACGTAGCATTAGCAACATACACATTATAATTTAGTTAATTTCACTAAACTTATAATAAGGCCCCAAACGGGGCTTTTTTATTGTGAGAGATATGAATATAAAAAGTAAAATATTAGCAATCTTATTTATCTATTTTCCCTCTTCGTTATTTGCCACTGTTTACTCATTAGACAACCTTGCACAGAATAGGTATTGGTTACAACTGGGGCATTATAGAACAGCTACTTTATCGGATTGGAAAAGTGAAGTAGATAGCCATAATTTCTTTCTTGCTGATAATGGAAAAATAGACCCTCGTGCGGAGTTACAGGCAACTGTTGATACCTTTAATGGTGAAGGGTTAACTAAATACCAAGTAAACCAAGCGATGTGTCAGTTTCCAGCTCGTTTTACTTGGTTAAAAAGTAAAGTAGAAAATGATTGGGTAGATCCTAATTGTGTCGAATTCAACAAATGGAAATCTGTAATAGAGCCAGAAGGTATTACGCTCGTGTTCCCGACTGCTTTTATGAACAACCCCTCTTCAATGTTTGGTCATACCTTATTAAGAATCGATGCTAAAAATCAAACGCGCAACAAAGAGTTAGTGGCTTTTGCGGTTAATTTTGCAGCAGAACCTGATGCAGACGATAATGCAGCGACTTATGCATTTAAAGGGTTAGTTGGTCAATATCCCGGTAATTTCTCCTTGATGCCATATTACCGAAAAGTACGAGAATATAATGATTTAGAATCACGTGATATTTGGGAATATAAGTTGAAATTGACTCCCAGTGAGGTTGACTTGATACTGTTACATTTATGGGAATTACAGTTTGCGACCTTCGATTATTATTTCATAGATGAAAATTGCTCTTATCAATTACTTGGTTTATTGCAACTTGCTAGAGAAGACCTTGATTTAACCTCCTCATTTTCGATGCATGCTATCCCTTCAGATACCGTGGCGGCATTAAGAGACAACCAACTATTAGACGAGCCTAACTATCGGCCTGCTTTTGGGACTAAATTATTTCATTTTTCGGAGCAAATGACCGATCAAGAGTTACAAGCTGCACGTGATATAAAAGATGGAAAATCAGTTGATCTTTCTGGTTTTACAAGTCAAAAACAGGCCTCTATTTTAGAAATGGCTTACGAATGGTTAAATTTTGAGTTTTATGATCAAGGGTTAAGTAGAAAATCAATCGCACCACGGCTAACTAATTTATTAATTCAGCGCAGCAAAATAAAACTACCCTCTGCTTTTACACAACCATTACAACCTGAAATTTCTCCCGAACTTGGTCATTCATCATCACGTTTAGGATTATCTATTAATGGTTATGATGATAACGCCACGCGTTACAGTCTTTCTTACCGGCTGGCATACCATGATCTATTAGATAAATCAGCTGGATTTATTCCGGGAGCAAAAATTAGTTTCTTAGATATTGAGGCAAGTATTAATAATGATCTTAACAGCCGAATTGAGCGTTTGTATTTGATTGATGCGATGTCATTAGCACCTGATAATCGTATATTTACTAGTTGGTCTTGGAATATCCGTATCGGCTATGACCGTCAAGTTGATAATTCAAAACACAGTGGCCGTTGGTTTACACAGGGAGGATATGGTAAATCAATTGGTGATCCTAATGCTCTACATGCTTACTTTTTGGCTTCTTTTGAGCTTAATGGTGGAGATATTACTAACAACAGCGTTGAAGTAGGTTTAGGCAGTGAGTTAGGTACCGTTTGGCAGGTAAATAACAATAATAAGATCGCATTAACGGGCAATATAATGTGGTTAGTAGATACAGATGTTGATTATCATAACCAGCTTAACCTTGCTTGGAATTGGGCTTTTGATACAGACTGGGCTTTGCGAAGCAAAATTAGTCATCAACAATGGCGCGATGAAGATGTGATGGCAAAATTAACCTTATTTCATTATTTTTAAGTCTTTTTCTGTGAGCTTCTCATAAATTGAATCAGGTTTATCACTCACCTGATTCAATTTTATTAACCACTTCGTCAACTCATTTTTACCTTTATCTGACAATGGATAAACCCCTCTTTCTATCTTTTCAAACCAGCCATAATAATCTTTACTTAAAAAATTAGTCGTTTATTCTTCACCAATCGCTTTTTTAATATCAGCCCCTTTTGCTACTGGGTGTTGGCTTAGGTATTCAGCAACGCGGATACAACGTTGGCGATAAGCGGTTAATCCCGCTTTAGATTTCGTTGAACCGCCTTTTTGTGTATCACCAATACGTTGATTAAACTCTTTTAATAAACCAGCCTGTTTACATTTTTTTATACGTGGAGTGTAATCTGCGGGTCAAAAACAACTTCCACATATTGTGCTGTTTTTTGTATATCCACGATCATTAAACCAATGCCTAAACGCTTGATGAGTTTTTTTACCTGCTTACTTTGTTTTTTATATAAAGTGCACTGCTTAGGGATTGCGATATAGACGATATCAGACAGGGAAAAGCGATCCACAGCTTGCAATAACAGGGTGATATTAAGGTTTAATTTAAGCTCAATAATAATTAACTGATCATCTTTTTGAGCTGCAATATCACAATCTTTTATCTCCCCTTTTACTTCAAAACCCAACGTTTGTAAGTGATTCTTAATGGGTAAATAAAGGTCGCTCTCTTACAGTTTATTAGGCATTTTAATCAATCGATAACAGTGAACAGAGGCGAATATTATGCTGCACTTTATGCATGCTGGCTTTAATTAATGTTTTTAGTGATTGTGCTTATGTTTATTACTTATACGACTTTAAGCTTGTGTCTGGCAAGACATCTTCAGGTAACATGAATACATTGCAGTTTTAACTTTATAGGCAGGGAGCATGATGAGTCGTATTTATCTATTTGATTGGGGTGATACCCTGATGATTAATTTACCCAATGAGTCTGGGCATATGAAAGACTGGCCTAAGGTAGAGGAGGTTTCTGGCGCCTATGAGGCGCTTAAATACGGTCAACAAACGGCTATGGTTGCTGGTGGCGGTGAAGAACTATGCCCGACGGAATCGGCTGTTTTTGACACACTTTTTGCGACTAGTTTAAAGAACGATAACTCTAAATCAGCGCCTAGCCCATACGATAAAGACAGAGATGGATTAGTGATTGGTGAAGGTGCGGGTACATTAGTGCTTGAAGAATACCAACACGCGGTTGCCCGTGGCGCGACTATCTATGCTGAGCTGGTGGGTTTTGCCAGCAATTGCGATGCAAGCCATGTGACACAACCACGTAAAGAAACCATGCAAATATGCATGGAAATGGCACTTAAAGATGCTGATTTATCTGCTGATCAAATTGGTTATGTCTCGGCACATGGTACCGCGACTGATCGTGGTGATGTTGCTGAAACTAATGCTACCGAAGGTGCGTTAGGTAAAGGCATGCTAATTAGCTCATTAAAAAGTTACTTCGGCCATACCTTAGGCGCTTGTGGCGCGGTGGAAGCTTGGGTTGCTATCGAAATGATGAATGATGGTTGGTTTAACCCAACACTTAATCTGAAAAACGTAGATCCTGAATGTGGTGATTTAGATTACATCACAGGGTCTGGACGTGAGATCGATTGTGATTACGTGATGAGTAATAACTTTGCTTTTGGCGGTATTAATACCTCGCTTATTTTCAAACGCATTAACGAGTAATGGCCCGTTTTTTATTAATGATTACCGCCCTGTTATTGAGTTGTCGGGCGGTTGCGTGGGAGACTGACCAGTATACTTTGTCCGCTCAACCGATTGCTGAAACAGGTGAAGAGGTGAGCCGTTATGTCTATGAAAAACTACAACTTAGCCTTAAGTTGGCCGCTTATTATAGAACAACCTATCCAGATGAAATCAGAAAAAGAGAAGTTGATTTAGCCTCTAAGATTGAACAGTTAAATAATGCTAAGCGTGCCTTGCTACACCACCAAGCTGCCATGTTAGAGCAACAGGTAATATCACTACGAGGAGGTTTACAACCCTACCTGCGTAATTTTCAGCTCACACAAAGCCAACAGGGTATTGCAAAAATAATAACTCAAAACGTGGGTCGAGCTATTGCAACGGAAGAGAAAAAGGATGCCATTTGGGGAAACATTACTAATATCACCCCCTATTCAACGGGAATGAAAGATGGTTTAGCGACAAGCTTTGCGCCTAACCATTTTGATACTATTTATGCTTATGCGGGGTTTCATCGCTTTTTACATCCTAGCCATTTTATTTTCTCATCAACCATTAAACTCTACGATATTGAAATTGGCATGGATAAATTAGGCCATCTTTTTAATGAAGGTTTTCAGTATTATCAACATTTTAATCAAGCCAAAGCGGAGGGGGACTCAGACCAAGTCGCGTTAGCAAAAAGTGTAACTTGGGGCATGGAAACAGAAGATAGTTATTATGGCCGTTGGGTCAGTGGTATTTATTCGAATGCAGATTTAGCCAGTAATTATATTGGCCTACATTTCTATTTTAACCTGTTTGCGCCACTGACCATTGATGGGGTCAACTACCCGGCTATTTTATTACAAAATGAACCGGGGGATTACCAACTAAACCCTGAACCTCAGAACCAACCTCAACAGTTATTAAAGCGTTTTATTAGTTACCAGATGAATGAGGCATTAAACCCCTCTAGCTTGGAATACTTACAGTATGTTTTGGTTAAAGAAGCGGTGTTAAATAGATGTGAAGCATGGAATAAAAGATATCCTGATCCCACATTATTGCGTCAGCAAGCGTCTCACCTATACCCGTCACCATTCAAGTTGCAAAGTTCAGCAAGTGATGAGGTGAACAGATTTTAGGCAGGAAGTTGAAGGTCTAACTAGTTCAATCAATACTTCCTAACAACGAAGGTGTTTGCCTCATCGCTTGCCCTACGGGTCGCTAGCTCGGAAACCAATTCTGCGTTGCAACATTTGATAAGGGCTAGCCATTGTCATCATGTTGCGTCTTGCCTTGGTACCCGAGCTAGCGACTGAATAAAGCACCTTGATTGGTAACGGGTATAGATCGCTGGAATGGTGGTGATTACGGCTTTAATGCAGAGAATACGGTTTCTATTTATGATCGTTGTTTTGGCCCCTCAAGTATATTATTCGAGGAGCCGAGTATTTAATGTGATGTTTTAATTAACTATTACGACACTTAATCGAGTCTAATTTCATTGATCGCAAGAGCAATGCTTTTCATCACCGAGCGAATATTACGTGTACTCGCCCGATAATATTTTCCTTCGCTCGCACAAGATCTCACAATGTCTGAACGACTTTCAAAATTGATGCTATAAATAATGATTCCTTGACGTTTCATTTCACGACAAAGTAATAACTGCTTACGATCGCGAATTTCAGTTTGAATAAGATGCTTACCATCTGAAAACAGTACCATTATTTTTTTATTATCTTTAAGGTCATATGCTCTTGGTTGATCTGGTTGTCTGCTATCCCATAATCCTTTCCATTTAGGTGACAAGACTCGCCAAGCCCAAAGTACGCCTTCTGCGTTATTGGTATTATGTTCGTCATATAGATTATTAATACTATTTTTGAATTGTTGGTAAGTATTATCCATCAATTGAATTTGGCTAATACCACAATCGACATCATCAAAAATACCTTGGTTATCACGCCTTCCATCTAGGTAGGGATTACGATTTCCAGTGGGTATATATTCTTTTAGTGGTGTACCTTGGGAGTATTCTTTTTTGACGGGTTGTTTAACGGAGTACTGTAATTTCAATTTCTTCAGCCTAGAGGGGGCCGCTTCTAGGCTACGTATCCAGTTAGCGGTGATATCTCTAGGGCTATTGATGCCATCAATGTTTTCGTCTAATCGAGCGCAAAAAGCATCTCTATCTCGACCTGGTATTTCTTGATTTAATAAAGAACTCCATCTCTGCTCCCTTGCTAACTTACGTATAGAACGTGGAATCCGAGTACTTTTTTGATCAAAAAAATGAGGGAAATTTCCGATATTAACGTATCCAGTCGCTGGCACTATACTAATTGTTTTAGCATCATTCCTACGTTCATGTTCAAAAATTATATCTGAAAAATCATGTAAGCCTTTGATGGTTTGATCTAAATATGGACCAGCCATTGAGCCCGATACATCAATTGAAAAAGCAATCTCCAGTGTCGTTAAGACTTGTGTTGTTTGTGCCTGATAAGAAACCACTAAGTTAGGTTGGGGATCTTCAAAGCTTTGAAGATTTACACTGTTATCCAACTTGTTGGTTAATGTTAACGTGCTTCCCTGTTCTCCCTGTTGTAATAAAATTTGGCCATTATTTAGCCCGTTTTTATCTGTATGGGAAAGGTTACTCTTCACTATTTGACGCGCATCGCTGTAAGCTACATCACTATCACTAGCAGAATAGAGCGCGCTATCACCTATTGCAGAAACACGACTTTTGGCAATATTAATACGAATGGTTTCTACCACAACACCCATAAAAGTTAACATTGCGAGTAACAACATTACAAACATAGGCGAGACTGAACCGCTATTGTATCGATAACCTTTCACTTAATGTACTTCCTGAATAAAATGAGATTTAAACCCTGATGCAGGCCACATAGACCAAGGCAATTTTTGATAAACACTCTGGTCCGGCTGGAAACACAAGGTCACTCTAATGAGCGTACCAATGCGTAAATCAGGCCAGGGTGCAGTTGGGTTACAAGCCCCTCCACTTTGCAACAGCGTTAATACCTGTAAGTTTTCTGCGCTATATCGTTCAATAACCAGGCTGGCTTCTCCCGGTATGGTTTGGTTTAATTGCTGTTGTGCAAATTTTGTGTAGAAATGAAATTTTTCAATTTCACGCTGTGATGCAAGGGTCTTTTTGGTGGTGACCATCTGGGTAATATTATAATTAATGTTGGTAAGCTTCTGCTCAACACGTAGTAGTTGGAATATATCGGCAGCAGCTAAGGTTAGTATGATCAGCACGGGTAATAACAAAGCCGTTTCGATGCTAATGCTGCCACGTTGACTATGTCTATTTTTACTGTGATGTTTCGATATTAGTTTCATATTAATCAAATAGTTTTTCAGGATTTAAAATTAAGGTGCTGGTATAGCTCAACTCTTTGCTATCTAGAAATGAAGTGGGCGTTAATATCATGCTGGTATGTAAAGTGACATCGATTTTGGAAATAGGTTGTGACGGAGCTTTAATCTGATCGACCGCCTGTTCTGTTTCCTCATCTTGGGCTGCCAACATCTCTTTCAGTGAATCATATTGGCGTGTATTAACGTCTATTCGCTCTAACATGCCATAACCATGTTTTTGTATTTTTGCTTTAATGACTCCTTTGGTTAAGGCTGTTTCAGTCCAGTCTTCGGAGACCAGTTCACGTAAGGTTTGGCGCATGGCTTGATCCAATAGTGTGTATTGCCAATGCACACGGGCTAAATCAAAGAATAAAAACACCACAATCAGCAATACCGGTAGCATGAAAGCGGCTTCAACGCTGGCAATACCTCTTTGCTTGTATTTTAAAGGCCCTCGATTCACTGGACTAGCCCTGCTTTTAGTTGGTTAATATCTTGATCAATTTGGCTAGAAGAAAGGTAGCGAGATAATACCTTGCGTGCTTGTTGTTCTTTGCCTTCTGCCAATAATAACAAGGCAAAGTTCATTTCAACTTGCGCGGGCAGTTTTTGATAGCTTAATAGGGGCGTAAAAACGTCACGTGCTTGTTTAGTATCTCCGCTTAGTAACCAACATAATGCGAGATTTGAGCGATAACTAGGATCGTCAGGGTTTAATAACATCGCTTCTACAAAGGCCATTTTTCCTTTTTCAAACTGATCTTCACTTAACCAGGCAACGCCTAATCCGTTGTGTAATGCGGCTAACTTATCCGCGGCTATGATTTGTGATGAAGCAATGTTTAAGCCTTGTTGATAAACCGTCGTGGCTTCTTTTACTCGGCTATCTCTGAGTAAGTATTTTCCTAAATACAAAGCCGCATCTGTTGATTCTCCTTGTGCTAAGAGCGAGTGTAAAATTTTCTGAGCCGCCTTTTTTTTATCTTGCTGGTATAAACTTCTCGCGAGCATTACTTGGAACTCTGGCCTCTTTGGTGCTGATTTAATGAGCGTGCGATACAGCACGGTCGCTTTATCGTATTGTGCATAATCAAAAGCGGCCTGTGCCAGTGAGGCATTGTTATCAATACTATATTGTTCATTTTTTTGCTCGGTTGAAGCACAGCCACTGAGCAATAAACAACACAGTAACCAAGCACTAAAGTAATGCTGGTTCATCTGTTTTTTTGTTTCTAACATCATTTTTCCTATTTATTTCAAACTTTCTAATAAAAGATTCATGGTGGGAGCAATAATTAAGACTAATAACGGCAACATAATGAAGGCCATTTGAATTAACGTGATACGTCCGGGTAACTTACCAGCCTGTTCTTCAAGCGATATTTTTCGCAATAAACGCGCATCTTCACTAATGGTACGCATTGTATCTGCCAGTGGTGAGCCATATTTTTGCGCCATGACTAAGGTGTTCGCAAGACGTTTCAGCTCTTCAAGGCCACTTCGCCAACCTAGTTTCCTCATGCATTCAGCCTGATCACCCATGACGATCATTTCTGCGTGGGTACGTAAAAAGTGTGCCGATAATCCTGGCTCGATATGGCGTAAATAATGGCCAACTTTTTCAATCGCACGATCTAACGATAATCCCGCTTCTACACTAATGACCAGTAAATCAATCGCATCGGGCACCACATGTTGCTGAGCTTGGCGTGCCTTAGTGGCTGAGCGTTTTAACCAATACTCTGGGATGTTTGAACCGATCACATAAAAAACCAAGATAAACATAACCGTCATCGCGCTTATTTCTGGTGTTTTAGTGAGTTGCCAAATCAGTGTTAATAAAGCAAAAGATAAACCAAACAATAATTTAGCCGCCCGAACTTGATTAAGCGCGTTTAAATGATGAAAACCTGCTTGTTCGAGTAGTTGCATTAAGCGTTTCGCTTCTTTTCCAGAGACCGGGTAAAGCAGTCCTATTTTAGAAAACCCACTATTTTTGCTTGTTAACTCGGTTGTTTCGACATAACTAAATAGATAGCGCTGACACTGTTTTTTAATATTTTTATGTTGCTGTTCTTGTAGTAGCAAAACAGTCATAAATAGGATCAAAATAAGCGTTGCGATAGCGATTAAGCTCAAGGGGTCACTCAGAGAGAGCGATAAAGTATTTAAATTTATAGATAACATGATCAGCCCTTTAATTGCGTCATACGACGAATCAGATACAACCCTAATAGAATGCTACTTAAGACATAGGCAATAATCATTTGCCCAGAACTAGAGGTCATTAAGAAATGAAAATGTGCTTTGCCAGAGGTAAACAACACTAAACAAACAAAGACCGGCAATAGCGCAAGAATTTTGGCTGAATTACGAGACTCAGACGTGATGCTTTGAATACTCGATTCCAGCTCTCGACGATCACGCAAAGTATTGCTTAAACGACTCAATACATCGGCTAAACGGCCTCCCGTCTCTTGTTGTAAACTCAATACAATGGTGAGAAAACGAAATTCTGCAATAGGCATACGTTGTGCCGCATTTCTCATCACTTCTGGTATTGTCTGCCCTACTTTTAGCTCATCGCACATTTGTTTGAATAAACGCGCGATGCTGCCCTTTTGCTGCATGGAGATCATCTCAAACACATCGGCTAAGGGGGAGCCGACACGGATTGCACGAATTAACCCATCAATTACGTCGGGTAATTCTTTACGAAAATTATCCATCGCCTGTTGTTGTATCTGTAGATAAGCAAACCACACAAATAATCCTGCACTGATAAAGGTAATTAACACAGCAAACCACAAGCTCATGCCATTACTAACCAGTATTAAGGGGCTAACCACAATGCTTATACAAAGTATTAACTGCCAACGACGTAGTTTCTCTGCCCCTAGGAATGTTTTTAAGTTTTGTAGCCATAACCAAGAGCTCATAAAAGAGAATCGAGACATAGATTGTGTTGCTAATGTCTCGCGACTATAACGCTGCAGTTGTAAATTCCAGGTGGCTTTTTTTTGTAAATAGAGCCATGCCAAAATACACAGTAATAACCAAGTGAATGCGATGATCAGAAAAGTCATTTCAGTGTCTCTTGTAAGGCTGATTTTTTAGCAAAATGAGCAGACTTATTAAGTAAAGCAGGAGATACCTGATAGCTTTGATAAGTGCCGCTAATTTTCTCATCAATACTTTCTTGAATATTAAATTTAAAAATAGGCGACATTAATATTCGATCACCTTCGCTACCGGTGATTTCGCTAATTGCAGTGATGCGACGACTGCCATCACGCATTCGCTCAAGTTGTACGACTAAGTCAATTGCACTGACAATTTGACTGCGAATAATATTTTCGGATAAACGATCTGATCCCATCAGTAACATATTCGCTAAACGCAATAGAGCGTCTTCGGGGGAATTGGCATGTAAGGTGCACAATGAACCATCGTGACCAGTATTCATGGCTTGCAACATATCAAAGGCTTCTGCACCACGTACTTCACCTAAAATAATACGATCAGGACGCATACGCAGCGCATTTTTAACTAATGCACGAACGTTAACTTCACCTTTGCCTTCACTGCTTTCATTACGTGTTTCTAATGCAACCCAATGTGGTTGGTCTAATGACAATTCAGCTGCATCTTCAATGGTTAAAATACGTTCGTCATTACTAATGTTTTTACTAAGCGCATTTAATAAGGTGGTTTTGCCTGATCCTGTGCCCCCCGAGACCAATATATTAAAACGACAGGCCGTTGCGATAGCCAGAAAGTCAGCCATCGGTTGTGACAAACTATCCGTTGTGACCATATTGCTGAGCTGTAATTTACTGGCCGGAAACTTACGAATAGAGATACAAGTACCATGCAGTGCCAACGGAGGCGCGATAATATTGACTCGACTACCGTCGCTTAAGCGCGCATCAACCAGTGGTGTTGATTCATCAATACGACGCCCGACCGCATTAACGATACGTTGCGCGACATTTAAAACATGTTGTGCATCGCGAAAACGGATATCTGTTTTTTGTAATTTACCAAAACGCTCGATATAAACCGTGTCGGGACCATTTACTAAAATATCAGAAATAGTATCGTCTTCTAGAAGCGGTTGAATGGGGCCAATACCATTCATTTCATCTACCAGCTGGTGGCATAACTGAACTAATTCGAGATTATTATATGGCAACATTTTTTGCTCAGAGAGCTTGTTAAGTGCCGCTGTGACACGGGGTAGTAGTTCTTCACTTGAAAGCTTAGCGGCTACCGAGGGATCGACTAATTCATAAAAAGCTTCTCGTGCATCTTCTGAAATAGCCAACAACTCGTGGCTACGCTGGGTTTTCTGGCTAGTAGTATTCGCATTAAAACCAAACATGTTTTATCCCTCTTGAACATTGCTGACTTGCAATGCCAGTGAACGAAGCTGCTTAGCTAATTTACTCTTACCTTTAACTAAAGGAGTTCCTTGAGACTCTGCATTTAAAAACGCTTTATCGTCAAAAGGCAATTCACAACAAATTTTGATAGTGGCTGCTCGCTCAATCTCTGCTTTAGGGATACGTGCTTTGGCCTGTCGACTCGCGTTGTAGACCAGTAAGTTTCGTTGTTCTTGATTGCTGAATCGATGACGTAATTTATCGATATACCGGAAACCACTGAGGCTGGCATCATTGATCCAAATGCAAATATCAGCCTGATCTAGCATTTTTAATAGTGCGGGATGACGTAAGTCAGGAATGTCTAAAATGACGGTTCCATAATGTTCTGCCATCGCTTTTACACACAATTCTGGTTGCTCAATATGCTCAAAACTAAGGTGAGAATTTTGATCATAAAAAAGATGTAAGTTAGGGCTTACTTGTTGTGCACTGTGCATTAATAGAGTTGCATCAATACGTTGGGCATTATTTAATAAATTATTGAGAGAAGGTTCATAATCCATGCCTAATAAAATAGGATGCTGGCTATGAAAAAGGTCAAAGTCTAACAAAGCAACACGTTGCTTTTGTTCTTGGCCCATTATCCAAGCAAGATTACTAGCAACCGTGCTTGCACCTGTTCCGCCCGCACAACCAATGACACAGATGGTTCTACCTTGACGTAAGACTTTGTTTAGCTTTTTTCCCTGTAAATGTAGAATGCTTAAGCGTAATACGTCTTGATCTAAGGGTGTTGTGTGGTAATCACTGACACCTGCAAAAAGTAGATTTCGATACAGAGACAAATCTGTCTTTTCACCGAGTACAATCAACTTCATCTGCGGTGGGCAATACTCTGATAATGCTAATAATGCAGACTCTAATTGTAAACACTGTCCGCCATCGACAATTAAAATATCTGGAGCGCCCTGCTCGATTAAAGTTTGTGTGGCTTTGTTGATATCACCGAGTTGGCATTGTAATGAACCAGCGAGTTCTAAGTTGATTGCGTGTAGGGCCTCTAGCGTGGTTTTATTCAGGGCAAAGGCCAATATGTTAGTTTTTTCTGATGACATAATTATTCTCCCGTCACAGGTTGCTTATCAGCAATTTTGATACGGTTTTCAAAGAGTCTTTGCACTGCACCGGTCGCAAGCGCTGAATCATTATTGATATATTTCAGGCCCCTTTCCCACGTAGCGTTATCGACTAGTTGTAAATATTGATTACGTTTTAATAAACACGCTGAATCAGATAAAGGCACTTTCTGTTGATTAAAGCGGCAGGTCTTTGCTGCTAGTTTTACCTCTAGTGCCACTTCATAGAAGTCCTGTTGTTGCTCAATAGGCTCTAAAATGACATCGATAAGCAGGTTTCTTTTCATCTCATCTAATAACATTTTTTCTTTTTCAGCTGTGATTTTTGGACCCGTTATTGCCACAGTTAAGCGCCCTTTTTCTGCGCGTGCGGCAAGTGGTAATAGCACTTCCCTTAAACGGCTGGTTAATGTGTCTGTTTCGCTACTAAAGCGATAACTTTCAACATAGTTAGTAGGGGTCGATGTGCATGCCACAGTGCCAACAAGTAGCACGAAGAGACTAATCAGTTTTATTTTTTTCATACATAAGTGCCTAATAGTTGTAACCATATTGTCCAAACAAACGGGGTTTATCTTTATTCGCTAACTCGCCAAAAAATAAACGCTCAAAGCGGCTGGGTGCTCTAAAAGAATCAAGAGGGCTTGATAAATTACCTGCTGAACTTGTTGGTTGTACTAAACGTGCCGTTGCAATGATGACTAATTCACTTTCTGCATTGGTGTAACTGTTAGTACTAAAGAAAGGGGCTAGAAATGGAATTTCTCCCAAAATTGGCAGTGCTTCGACCTTATGATTTCGATAGGTGCGAATCATGCCTGCTAGTGCGAAGCTTTGCCCATCGGCAAGTTCAACAGTGGTCGTTGTGCGTCGCGCTTCAATACCCGGAACTGATACGCCATTGAGCGTGACACTATTTTGGTGGCTGATGGTCGATACTTCAGGGGATACGGTTAAGCTAATACGATTAGCACTTAATAAAGTGGGTGTTAGCTCTAAGGAGATACCAAATTTTTTAAATTCGATAGTGATGCCATCATCGCTATTATCAACAGGAATAGGGAATTCACCGCCTGACATGAACGTGGCTGTTTCTCCTGATTTAGCGGTTAAGTTAGGCTCAGCAAGTACATTCACTAAACTGTTTTGAACTAAAGCATCGATAATCGCATTAATATTTTTCTTTTCGATGGCACCCACTGCTGCCAATGGCGCAGCATATTTACCTGGCGAGACGCCTAATGCTAAATATTCACCTACTGCGTTCCAACGTAATCCTAACTGCTCACTGGTTGAGCGTTGCATTTCAATAATACGCACTGAAATATTTATTTGATCAGAGCCGGCAATGGTTAATTTATTAATTACTTGCTGGTAATTACCTATACCACCGCCACCGACTGCAGTACCTTCTGCACCGGTTTTTGGTGTTGCGACTAATGGAGGCTGTTGTTCTTCAATTTTAAGGTGCGTTTTTGCAAAGCCCTGTGCCATATTTAGCACTTCATTTGCCTGCAGTGGAGTATTCACCTCACCACTGACGATAAGCATGGTGCCCATTTGTTGAAAGCTTATTGACGCATCTGGGAAGTGCTTTAATGCACTCATCTCTAATCGAGATAGGTCTGCGCTTATCTGTACTTGATAGTGCGCAATGGTTTTATCATTGGCACCAAAAACCACCACATCGGTTTTACCTAATTTAAGGCCTCGAATAAGAATGCTGTTATTTGAAGGTGAATGTACTTTGGCATATTGACTATTCGCCACGTATACATTGCTAATTGGGCTATCAAACTCAAAGAGTTTACTTTGATTTTCTGCTAGCTGAATCTGGCTTATCTTAGCAAGAGCTAAGCTTGGCATAAGGCAAAGCAGTAGACTTAAAAATATATAATTTTTCATATTAGTTAGTTATTCTCATCCTGATAAATAGAAACACCGTGGCTAACTTGCTTTTCTGGGTTGTGGTTTTCGGATATGTTCTCAGCCCAAATTGCTTTTGGTTTACGCATTGAATCGCTTTGTTTGCTACGCAACAACAAAGCAAGCTCACCTAATTGAGCTGCCAGCACTAAGCGTGCGGCTTGCGTTGGAGTAGTTTCAAAGGTGACATCTATAAATTCTATATTTTGGCGTAATTTTCTTTCATTTTGTGTTTCTATAAGGGGAGCCTGAGCACCTAATATTTGGTTGTTAATTGCTAACAAACGAATGTCTTGTAAAACAATTTCGGAAGCATGGCTGGCTAAAATTTGACGCTGACTTTTTTTATCCACTTCAGTTAAGCTGGTTAAAACAACATCTACTCGGTTTCCCGCACGAAACAAACCAATACCAACCGTATTTTTGCTTACTTCTAGTGTGACAGCGCGCATTCCGGGGGTAATCATTGAGGAAAGGTAGTTGTTATCTTCGGGGCGAATAAGGTCATCAACAGTGATAAAGTCGCCGTGTTTTAAGGTCCGCGTTAGTAAACTACCCTGAAGTTGCGAAGGTTTGATAAAGCCATCTAAAAAGAGTGCATTAAAATTTTTCTCATGTGCTTCATCGAGTTCAGTCCACAGCAAACTCGAGCTTTTCAAAAAGCTACCAACTTGCATGTTTTGATTGATTGTCAGGGCTCTTGCGCGATTAACTTGCAATTCAGCTTGAGGAACTTCAACAATCGGATCTTCGGGTATTATTGCTGCTTTACTTTGTGTAAAGCTAATCCCGGCCATCGTTAACAATGCTAATAACACTAAAAGTGTGCCACTAACAAAGATTACTTTTTTCATGATATCTCCATATAAGGGATTGTGATCACCGCGCCACTAATAATCGCAATCGCGTAGGGCAAGGTGGTCATGGTTTTTTTTGCGATCACATTACGTGTGATCAGATAGTTATAAAGCAATGCAAAGATGGCTAAAACACCACCAGATAATGCGCTAATGATCAATAAATCTAACCAGCTAGATTGTGCTGCATAACTACACAATGCTAATAATTTACTGTCGCCAGCCCCGAGTATCTTTTTCTGGAATGCAATGACGCCTAGTAAGACAATAAATAAACTAATGGATAAATTAAGTATTGAAAAAGGCAGTGAGCTAAACACTAAAACCGCGAGCATCACTAATGCAATATTAGGGACCCTTCTGCTAATGAGATCGCTCACTGTTATCCATAAAAATAATATGAGGCTAAATAACGAATAAATAACCTGTGGGTTATTCACCTCCTCCTCCCATATTCATGCCTTCAACAATGGTCATAAATTTTTCTTTTAATGCGCTAACGAAAATACCGTCAGAACCAAATATTGCTAAAATTCCAGCCGCTAATCCAGCCGCTAAAATGCCATATTCAATTGCCGTTGCGCCTTCCTCATCGTGTAAATATTGAGTCACTAAATTTCTTGTTTGGCCTTTCATATCTATCCCTTTGTTGTTAATTATTTGTAAAAAACAAACCTTAATTTTAATCATTTATGTTAATGATTTTGTTGAATTGTATTGATCTCGGTAATGATAATCAATATCATCGATTGAAAATACCTATTGGTTACGAGTATTGATAGGCAACTACGCGGTATTTTAAAGGTCAAATATAAGTATTTACTCAAGGTTGGTTCCTTATATTTCAATGTCTTATGTAGACATAATGTGTTCATTAATTATTTATAAATACCTTTGAAATAGTTTTAAAATATTTTCAAATGCATTTTAAAAAGGGAAGAAAATGAGATTTAAAAAGTCAATAATCATGTCTACGCTAGGATTATCGCTCACAGCTTGTGGTGGAGGAGGCAGTGATTCAGGAGGTAATTCTAATAATTCAACGGCAACGGATAAACCAACCAATGGTGATGGAGATGTGATTTTTGTACCCCCTACTGTGGAAAATAAAACCATTACTGTTGCGGGCTCTGTTTATGCGGGTAAAGATCATCTTTATGCTGTTAGTTTATGTTCAGGAAATATTTGTGAAACTACGGTTTCTGATCCTATTGATGGGTCCTACGAATTTGATGTTGATTTTAGCCAATGGCCGACAGATCAACCCGTTACATTGAGTGCAAATTTACAAAGTAATGAAGCAATTAAGCTCAGTAATAATTTGGGAAATTTAGCCGAAGTCGATAATTATGACGTTAATAATGACCAACTAATCGATTCTGATGAGTTTTCTGACTTGTTGCTAACACCTGTCACAATGGCCTTTAATTTAGTGGCTAAAGAAGTATTAGCTGCGGATGAGACTAATCGTTCTACTCGAACAGTGATCACTCCTGCAGAATTAAATCGTGCCAAGGAATTGATTGCCGAGCAAAGTGAAAATAGCGTTATAAACATAACAGAAGAGCAAGTTGTATTATTCAGAGATGTACTAGATCTTTTAAATGCAAGCAAAGAAAGCGATGAGTCTAAAGCTTACCCCGAGAGCTACAAAGTTAATTTAACAGCAGAACAAATAGCCAGTATTAGCGGAAAGCCTGAAGGCGGTAATATATTCATGCTTAGTCCTGATCTGATGAAACATATCTATGAAACTAAAAAGGGGGATAAAAACTTTGACATTAAACTCAACCACCAACAACTCAGTAAATACCGCGATAAATTAGTATTAAATCAAACGTTTGTACTCGAACTAACCGCGCTAGCATTAGCAACCCTGCCTGCTGAGAAAGTGTTTGATGAGCAAGGTGTGGAGATTGCAACCAACCCTTCTCTTCCTGTTATTAATACCGACATTAACAATTTACTTGAAGGGGTGATTAGTAAACTTAAAAGCCGTACTGTTAATTCTGTTTTTGACGCTTATACCTCCATAGCAATTGATAAAAGTATTGTTTTACCTGCCGTTGATGATCTACAGAAAAGCTTCCAAGGCAAAATAAGCGTGCTTGAAAATAGCGATTATGAATCGCCTTTAAAAGCGCTATTACTTACGCTTAATAACGAGAAAAAATTAACCATTAAAGGTAATTTTCCGGCTGTTTTTACTAATGCCAAAGTGAGTGTCTTGTTGGGTGTTAAACCCACCGTTACAGAAAAAGACTCTTATTATAATGCTGACTTTCCACCCAGGATTATTGAAGCGGTTCTTTTAGATAACAATAATCGACGTCATTTAAAAATAGATGTCGCAGGTAAAAGTACGTATCAATTAACCATTCCTTTATTTGATGACGCGGGCTCTTTTGAAAGCTGTCAACCGGGTAGTAAAGATGGCTCAAGTTTTCTCACCAACGATAATATGCAAGATACCTTAACGCTGGTTGTAGAAGATCCGGTGACTGGTGCCCAGGTTCGCTCAGTGCTTGGGTCATTCTGTGAAATTGCACAGCTGGATAATAATGCTGATGGTATTGTTGATAGCGATGAACATGCGCCGTTAAATGCAGGTTATATGAGCACAGCGCAAGCAGTATTATTGCTTAAAACAAATTTAGTTAGCTATGGCAGTATGTATGAGTTAACACCACTCACGTTACTTGAATTAAAAGAACAATCGGCCGCTTTGCCAAGAGAAGCGACTGAGTTTTTAGCGGGATTAACTGCATTGCAAGCTCAAGGTCATTTGTTTGGGCAAGATGTTGATTTAATAGAAGGTGTTGATTTTCACCAAACGCTATTATCAACCATTGGCATTAATATGAAAGCTAAATACGGTATGATATCCAATAATAATCAGGTGCCAGAATTACTAAAATTGTATGAAAAACTAAGCGAAAATTCAGGGCTAGGTGCTGTGATGCGTGAAAATCATGATAAAAACGTATCACATGTTGTTCAGGCCAGCATTGATCTTATTAATGACTCGCAGGTGGATAACCCCTTTTTCACGGATAATAACCAAGCGGGTAATTGGTTAACGGTTTATCCAAATTCACATTTATCGCCAGTTTGTATGAAAGAGGTATTAAATGATCAAGTGATTGGTTTAGGTTTATTAGGCCAAGGCATTGATGAACAAGGCATGCACTGGGTGACGGTTGGTTGGTCTGCGCAATCTAAAGCTAATAGCTATACGGTTGCATGGGCAACTGAAGCTTTTAACAATATTAACAGCGCGTCGGCGAGTATTGATATCAGTGAAACGCAAGCGACCATTACAGGGTTAACAAAATGGCAAGCATACCAAATTCGTGTGCAGTCAGATTCTGGCAGTATTAGTGCGCCTTTAAGTTATAAACCTGGTCAAAAATTTGTTGCTGATACGCGTGTGACTAGTGGTACAGGTGACGCCACACGTGGTCGCGATGTAAATAGTAACTGTGATCCATTATCTGGCTTAGCGACAAATAGTGATCGCGATGGCATAAAAGGGGCGCGTTACTTGAAGTTGGACAACAGCGGTGCACCAATCTCTCGCCAAGATTTATCACATAAACTCTTAGAGTTTTCTTGTGTCAGCGATTTAAATTCAGGATTGGTATGGGAAACGAAAAAGAAAGTAACCGAAGAGCATCCTTTTTCTTTGCATGATGATCAAAGTTACTTTGCACAACAACCTTTTAATATTTCTGAACCTGTCAGCCCATTTAACGGCAGCTGTTATAATCCTGAAACCGATGAGTTCTCGAGTGATGCACAGGTTTGCCATTCAGAAAATCAGGTGAAATGGGTTAATGAAAGCCAATTATGCGGTTTAACTAACTGGCGATTACCTACTATGGAAGAGTTATATTCTCTGGTTGATCATCGTGTTGAAAATAAAATCAACTGGGATACGCGTTACTTCCCATTTGATTCAGGCCTAGATTATACCTACAGCATCAAGTGGGTCGATATTAATGGCACGGATAAATACGAATCATATTATTACGGATTTTGGGCAAGTGATACTGCGACTCATCAGAGGTATTCCCAAACCCCCGCTTCAGACGCGAATCCACATCCCGCAGATCATTATCCTAAAATGCGCAAACTTAGACCAACGAGACAACCTATCGGGGATGCTTATGAAATATGGAAACCAGGTAGTGTGATGTTAGTGAGTGATGGATTTAAAGCCACCACAGAAGTGATCGCTGGGAGTGCACAATAATGAACAAATTAACATTGATATTACCTTTTGCATTGATTAGCCAAGTCGTATTTGCAGAAGTTGCACCCGTATTAGTGCCTGAATGTTATGAAGGTACTAGTGCATTAGATCAAACTGGTCGTTTTGAAAATACAATACTACCAACGGATGATGGTGACTTTAAAGTCGTTAACGACTTAGCAACTGGATTGCAGTGGGCTTACTGCCCTTATGGGCAAACAGTCACTGCAGAAGGAGCATGTTCAGGTTCGCAGCACTTGTTATCTGGAAATTGGAAAACCAATTACCCTCTTGAAGTGAGTAAGATAATTAACAAAGAAAATACGCGTTTAGGTGAGTACGCTCAACCTTGGCGTGCACCAAATTTTAACGAAGCAATGAGCATTTATAATAAAGATTGTACGCCGAATATTTATACTAACTTTTATTATTCACAGCTTAGCCAAGCAACGTTAGATGAAATGCTGGCGCTTAGGATTGCAGATAACCATCAATATAAAATGTGGTGGGTTTTGAGTAATCTATTTATCTTCGCGACGGAAACACAAAGTAAGGATGCCAAAAAAATTCATAGCATTAACTATGGATACTCAACTGGTGTTTTGGGTAACCAAAGTGGGGGTAATGTACGTTTGGTTAGAGAAATCCCAAGCGAATAATGAGCTTTAAATAACGCTAGAAAGGCATACATTATAAAATGCATGCCTCCTTATATACGTATTGTTTTTCAGTTTTCTATTTTTATGAAGAAGGTATTTCATGATAAAAAAATATACTTATATGACGCTTGGTTTTATGTCATTAACGATGGGAATCATAGGAATCATTGTTCCTGGTTTACCGACAACCTCATTTGCATTGTTAGCGCTGTTCTTTTTTAGTCGTAGTTCTAAAAAATTTCATGATAAATTACTGGCAAATAAAGTGATGGGTCCACTTATCGATAAGTTTAGAAGTGGCAATGGATTAACTAAAAAAGATAAAGTTAATATTCTATTATTAACTTGGTTATCGATTAGTATATCGGTTTATTTCTTTATCAGTAATATCCACTTGCAGCTACTTTTATTCGCTATTCTACTATTTAAAACCTGGTTTATTGTGCGTTATAAAAGTAAAAAAATAAATTTAGATATGGAAGCTAATAGTTAGCAAAGAATAAAGGTGGGGGGAAATCTCCCCTTTTTATAAAAGCCTTATTAAATCGAGATACTCGCTAATTTTACTGACCATTCAGGCAACTCTTGTTTGCCCTTTTTTGATAACTGATAGACACCTCTGTCTACTTTTTCAAACCATCCATAATAATCCTTACTTAAAAAACTAGTGGCTTGTTCTTCTCCAATTTTTTTTTTAATCTCAGCACCTTTGGCTGATGGTTTATCAACGAGATATTCAGCCACACGAATACATCGCTGGCGATAAGCCGTTAAGCCGGCTTTAGCGCGTGTTGAACCGCCTTTTTGTGTATCTCCAATACGTAATGAAAACTCTTTTAACAATGCGCCCTGCTTGCGTTTATTGGTTCTTGGCGTGTAATCCTGTGGGTCAAAAACAACTTCCACATATTGTGCTGTTTTTTGTATATCCACGATCATTAAACCAATGCCTAAACGTTTGATGAGTTTTTTTACCTGCTTACTTTGTTTTTTATATAAGGAGCACTGCTTAGGGATTGCTATATAGACGATATCAGACAGTGAAAAGCGATCCACAGCTTGCAATAACAGAGTGATATTAAGGTTTAATTTAAGCTCAATAATAATTAACTGATCATCTTTTTGAGCGACAATATCACAATCTTTTATTTCTCCTTTTACCTCAAAACCTAATTTTTCTAGGTGATCTTTGATAGGTAAATAGAGGTCACTCTCTTGCAGTTTATTAGGCATGTTAATCAATCAATAACAGTGAATAGAGGCGAATATTATGCAGCACTTTATGCATACTGGCTTTAGTTAATTAATGTTTTTAGCGGTTATGTTGAGCAACGTAATGCATTTTTTCGCAATCGTTACATCACCACTGACATAAGCGGTGCTAATTGCCCCCTCTTTCATCAGACATATCGCATCCAATAATGAAGCATCTTTATTTGTTAGAGACTGGCCAATAAGGTCACGGCATTGCTGTTTATGTTGCTTGCAAAACAATGAAATTTGACCACCTTGATCGCTAAACTCTGCTGAGCTATTAATAAAAAAACAGCCTCTAAAATCACCCAAAATAGGATCACAATGAGTGAACCACTGCGCTAGTGCAGTAAATAATTGAGTAATGACCTGTTGATCAGAATCTGCACCTTCTAGCTTTGAAGTTAACCATTCGATAAACAGCGTGTGCCGTTGTTCAAGTGTTGCAATGATTAACGCTTCTTTACTCTCAAAATGATTATAAAGTGTATTTTTGGCTACCCCTGAAACGCTAAGCACCTCGTTAATGCCAGTGTGATTAATCCCCTTTGCATAAAAAAGTGTTAACGCGGTATCAATCAATAACTGACGTTTTTTATTCATATTCTCATCCATAATCATGCAGTTGACAGCAGGTAATCATTTTGTTTATTCTAAATAGGACAAGTCTGTCCTTTTTTTTGGTTTTGTGGAGTTTCACATGAATAAATTATTATTACCACTTTTTTCGGGTGTTGGCGTGGCGCTAGCGATTGCAGTACTTTCATATTCAAATGAAATATTAAGCGATGCAGTGTTGCTGATGGCGCCTTTTGGGGCAACCGCAGTATTGGTTTTTGGCTTACCAGATAGCCCGTTGGCACAACCTAAAAATGTTATTTTAGGGCATTTAATTACTGCTTTTATTGGTGTGTTTTTTGTTCAGGTTGTAGGCGTTAATTCCTTTACATTAGCGTTTGCGACAGGGCTTGGCGTTAGCGCAATGTTACTATCAAAAACGACGCATCCGCCGGCGGGAGCAAATCCAATATTGATTATGATTGCAGGACAAGGTTGGATGTTTTTGCTAACTCCAGTCTTCATCGGCGCTGTGGTTATTGTCATTATGGGCAAGCTAATACAACCAATTCAAAAGCGATTAATAGAAAAATAGTATCATCACAAAATGTGATAAAGTGTGTTTTATGTCTGTTTTTTAGCCTGCCTACTCGTCTTTTAAGATTGAAAACATGGTATGTTTTGATAGATACATATCGATTTTAACTTTATAGGCAGGGAGCATGATGAGTCGTATTTATCTATTTGATTGGGGTGATACCCTGATGATTAATTTTCCCAATGAGCCGGGGCATATGAAAGACTGGCCTAAGGTAGAGGAGGTTTCTGGCGCATATGAAGTGCTTAAAACACTCTCGTTAAACGCTAAAATATTTGTTGCGACAGGTTCTCAAGGCACCTCATCTACATTAATGCAGATCGCCTTTGCTCGGACAAGGTTAGCGCCATATATATGCGCTTATTTCTGTCCCGATAATATTGGTTATGAAAAACCATCTGCCGATTTTTACAAGACGATTGCTAATAAAGTCGGCGCTGAAATGGCGGAGATTACTATGGTTGGGGATAATTTGGTGCGTGATGCTTTACCCGCTTTATCGGTTGGAATGAGTGCAATTTGGTTAAATACCACCCATCAAGAAAACACGAATAAAGTTGATGAAATTAGTGGCTTAATTGAGCTTGTTAATAAGCGTTAATCTGTTTTCTACTGCGTATATCAGAAATCATAGGCACGACTCTGGATATTTTAGACTTCTGGTTTTAGGGTGTTTTTATCGGGGCTTGGCACCCACAGTTGTAATTTTTCAACTAACAATGCTATATCCAATGGTTTGCTGAGGTAATCATTCATTCCCGCTGCAAAACATTTATCTTTATCCCCGACCATCGCATTTGCGGTCATGGCAATAATGGTTATTTGGCTATTTGATTGTCCCGCTTCGCCTGCGCGTATTCTTCTGGTTGCTTCATATCCATCCATGATTGGCATTTGGCAGTCCATGAACACTAAATGATAAGGATAAGCACGTAATTTAGTGATTGCTTCACCACCGTGTTCAGCGATGTCGACGGAAAAGTTATATTCTTCTAAGACCGCTTTTGCCACCATTTGATTTACTTTATTATCTTCGACTATCAATATATGCGTTGATTTTGTCCAGCTGGTTTTTGGTGTTGGCTGGCGCGGGGTTAGGCTTTTAATATATTGGCTGGTGACCAGTGGCTGAGCGCGCTCTAAAGTATCGCCACCTGCCATAATGATAGAGAGTGCAGAAAAGAGATCTGAGGTAGTGGTCGGTTTAGTAAAATAAGCACTAAATCCAATATTAGAAAAGTACTCGTTATCACCCTGCTCGCCAATTGAGGTCATCATCACTAATTTCATTTTTGCGAAATCTTTATTACTTTGTAATTTTTTACCTAAATCTGCTCCATCCATTTCAGGCATTTGCATATCTAAAAAAGCGATATCAAAGAATTTTTTATGGGCTTGTTGGCTACGTTGCTGGCAAATCTGTAAGGCTTCTTTAGCACTTACGGCTTCAACAATAATTGCCCCCCAGCTTTCTAATAACCCCTGTAATACCTCTCGATTAGTTTTATTATCATCGACAATTAATATTTCTAGGCCCTCTATATTAATATTAGGTATTTCAAGAGGTTGATTATGTTCAACTTCAAAGGGTATGTTAATCGTAAAGATACTGCCTTTTCCTGGTTTACTGCTGATAGAGACTTTACCTGACATTAATTCAGTTAGGCGCTTACAAATAGTAAGCCCTAACCCAGTGCCACCATATTTTCTCGTTGTTGAGGAGTCCGCTTGGGTGAATGAATCAAATAAAGAGCTTTGTTTGTCGCTGCTAATACCAATACCAGTATCGATAATATGGCAAGAGAATTGGATAGTATTATTATCGTTTTGCTCGGTTGTTGCACGAATGATGACTTCACCGATGGCTGTAAATTTAATCGCGTTACTGATTAAATTGGTTAAAATTTGGCGCAACCTGTTGCTATCACCTTTAATCTGAATGTGTTGCACTTTGGCAATATCGAGGACTAACTCGAGTTCTTTTTCGTGTGCTTGAAATCCGAGACTTTCAGCGACCTCTTCAAGGGTTTGTCGTAAGTTAAAAGGAATGCTTTCTAGGGTTAATTTATCCGCTTCAATTTTTGAAAAATCAAGAATGTCATTGATGATAGAGAGCAATGATTGTGCGCTTGATTGTGCAATTGAGGCTTTATGGTGCTGGTCTTTATTTAATCGAGTATTGAGCAATAACCCTAACATACCGAGCACACCATTCATTGGCGTGCGGATTTCATGGCTCATAGAAGCAAGAAACTCACCTTTACTTTGTAATGCGTTTTCCATTTCGTTAATAGAGTATTTTAATGACTGAGACATGTTATTAAAGGACTCTGCTAATAAAGAAAATTCATCCTGGCTGGAGACTTGAATCTCATCATCAAAGTCACCTTGAGCAATTTTTTCTGTGCCCTGTAATAATTTTTTAAGGTTATTTAATATATTGGCAGAGGTTAAAAATGCAATCAAGCTGGCTAAAAGAAAGGCTACTAACGTCCCAATAAGGATCACTTTCTTGGTTCTATCTGCAGCGGCTAAGGCTGTTTGTTGACGCTTACCGAGTAATTGATTTTCTTCTTCAATAAAACGAATGTTAATGGCGCGAATTTTATCCATGATACGTTTGCCTGTTTCGTCCTCCACCAGTTTAATCACTTCAGCTAATGATTGCGCTTGTTGTTGCTTGTGTTGCTTGGTTTTTAAATCAGTAGCACCGTTATAATGAGTGCTACTGGCTTCCATTCTGGCAGTAATAACAATGTCAGCCACCTCTCTTAGCCATTTTTTCTGTAACTGCTCTATTTCAATGACTCTAGCAACTTGAACAGGGTTATCTGCAACCTTTCTCTTTAGTTCCTCGATATGTCTGACCCAGGCTCTTTTTGCTTGGTTAAGGGGGGTGAGGAAAGTAGGGTTACTGGTAATTAAATAACCACGTATACCGGTTTCCATATCTAACATAAGTTTTACTAACTGATGGCCTTCCGCTGTCACAGAGTGAGTATGTTCAACCCATTTAGCCGTTGAAATTGTTTTTTCAATATTGATATAAACCATAGCCGCAATTATTGCCATGAGTAGCATTGGAATGAGCGCACTTATAATGATTTTATTGCGTATTGATAAATAGCCTATTAATGATTGCTTGGTCTTTTGCATGCTGGTTTACCTTAGAAATAATCACCGATTACAATAGCGGAATGTTTTGATAATTTTTTGATTTGCAGATGTTCATTAATCATAGTGAAGATTTTTAAATCATGGTGAATAAGGCGTATTTAAAACTCAATTTTTGGTTGAGTAGCTCTCATTTTCAGAGAAGGAGTGTGCATGCTGTTGAGTGACTTATCTGTCGTAGTGGTGAAATCGATGTCAATGTTCTTTGGGCTGGCTTGCTATCGTTGAGGGCTGTCTTTAATTCGCGTTAATACGAGGGAGCAAAAGGGATAAGACCCGCTATGTTAATTAATAGCGGGTCAATATTACTATTCTTGTAGTGTGCTAATCAGCGTTTGATATGAAATGATAAATTCAGGTAACAATGTTTTTACCTGGCTCTCATTTTCATTTTTTATGTGCAGCTCAAGTTCAGTGGTTTTATCCAACAAATCTAATCCACTCAGGTTAGCCGCATTACTTTTTATAATGTGCGCTATTTTACTCGCTTGTGACCAATTGTTTTCATTGATAGCGAGGGTTAATTGGTTGATATTATCCGGTGCTTCCTGGTGAAATTGATCAACAACGGCAAGTAATAAATCGTTATTATTTAATAAGCGTTGCATCGCTTGCTGTTTGTCCCAAATAACCACTGATGGCTTTTCAGCTTGTGCTATTTTCTCAACTTCAGGTCGGGTTGCACTTTTGTCGGTGATAGGAACCCATTGCTGTAATTTCTTTAATAATTGTTCAATATCGAGTGGTTTG
The DNA here is from genome assembly GCF_002835995.1 of Psychromonas sp. Urea-02u-13. Taxonomy (GTDB): domain Bacteria; phylum Pseudomonadota; class Gammaproteobacteria; order Enterobacterales; family Psychromonadaceae; genus Psychromonas. The sequence continues at coordinate 104,830 of NZ_PJBZ01000042.1, read as the reverse complement.
CTCAGATAGTCATTCATACCGGCTTCAAAGCATTTCTCTTTATCACCGACCATCGCATTGGCTGTCATTGCAATAATGGTTATCTGGCTGTTTGATGTACCTGCCTCACCCGAACGTATTCTACGTGTCGCTTCATAACCGTCCATCACTGGCATTTGGCAATCCATAAAGACTAAGTGATAAGGATAAGCGCGCAACTTCGATATGGCTTCTCCACCATGCTCTGCAATGTCGACAGAAAATTTATATTCTTCTAATACCGATTTTGCGACCATCTGATTTACTTTGTTATCTTCGACGAGCAAGATATGCGTTGATTTTGTCCAGCTAGCAGGTTGTGTTGATTGGCATGGGTTTAAGCTTTTAATATATTGGCTTGTCACTAAAGGTTGAGCGCGTTTTAAGGTATCACCGTCTTCAATGATGATAGCTAATGCAGAGAACAGATCTGAGGTGGTCGTTGGTTTAGTAAAGTAGGCGCTAAATCCTATATTAGAGAAATATTCATTATCGCCCTGCTCTCCGATTGAGGTCATCATGACTAATTTCATTTTAGAAAAAGCAGCATTACTTTGTAATTGCTTACCTAAATCTGAGCCGTCCATCTCTGGCATTTGCATGTCTAAAAAGGCGATATCAAAGAATTTTTTATGGGCTTGTTGGCTACGTTGTTGACAAATTTGTAGTGCTTCTTTACCACTAACGGCCTCAACAACAATTGCGCCCCAGCTTTCTAATAAACCCTGTAAGACTTCACGGTTGGTTTTGTTATCATCAACAATTAAGATATTTAATCCTTTGATATTGATGTTAGGCACGGCAAGCGGTTGTTCATTTTCCACTTCAAAGGGAATTTCAATCGAGAAATCACTGCCTTTTCCTATTTCACTGCTAACAGCAACGTGACCTAACATTAATTCCGTGAGGCGTTTACAAATGGTAAGACCTAATCCTGTACCGCCATATTTTCGAGTTGTTGAAGAATCTGCTTGAGTGAATGATTCAAATAAACCACTTTGTTTATCAGCCTCAATACCAATGCCGGTATCAATAATATGACAAGTGAATTGCACATTATTAGTATCTATCTGCTTAGTAGAAGCACGAATAATCACTTCACCAGTGGCGGTAAATTTAATCGCGTTGCTAATTAAGTTGGTTAAAATTTGGCGCAGTCTGTTGGTATCGCCTTTAATGTGAAGATGTTCCACTTTGGCAATGTCGAGCACTAGCTCCAGTTCTTTTTCGTGTGCTTGGTAACCGAGGCTTTCAGCCACTTCTTCTAAGGTTTTTTGCAGGTTGAAAGGAATTTTTTCGAGAGATAATTTACCCGCTTCAATTTTAGAAAAATCTAAAATATCATTGATGATCGTCAATAATGATTGCGCGCTTGATTGTGCGATTGAGGCTTTATGATGCTGATCTTTATCCAGTTTAGTATTAAGCAATAAACCTAACATACCCAACACGCCATTCATTGGTGTGCGAATTTCATGACTCATTGAAGCAAGGAATTCACCTTTACTTTGCAATGCACTTTCCATTTCATCGATAGAATCTTTTAATGACTGCGACATATTATTAAAAGAGTCTGCTAATAAAGATAATTCATCCTTGTTAGACACTTCAATGATATGGTCAAAGTTGCCCTCGGCTATCTTTTTTGTCCCAAGGATTAATTTTTTAAGATTACTAAGAATATTTGCAGAGGTAAAAAAGGCGATCAAACTGGCTAAAATAATAGCAAATAAGGTGCCTACAATAATCATGGTTTTGGTATTGGTGGCAGCCACTAATGCAGCCTGTTGGCGTTTAACCAGTAATAGGTTTTCTGCCTCAACAAAGCGCTCTTTTGTCGCGCGAATATTATCAATAATGTCTTTGCCGGTTTTATCTTCAACCAGCTTCACCACGTTAGCTAAGGCTTGTGCTTTGCTCTGCTTGGCTTCATTTATTGCTGCGCTGTCACCTTGCTGGCTGATATTATTCACTTTGAGTCTGGCTGCAATAACAATGTCAGCCGCTTCTATTAACCACTGTGTTTGTAACTGATCTATTTTAGTAATTCTCGCCAGTTGTGGTGGGTTATCAGCCACTAACGTTTTTAGTTCATTGATACGTGCTACCCACACTCTTTTAGCATTATTAAACGGGGCTAAAAAAGCGGCATTACCGGTAATTAAATAACCACGCTCACCTGTTTCCATGTCGAGCATCAGTTTTATCAGCTCATTACCTTTTGCGGTAATTGAATGTGTCTGTTCGACCAGTTTAGCGGTGGAAATGGTCTTTTCTATATTGATATAAACCACAGTCGCAATCATGCTCATTAGTAACATTGGAATGGCTGCGCTTAAAATTATTTTGCTGCGTATCGATAAATTATTTATGGATGATCGCTCTGTCTTACTGTGCATGCTCGGTTTACCTTTCAAATATTCATTGATGACATAATGGTGTAATTTGACCACTGACGTTGTTGGAATGCTACGGACGCAGATTATAAGTTTTTAACTCACTCTTAAAACGCATCTTAACATTCAATGTATTTATATTAAAATAAAAACAATGCCACGGTTGTACTACCCAAGATCTTCATAAAACGCCTTTAATCGGGTTTATAACATGCTCGCTTTTTTAGCGTGAATAACGAGGAGGTTTATCCGTTATTTGACTGTTTCTCCTGTTTTATTGACGTCTTGCTGCACAGCTATTGTCATCATTTTTTTGCATGTCACTATGGTGTAACAACGCCAGGAGGCTTGTTATAGGGGAGCGCGAGGCGAAAATAGGAGTGTATTTCTCCTTGGGACGCTTGCAAGGTAGAGCTGGTTGTTGATCTAACGCCACGTAAGCTAAATGGTCATAATCTGTAGGGTTATAAAACGTCGATTTTTTTTAACGACAAAAAATCACGTGTTTTCATCGTTTTAGCGCAACAAGATTGAATGGCTTAATGACTCAATAGTTGTCATTTAATGCTTAACATATCAGCACAATTTGCCTTGCTGACTTTGCATCTGGCGGTATCAGGGGTATAATATCCACCAATTTTTCTAATCAACTCGAAGCCGAAATCATGCAAAAATTCGATACAAAAACATTCCAAGGGCTGATTCTTGCATTGCAAGATTTCTGGGCTCGCCAAGGTTGTGTCATCGTTCAACCACTCGATATGGAAGTGGGCGCTGGTACATTCCACCCACAAACATTTTTACGTGCGATTGGCCCAGAGCCAATGAGCAGTGCTTATGTTCAACCATCTCGTCGTCCATCAGATGGTCGTTACGGTGAAAACCCTAATCGTCTGCAACACTTCTACCAATTTCAAGTGGTATTAAAGCCATCTCCAAAGAATATTCAAGAGCTTTACCTTAAGTCACTTGAAGAGATTGGTATTGATACGTCTATCCATGATATTCGTTTCGTTGAAGATAACTGGGAGTCACCTACATTAGGTGCTTGGGGTTTAGGCTGGGAAATTTGGCTAAACGGCATGGAAGTAACACAGTTTACTTATTTCCAACAAGTTGGCGGCTTAGAGTGTTCACCTGTTACTGGTGAAATTACTTACGGTCTTGAGCGTCTTGCAATGTACATTCAAGGTGTTGATAGTATTTATGACCTTACTTGGGCTGATGGTCCAATGGGTAAAATTACTTACGGTGATATCTTTCATCAAAACGAAGTTGAGCAATCTGCTTACAACTTTGAACATGCTGACGTGGATGCATTATTTGCACAGTTCGATCAATGTGAAAAAGAAAGCCAGAAACTGATTGCCTTAGATCTTCCTCTACCTGCTTACGAGCAAGGCATGAAAGCATCACATGTATTTAACTTGTTAGATGCGCGCCATGCAATCTCTGTGACTGAACGTCAACGTTATATTTTACGTGTACGTGCTTTATCAAAAGCAGTTGCTGAAGCTTATTATGCGAAGCGTGAAGCGCTTGGTTTCCCACTTTGTAAAAATTTAGAGAAGTAGAGGCTGCTAATGTCAAATCAATCACAACAATCACAAGAAAATTTACTGATTGAGCTGGGAACAGAAGAGTTACCACCGAAATCATTGCGCCAACTTGCTGAGTCTTTTGCAAGCAACGTTGAAGCAGAATTAAATAAAGCAGAACTTAGCTTTGAAAAAGTAAGCTGGTTAGCTTCTCCGCGTCGTTTAGCGTTAGTTATTACTAACCTTTCTGACTCTCAAGCGGATAAAGTAGTAGAAAAACGCGGTCCTGCCGTTAATGTCGCTTTTGATGCTGAAGGTAATGCAACTAAAGCAGCACAGGGTTGGGCACGTTCAAACGGTATTACTGTTGAACAGGCTGAGCGTCTAGTAACGAATAAAGGCGAGTGGTTATTATTTAAAGCGGAAGTTAAAGGCAAAAAAGTTGCTGAATTAATTCCTGCTATTGCTGCAGAAGCACTTGCTAAGTTACCGATTCCAAAACCAATGCGTTGGGGTGCTACAAGCACTCAGTTTATCCGTCCTGTTCATACTGTGTGTATGTTGTTCGGAAATAAATTGATTGCAGGTGAACTTTTAGGTGTTGAATCTGATCGTGTTATCCGTGGACATCGTTTCTTAGGTGAAGCTGAATTCACGATTAACCATGCTGACGAATACGAGTCGTTATTGGATGTAACAGGTAAAGTTATTGTTGATTACGAACGCCGTAAAGCGATTATTCGTGAACAAGTTGAAGCATTAGCTGCTCATGAAAATGGTGTTGCAGCCATTGATGAAGACTTACTTGAAGAAGTGACTTCTTTAGTGGAATGGCCAGTAACATTAGCCGGTTCATTTGAAGAAAAATTCTTAGACGTTCCTTCTGAAGCACTTATCTACACAATGAAAGATCATCAAAAATACTTCCCAGTATTAGATAAAGAAGGCAACTTATTACCCCGCTTTATCTTTGTTTCTAACATTGTAAGTCGCGACCCAACACAAGTTGTTGAAGGTAACGAAAAAGTAGTTCGTCCTCGTTTAGCGGATGCAGAGTTCTTCTTTGAAACAGATAAAAAGAAAACACTAGAAAGTCGTTTAGAGTCACTTTCAACAGTACTTTTCCAAAAGCAATTAGGTACGCTAAAAGAGAAATCTGAGCGTATTGCTAACGTTGCTGAAACAATTGCTGTGCAAATTAATGCTGATACTAAACACGCACAACGTGCTGGTTTACTTTCAAAAACTGATTTGATGACTGAAATGGTTTTAGAATGTCCTGATGTTCAAGGCATCATGGGTATGTATTACGCACGTTTTGATGGCGAAGCAGAAGAAGTGGCTATTGCACTAAACGAGCAATATTTACCACGTTTCGCGGGTGATAAATTACCCACTTCATTAGTGGCTTGTGCTGTTTCTCTTGCTGACAAACTAGATACGCTTGTAGGTATTTTTGGTATTGGCCAAGCACCAAAAGGTGCAGCTGACCCATTTGCACTTCGTCGTGCAGCCATCGGTCTTTTACGTATCATCAAAGACAAAGAGCTGGATTTAGATATTGTTGAATTAGTAGAAATTGCTAAAGCACAATATGCAGATAAGTTAAGCAATGAGAATGTGGTTAACGATGTTGTGGATTTCTTATTCGCGCGTTTCCGTGCAACTTACCAAGCAAATGGTTTCTCTGCAGAACTTATTCAATCAGTGCTTGATCGTCGTCCTACAAAACCTGTTGATTTTGAAAAACGTATTCAAGCGGTTGCTAAGTTCCAAGAGCTTCCAGAAGCGCAGCCAATTGCTGCTGCTAATAAACGTATTTCAAATATCCTTGCAAAAGTAAAAGGTGAAATCAACGCCGTTGTTGATAATACTTTGTTTGAAGAAGACGCTGAAAAGGCATTAGCTGAAAAATTAGGCTCTCTAGAAAGCAAGCTAAGCCCTTTATTTGAAGCCGGAGACTACGAGGCAGCCTTGTTCGAACTTGCTTCTCTACAGGCTCCTGTGGACCAATTCTTCGATAACGTAATGGTTATGGCAGAAAATGAAGCGGTTAAGCAGAATCGTTTGGCATTATTAAACCGTTTACGTAACTTGTTCTTACAAGTTGCTGATGTATCGGTTTTATAAAAAGCTGCTTACTGAATAGGTAAGGTTGCGTTACTATCAAAAAGCTCAGTTTTTAACTGGGCTTTTTTGTTTCACGTGAAACATTATTGAGGCTAACCTGTGATTAGAAAACTACCGAGGTGGGTTGAATACAGTGCTTTTTTATTATCTGTTTTAGCAGGTAGTGTTAATGTCATTGGATTAATTAGCTTTGATCACCAGGCTATCTCACATGTTTCTGGCACGGTTTCACGATTAGGCGCAGACCTACTGGTTAATCCAACAAGCTCACTGCACTTATTATTTGTTCTGCTTAGTTTTTTATGTGGCGCTATTTTAAGTGGTATTCTTATTGAAAATACAACGCTGAAAATAGGTCGACATTACGGCTCTGCATTAATGATTGAATCATTTTTACTGTTGATTGCTTTTGCTACATTACGTCAAAACTTATCCCTTGGCAGTTATTTTACTTCAATGGCCTGTGGCTTACAAAATGCATTATTTACCACTTTTAGTGGTGCGACATTACGCACGACACATGTAACCGGTATATTTACAGACTTAGGTTTAATGATAGGACAACGGATAAAAGGGCAACCATTTGACCGACGTAAAGCTAGCTTGTTTTTACTTATATTAGCTGGGTTTATTGTGGGCAGTATTATTGGCTCTTGGTTATTTTCTGTTTATTTATTTAATGCCTTACTTTTTCCAATACTGCTTTGTTGTCTATTAGCATTTTCTTATTCGCTATTTTATAAGCATTTATAACAAACGTTCGTGCTGTTTTTACAAAAAAAATCACATTCATTATCACTTACTATTTCTAAATTTTGAATGGTATTTCGGTTAACAAAAAATTTAAACAGATTGTTTCACGTGAAACAATCATTACCCATAAAGGATTTTTAAGTGCCCTACTCAATATTTGGAAATAAATTCGCAAAGCATTCTGGCATCACGGAATTAATGGATGACCTAAATGCAGGTGTACAAGGTGGCGATGATATCCTGATGTTAGGCGGTGGTAACCCCGCTTCAATTCCTGCTATTCAAGAGCGTCTTACCGAGCTAATGCAAGAGTTATTAAACGAAGGTAACTTGATAAATACCCTGTCTAACTACGATGGGCCACAGGGTAAAAATACCTTTATCGAAGCATTAGCAGGATTGTTTAATGATCTTTATGATTGGGATTTAAGCGCCAAAAATATCATGTTAACCAATGGTAGCCAAAACGCTTTCTTCTACCTGTTTAACTTATTAGGGGGTAATTTTAGCGAAGGCAAAAAGAAAAAAATCCTATTCCCACTGGCGCCTGAATATATTGGTTATGCTGATGCGAGTGTTTCAGAAGATGCCTTTGTTGCGGTTCGTCCAAAAATAAGCGAACTTGAAAATGGTCTGTTTAAATACAACGTTGATTTTGATGCCTTAGAAGTTGGTGAGGATATTGGCGCAATATGTGTTTCTCGTCCAACGAATCCAACCGGTAATGTATTAACAGATGAAGAGATCATTCATTTGGATCAGTTAGCGCAAGCTAATAACATTCCACTGATTATCGATAACGCTTACGGCACACCTTTCCCTAATATCATTTTTGAGGACGTTACGCCCTTTTGGAACAGTAATACCATCTTATGCTTAAGTTTATCTAAATTTGGTTTACCGGGTGCACGTTGCGGTATCGTGATTGCTAATCCTGAGATCATTAAAGCGATGTCTAACCTGTCTGGCATTATGGCATTATCGCCAGGGGGTATCGGACCAGAAATCGCATTACCCTTGGTTAAAACAAAAGAGATACTTACACTCAGTGATGAGGTGATCAAGCCGTATTATTATAAAAAATCACAAACAGCGATTAAGTTATTACAGTCTCAAATCGATACGCCTAAGTTTAAAATCCATAAAGCAGAAGGAGCTTTGTTTTTATGGTTATGGTTTGAAGAATTACCTATCACGTCACACGAGTTATATACTCGCTTAAAAGCGAAAGGTCTGCTGATTGTTTCTGGGCATTATTTCTTCCCTGGTCTTGATCAAGAATGGCAACATACTCAAGAATGTATTCGTCTTAACTACGCGCAAGATGATGACGTGGTTGAACGTGGTGTTGCCATTTTAGCGAAAGAGATTAACGCGTTATATTCATAATATGGATTAATAAATAGAGAAAGTGTTTCACGTGAAACACTTTTATTATGAGTCGCTCAAAAGTTAAATGCTAAGAACGTTCAAAGTGATTTACCACGAAGGTACGAAGGTACGAAGGTACGAAGAAAGAAGAAGAAAAGCAATAACATTGCATTGAGCTTTCCTTCTTCGTGTTATCTATGTAACGCAATGACTTAGTGTGTAGTGGTTAAGTTTGTATTTATTTAAGGAGAAAGAAATATGAAAACGGATATAAAAGTAGATGGAAAAGGTATTCTTAATTTTTTAAAATCTCGTAAAGTAGTATTAGAAAACCGCAGTAATGAAATCATCTTTGATTTACAAATATTATGGTTTTTAATTGCGATGGTTTTTCTTTCGGGCTTTATTATTGTTGCTTTGGTGATCAGTTTATTTTTAGGCTGTAAAATTAGCATCGTTAATACCAGCCAAGGATTTATAGATAAAGACCATTTAAAATAGACGCCTCATGAAAACAAACCGAGTGACCTTAAGAACGTTAAAAACGACGGATGCAGAAGCGGTTTTTGAGTTGTTAACTGATCCTGAGGTGATGACTTTTCTGGGCCCAAGACGAGCGCTCTCTCGAAATGAAGCTGAGCAATGGTTTGAAGCTGAGTTAACTTCGCCATCTCGTTATGTCGTTGCGTTAACATCGAGTGATGAGTTAATCGGATTCTGTGGCATGAAGGTCATTGGTGATATTAGCGATTTTGGTTATTTTTTACGTAAGAAATTCTGGGCTAAAGGTTACGCCAGCGAGTCTTGTTTATTAGTGATTGCTAAGCTCAGTGAAGACTTTGATATTTCAACTTTACAGGTCTTTATCGCTAAACAGAACCACGCTAGTTTAGCACTTGCGAAGAAGCTTAATTGGTTACGACTTTGCGACACGATGAAAAATGACGAGCCCGGTTTTTATTTTCAACTTCGCCTTGGTGGTTAAATAGTTAAATAGTTAAATGGTTAGGCTTCAATAGAAGATAGTGCATTTTCCCTCACTAGATAGACCACTACAGCAATACCTATTGCAACAATACTTACAGCAATAATACAAGGCCATGTTTCACGTGAAACAGTTAAGGAAAACAAATGGAATTGAATGTGCAACACAAGTTTGAAACTTACCCTGTCAGTGTAAAACCGCTTTTATTAGCAGTGCGTGAAACAATTTTATTGGTTGCCGATGAGTTGTCGCTGACGGATGTACAAGAGACGTTAAAATGGGGCGAGCCAAGTTATATAACTAAATTAGGCAGTACGATCCGTTTTGATTGGAAAGAAAAACACCCTGAACAGTTTTGCATCTACTTCAATTGCAAAACATCTTTAGTAGATACGTTTAAAGAAATCTATGGGCATAGGCTCAAATTTGAAGGCAATAGAGCGATTGTTTTTAATGTAAATGAACCAATCCCTTGGCCAGAGTTAAAACACTGTATCGCGCTTTCTCTGCGCTATCATGAAATAAAACATTTACCCTTACTGGGTGCATAGTACACGACAAACCTGTTGCAAATATACGTAGACAGATTTAGTCGTGTTTAAATAAGTTCAAAAGCAATTAATCACGAAGGCACGAAGAAAAACAAAACTTAGTTGATTAAGGGCAATCGTAAACCGCCCTTTTCTTGTTCTGCTATAGGTTAGGCGATTAACGTTTTAACTGCGTAATGAGCGTGTTTAATACTTCACTTATTCCTTTGATCATCTCCCCTGACTCATCAATATCCTGCATGTTTTTACTCACCTTTTTGGTGTGTTGTTCAATCATTTTTGTATTGTTAGCCACGTCAGTAATGGTCATGGCTTGTTCTTCTGTTGCTGACGCAATGCTCGTATTATAGGTATAAATATTATCGATAATCAAAGCGACAGACTTTAATTCTTGCTGCACGGTTAAGCTATGTTGCGCACAGTCAATCGCCACCTCACTTTGCTGTAAAACATAATCGTTTGTCTGTTTCGCGGTATTAACCAATTGGTTGATGATCGCTTGTATTTCACTGGTTGAATCAGAAGTACGAATGGCGAGTGCACGCACTTCATCGGCAACAACAGCAAAACCCCGGCCTTGATCGCCAGCTCTGGCGGCTTCAATGGCTGCATTTAGGGCTAATAAATTAGTCTGTTTTGAGAGGTTATTAATAACGTCTAAAACATTATTAATTGAATGTGTATCGGCACTCAGTTGCTTAACCAATTTGCTCAAAGAGAGAATGTTATCGGAGAGTAATTTGGTTTTCTCTGCTTCAATCGCTAATGCTTTATCTGCTCGAGTCACCAATTTTACGGCTTTGTCTGTTTGCTGGCAGGTATCGGCAGCATTTTTTGTTACTTGATTAAATGAATTGGAAAGCTGACTAATCGCGACGCTCACCTGTTCTGTTTGTTGTCGTTGTTGTTGGCTACTTTCTTTGGCTTGCAAAGTACGTTTTTGTAATGCCGCGCTAGCGTTTAATGCCTGCTGAGACTGTTCTTGCAAGGCGGTTGTTAGCTCTTTTAAGTAGTTCTGTAAAAGCTGGCTACGTGCGCTGACGGCGGTAAATTCAGACAGTTTACTTTTGATGGTTAAGCATTGGCTAAAATCACCTACGGTTAACGCGTCGAAAAAAGGAAGTAGTTGCTTGATAAAACCTAAGCTTTTAAATTGTAAAGAAGCAGAGAGAGCGATCATGACCATAAATAAAAACAGAGAAAATGCGCCAATAAATTTAACCTGATTAGTGATACGTTGTTTTTCTACATCAACGACACTGGCATATAAAGCAAAGTTATTCGTTAATTTAGTTAATTGCGCGGTTAAATTTTCTCGACTGAGAATAACCGCCTGCAACATGTTTGCGGTATTAGATAACTCTTTAGGATAACGTGCTGTTAGGCTGATTAAACTATTGATATTCTCTTGGGTTAAATCGATTGTTTCAGGCTCATCAAAGCTAAATTCATCAACCTCTTCTGTTTCAATAATACCTAAACTTGGTAAATTTCTTAATTTTTGTAAGTCGATATTAATGGATTTATTTTCAGTTAATAATGCCGTATTTAAGGCCTTCTGGTTGCGCTGTAAATAGCGCTGACGGGAAACAGATATCTGTTGTAGCGTGAGACTAATAGACAGCAATGACTGCTGATATTGCATTTTAATGTCATCAGAGATAGTTGACTGCGCAATGAGTTTGCTCATATCTTCGATGATTGCACGTCTTTCCATCTCATTATTAATTAATAATATTTCTGGATCTGCTGCTAGTTTACCTGCACTTCTTGCTTGTTGAATCGCGCTTTGTAGTTGTGAAATAGCCACGCTAATTGTACTTTTCTGGTTTTTATTGAGCCAAGTAATCGGTGTGTTTTTCAGCTGAGTTAATTGGCTTTCAGCTTGCTGTAATTTACTGGCATTACCGGAGCCGAGATATTGCTCTAGAGAGAGTGCGATGTCTGTTTCGAGCTCAGATTTAATATCATGGTAAGACTGGTTTATTTGGTAGGGTTTATCCATTTCGTGCCAGGCCCAACCAATAAAAGCGCTAATAAAAAAGAGCAGTAAAGCAATCGTAATGGAAATTATTTTAGTGAGTAAATTTACTGACATGACAGGCTCATAAGATGAATTTTGAAGTGAATTATAGAATTCAAATATGTCAGTTATGTTTCAGCGTCTATCATTTTGCTTATTTTCAGTGGGTTTTCTAAGGCGGAATTCAGTTGTTTATATTTTACAGGCATAAAAAAACCAGCTTATAAGCTGGTTTTTTAGCGATAATATCGTGTCGATTAGATATCTAAGTTTTCTACACGTAGTGCATTTTCTTCGATAAAGTTACGACGTGGTTCAACATGATCACCCATTAATGTACTGAATAACTGATCAGCACCTACGGCATCTTCAATACGAACCTGTAACATATGACGAGAGTTAGGGTCCATCGTTGTATCACAAAGTTGATCCGGGTTCATCTCACCTAGTCCTTTGTAACGCTGAATGTAAAGACCACGTTTAGATTCGCTCATCAACCAGTTAACCGCATCGATAAAGTGTTCTATTTCGCGTTTACGCTCACCACGTTGGATGTAAGCACCCTCTTCAAGTAGACCTGTAATTTCAGCACCGACAGAAGCAACTGCTTTATAACCGTCAGATCCGAAGTACTCTTCATCAAATGTGAAGTAGTTTTCAACACCATGTTTACGAATCGTAAAGATAATATTGTTGCTCAGTTCATCTTCAGATTTCACAACTTCAGAGCTATAGATAGTCCCTTCAAAATCTTCAGCATTCAGCGTATCAACAATGTCTTTTGTCCAAGCTTGTGCAGACGTTTTATCAGCTAACTGCTCAAGACTTAAAGCAGGTTTGTAGATTAGTTTATCTAAAATTGCTGACGGGTAACGACGTTTTAAACGTTTAATTGTATCTTGTACGCTACGGTAACGTTGAATTAGCCCTTCTAACGCAAGCCCTGAAATACCAGGTGCTTCTGGGTTTACATGTAGAGATGAGTTTTCCATCGCTAATGTTGTTAGGTAAGTTTGTAATTCTAATTCGTCTTTAACGTAAGTCTCTTGCTTGCCTTTTTTCACTTTATAAAGTGGTGGCTGAGCGATGTAAATGTAACCATTTTCAATCAGCTCTGGCATTTGACGGTAGAAGAACGTTAATAATAGTGTACGAATGTGAGATCCATCGACATCGGCATCGGTCATGATAATGATGCGGTGATAACGGGTTTTCTCTGGGTTATATTCGTCACGACCGATACCACAACCTAATGCAGTGATCAGTGTTGCTACTTCTTGAGAAGATAACATTTTGTCGAAACGTGCTTTTTCTACATTAAGAATCTTACCTTTAAGCGGTAAAATTGCTTGGTTTTTACGGTTACGACCCTGCTTAGCACTACCGCCAGCAGAGTCCCCTTCCACAATATAGAGTTCAGAAAGTGCAGGATCTTTTTCCTGACAATCTGCTAATTTACCCGGTAAACCCGCTAAATCTAACGCACCTTTACGGCGTGTCATATCACGTGCTTTACGCGCCGCTTCACGTGCACGAGCAGCATCAATAATTTTCGATGTAATGATGCGTGCTTCAGACGGGTTTTCCATTAAGAATTCTTGTAACTTCTCACCCATCGCGCCTTCAACAATCGGGCGTACTTCCGAAGAAACTAAACGGTCTTTTGTTTGTGAAGAGAATTTAGGATCAGGTACTTTAACCGAGATAACTGCGGTTAAACCTTCACGTGAATCACCACCTTCAGTTGATGCTTTGTTTTTAGAGTTTTTAACTTTTGCTAACTCTTTTTCCATGTAGGCATTTAACGTACGTGTTAAACCACCACGGAAACCCGTTAAGTGAGAACCACCATCACGTTGTGGGATGTTATTAGTGAAACAGTAGATGTTTTCTTGGAAACCATCGTTCCATTGCATCGCGACTTCAACACTCATGCCGTCATCGGTATCAACAGCAAAGTGGAATATTTTTTGGTGTACGGGTGTTTTGCTTTTATTCAAATATTGAACAAAAGATTCGATACCACCTTCATAACAGAAGTGATCGGCTTTATCTTCTTCACGTTTATCAATCAGTTTAATTGATACACCTGAGTTTAAGAATGAAAGCTCACGTAGACGTTTAGCAAGAATGTCGTAGTGGAAAAGCACATCAGTAAAGGTTTCACTGCTTGGCCAAAAACGGATTTCAGTACCGGTATGGTCTGTATCACCAATAACGGCAATCGGTGCTTCTGGTTCACCGTGAATATAAGTTTGCTGATGAATTTTGCCGTGACGTTTAACGGTTAGGCGTAATTTTTTAGAAAGTGCGTTTACTACTGAAACACCAACACCATGTAAACCACCAGATACTTTATAAGAGTTATCATCGAATTTACCACCGGCGTGTAATACCGTCATGATAACTTCGGCTGCCGAAACACCCTCTTCTTCATGTAGATCAACGGGAATACCACGGCCATCATCACGTACTGAAACACTGCCGTCAGTATGAATGGTTGTGATAATGTCGCTACAGTGACCTGCTAATGCTTCATCGATTGAGTTATCAAGGATCTCAAACACCATGTGGTGTAGTCCTGTGCCATCATCGGTATCGCCAATATACATGCCTGGGCGTTTACGTACCGCGTCTAACCCTTTAAGTACTTTAATACTTGACGAATCATAACTATTTTCAGTCATAAAGCTTTCACCTATTAGTTTCTAGTTGTTCTGTAATCTGACCATGTTCCACGTGAAACACGCTATGTTGTTGCGAAAAAAGCTTATCAATATTATCTGGATCAATAACGCTGATAAACAATTGCGCATCTGATGCTGCAATATGTTTTGCTAATATCTGTTGTTTAGTCTGATCTAACTCAGAACTAAAATCATCTATTAGAAAAATACACTGTTTCTTGTCAATGCTATTTAGAAATAAACCCTGCGCAAGCTGCAAAGCGTAAACAAATAGCTTTAATTGCCCGCGTGATAAAACATCTGCGACGGGAAAACCTTCAATTTTAAAGCGAATATCTGCTTTTTGAGGTCCTGCCGTTGTGTAACCTAATTGGTTATCACGTGGAAAATTATCCTGTAGATAATCTGCCAATGGTTTATTCGTTTTGTCCCAGCCACAAAAGAATTGGCAACTGATATCAAAGTCCGGCAAAAAGTCATTTAAAGTGCTTTTTATCAGTGGCAATAACAATTCAAAATAGGATTGTCGTTGGTCGCTAATTTTATCACTTAAAAGACAAAGTTCATTATCCCATATTTGCAACTCATTGTACGTTTTACATTGCTTTAAAGCGGCATTACGCTGCTTTAATAGGCGTTTTATTCGAGCCCAATTGTGGTAAAAGAGTGGATCATGATAAAAAACGCCCCAATCAAGAAAAGCACGCCTGTTTTTAGGGCTTCCTGAGAGTAAAGTGCTACTTTCTGGGGTAATTAATTGCAAGGGTAAATAATGGGTTAGGTTGGCTAATTTCTTCGAAATAGCGCCATTTATTTTTAACGTCGAATCGCCATTTTTAGATTTTTGAAGACCAATGGGTGTGACTAAACCCTGTTGGTTTATTTCACTAAAAAGTGTAAATTCTTTGTGATCATGTTGCACGATACGACTGGTTAAATGACTACGAAAAGAACGCCCTAAACCCAGAAAATAGATAGCCTCTAAAAGTGAGGTTTTACCACTGCCATTTGGGCCAACAATGAGGTTTATTTTGTTCTTAAAGGTCAGTGTGGTGCTATTTATATTACGAAATTGATGGATGACTAATTTGCTAAGTGACATCAAACAACTCCGTTTATATTGAGAGGGGATTTTAAACTATCGAGGTAAATATTAGCAGCGGGACGCTTGTCCCACCGTCTTAATATATGCTTACAAGCGCATTGGCATTAGTACATATAGTGAGTCATCACTATCGGTAGACTCAATTAACGTACTGTGGTCTGAACTGCTTAATGTTATTTTTACTTGTTCACTTTTTAGCGTATTTAATACATCTAAAACATAACTTACGTTAAAGCCTATTTCTAGTGACTCAGATTGATAATTAACGTCAATATACTCTTCCGCTTCTTCGCGCTCTGGGTTGTTTGCGGTAATTTGCAATAGATTTTCAGATAACGTGAGACGCACACCGCGGAATTTTTCATTCGATAAAATCGCAGCACGGGTAAAGGCTTGTTTTAATGATTCACGGTTAGCTAATAGCTCTTTATCACCGTTACGTGGAATAACGCGACGGTAATCAGGGAAACGACCATCAACCAATTTAGTGGTAAAGATAAAACCACCAATAATTGCACGTAAGTTATTCTGACCGATCTGTAATGTCACATTATCTTGTTCATTATCGAGTAGCTTAACGAGTTCTAATACACCTTTACGCGGCACGATAATAGATTGTGTTTCAATTGTTTGCGGCAATGTTATTGCTGAAGAGGCTAATCGATGACCATCGGTTGCGACACTGCGTAAGCTGTTTTCACTGGCTTCAAAGTACATACCATTGAGGTAATAACGTACATCTTGGCTAGCCATTGCAAATTGTGTAAATTCGATTAACTTTTTAAATTCGCCCTGCAAAACATTTAGTTCAAGCAGGCTATTCCATGATTCAATATTTGGAAAATCAATAGCAGGTAATGATGAAAGTAAGTAACGACTACGGCCTGAACGGATTGTTACTTTTTCATTTTTAACTTCAAAGGTAATTTCACAAGGCTCTGACAAACCACGACAAATATCCAGTAACTTACGTGCAGGCACAGTGATTACACCCTCTTCAGCGGGTTGCTGAAGTGGAATCTGGGTGATCAGTTCAACTTCTAAATCGGTACCGGTTAGGCTTAACATGCCCTGTTTTACTTCGATTAAGATGTTACCCATGATCGGCAATGCGGGACGACCGCCAGCTACTGAGCCAACGACCAATTGTAATGGGCGTAAAAAGGCTTCACGTGAGATAGAGAATTTCATGGTTTATAACCTTACATCGATAATGTGCGGATCAGAATTTTGTAATCTTCTTGAATGTCATTGTTTTCGTTACGCAGTTCAGTCACTTTACGACAAGCATGCAATACCGTTGTATGGTCACGTCCGCCAAAAGCTTCACCAATTTCAGGCAAACTATGTTGGGTTAACTCTTTTGCTAGTGCCATCGCGATTTGACGCGGGCGAGCAACAGTACGAGTACGACGTTTTGAAGACATATCAGAAATTTTAATGCGGTAATGTTCAGCAACCACTTTTTGAATGTTATCAATGGTCGTTTGCTTGGTATGTACGGCTAACATATCACGTAGTGCGTCTTGCACTAATGAGATAGTGATGTCTTGACCTGTGAACTGCGCTTTTGCAGATATATTGGCAATGGCACCTTCTAAAACACGTACATCGGTAATGGTCAGACGTTTTGCTATAAAGAAAGCAACATCATCCGGTAAGGTTAAACCACGTTCTTCTGCTTTACTGATTAAAATCGCAACACGTGTTTCTAATTCTGGTGGATCAATGGGAATTGATAGTCCCCAACCAAAACGTGTACGCAGACGTTCATCAATGCCTTCAATCTCTTTTGGAAAACGATCACTGGTTAAAATAACCTGTTGATGACCATCTAACATTGAGTTAAATGTTTGGAAAAGGACTTCTTGCGAACGTTCTTTACCGGCAAAGAAATGGATATCATCTATTAATAATGCATCGAGTGACGCGTAGTAGTCTTTAAATTGCTCGATGGTATTGTTACGAATCGAGTTGATCATATCTTGTACAAAACGTTCAGAGCGAATATAAACCACTTTCGCATCTGGGTTGGCAGCCACAATCGAATTACCTACCGCATGTAATAGATGTGTTTTGCCTAGTCCTGGATGTGCATATAAAAATAGTGGGTTATAAACGCCACCTGGATTTTCTGCAATTTGCTGTGTGGTTGCGATCGCGAAGTTATTCGATTTACCTTCAACAAAGTTATCAAAGGTAAAACGTTTTATTAAATTACTTTTATGTGCGACATCTTGTGCTTTGTTCTGACCTTGCCACGGATGAGAGGTGCTGACTTGCGGTGCTGCAACGGGGGCAATACGGGGAGCGACATCAACAGTTTCAGGTCTGCCTACTAACAAGCGAATTTGAATAGTCAGATTTGGATCTTCAATTTGCGCTAATAATTGAATTTTACTTTCAATAACATCCATAAAATTATTGCGTACCCAATCACTGGTAAACTTGTTTGGAGAGTACAAAGAAAGGATAGAATTGTTATATCCAGCCTGTAATGGACGCAACCAAGTACTGAAGTCACTCTTTGACAATTCATCCTTTAATTGTGCTAAGCACTCTTGCCAAATAACGAGGGACATGACTAACTCCAGTTGTGAATTTCGGGGCGGATAATTCTACCGATAAGATCACGATCAATCCACAAGATCATGCGATCTTTTTGTAAAAAAAGATCATTAAATTGGTTGCAATAATATGCAATGTAAATATTGACCATAATAGAGCAGATTATTGCGTATTAATTTTAAACAAAAACCAGAAAGATCACAGATAGATCCTTGCTTATTAATGTCGCTTCTATATAATCCTCCCACCCAAACTTTCGAGTGTGGCAAGCAATTAATATCTACCTTATTTAAGCGAATGCTTTTTAAGGGAATTATTTAATGTGCGTGAAAGCGATATCTGTGATTGACTTTTAGTCAATCTAACCATAGAATCTGCTCTCTTTTAAATCGGCTAACCGTTTTACTTTGTTATTTAGATTAACTTTTTAAGTTTTTTGAAAATCACAAAATGAAAATATTAGCTACTGTACAGTACTTAACATAAGTGGAAAGAGCATGAAACGTACTTTTCAACCAAGCAACATTAAGCGTAAGCGTTCACACGGTTTCAGAACTCGTATGGCGACTAAAAATGGTCGTAACGTACTAGCTCGTCGTCGTGCCAAAGGCCGCGCAAGCTTAAGCGCATAATTTCCCAGACGTGGTGAATTATTCGTATTCTCGGGAGTTACGTTTGTTAACTCCTGAAGATTTTCAACCTGTTTTTAAGAATGCTGTTCCAGCAGTCTCCCCGCATCTAACACTTCTTGCTCGAAAAAATACTTTAGAACATCCCCGTCTTGGCATGGCTATACCTAAAAAGCATATTAAACATGCTGTTGGGCGTAATCGTATCCGTCGTGTAGTAAGAGAACAATTCCGCCATCAACAACACCAGCTTCCAAATATCGATATTGTAGTTATTGCAAAAGCCGGTATTGCTGATTTATCTAATGAAGAAATTAATAAAGTAATGGATAAATTATGGCGAAAATTAGTGCAGCGTTGCAGTGGATAGCAATTAAGTTCATTCGTGGTTATCAATTAATCATCAGCCCTATGATCGGACCTCGTTGTCGTTTTACGCCAACTTGCTCCCATTATGCGATCGAAGCGATAAAATTACATGGAATCGTTAAAGGATGTTGGCTAGCAGCTAAACGTCTTATAAGATGCCAACCTTTAAGTGAAGGTGGTTACGATCCTGTGCCTGCTTGTTGTCAGCCAATGAGTCATAAAACAGATTCAATCAATAAAAGAGATTAGTAAACGTTATGGAATCCCAACGCAATTTATTGTTACTTGCCCTACTGTTTGTAAGTTTTTTACTTTATCAAGCATGGGTTGTAGAACAAAATCCTCAGCCTGTCGCGGCACAAACGACTGAACAAACAACTAATAATACCTCTTCAGTTCCTTCAAGCAGTAACTTTAGTGCAGATGTACCTGCATCAACAGAAACTAGCGCTATTAATAATGAAGTACCTGCACAATTACCAACAAATGAATCGGTAATTTTAGAGAACGATACGTTACGTCTTGCTATCTCATTAGTCGGTGGTGATGTTTTATCTGCTGATCTACTTGAACATGATACTGAGATGGACTCAGGCAAGCCGTTCCGCATTTTAGATAGCGGTAATGGTTTCACTTATATCGCGCAAAGTGGATTAATCGGTCAAGGTCCTGATGCAAATAAGAAAGGTCGTCCTTTCTATAGTGCACAATCTGTTGAAACAATTCTTTCTGAAGGTGAAACACAAGTTTCTACTTCATTACGCTTTGTGGCTGAAAACGGTAACGTGTTTACTAAAACATTCACACTTAAGCGTGGCGAATATGTTGTTAACGTAAATTATCAAGTTGAAAACAAATCTGATAATGCATTAAACGTTCAACTATACGGACAGCTAAAAGAAACAATCAAAGATACCGGCACTAATATGATGATGCCTGTATACCGTGGTGGTGCGTTCTCAACATCTGATACGCGTTACCAAAAATACAGCTTTGATGATATGCAAGATGGTGCTTTAAGCAAGACAACAGAAGGCGGTTGGGTAGCAATGCTTCAACATTACTTCGTTTCTGCTTGGATTCCAGCAACGGATCAAAACAACTCGCTGTACAGTAATATCATTCAAGGTAAAGATGCTGCGATTGGCTTTAAAGCGCCAGTGCAAACTATCAATGCCCACAGTACTGCAAACATTGAAGCGAACCTATGGGTTGGTCCTAAACTACAAGACGAAATGTCTCAAGTTGCTAAACACCTAGATTTAACCGTAGATTACGGTTGGTTATGGTTTATTGCACAACCATTATTCCAACTACTACTGTTCTTCCAAAGTATTGTTGGTAACTGGGGTGTTGCAATCATCTTGATTACCTTTACGGTTAAAGGTGCCCTTTATCCGCTAACAAAAGCGCAATACACGTCAATGGCGAAAATGCGTTTGTTACAACCTAAGATTCAAGCACTACGTGACCGTTTCGGTGATGACAAACAGAAAGTGTCAAAAGCGATGATGGAGCTGTACAAGACTGAGAAAGTAAACCCACTTGGCGGTTGTTTCCCAATTCTTCTACAAATGCCTATCTTCATTGCATTGTACTGGTCATTAATGGAATCAGTTGAATTACGTCACGCGCCGTTTGCGTTATGGATTCAAGATTTATCAGTTCAAGACCCGTACTACGTGTTACCTATTTTAATGGGTGTGAGCATGTTCTTCATTCAGAAGATGTCTCCAACACAAGTGCAAGACCCGATGCAGCAGAAGATCATGAAGTTTATGCCAATAATCTTTACCTTCTTCTTCTTATGGTTCCCAGCAGGTCTAGTACTTTACTGGCTAGTAAGTAACATCGTTACCTTGATTCAACAGACTTATATTTATAAGCAGTTTGAAAAAAAGGGCTTGAGCGAAAAGAAAGTATCGATTGAGAAGAAGTAACTCTCTCACTCGTTAACCATAAAAAGGCGACTTAATAGTCGCCTTTTTGCTTTTAATTATTTGTATCTACTCAGGGCTTGGCCATGAGCATTTACAGCTTCTTTTGTACAAAACACCTTAAACTTAATCGTGTTTATAGGTATTGCTTCGAAATGCAAAGTACAAAGGTGAAGCTAACGTTATATAACTGGTGGTTTTTATTATGATTGAAGTAACAGATACAATTGTTGCACAGGCGACGGCAACAGGCCGTGGTGGCGTAGGTATTATTCGTGTTTCTGGTCCTGATGTAGGAGCGGTTGCACAAATTATTCTCGGTAAAATCCCTAAAGTACGTTATGCGGAATACCTGCCTTTTAATGATCAACATGGTGATGTATTAGACCAAGGCATCGCCCTGCTTTTTAAAGCGCCAAATTCATTTACTGGTGAAGATGTTTTAGAACTACAGGGGCATGGTGGTCCGGTTGTGATGGATATGCTGATTAAAGCGATACTCACCATCAAAAACATGCGTAGTGCTAATCCTGGTGAGTTTTCAGAACGTGCATTTATGAACGATAAGCTCGATTTAGCACAGGCTGAAGCGATTGCTGATTTAATTGAAGCGACATCTGAGCAAGCTGCAAAAAGTGCTCTGCACTCTTTACAGGGGGAATTCTCTAATAAAATAAATGAGTTAGTTGAAAGTTTAATTTACCTTCGCATCTACGTAGAAGCATCAATTGATTTCCCTGAAGAGGAAGTTGATTTTTTAAGTGATGGAAAAATTGCCAAAGACCTTTACCAAATTATTGCTAATCTTGATTCTGTTAAAGCACAGGCTAAGCAAGGCGCTATTTTACGTGATGGTATGAAAGTCGTAATTGCTGGTCGTCCAAATGCCGGTAAATCGAGCTTATTGAATAGCTTAGTGGGCAAAGAAAGCGCAATTGTGACAGATATAGCAGGGACAACACGTGATGTCATGCGTGAACATATTCATATTGATGGTATGCCATTGCATATTATTGATACCGCTGGATTACGTGAAAGTGCCGATGAAGTAGAGAAAATAGGCATCGAACGTGCTTGGGCTGAAATTCAAACGGCTGACCGTGTTCTGTTTATGTTGGATGCAACCACCACTGATTCAGCAGATCCCCATGAAATCTGGCCTGATTTTATTGATAAATTACCAGACTCGGTCGGATTAACCGTTGTGCGTAATAAGGCAGACCTGACTGGTGAAACATTAGAAGTCACAGAAGATCATCAGCACCCTGTTTATAGAATCTCAGCAAAAACGGGTTTAGGCATGGATCCATTAAAAGAGCACCTGAAAGAAATAATGGGTTATCAAGGCTCTACTGGAGGTGGCTTTATGGCACGTCGTCGTCATTTAGAAGCGATTGATAATGCGGAACGTCATTTATTAGAAGGTAAAATACAGTTAGAGGAATATAAAGCGGGAGAGTTATTAGCGGAAGAATTGCGTTTAACACAGCAATATCTCAGCGAAATAACCGGTGAATTCACCTCTGATGATTTATTGGGACGCATTTTTTCAAGTTTTTGTATTGGTAAATAAGGATAAAGTTCCCTTGGAAGTCATTTAAATACTATTTTATTTCATTTTTTTGCTAAATAACCTTGATATTGATAGCTGTTCTCACTATTATCAGTCGCAAAAGAGTAATTAGTTTACTTTTTGATAGAAAATGATGAGTTGTCACATATTTGTCATATGAAAAAGTTAAGCTCTTTTTTGTCTGCAGCGGCAGCGTTGCAAAATATAATTGAACCGAACCTTAAATAATAATAACCTTTAAATAAACCATGGAAGAATCATGAAAAAAACTTTATTAGCAACAGCAATTGTATCTGCCCTAGTCTCTGCAACAGCAGGCGCGGCAACAGTTTATGACCAAGACGGAACAACACTGAAAGTTGGCGGTCGTGCTGAAGTTCGTGGTCTATTTAGCGATTCAGTTGACGGCACAATGGAAGATAAAAGCCGTGCACGTATTAACTTTGGTGGTGAAACGAAAATATCTGAAAACCTAACGGGTTTTGGTTTCATGGAATATGAAATTAAATCAGGTGCATCTGAAGTTAAAAACCGTTACTTATTTGCTGGTATCGGTACTAAAATCGGTGATTTCTCTTACGGTAAACAAGATAGTGCAAATGTTCAGGTTTCTGATTTCACAGATATTGCGTCTGAGCATTCTGGTCAGCAACAATATGTTGGCGCGGCAAAAGATAAGCGTGACAATAACTTCTTATACTCAGGTACATTTGCAGATGCATTAACAGTTCAAACTAACTACATTGCAAATGGTGTACAAGAGTTTGATAAAGACGGCAATGCACAAACTGCTTCTGAAGATGCATTTGGTATCTCTGCTGTTTACGCATTTGACTTTGGTTTAGACCTTGGTGCATCTTACTCTGATCAAGATGAAGAAAATCAAGCAACATTAGGTGCTACTTACACATGGAATGACTTGTACGTTGCTGCTACATACGCAATGGGTGCTACTGATGCAAACACTGACTTTACTTCTTTAGAAGCTGCCGTGCAGTACAAATTTACCAAAGAATTCCGCTTAATGGGTATTGTTGGTATGGCTGAAGAAGATGACGGTGCGACTATGGATACAGAAGATTTCTTTGCACTTGAAGCGCAATACCGTTTCAATAAATCTATCCGTACTTTCGCTTCTTATAAGTTAAATAACTTAGATGAAAAAGAAGTGGGTAAGGCTGACTCTGAAAACGAATTAATGGTTGGTCTACGTTACAACTTCTAATCATTTTTTTTCATAAAATGATACAAAAAGATCCCGGCTTAGCTGGGATTTTTTTTGTCTATTTTTTAGCTGGCTTATTAGTTGTTGATTCGCCGTAGAAAGATCTTTTTTGAATGAAAAATAGCCTGTGAGAGATCGACCATTTTATAGTGGAGACATAGTGGTAAAAAGTCCTTCAGATCAACCTTAATAGTCCACTGTTTTTATGTAAGTCGTTGATTTTGTTTGTTTAACTTGTTTTTAATGTTTAAGTGAATGATTTTTATTGGTTTTTGTCGACTAAAATTCTTTGTTAGCATCGTATTATAACTTTCGTAAACACGCAGTCACTTACAGGATATAAGCTTCAGCGGATTACATTGTCAGGATGACAACTTGGACATTCTCAGGATGAGAAGTGATAAAACAGGATGTTTTATCGTTAAGGAAGACAAAGGAACAAACTACAGGATGTAGTTAAGGAACACCTTTCAGGATGAAGGGAATATAATAACTAGGATGGTTATTATTAGTCAGGATGATAAGTGAAGGACACCCCCTAAGGAAAGGGAGATGATTGATAAACAGGATGTTTATCTTATACGGATATATAAATGGATGTGCCCAATGGATTGGGAAGAGGAAGCCTAGATAGGCATAGTCAAAAGGATGCGAAGCAGGGAGCACCAACTATCAAGGATTGGATAGAGTGACTAAATTAAGGGCAGCTTCGGCTGCCCTTTTCATATCTGAAAGAAAGTTAAACGCCCCTAAAAACGTGACTAGCTTAAGTATTCAGTCAGCTTCGGCGGCCCTTTTCATTGCCTGAAAGAAAGTTTTTAAGCCGTCAGCTATTAGCTGTCAGCCTTCAGTTTAAAACCTTAAAACCTTAAAACCTTAAAACCTTAAAACCTTAAAACCTTAAAACCTTAAAACCTTAAAACCTTAAAACCTCAAGCTATCAAGCCGTCAGCTATTAGTTTAAACCTTCAGGCCTTCTTGCACTCAAGCTTTCAGCGTCTTACTTCTCTTGCGTTTCTTCGTGTTTCTTCTGGTAGGCTTTTGCTTTATTGATCAATGGCGTAATGGTTGAGCCTTGAACTAATATAGAGAAAAATACCACTGAGTAGGTCATCACTAAGATGATTTCACGTACATCAATATTCTTTTCCGGAATAATCATTACGCCAGATGGAATCGCCATTGCCATGGCTAATGCTAACCCGCCACGTAAACCACCCCAGGTTAAGATTTTTACTGAATAAGGATTATATTCACGGAAAAATCCAAAACCAAAATAAGAGATGCGAATACTTAGGTAGCGTGCAATCAATACCAGTGGAATCGCGATAACCATCAATATCCAATCTTCTTCATGGAATCCGTATTGAAGCATGCTTAAACCAATCAATAAAAACAGAATACCATTGAGGAATTCATCTACTAACTCCCAGAAATGGTCTAAATTTTCTTTACTCTGTTTAGAGAAACCATTTTTTCTGGTCCAGTTACCAATCATGATACCTGCAACGACCATAGCTAGCGGTCCTGAAACATGAATAATATCGGCAAATACATAACCTGCGGTAGGAATACCAATGGTTAATAACAGCTCCATGGAGTGATCATCGGTGGCGCTAATTAAATAATGGAATACTAGACCTAACGCAAAACCATAAATAATACCGCCAATCGCTTCATGTAAAAACAGTTCTGAAACGCTAGCAAAGCTCGGGCTTTCGCCTGAGAAGGCAATGGCAAATAAGGTAACAAAAATGACTAAGCCAAAACCATCGTTAAACAGTGACTCGCCTTCTATTTGTGTTGATATTCGTTTCGGTGCATCGAGTTTTTTTACGATGGCTAATACGGCGATAGGATCGGTGGGTGATATTAACGCACCAAATAATAGGCAATAAATTAGATCAAATTGAAAACCGATGTATTGGCAGATATAAAACAGTGCATAACCAATAAAGAAGGTTGAAAACAACGTTGCACCGAGTGCTAATACGGTAATTTCCCATTTTTGGTCTCGTATATTGTTCAGCTTAATACCCAGGCCACCGGCAAATAATAAAAAGCCTAAAATTCCTTTCAATAAGAAACTATTAAAATCAATTTTATCGAGTTGTAGGGCTGCTTCATGGCCCAATGATTCAAATCCATTTTTACCTGCAACGATAATTATCAGCGATAGAATCAGTGATCCTGCTGTAATTGCAATCGTGCTTTGCATCTTCCCTATCTTACTGTTGATAAAAGCAATCAACATTGCCGCTGCCGCGACAAAACATAAACTGGCGTAGACAGACATAAAAAACCTTATAGCAAATTAAAAACTGCACGAATAATATGCCTTCCCATTAGAATAGCTAGCAATAATTGTTAAGCGGTTGTTATCTCTGTAGCCCCTGTATCAGTGATTTGTTAAAGAAGTTAAGTGTTTTAGCGAGACTGTTTTATATTTTCACCATTAAAGTACAGCGTCTTAAAATGTTAGCGTGTTTTATGCTCTCTTCTATAAGGATCAGTCATTCACTTTTATACGTTTTTAGGCTTTGATTATTTGAATTTAAGGAGAGATAAAAGAGGGTTATTCGTTATTATTAATGAAACTTATTTTTAAAATAGAGCTTACTCTCCTTTTCATGTTACCTCTGTCACACTTATTTCGCGGGGGAAATTATGATTGAAATGACCTTGTGAGAGATCGACCATTGTAGGTTGGGGCGATTGTTCTAATATAAAATAAATTTCACTATTCAAAAAAACAATAACATCGTAACTAAATGAAAAATAAGACTATATTATTATTTGATGTTCTTTGGACTGAATTGTTTATGCCTTATCGTAAAATTTTTCTCGCGCAAACAGGTATTATTTGTTCCGTAGAGAGCAGATACGGTTTTACAGGATGTAGAACAATAACGAATCAACTCTTTGCAAATGTCAGGATGACACGTTGGACACTCTCAGGATGAGAAGAAATAAAACAGGATGTTTTATTGTTAAGGAAAACAAAAGGACAAACTACAGGATGTAGTTAAGGAACACCTTTCAGGATGAAGGGAATATAATAGCTAGGATGGTTATTATTGTTAAGGAAAACAAAGGAACAAACTACAGGATGTAGTTAAGGAACACCTTTCAGGATGAAGGGAATATAATAACTAGGATGGTTATTATTAGTCAGGATGACAAGTGAAGGACACCTCCTAAGGACAGGGAGATGATTGATAGACATGATGTTTATCTTATATGGATGTACAAAGGGAAGAGCCCAATGGATTGGGAAGTGGATGCCTTGAACGGCAATTAGTCAAATGGATGCAAGCAGGGAGCATCAACTATCACGGATTGGATAGAGTGACTAAACTTAGGGCAGCCCAGGCAGCCCTTTCCTTTGCCTGTAATAAAATAATTCCTCCTCAGATACTCAACGTTTCAACATTTCAATAAAACCCTCAGCACAAAAAATACTTATACACCGCCATTTTTCTATTTACTCTATCTATGTTTTCTTCTCTCATATCAAACATTATTCTTATATCTCAGCGCTTGATTTAAGTGACGCAGTAAACAAATTGAAGGATCTATACAGAAACAAGTTAAAAATGGTCAATACTTATCTCTCTTCTATTTTGCTTTGCTTTGGGTGATATATGTATAACA
This sequence comes from Psychromonas sp. Urea-02u-13, assembly GCF_002835995.1. Taxonomy (GTDB): domain Bacteria; phylum Pseudomonadota; class Gammaproteobacteria; order Enterobacterales; family Psychromonadaceae; genus Psychromonas. The sequence continues at coordinate 77,318 of NZ_PJBZ01000042.1, read as the reverse complement.
TTAATCAGTTTGATAACTTACCGCTATGGCTTTTGTTAATGCTGCTAGTGTTATTAATACTTTTGATGCTTGAAGTGGGTTATTTAGTCGGAAAACAAGCCTTTAAAGAAAAACCCAACGATGGCTTGAGCACCATGGCAACAGGCGTTGCAAGTCTGCTCGCCTTTATTTTAGCGATCACCTTTAATATGTCTGCCGGTCGTCAAGACGCGCGTAAACAACTTGTTGTTCAAGAAAGTAATAGCATTGGCACTGCTTATCTACGTTCTGATTTAATCCCCCAGCCTCTCAGGTTACAATCCAAAAAACTACTTAAAGAGTATACAAATATTCGTTTAGTTGGTGTTGATGATGCACTTGTGGTTAATCAGATGATGGCTAAAAGTGAGCAGATTCATATTGAGCTGTGGCAAATAGCGATTAAGGTTAACGACCTTGTCTCTGGTAGTGCTGCAAAAATGTATATTGAATCGATTAATGATGTTATCGATATGCATACCGTACGCACTCAACGTGCTATCAAAGGCAGAATACCGGTGACAATTTGGATGACGCTGTTTTTACTCATTAGTTTTGCGATGATATTAAGCGGATTACAAAATGGTGCCAAACAGAAACCGCGTATGATGTTGGCGCGTATCCCTTTTTCCTTGGCGTTTGCTATTACGCTGACGTTAATTATTGAGCTTGATAGGCCCGCTCGTAGCATTATTGATGTTGACCAAAGCGCGATGATTTCATTGCAAAAAAGTATGCAATGAGATAAAAAGTAAGGCGCTATTGATGAGTGATCTGACCTATGTTGAGAACATTTAAACAGCGCTGTGGCAAAGTTTTGAATGAGACCTTTAGAATAGACTTACTTTAATAGCGGTATATCTTGTTGCCGTAGAATCCCCCTTTTAAAGCCTCACTAATTCTCTTATACTCTGCTTTAATATTCTGATTTTCATTATCTTTATTAAGAGATCTCATGACTACAAAAACAATCCGTATTGCAACTCGACACAGCCCACTTGCTATGTGGCAAGCTAACTTTGTAAAAGCTGAGCTTTTGAAGTTTCACCCTGATTTAATCGTTGAGTTATTACCAATGAAAACCAAGGGCGATATTATTCTAGATACGCCATTGGCTAAAGTTGGCGGTAAAGGACTTTTTGTAAAAGAGCTTGAAGTCGCTATGTTAGAAGGGCGTGCTGATATTGCCGTTCACTCAATGAAAGATGTACCTGTGGATTTTCCTGAAGGGTTAGGCCTGACGGTTATTTGTGAGCGCGAAGACCCACGTGATGCCTTTGTCTCTAATAACTTTACTTCTATTGATGAATTACCACAGGGCGCGATTGTGGGGACTTGTAGTCTTCGTCGTCAATGTCAGCTTCTTGAGCGTCGACCTGATCTGATTGTTAACGATTTACGCGGTAATGTGAATACACGTTTACGTAAATTAGACGAAGGACAGTATGATGCGATTATTTTGGCCGCGGCAGGACTGATGCGCCTAGATATGCATGAGCGTATTGCCAGCTTTATTGAGCCTGAAGTGAGTTTGCCCGCAGTAGGTCAAGGCGCTGTAGGTATTGAATGTAGGTTGGATGATGAGCAAACGATCACTCTATTAAAATCACTTGAGCATATCCCTACTCGTCAGCGAGTAACAGCAGAGCGTGCGATGAACCTTGCGCTTCAAGGTGGTTGTCAGGTGCCGATTGGTAGTTATTCTATCTTTACCGATGAAGGTCTGTTTTTACGTGGTTTAGTGGGCAGTGTTGATGGCAAAACGATTATCCGTAAAGAGATAACAGGAAAGCCAGAAGATGCAGAGCAGATGGGACTTTACTTAGCACAGCAACTATTAGATTGTGGCGCCAAAGAAATCCTTGAAGAAGTATATAGAGATAATGCCTAAACCGCGTTTATTGATCACGCGTTTTGCACCCCATGCAAAACGCTTGGCTGATTTACTTAATGAGCAGGGCATTTATAGTCTTGCTCAGCCATTGCTTGAAATAAAAGCAGTGGCAAGTTCTCTTTACCCATTCCACAAAAAGTACGACGACATTATTGCCATTAGTGCCAATGCCGTTGAATATACAGATCGTGTATTGAAAGGGGAGCAATGGCCGTTAGCCCGTTATCTAGCCGTTGGAGAGTCAACCAAATCGTTATTAGCGCAAAAGGTGGGGCAATCTGTTTTTCTTCCCTGTGAAACCTTTAATAGCGAAGGTTTGCTAGCACTTTCACAATTACAACAACTGAAAAATCGCTCGATATTAATTTTACGTGGTGTTGGTGGTAGAGAATTTTTAAAAGAAGAGTTAATTGCACGCGGGGCAAGTGTTGATTATTATGAATCATATCAGCGTGTTGCTATTAACTTTTCCAGATCAACGAGTATCCAGAAATGGCAACAGCTAGCAATTAATGGTGCTATTATCAGCAGTGTAGAGTTGCTTGAGCAGTTAATAATAGTAGCCAAAGACGATAAAAATTGGTTATTGTCACTCACTATTTTTACTGCAAGTGAACGTATTTTAGAACATGCAATTGCTTTAGGTTTTCAAAAAACAGAGCTATTGCCAAGTATATCAAATCAAAAGATTATTGATTATTTTACTGATGAGGGTAGTTATGACCGATACTGAAAATAAGATAGAGAATAAAAAAACGCCGTTAAGTGCTAAACAAAAGGGCATTAGATCCCAGAGAATCGCACTCTTTAGTGGTTTATTATCTCTGATTTTAATTGTGGCATGTGCGCTTTTTGCATTCACTATTTATAAGCAAAATAAAGCCTCTGTTGCCTCTCAACAAGTCCAGTTAACCGAGTTAACGACTCAATTAAACGCACAATCCTCTGAACAAAGCAGCCAGCTTCGCCAAACCATAAAAATTAAAACCACCTTAGAAGCACAACTTGAAAAAGTGACTTTGCAACTGCAGCAAGCGAATAACGATAACAAAATTTCTAAGACAGATATTCAATCTTTACAACGCAGTTTTGCAGCCACCAATATACGTCACCCTAACGATTGGATTTTAGCGGAAGTTGAATACCTATTGACGCTAACCGGTAGAAAAATTTGGTTAGAAAAAGACATAAAAACAGCTATCTCATTATTAATTGCCGCTGACCAACGCATTGTTGAACTTAACGATGCAAGTTTAAGCCCGTTACGTGGTGCACTACTTGAAGACATCAATGCCCTAGAAGCATTGCCTAAGCGTGACCCTGATGGCGTTATTTTAGCGCTAACAAGTCTCGAACGCCGTGTTGATAAACTACGTTCAACCAGTTTAATCATGCCCGATGCTGATGAAAATAAAGCCACAGAAGTTTCTACGGATATTAATGAGTGGGATGACAATTTAATTAAATCTTGGAATGTATTTGTTGATAGTTTCATTACCGTTAATAAACGTGAATCGAAAATTAAAGCATTACTTTCACCTGAGCAAAGCTGGTACTTACAAGAGCATCTACGCAATAACTTAGCAAAGGCTGAGTTTGCTATTTACCGTGAGCAGCAGGATGTCTATGACATTGCATTAGAGAATACGCTGACATTACTGAATAATTATTATGATTTGAAAGATAACGAGACAGGTCATTTTTACAAGTCGATAAAACGCCTAAGTAAACGTAAAGTCTCGATAAAATATCCAGATCAATTAAAAAGCGCACCGTTATTGGAACGTGTCATAGAACAGCGTTTACAAAAATCACTTGCTAGCTCAACGCTGAAATAGGAGAAATATCATGTTTAGAATGATTTTGATTATTTCAGCCCTTATTGCAGGATTGATTTTAGGGCCTGAAATTAGTGGTAACAAAGGTTACATTCTTATCTCTTTTGATAGTTACACAACCTATGAAACGACGATTATTAATGCCGGGTTTATTGCAGTAATTTTCTACTTTTTATTGTTGCTTGCGGAGTGGATTTTACGTCGTTTGTTATCGATGAGTAAGGTCACGCGCGGCTGGCTTGGGCAACGTAAAACCAAGAAAGCACAGAAAAACAGCTTATTAGGCATGTGGGCGTTGTTTGAAGGTAAAAATAAACAGGCACATAAACTGCTTTTACAATCAGCAGAACGTAGTGAAGCCCCGGCGTTGACCTATATTGCAGCGGCAAAAGCGGCACACCTGCAAGGTTTATACGATCAGCGTGATGATCATTTATTACTGGCTTGTGAAAGTAATAAAGGCGCACAGCTTGCGGTGGGTCTTGTTTGGGTTGAACTACAGCTTGACGTTAAACAATACGAAAATGCACTGGCGACCTTGCGTGAATTAGCGCTGAAATTTCCTAATAATAAACGTATCGCACAACTGTATTTAGATATTTATCCCGCTTTAAGTGAGTGGAAAAGATACATTAAAGTATTAAATGAGCAGCGTAAAACATTAAACTATAACGCGCTTGAATTTGCTGCGGTTGAGTTAAATGCTCACCAACATTTCTTTAAGCAGTTAGCCGCAGACAATGCAGACAGCTTAAAATTATTTTGGGATAAACAAGCACCTCGCTGGATGCGTAAAGAATTAAATTATCAAAAAGCGCTATTAGATGCGTATATCGCAACCGATAATGGTAAACATGCTCAGGCGCTTCTCCTTGAAAAATTAAATAAGCAGTTCTCGCTGCCGTTATTAGCTTATTTGGATAAAATCGTAGTGACGGATCATTATCCGCTGATTATGTTATTAGAGAAAAAGCTGAATAAAGGCGCGGATAGTGGTTTGATTAACCAAGCATTAGCGAAGCTGAAATTAAAAGAAAACAATCCTATCGCAGCCATTAAGCATTTACAGCTGAGTTTACAAACAGAGCTTAATGCTGATGACTTTGCTTTAGTTGCACGTTTACTTGAAGAGCAAGAAAGGTTTGAGGAAGCCAATAACTATTATCGCCAAGGATTATTATTTGCAACAGACACGGCGACTGATGTCGTCAAGGTGTAATAAAAAAGCGGTAATATTAACTAGCAGGCATCGGCCTGCTTTTTTATATCAGTCATTTATATAGGTTATCAATATGTCAGTTCATCCCCTTTTTACACTCGCGATTAAAAATAGCGATGCAAAAATAATTTTAACGCCTTGTCCTGGTACTAAAGAAGCCGATCTAACTACTTCATTAAATGAAATAAAAGCAGCGGGTGCGCAAGCCATTCTTACTTTTATGACCCAAGCAGAATTAGATAAAAACAATCTGTCTGATATTGGCGAGTCCATTAAAGCGAAAGGTATGTCGTGGTTTCATCTTCCTATCGTGGATGACGAAGCACCAGAAGCGCCATTTTCAAGCGAGTGGAAAACAGCAGGTCCTGCAATACATCGTTTAATTGAGCAAGGTAAAAGTATTGCCGTGCACTGTAAAGGTGGATCAGGCCGTACGGGGCTTATCTCTGCGCAGATATTATTAGAGCGTGGCGAAAAAATAGAACCTTTGATGAAACGTATTCAGCGCTTACGTCCCAATGCGTTTACACATGCTTGTCATCGTGACTATTTGCATAACCTCGCGAGTAAACTTTAAACTTCATTCCGTTGTAATTGCTTCTACCTAAGCAGTTACAACTCGCTATTTCCTTCTTCTTTGATCGTCATCTACTTGTCATAAATGACAGATAGTATATATTTCCAGCTTATATATGCGTTTTTTCATATGTGCGAATTAGGGAATGTATATTGTAATGCAAGCGATTCAGTTTTTTAAAGCTCTTTCAGATGTCACACGTTTAAAGATAGTGATGCTCATTCATTTAGAAAACGAGCTGTGTGTCTGTGAATTAATGGCGTCAGTAGAAGATAACCAGCCGAAAATATCCCGCCATTTAGCGCAATTAAAACGCTTGGGGTTATTACTCGATAGAAAACAAAAACAGTGGGTTTATTACCGCTTAAACCCAGAGCTGAAAAGTTGGATGTTACAAGTGATTGCAGAGTCTTGCGCCGACAGCGAGTCGTTGTTGACTGAAAATAAAATAAAACAAAACTAAGTGCAATGACAGATCGCCCGAATAGTTGTTGTTAATAGAATTTAAAATAAATGAAAGGATTTAAACATGAAAATTAAAGTAGGTATTAACGGTTTTGGTCGTATTGGTCGTCTCGCATTACGCGCAGCCTATGATTGGCCTGAGTTAGAGTTTGTTTTAATTAATGATGTTGCCGGTGACGCTAAAACACTTGCACATTTGTTAGAGTTTGATTCAATTCAAGGTCCGTTGGCATCACCAAGTTGATAGTGATCAGCAACAAATCGTGATTGGCGAGCAGAAAATCAAGTGCACACAACAGCGCGAAATAGGGCAAGTAGACTGGTCTGACTGTGACGTCGTGATTGAAGCAACAGGTGTTAATCGTGATGCTGCTTTATTACAAACTTATTTAGACCAAGGCGTAAAACGTGTTGTTGTTTCCGCACCCGTTAAAGCTGATGGCATTGCTAATATCGTAGTGGGTGTTAATGATGATATTTACCAGCCTGAGTTGCATAAAATTGTAACAGCAGCTTCTTGTACAACCAACTGCTTAGCGCCTGTTATTAAAGTCATTAATGAAAAAATTGGTATCGAGCAGGTCGCTTTTACAACGATTCATGATTTAACCAATACACAAACTATCTTAGATGCGCCCCATAAAGACTTACGCCGTGCCCGTGCTTGTGGCATGAGTTTGATTCCAACCACCACAGGTTCAGCAAAAGCTATCGTAGAAATATTCCCTGAATTAGCGGGTAAAATAGATGGTCATGCAGTGCGCGCCCCACTGGCGAACGCTTCATTAACCGATATCATCTTTAACCTAAAAGAAGATTCAACGGCTGAGCAAGTGAATGCGTTTCTAAAAAGCGCCTCTGAAAACGAACTTAAAGGCATTCTTGGTTTTGAAGAAAAACCATTAGTGTCGATTGATTACCGCGGAGACCAACGCTCTACGGTTATAGATACCTTATCCACTATGATGGTTGGTAAACGCATGTTGAAAATATACGCTTGGTACGATAACGAAATGGGCTATGCAACACGTACTGCCGAATTAGTCAGAACTGTTGGTCTATCAGATAAATAATATTTTTAAAAACCTCTCTAGTGAATTAAAACAATACCTGGTTATTACCGGGAATTATTGGGCATTTACGCTAACGGATGGCGCGTTACGTATGTTGGTGGTGCTGTATTTCCATCAGCTTGGTTACGATGCACTGCAAGTTGCTTTGTTGTTTATTTTCTACGAGTTTTTTGGTGTTATCACTAATTTACTAGGAGGGTGGTTAGGCGCAAAACTGGGTCTTAACCGCACCATGAACATTGGCCTGTTTATACAGGTCATTGCTTTGTTGATGTTGGCTTTACCCAGTGAATATTTAAGTATTGCTTGGGTGATGTTAGCGCAAGCTTTCTCGGGTATCGCTAAAGATCTCAATAAAATGAGCGCTAAAAGTGCCATTAAGTTATTTGTAACAGACGATAATCAAGGGCAGTTATATAAATGGGTTGCCATTTTAACCGGCTCTAAAAATACTCTGAAAGGCATTGGTTTCTTTTTGGGTGGTTTGTTATTGACTTTAATTGGATTCCAATCTGCGATGTTATTGATGGCGGCTCTGTTATTGGTGGTTTTCATCTGCAGTTTGCTGTTATTAAAGCAGGATCTTGGGCGTGTTAAACGTAAGATAAAATTCAAAGAGCTGTTTTCAAAAAGTCCTGCTATTAATCGTCTTTCGGCTGCCCGACTATTTTTGTTTGCTTCCAGAGATGTTTGGTTTGTGGTGGCATTACCTGTTTATTTCAGTGAAACTTATGGGTGGAATTCCTGGTCTATTGGCGCTTTGATTGCAGCATGGATTATTGTTTATGGCGGCATTCAATCTATCGCGCCTTACTTAACAGCTGGAAAAAAATCGGATAACAAATCAGTACGAGTTCCAAATGGAAAACATGCTGCATTTTGGGCGCTTGCATTAACCTTTACGCCATTATTAGTGCTTATCAGCCTTACTGTTTCAGTTTGGTTGGTGATCGCTTGTTTGTTCCTCTTTGGCGGTTTATTTGCCATTAACTCTTCATTACATAGTTATTTGATTGTGAGTTATGCGCAAAAAGAGGGCGTTTCATTAGATATTGGTTTTTATTATATGGCTAATGCGATGGGCAGACTGATCGGTACACTATTATCAGGTTGGGTATTTGTGAGTTTTGGCTTGCAGGCTTGTTTAGTGGTTTCTTGTCTGTTTATTTTAATCGCCACGATTATTTCATGGCGATTACCTGTTAATGAATCGATGCAAAATAGCTAAGAGTCAGTAGGCGAAGTATTATTATGCGGGGCCTGTTGTGGTGCAATAAGGGTTAAGTTTTCATCAAACATCGCATTCAATAACAGTTCACCCTGTGCCGTCACTTTGAACTCGCCATAACGTGCTTTTTCATAAGCTTTAGCTGTCCCTTCTTCAAAGAAAAACGCATTACTGGCTATCTTTATTTTATTATCACGCACGCGGTAATTCAGCGTTAACTCATTTTCTTGTAGTGGCTCACCTTGGTGAATTTGTTGGTAAGTCGCGATGTTTTTCGAGTCCAAACTGACTACAATTTTTCCATCATGTGCTTCGATAGATTGTCGCCATTCTCGCTCTTCTTTGTTTTTGGGTAACGCCTTATAAAGAGCATTACTGACAACATAACGTAATGCCATATAGTCGCCTTGCATTAGTGAGCGAGGATCAACAGGCGCTAATTCTAAATACACAGTTTGGCCATGTTTTAGGTGTTGTTCTTTGTTATAAATTGAAAAATTAATGACAGCGAGAATAACCACTAACATCATGATGACGAGTTTATGCCTCATTGTTCACTCCTGGTTTTAGTGGGTTGGCGAAGGTTAATAAAAGGTAACGCAGTAATAACAGGAATAAACCGACGACTAATAAGCTGGCCGATTTTTGCAGTAGGGTGAAGGTTAATAAATAATAATAACTGCCAATATAATAGAGCAAAGCACAGGTGCCTAACCCTTGTAATACTTTATTACTATTGGAAAAACCCAGCACTAAAATAGCCAAGCCGACGGTAATGCCCGGCGCTTGCATCGATAACAAGCAAAAACAGATCGTTGTACCAATAATTGTTATACGGCTAAGCAGGGAAAACGCCATCGCACTGCGTTTAATGAGCGTGATCACGAGGTAAAGCATAACCAGCAGTAATAATGTTTCATCTAAATAATGGTTAATTGTTTGCTCTCCATTATGCTCACTCAGCCAGTAAGTTATTTCATAACCCAGTGTGTTAGAGGCTTGTAGTGCAATCAGCACGATCACAATACCGTAACTGAGCGCTTCAAATGATGGTTGGTATCGAGGGAATCGCCATTCATTTAGCACTAATGTTGTCACTGCAAAGAGCAAGGTTGCACTACTTAGCAGGGAAATCTGCAGGTAATGAAAACTGATTATTAATGCGATGCTAGCAAACAAAGCGGAACAAACCCTATGTATGTAATGAGGCATGAAAATCGCTAATACACTTTGTAATGCAAACAATATAAGCCAGCTTACTAACGGTGACGATGCCCAGTTATTGGCGAATAATGCCCATGCAATCAACGCTTGGCCTGCAAGGCTTGTTGCTAACATTAAGTGCTCTAGAAACTCGTGCGGATTACTTCTTAATAAAAAGTAGGCCAGTACAATAAAGCCAGACCCAATTAAGAAACAAGCAACACTATCACTAATGGCATCATGTAACGTAAGTAAGAAAAAGCCCAATATAAATAATGAGGCGACCCAGCCAGAAAAGGCTAATAATAATTTTACAAACCAAGGTGAATAAACCGTTTCGTTGGCCTGATATTCACCCGAGACGATATTTTTTTGTTGTAGTTGTTGCCATGTTTTTTGTTGGATATTCATAGCGACATCTCCTTATGCACTTTTTTCAGCCACAAAGCCGCTAAGCTAGTGAGTCCAATAATGACTAGCGCAGTTAATAACAATAAACCGCCATTTAGATGATTACTGGTTTTATGAATAAACAGCGTGGTGATAATCACAATGCTTGAGAAGCAGCCTCCCGCGAGCATAAATAAGTCTTTTTTCAGATAACGATAAACGATTAAAAGAGCAATCATAAAGCTAAGCCACAATATCAAGGGTAAGTCGCTTGTATCTCTTGATGAGGTAATATTTTCAAAGTAAGAGAGGGTGATCATAAAGCCACTTAAAGTAGCAATCGTGCGTGCAATCCATCGTGGTGATAAATAATCAAAACGTGTGTTATTGAGCTCTAATACAATGAGTGCACAACTATTGAGAATAAAAATAGTCAGGAAGTGCTCATGTCTTGCATCAAACATAAAGGGCCAAGGAGAACCAAAGCTGTCGGTATAAAGGCTAAGCGCGATATTGAGTAAGGCAAGCCAACTTAACCACAGTGAGGCAAAGCGGGCGATAATAACCCAAGGGGTAATTAGCATTGCCCAATAAAAAAACAGGGTCCACGGATCAGCACCGGTTTGATAGGTTTGCCCAAAAAAGGCCATTAACACACCCACAAATAGGGCACTTAATGATAAGCAGATTTGCCCATTGAAGCTGTTTTTAGGTGCTCGCCAATAAGCAAAGACAGATCCTACAAGTAGTACTTCTACGAGCGTGAACTTTGCAAAACGGCCAAATTCATTCCAGTTATAGGCAATAAAAAACAGTGCCGCAAAACCAAGCGCTAAGACACCTAAGCTCAGTAATAATCGGTCGATAAACTTAAACCAACTGTGTGTATTAGGCGATACCTGCGTGCAGATTAAGGCATTGTTAACCTGCTCTGGTTTTATATCGCCTCGATGAATAAATTCGCTAATAACTTGGCGTACTGATGACATTATTTCTTCCAGTGAAATTTTTGTTTGGTTTACATCAAAAATAAACATTGTTAGAGACCTTGATCTCGGTTAATAAGTATCTCAATCTTAATGGTACGTATTGTATTTTTGTTGACTGTTAATATTTATAGATATATTGTGATTGATAATTAATATCACTTACGTTTTAGGAGAAACTTATGACAGGACTTAGCCCTTTATTTCAGTGGATAGCTATTTCGTCGTTTTTATTTTTGTTAACCCTTTTATTTATGGCTCAAATAAAAATTATTTAGATATTTTCTACAATAAAATTAATCTGTTACGGTCAATTATAATTTTACAATAAAGTCCATGCATACCCGCCACAAACGGTGTTTAAACAACAATAACCCTCAATCGCTAGACCCTAAACAAAGAGTGTTATATTATAACAATCTTTTTTTTAGCTAATTTGGTTGAGAGTATTATTATGTTGCTGTTTTTGAGTGTCCTAGCCCTGTTTCTTGGGCCTATTACTTATCGCTTATTTCAGCGCCAGCCGGGTTGGTTAGACTTCCTTGATGCGTTTATTTTTGTCACTATCTCTGGTTTAGTGCTTTTCCACATTCTTCCCGAACTATTACACAGCGGTGGCTTAATCGTTTTGCTATTAATGGCGATCGGTTTGTTAATACCAAGCTGGATAGAAAAATACTTCCACAAAGTTGCTAATCAAGCACACCAAACAACCCTGTTCTTAGGTGTTTTAGGCCTTGTTTTACATGCAACGATTGATGGCTCTGCGTTATTAGTGGAAACGGGTGACCATACTGCATGGCTGCTGGCGTTAGGTGTTTTATTGCATCGTTTTCCTGTTGGGTTAACGGTTTGGTGGTTATTACGCCCACAGTACGGACGTACTTTACCCTTAGTTATTTTAGCCTGTATGTCTCTGGCAACCATAGGTGGTGCGCTGTTTGCTGATTATTCTTTTGCGCAGTTAGATGGCGAATTAGTGACATGGTTCCAAGCCTTTGTTATGGGCTCGATCATGCACGTGGTATTGCATCGTCCTTATCTTAATAAGAAAAAACACTCTCATTCTCATGACGAAGCAGAAAAAGAAGAACAAGCAGAAAATCGTTATGCTGCGGGGGCTGGTAGTATTTTAGGTCTTATTGTTTTAGCTGCTGTGTTATTACCACATTGGTTAGGTTATATAGAACATAACCACGATCATGAGGCGACACATGAAACTCATTCAATCGTGGCGATTAATCACGAAGAAGCTGGCCACGAAGGACATGATCATGAAGTTGTAGGACATGAAGCGCACGAAGAAGCGGGCCATGAAGGACATGATCATGATGCTGTAGGCCACGAAGCGCACGAAGAAGCAGGCCATGAAGGACATGATCATGATGCTGTAGGACACGAAGCGCACGAAGAAGCAGGCCATGAAGGACATGATCATGATGCTGTAGGGCATGAAGATCACGAAGAAGCAGGTCATGAAGGACATGATCATGATGCTGTAGAGCACAAAGAAACGGGCCATGAGGGACATGATCATGACGATGCAGAACATGAAGCGCACGAAGAGGCTGGCCATGAAGGGCATGATCATCAATCACATACTGAAGTGGCAGAAGACGAGCATCGTTCTAATACAGCGCTAACGCTTATTAATGTGACTAAAATTGCTTTATATAGCGCACCGATGTTGTTATTCGCCTACTTCTTAAGTGCGTTAATGCATTATTTTAAACCGAAATTTTCTATTATGCCGATGCAGGGCAGTCAAAACTTCTTTGCCGATAGTTTGAAAGGGGTAACTTATGGTTTGCCTTTACCTGTGTGCTCACCAAGTGCCAGTAAAATGCATCAGCAACTACTGCAATTAGGCGCAAATCAAACCTTCGCGACAGCATTTTTAATCGCAACACCGATTATTGGTTTTGATGCATTGCTTATTTCTCTGCCTTTATTAGGCGAGCAAATGTTGTTATTACGCCTTAGTTTAGCTGCCATTTTTGCGCTTTCTATTGCGTGGTTATTAGGGCGACACTTTAAAACACCTATCTCTTTGATTGCTGCGCATAGCTGTCAGGGTGGTAAACCCACTTCACGCTTTATTAGTGCTATTAAACAAGGTTATCAGCATCAGCTTGATCACACTGCACCTTGGGTTTTATTAGGTTGGGCACTGGCTGCTACATTATCAACTTCGCCAGCATGGTCATTCTTTGAACAAGCATTATGGTTACAAGTTTTGGTGATGATTGTTATTGCTTTCCCGTTTGCACTTTGTGCCACGGGTATTACCCCGGTGCTTGCTGTGTTGCTAATGGCTGGTTTGTCTCCTGGTGCTGCGATTGCTTTCTTCTTAATTGCGCCAACAATAAGTCTGGAACTATTAAAAACACTCAGCAAACAACAGGGATTTTTCGCCGCTATGAGTTTGGCGATGTTGATGACCGCGGGCGCTTTTTTAACCGGACTGTTATTAAATCAATATATTAATGTGCTTTCACCAGCATGGCTTGAGCAAAATATTACTGATTACGGCCTCTGGCAGATGATCAGTTTGGCTGTTATTTTAGTACTCTACTTCAGTTCATTATTACGCCGTGGCGCACGCTGTTTTATTGCTGAATTAGTACCAAAGAGCTTTCTAAAACATAGCCATAGTCATTAATAAGCACCCCTGTTGTTCGCTCGGATAACAGAAGCAGATACCCACTCTTTATCGGCATAATTAACCACAAATGGTTAATTATGCCGACTGCACATCCGCTCTCTCCTAAAATAGACGTACTTATAATGGTATTTTAATATTGTCAGCCTCAGAGCGTATTTAAAGCTTTCTCATTACTAGTTATCCTCATGCACTACATGGCAAGTGCATTATAATTGAAAATGCTTTTAGCACTCCAAAATACGTATTGCTATCGCGTTGTTCCCTATTATTTTAATAAAAAACGACCACGAAGCCACTTCGTTCCACAGAGAACACGAAGAAACCAAGAGCAAAAATTCAATTTGCTCTTTAACCTTCTTTTTCTTCGTGCCTTCGTGGTTAATTTCTTTTGAATTTATTTAAATTGTTTAATCGCATTTATAATGCGCTTGCCCTGTCATGCACTACGCTTTGCTTACTGTATTGGTTGATAAAGTGAGGCTTAATATGAAAAAGTTGTACTGGGTCCTGATTGCAATTGTCATCGCCGTTGCGCTGGCCGAAGGTTATGCGTTATATCAAATCCCTAAGTCGGAAACGATTAAAGGGGTGTTAAATTATGATTCGTCGATAGAAATTAAACCAGGAACAAGCTTTAAATTAAGCCTAGAGTCTCGTGAACAAGGGGAGAGTAAATTTGCTATTTTAGCTGCCTCTGAAAGTAATGATTTTACGCAATTCCCACAGCATTTTAGCTTACCTGTTTTAAGTAAATCTTTAGCAAATGTGGGCATTTACCAGTTACGCGTAAAAGTAACTCATCAACAGGACGTTTTATTTGTGAATAAAGGTCTATTACCTTTAACACGTGCCGACTTAAAACAGCCTCTTAATATTGATCTACAAATACCGGTGATACCACGCGCAAAAATAATTATTACCCCCAGCGTAGCCCCCACTGCGATAGTAGAAGAGATTATTCAGCCAACACCTATGCCAATCCTGCTTGATGTGGATAAACTATTGGCCAATAAACGTTGGTTATTACAAACCAAAGAAAGCAGCGAAGCGTATATTATTTTTGATATGAAAAAGCAGTATGCGTTTGGTAGCGGAGGGTGTAATAAGTTTCAAGGAGGATATCAAGTTGATCAAAGTACCATCGTATTTAATCAGTTTATTGCATCTTCTAAGTATTGTGAGCAGTTAATGGAAGTGGAAACTTACTTCTTAAGCGCGTTACCTAAAGTGACTAACTGGTTGGTAAAAGAGGAGGGTGAAACACTTTATTTTTACGATGATAACAAGCAGTTATTACTTCAGTTTTCCGCTAAATAAAAATAAATGGGTTATTCATCTATCAATAACCCGTTATATATACCCATGCTACTTCAAGATGCTTTGTCAGGCACAAGCTCGATAACCAGAGCAAGGCACAACATGAGGTAACCTATCGAATGTTAACTACGTGAACCTTCTAACGGTAGGATTAAAAAAAGACGTTACTCCCTTATTGTTATTCACTTTTCGCTTGTTGTAACACTGGGCTGCCATGGTTGAATAATAAGCGAGCTTGCGCCCCGTAGGGCAAGGTAACTTGCACTCATCTACGTCGTTATAAAATATCGACTTAGAATGACTAGGCTTCAATTTTATGCCTAGTATCTAGGCACAACTTTCCTTGCTGACTTTGCATCTTGAAGTTGTATGGATAGGCTTTATGCAAAGCGCTCGTTTAGGTAATTGCTAATGGCAGATGACTCGTACATCCAACTTACCTTGTCACCCTCTTCAATACGTAAACACGGTACTTGCACTTTGCCACCTTGTGCTAATAACTGCGCTTTATGATCTGCATTTTTTGCATCAATCGTATTGATATTAAGGCCTTTACGGCGAATATCACGACGTACTTTCACACAGAATGGGCAAGCTTCGTATTGGTATAATTGTAGTGATTGAGTTTGTGCATCAACGGCTTGTTGTGCAGAGCTTTCACGTTTTAGTTTTTTAGGGCTAAAGATAAAGTTAAGCACTAAAATAATGCGGCCTAAAATCCAACGAATAATAAACATATGAGCTCTCTCTGTTATTGTTATAAAATTGTAGCGCAGTGTAACGGATGCAGAAGTCACACTCAATTCTGAATGTGGGTATAAATTTAAAGAGTCAAAAATGAATAAAGTAGAGAGTCCTTGCGTGGGCAGTTGTTGTTTAAATCAAAAAGATGTTTGTATGGGCTGTTTACGCAGTTTAGAAGAGATAAAAGAGTGGGGACAAGCAACGGATAAGCGTAAAAAAGAGATAATAATACGTATAGAGTCTAAAAAAACAGCACTAAAATAAACACTATAAACTGACTACTGAGCCATTTGAAATCGGTTGAGGGATGCCTTTACATAATATTCTTAGTATCATTCGATCGTGTGCAGCCTTTCTTTTTGCTATTGCACAGTGTTGATCTTTAGGCTGATCAATAACTTGCATGTTTAACTCTTCTTTAGATGAAGTATGCAGCTGAAAAGTGAATCGATCATAGGGGCTAAGTGTTAAAAACTTATCTTCAATATTAAGCACTACTGTGCCTTGTAAGCCCTGTACTTTCCCATGTATTTGTACTTTTGTCGTTTGGATATGCGTGGAATTATGTGATTGTATCCAATACCAAGCGACTGAAAATAGAATCGTCACGCTAATAATAATGTATTTCATTTTGGTCCCCATTTTTTCATTGGACCATACAATATTTATCAACTACACATAACTACCTACCTGGGTAGTTATGTTAAATAACTAAGTTTATTTTTAACATCTTGCAATTGAAACTGATTAAACACAAAAATTCCATTGTCACGTAACAAGGTGGTTGTTTGACCTTGCCCCTCAATAACTCTTCGAGAAAAACTACCATCGTATATTTCGCTACTGCCACAAGAGGGACTTCGCTCGGTTAAAATCGCTATTTTAATGTTGTGTTTAAGGCAAGTGCTAATGTTTTTTCTGCTCCCTGCTCGAAAGCCTCAGTGACATCTTCATCTTGAGCCGTTTTTATTCTGCCATTAACCATTATCTCGGCTGCCGGGCGAGGTGTTGGTAAACCGCCTAATACTTCCGGGCAAGCGGGTAATACAATACCTGCAGCTAACCATTCTGCGAGTAGAGGGTCTTGTAGGTTTTTAATTTTGGCGTCATAACGAACTTTCTGACCTAGTAGGCATGCACTTATTAAAATTTTGTAACCAAAGTTGTTCATATTTGTAACCCATTCTCGTCAAAGTGTAATTTTAAAACGTAAAAATGTTGCTTGTATGTTGTTTGTTTAAATAAAAGTGTCGATTTGTTGTGTTTTTGTTACGGGTTTCTGGCTGTTTTTTATCCGAAAAAGGCCGTTTTGTTGCATTTATGTAACTTCATTTGATGTCCATCAATGTAATTAAATTACATTTTAGTAATATAGCCTCAATTAAAAAATTCAGTTATTTGATTGAGGGTACTATGAGTAAACAAAAATTAGTGATTATTGGTAATGGCATGGTTGGTCATCGCTTTATTGAAGACTTTGTTGAAAAAGCCGATTTAGAGCAATTCGAGATCACCGCTTTTTGTGAAGAGTCACGTGTCGCTTACGATCGTGTTCATCTTTCCTCGTATTTCTCTCATCATACCGCAGATGAACTTTCTTTAGTAAAAGAAGGTTTCTACGAAAAACACAATATTAATGTATTGATTGGTGAGCGTGCTTTAACCATTAATCGCCAAGAAAAAGTGATTCACTCTCAAACTGGCCGTGCTGTTTATTACGATAAATTAATCATGGCAACCGGTTCATACCCTTGGGTACCTTCTATTAAAGGTAATGAGAGCAAAGACTGTTTTGTCTACCGTACTATTGAAGATCTTAACGCCATTGAAGCAACAGCACGCCGTAGTAAAAATGGTGTAGTTGTCGGTGGTGGTTTATTAGGGCTAGAAGCCGCTGGTGCACTTAAAGCACTGGGTGTTGAAACACACGTAATTGAATTTGCACCTGTATTAATGGCTGAGCAATTAGACCAACAGGGCGGTCAGATGCTTCGTAATAAAATCGAAAGCATTGGTGTAAACGTACATACGGGTAAAAATACCCAAGAAATCGTAGTTGGCGGTGAAACTGCACGTAATACCATGAAGTTTGCTGATGGAACTGAATTAGAAATCGACTTTATCGTTTTCTCAACGGGTATCCGCCCGCAAGACAAACTGGCAAAACAATGTGGCTTAGCAACAGGTCGTCGTGGTGGTATCACCATTGATAATCGTTGTCAGACCTCTGATCCTGATATCTACGCAATTGGTGAGTGTGCTTCTTGGAATGAAAAATTCTTTGGTCTAGTGGCACCGGGTTACAACATGGCTAAAGTCGCTGTGGATAATATTTTAGGCCGTGATAATGAATTCACGGGCGCCGATATGAGCGCAAAACTAAAATTGTTAGGTGTTGATGTTGGTAGTATCGGTGACGCTAATGGCCGTACACCAAACTGTAAAAGTTATGTTTATTTAGATGAAAACACCTCTGTCTACAAACGTATTATTGTTTCTGAAGATGGCAAACATCTATTAGGCGCAGTATTGGTAGGTGATACAGAAAGCTACAGCGATTTATTACAATACACATTAAATGATATCGAATTACCGAAACACCCTGATTCATTGATTTTACCTGCACATGCAGGTGGCGAAAAAGTAGGGTTAGGTGTTGATGCCTTACCAGAAACGGCGCAAGTTTGTTCTTGTTTCGATGTTAAGAAATCTGATATTGCAGATGCAGTGGCCGCTGGGCATTGCACCATTGGTGCGATAAAAGCTGAAACGGGTGCTGGTACGGGTTGTGGTGGTTGCATTCCACTGATTACTCAAGTATTAAACTCAGAATTGAAAAAACAGGGCATGGAAGTTAAGAACCATCTTTGTGAACATTTTGAATATTCTCGCCAAGAGCTTTTCCACCTTATTCGTGTTGAAGGCATTAAAACCTTCAAGGACCTACTGGCTAAATACGGTCAAGGTTACGGTTGTGAAGTGTGTAAGCCGACTGTGGGTTCTATTCTTGCGTCATGCTGGAACGAATACATTCTTTCACCAGAAAATAATGGTCTACAAGATACCAATGATATCTTCTTAGGTAACATGCAAAAAGACGGTACTTACTCGGTTATTCCACGTATGCCAGGTGGTGAAGTAACACCAAAAGGCCTATTGGCTGTTGCGAATGTTGCACAGCAATATGAGTTATATACCAAAGTAACAGGCGCACAACGTATCGGCCTGTTTGGTGCTCATAAAGGTGATTTACCTGATATCTGGCAACAACTCATTGATGCCGGTTTTGAAACGGGTCATGCCTACGGCAAGTCATTACGTATGGTGAAAACCTGTGTAGGTAGCACTTGGTGTCGTTTTGGTGTGCAAGACAGTGTTGGTTTCGGTGTTGAATTAGAAAACCGTTATAAGGGTCTACGTACGCCTCATAAAATTAAGTTCGGTGTGTCTGGTTGTACGCGTGAATGTGCAGAAGCGCAGGGTAAAGATGTAGGTATTATTGCGACGGATAAAGGTTGGAACTTATACGTTTGTGGTAATGGCGGCATGAAACCTAAACACGGTGAGTTACTGGCTGTTGATTTAGATAATGAAACACTTGTGAAATACCTAGATCGCTTCATGATGTTCTACGTACGTACTGCGGACAAATTAACACGTACGTCTGTTTGGTTACAAAACTTAGAAGGTGGTATTGAATACCTTCAAGAAGTGATCATTAATAACAAACTAGGCATCAATGAACAGCTAGAAAAAGAGATGGCTGATGCGATAGATAGCTACGAATGTGAATGGACTAAAACCTTATCAGACGATAAACAGTTAGCGCGTTTTGCTCACTTCATTAACAGTGATGCGCAAGATGACAATGTTGTGTTTACGCCTGAACGTGCGCAAAAACGTCCGGCATTTTTCGAAGAAAAAGCACCCATTTATAATATCTCTCTGGAGGACGCGTAATGAGCAAGTGGATCCAAGTTTGTGAATTAGAAAAAATCTATCCATCTACCGGTGTATGCGCATTGGTTGATGGCAAGCAAGTGGCTATTTTCCGTCCAAGTGAAGAAAGCATCGTTTATGCAATTAATAACATGGACCCATTTGCACGCTCAAATGTGCTGTCTCGCGGTGTTATCTGTGAGCATCAAGAGCAATTATGGGTGGCTTCACCGCTTAAAAAACAACGCTTTAATTTATTAGATGGCAGTTGTTTAGACAACAGTGAAGTCTCTATTGAGGCTTACAAAGCACGTGTTAAAGATGGCCAAGTTGAAGTGCAACTTTAGCCACCACTGAAATTTAATAGCTTAAAAGTTTCTTGCTTACCTTGCTTGTTCATTAAGTAAAAAAGTAAGTAAGAAGCCTTTCACTATTCAATTTTAATTTTAACTTTAACCTAAAGGGACGTAAATATGTCTTATAGTAAACCTGCCGAGTTAGTACAAACCATGATTGATGTTGGCGAAGCCAAAGTAAACACGGGTACGCGTGATCTTATTCTACGTGGCACCATGGCGGGCATTATTTTGTCGCTTGCTGTTGTTGTTGCCATTACAGCGATTACTCAAACTGGCAGTGGCCTTGTTGGCGCACTTGTCTTCCCTGTTGGTTTTTGTATTTTAAGCTTGATGGGTTTTGACCTTGTTACTGGTGTATTCGGTTTAGCGCCACTGGCTAAATTTGACAATCGTCCCGGTGTTACTTGGGGCCGTGTTTTCCGTTGTTGGGGACTAGTTGGTTTAGGTAACTTGATTGGCTCATTAATTGTCGCTTATTTAATTGCTGTCTCACTAACCATGAACTTTTCTATCGACCCAAATGCAGTGGCACAGAAATTTATTGCCGTTTCAACAGCACGTACCGTTGGTTTTGAAAACTTAGGTGCAGATGGTTGGATTACCGTATTTGTTCGCGCTATATTTTGTAATCTAATGGTATGTTTAGGTGTGATTGGTAGCATGACGTCAAAATCTGTTGCGGGTAAAATTGCAGCAATGTGGTTACCTATCTTTATCTTCTTTGTTTTAGTCTTCGAGCATACAGTCGTAAACATGTTCCTATTCCCACTAGGTATGATTCTAGGTGCTGATTTTGGTATTGCGACTTGGTTGAACTTCAACCTTATCCCAACCATTCTAGGTAACATTTTTGGTGGTTTATTACTTGCAACAATTCCTCTTTACCTAACACATAAAAAAACGTCTGCTCCGTTAGATGCTAAATAAAATGTAATCTTTAATAATATTTTATAGATACAAAAAAGGCGCTAAAGTTAATTACTTTAGCGCCTTTTTTTGATTTTTAGAACCGCTTGAAATGACGGTTTAAGCCATATCAGTAAATAGCCAGATCATATAAGCAATGTAACCTGCTAATAATAATCCACCTTCAAAGCGACCTAAAATCCCTGTTTTTCCTTTACGCCATGCAATCGAGAAGATCATTAGTGCGATGGTTAAACCTATCATCACAGGGTAATCACGTGTTAACACTTCAGCATCAAAGCCCGCGGGATGAATCAAACCAGGTAGCGCCATCACGCCTAGAATATTAAAGATATTCGACCCGACGATATTACCGACGGCTAAATCAAACTCTTTTTTACGTGCTGCTGCAACGGTTGCAGCCAGTTCTGGCAGGCTAGTGCCAATGGCAACAATGGTTAAACCAATAATGAGGTCACTGATTTGGAAGTATTCTGCTATTTCGACCGCGCCCCATACTAAAATACGCGAAGAGAGGATCAACACAATAATACCGATGATTAACCACTTTAGTGCAGTGCCTTTGCATACTTCTTCCGGCAGTTCATCTAAAATTTCTTGCGGTAATTGGTCATCTCCATGGCTTTTCGCTTCCCAGATGGTGTAACCGAGCATGGCAAACATCATGATCAGCAAGACTAGCCCGTCAAGGAAGCTTAGGTGTTGATCCCACAGAAGAAAGTAGCTCAATGCAATAATGGCTAATAATACCGGTATTTCACGTTTAAGCAGTTTTGAGTGGATATGTAGGGGGTAAAATAATGCAGTGATACCTAACATTAAACCGACATTAGTAATGTTAGAGCCAATCGCGTTACCAATTGATAAACCAGTATTGCCATCTGCAGCTGCCATCGCTGAGACTAACATTTCTGGTGCTGATGTCCCTAAACCAACAATGACAACACCGACAATAAGCGGTGAAATTGAAAAACTACGTGCGGTATTTGATGCGCCCAAAACAAACTTGTCTGCGCTCCAGATAAGTAGTGCAAAACCGATAACAATCGCTAATGCTGGGTATAATAAAGTGATCAAAGTGGTTCCTTAAAGCTATGCCATCGTAATAGTCGGGTATTTAATCTTGCTGGTTAAATGAGAGATTTTTGCGTTGAAAACCTTGCTAATAGCATCGCCATTGACTGAAGCTTTCATCTTGAATTTACTCATTTTTCCAGTGTGATAGTAGACCGTGGTATTACTGGATATATTTTAAATATAAAAAAACGCCGAGCATTTTCATGATCGGCGTTTTTTCAGAATTGGTAAAGTCAGTCGGTTATTAACCGCGACCTTCTGCAATTGCTGCTACAGCTGCTAGTTCAGCTGCTTGCTTTTCATGCATTTCTTGACGATCTTGAACATCCATTAAATCGTTAGTAATTAAATTCAGTTCAATTTCACGTAAAGCAATTACTGTTGGTTTGTCATTTTCAGGATCAACTAAAGGCGTTTTACCTCCAGTAGCAAGCTGACGAGCTCGACGAGATGCCATTAAGATTAGATCAAAACGGTTACCAACTACATTTACTGCATCTTCAACGGTTACACGTGCCATTGCTGAACTCCAAAAGTTAATTACATAAAAGCGGGCGCTTATTATACAAGCTTAAAAATATTTGATCCAGCGCTACTTTAGCAACGCAGCGATCATAGTTTGATGTACAAGAGATTGTTTGCTTTGTTTATTGCGTAATGCACTCACAATGTTTGATAACTCTTTGCTTGCAAGCTCAAAATCATCGTTAATAATCAAATAATCATACTCATTGTAGTGTGACATTTCTGATTGTGCCTGTGCCATGCGTTTAGCGATAATTTCGCTACTATCTTGGCCTCGTTTATTAAGGCGAGATTCTAATTCATCACGATTCGGCGGTAAGACAAAAATACCGACCGCTTCTGGCATCATTTCACGTACTTGCTGCGCGCCTTGCCAATCGATATCTAAAAAGATATCTGTACCTTGTTGCAGTGCTTGCTCGATAGTGATGCGTGATGTGCCGTAATAGTTACCAAATACTTCTGCCCATTCAAAAAAGGCATTCTCTTTGATAAGTGACTTAAAGTTATCAACATCAACAAAGTGATAATGTTCTGCATTGTTTTCACCAACACGAGGTGCACGTGTTGTATGTGAAACAGAAACTTGTACATCCCACGAACGCTCTTCTGCCAGTAATGCATTAATAAGGCTAGATTTTCCTGCGCCACTTGGAGCTGAAATGATGTATAGAGTACCGAGTTGAGGCATAGTTTCTGTTCCTGAAAAATATTGAAGCGCGGATTATCGCTTATTTTTTAATTAATGACAGCGTTTTTAACTGCTAGACAGTGTTAGATGCATGGTAAGCGCATTATAAATATAACTAGACAGGTTTAGTGAGCTTAAATAACTGATGTTACGCAGTTGAAGCCTGCATCTTTTTTCAGGCTTTGAGTGCTACTTTTTGAGCTTTTATATAAAGCTTGGTTTTCAATCCAAAGGTCGTTAAGCTTTTTTTAATACTTAACCCCTCCAGCTTGGCTGTCGCAAGCAATGACATGAAAATATGATTGCTCTGCATTTTCTCTTTTTTAGCCGGGGATTTCGCAAGACCCGTATTCGATTTGATATTTTTATTCATGGTTCATTTTAACGGTTTTAGACCTGAAAGTTTAGCCCTACTGCGTAACATCAGTTATCAGGTAATACTTAATTTGGCAGTGACAGTTAGGCACGTTTTTAAGGGGGTCTCTTAATCTCTATTTATTGGCTTGTTGTGGTTAACGGGTGTTAATGATTATCTAGCAGGTTTAGCTCATCAATAGCAATATTTTTGTAACGGTGTTCATTACAAAAATATAGCGTGGGCATCTTCAAATTAATTAGCCAATCGGGAGATATTAAGCGGTTACCAGATCTTCTTGTGTCGCTTGGTACCATTCCTCGAGCGTGTTCTTTTTTACCATATCGGACAAGTCGATATTGAACCCTTGCTTCTTCCAGCGATCATGTAATGTCATGACGCGAATGGAATCAAGGCCGATAAAGATTAAATTTTCCTTAACATCCACTTCATCTAAATCGATATCAAGAATGCCTGCCACGTCCTTGCGCATGCTCTCTAGGCTAAGTACTGCAGAGCGAGTAGTACGCGAGATCTCATTGCTCAATTGTGTAATGGATTTCACACTGCCACTTCTACCCGCCACGTATTTGAGTGTGAAGGCATGATCCTCGGCTGAAAAATCCGCTATCGCATCGCCTATGACGAATGGCTTGATGTCGAGCATAAAAGCGTCCAGCGCCGTAGATAAGATACCGATATGCCCATACACACCAACAATGATCAGTTGATCACGTTGGTTTTCTTTCATCCATTTGAGTAAGGGTGTTTTTTTGAAAGCACTATAGCGCCATTTAGTGTAAAGAATATCACCTTCTTGTGGCGCAACGTCAGGGGCTATCTTTGTATCTTGTGTCAGCCCTGAGCCCCAAAAATCGGTGAGTAATCCCCGTTCTTGCGGATCTTGATTAGCTGGCTGTGCCGTGTAAACAACTGGAATAGCAGCTTTTGCAGCCATATTTTTAACTCTTTTTACATTGGCTAGCAGCCCTGGTACAGGAGTCTGATTTCTATCAAAGAAATTAAGAAAATACTCTTGTAAATCATGTACAAGCAGTACGGCTCTTGTCGGGTCAACACTCCAATTCACCGTGTTTTTGGGGAATGATGTTGGGTGAGGAACTTCATACGAAGTTATCTTGGGAATCGTCATATCTTAATCCTTTTTACGATTTTTTTATCAGGGAAATTCAGTGTTTTATTTTAAAAAATAACGCTTTATCTTGTGCCGTTGAAAGTAAATATTAGTGCCCGTAACTTTAAAACACATTGTCTAAAAAAGTCAATCAATAGTGATAACTATTCGCAATTGGTTGAGATGTGCTGATTGTATTATGGGACGGCAGTAAAGGAGAGGACGCCTCTATTTACTTGGCTAGTGATAGGTACACATTCTTTTCCCTTCAACCTCTATGATGTTGAATGGTGTCTCGTAAATACCACTAAGAATATCTGCTTGAATTACTTTTGCTACCGACCCACTTGCCACCACTTTTCCTTTTTTCAACGCTACAATCACATCGGAATAACAGGCAGCGAAGTTGATATCATGAATAACTAAGACCACCGCTTTATTCATATCTCTTGCCAATCGCTGAATATTTTTCATGATTTTAAGTGAATGTTTGATGTCCAAGTTGTTAAGTGGTTCATCCAAAAAAACGTAATCCGTATCTTGTGCGATAACCATCGCAATATAAGCGAGCTGACGTTGGCCACCACTTAATTCGTCCAAATATTTATTTTGGATGTCGCTTAACGCTAAGTAGTCAATCGATTGATCTATCACGGCTTGGTCTTCTGTGGTTAATTTTCCTTTGGAATAGGGAAAACGCCCAAAAGAGACTATTTCTCTGACCGTAAAACGCATGGTCACCGAGTTCGATTGACGCAAAACAGCGAGGTGTTTAGCCAGCTCTGCTGTATCCCACTCGCAAATTTCTTTGCAATCTAATAACACGCTCCCACTGTCTTTCTCTGCAAGTCGAGAAGCCATGGACAATAAAGTACTTTTCCCAGCACCATTTGGGCCAATAATCGATGTCACTTTGCCCTTTTTGAATTGAACATTCACCTTATCAACGACCTTAGTACGTCCATAATTCTTTGATAGATTTTCAATAATAATCATTCTTTACACCATCTTATTGACACTGAAATATATAATAAATAGCAGTCACCAATGAAGTTGATGATCACACTAAACGTAGTTTCAAACTAGAACACTTTTTTCACTAGCCACTGCGAAGGCAAAAATAAAACGAGCCTCTGGATCCATGTGTAAAGTTAAACGGCACATATAAATTAGGCAGTATACCTATGAGGGATTGTTCCTTGACAAACTATGTTATTTAACACAAAATCCACACTTTAAACGCAAATGATTTTCATTCTCATTTGGTGGGTGTTGGGGGTGGGGGAGGCCACCATTCATGTCGATTAAGCTAATTATCCAAAGTAGCGCCACCGTCAACACGCAAGTCGTGCATGGTGATATGGCCAGCGGCATCAGAAAGGAGAAAAATAACGGCATGGGCAATATCTTTGGGTTGGGCAAGTTTGTTTAAAGGTATTCCCAGACGGAACTGACTAGCGTCACCTGCGATAACTTCTGGTTCACCGTAATCGTTGGTCCACAACTGTCTCTGCATCGGTGTATCTGTAGATCCGGGGCTAACAATATTGCAGCGGATACCAAATGAAGCTAATTCGATGCCAATACATTTAACCATGAGATGCAGTGCCGCTTTTGACGCCGCATAGGCACCAATTGATTGGCGTGGGGTGTTGGTAGCATTGGAACCAACGATAACCATACTGCCCGAACGCTGGTTTTTCATCGTTTTGGCGACAGCCTGTATCAGCGCAAGTACTCCAAAGGTATTGATATCGAAGGTGCGTTTAATTGTTTCTAGTGGAAGCTCGTGCAAAGCGCCTATATGCAGGACTCCTGCACAACAGACTAAGTGGTCGAAAGCGCCTTGTTCTTGCCAGGTATCAACACAGCGGGTAATACTATTGTGATCGGCAAGGTCCAGATAGTGACATTGAAAATGCTCACTGTACTGAGGAGAAAGTGACTCACAGTTTTGTTTAAGTAAGTCGATTTGTTTATCGGCGATAGTCACGTTTGCTCCAGCGGAAAGTAGGCTATCCAGTACTGATAGACCAATACCAGACGCGGCACCGACGAGTAAAATATTTTTGTTTTTTAATGACATAGTTTGTTCAAGCCTTAGGTGTGATTTGTGAGGTTCGTATATCGACCCGTGAATTATGAATAAGGATTTTGCATAAATCAATATGATAATAATAATTATTCGTATCTGTAGGTTGGGTAATTAGGTAAGAAAAAACATAATGTTAACCTTATATTAGAGGAAGTTTTAATGAAGCGTAAAGTGGTCGGATTCTCACATATGTCAGAAAAATTGATCGAAAAAGAGCTTGTCTCATCACCCTTTTTCTTTGCCTCAGCAGATTCGTCGATGCTCGCTTCTGGGATTGAACAATCTTTTCGGCAGTCGATACCATTTTCAGCACTGGCGGATAAAGCGAAAGAGATGCTTGAATCTGCAAAAATAGATGAGTGTGATAACCCGGTTTTGTTTGGCGTTGTGCCATTTAATCAAGATTACCCGACGCAACTGATTATTCCTGAAACCTTGTATGTTTCTAGCAGCCCACGAGCACAAAAAAAACCATTAGCGCTTCTTTCTCAGGCAAATGTGGTATCTCAACCAAGCGGTCATCACTACAAGCAAGGGGTTGCCAATATTTTAGAAATGTTTAACCAGAACATATTATCGAAAGTCGTATTATCGCGAGCCGTTGAAGTGGCGACGGAACTGGAGATCAACCAGTCAGATCTATTACACAACCTACTGGCCATTAATTCACGAGGTTATACTTTTGCCGCAGATCTGGCATCTGGCAGTAAGCTGATGGGAGCCAGTCCGGAGCTATTGATTGCTAAACGTGGCAGTCATATGATTTCTAACCCCTTAGCAGGTTCAAGGCCGAAGTCCCTTTCGGCAGCAGAAAACCTGACCGCGAAAGAGTCGCTCCTCAACACGAGTAAGGATCTTCATGAGCATGGTTTAGTGGTGGAAGAAGTAGAAAAAGTGATGAGTAAGTATTGTCGCAATTTATATACTCCTATGGTTCCAAGCGTCATTGAAACTGAAAGCATGCTTCACTTGTCTACTGTTTTGGAAGGACAAGTAGACCAGGATGATCTTAGTGTGCTGCAAGTGGCTGCAGAATTACACCCCACCCCAGCTGTATGCGGGCACCCTAGACACTCGGCATATGAGGCTATAAAGCACTTAGAAACGTTTGAACGAGGCTACTTTACGGGCATGATTGGCTGGTGTGATTCTCGAGGTAATGGCCAGTGGGTGGTCACGATACGGTGTGCGGAAGTAAAGTCTAATCAAATGAAAATATTTGCCGGCGCAGGCATCGTCAGCGAATCGCAACCTCAGAGCGAGCTAGACGAAACCGGTGCAAAAATGAAAACCATATTATCCGCAGCTGGCATCCAATTTGATGAACAACTTACCGCTTAATGAGTTAACTATGCTTTATAACAACGATTTAATATCATGGCCTACCGCCCTCGAACAACAATACAGAGCGCTTAATTACTGGCAGGACAAAACTCTTTTCGATTACTTGACTGACACTGTCAGGTCTTCTCCGCAGGCCACTGCCGTTATTTGTGGCAACCGGACATTGTCTTACGAGCAGCTAAGTCAGCGTAGCGCCAAACTTGCGCAAGGCTTTTTCGCACTCGGTCTATCCAAAGGTGATAATGTTGTCTTGCAGATGACCAATGTCGCTGAGTTTTACGAATGCTTTTTTGCCTTGCTCCAAAAAGGTATACGGCCAGTGCTCGCATTACCTGCACACCGAGCTGCAGAGATTCAGTATTTTTGTCAGCATACAAACGCTAAGGCCTATATTATCGATGGGGATACCCAGGTGTATAATTTTCAACAACTTGCACTGGATGTGCTCGATGCCTGTCCTACCATTGAGCATGTTGTTGTGAAAGGAGAGGCTAATCATCATCCTCAGTTTGTATCACTGAGTTCTTGTTATGAGCAAACCGCGGCAACTCAGAACGCTGTTGCTGATGATATCGCGTTCTTTCAACTTTCCGGCGGAACAACCGGGACCCCAAAGTTGATCCCGAGAACACATAATGACTACGCCTACAGCATTACCGCAAGCGTTGAGATCTGCCAATTCGACCAATCCACTTGTTATCTTTGTGCTTTACCTGCGGCTCACAACTTCCCACTTAGTTCACCCGGTGCGCTAGGAGTTTTTTGGGCTGGGGGTACCGTCGTCCTAACGCAGGATCTTGCACCTCAGAACGCATTTGGTTTGATCGTGCGCCACAAGGTAACGGTATCTGCACTTGTGCCTCCGTTAGCACTGCTTTGGATGGAGTATGCCGAACATTCACCGCTGGATATCTCGAGCCTGTCGTTAGTTCAGGTGGGCGGGGCAAAGTTCAGTGAGGCTGCAGCTCGAAGGCTGCCGAAAGCGCTGAATTGTAAATTGCAGCAGGTATTTGGTATGGCTGAAGGTTTAGTCAATTATACACGACTTGATGACTCCGACGACGTGATATTCACAACTCAGGGCAGGCCGATATCCCCACTGGACGAACTGGTCGTTGTTGATGAACAGGGTCAACCGGTCACTGCAGGAGAAGAAGGCGTATTACTAACGCAAGGGCCATATACCATTCGTGGTTACTACAAAGCCCCTGAACACAATAACCGTTCTTTTAATGCCCAGGGCTTTTATCGCACGGGTGATATTGTGAAAATAACCGCCGCTGGTAATATTATCGTTACCGGTCGGGACAAGGACCAAATCAACCGTGGGGGGGAAAAAATTGCCGCTGAAGAGGTTGAGAATCAAATACTGTTATTTAATGGGGTTCATGATGCGGCACTGATCGCGATCCCTGACGACTACCTTGGGGAGCGTAGCTGCGCTGTTGTGGTTAATAAACCTGACATCAGTATTAAGCCATTAGAACTAAAGCGTTTTTTACGGAGTAGTGGCATAGCCGACTACAAAATACCAGACAAAGTTGTGTTTGTAGAGCGCCTACCTAAGACTTCGGTTGGCAAAGTAAACAAGAAAGCACTTCGCGAACAATTCTCCTGAAATAGCAAACCAGATTGCCTGTGCAATCTGGCATGAATAGGTTTTGACGAGAAACTCCATGGCCATTCTAGAAGTTAAAATTGGCCATGTTTTTAGTTATTGTTACTACATGGTTTCGACAGTTGGCGATTCAAAAACGTGATCTGTTATAAGCGCTGCTCTCATCGCTTGACCTATTTTTAAAATCTGTTTTTTGTTATAGCGAGCCGTCTGATAAGTGACAATTAAACGCAACGTGCGTTGCTCATCCACCACATTCTCCATAATTTCAAAATGTAGCCCGAACAAAGATTCTGTCTTTTTCGGCAAAATCTGCTGATACGAAACTTTGTGTCCTTGTGGTTTTTGCAAGGCACCGTAAAGCGCGTTGTGTGCATGAATTTGCACATAAACATCAAACAGAAGGCCATTTTCAGCAGGGATTTCTAATTTTCGCTGAACAAGGTTAATGGGTACCGTGGCATGGACCATACTCTCATTAATCGTACCGGTGACATGTTCAATCAGACGACCAAAGGCTTGTTCAGGTTCAAAAACAACGCGGTGAGCGACCATAGTCGTGAAATAACCAACCGCATCATAATACTTCGGATCATCACGACCAGACGCTGATGTGCCAATCACCAATTCATCTAGGCTACCTAAGCGCTGTAACGCTTGCGCGATAGCCGAATAGACCACGCTAAAGGTTGATGAACTGTGCTTTCTTGCCAAGGCTGTGACCACGTTGTGAGCATTTTTTCCTAAATCCAGCTCTATCCATTTTGCCTCAATTGAATTAGGCGTCGGGTTTGTGTCCTCCAATGATTTATTCTCTAGCAGTGTCAAACCTGGCGTTGCCTGTTGGAGATGATTAACCCAATAGTTCAAGTCTTCTTGGCGAGGTCCACGGCGCTGCTGAGTAACCGCATATTCATGCATTGTATTTGCCGGTTTATCCCAAATTGGCTCTTCTCCTTGAAGTCTCGCCATGTAAGCTTGAGAAAGTTCTGGCATTAATGTGTTGAGTGACCATTCATCAATGACCATATGGTGGATAAGGAAGGACAATGTTTGTTGCTTCGTGTCTTGGTCTTTAAAGAAGCGTATTCGTAGTGGTAACTCTCTAGATAAATCAAAAACATAAGCAGCTTCAGATGCTAAACTGGCTGCCCCCGTGTCTGCACTACTCCAAAACCAGAGATAGTCACCGAGCTGTGTCTCATCAATGACTTGTTGCTGGACCTGACTATTGTGATTCACAAAGAGTGTTCTTAACCCAATATGTCTTAATAACAGATCGGTAAAAGCTTGCTTGAAAACGTACTCATCGACTTCACCGTCAAAACGAATGGCAAAAGGTAAGTTAAATATTGCTCCCATCCCTGTTGCAACGTGTGAATCCCATAGAAATGATTGGGCCATCGACAGTGGATATTTTTCGTCAACCATGGCGGGATTTGAGTGAACATTTGCTCCCTGTGTTGCTGGTTTCAGCTCTGCATTGGTATTTTTTATCGAGGCACATTTAGCTAAATCTTGTGCTGTTGGACTCTTAAAGAAGTCATTGAAGCTAATTTCGATATTATGCGCGTTCACCAAATTGCCGATGATCCGGGTAGCCAAAAGTGAATGTCCACCCATTTCAAAAAAGTCATCATCTAGCTCAACATCGGGATCATTGAGGCTTTCTTTGAATGCCGTTAATATTGTGTCGGCAATTTTATCAATAGAATCGCTGACTTCAACGGTGTTAACCCCGACTATTTCAGCGGGGTGCAAAATCAGAATTTCTCCTTCCTGATTGAATAATTGATAGTTGCTTGAAAGCTGAGAGCTTAACGTTTCCTTGTTTATTATCTCGTTTAATATTGGGTGCAGACCTAAACAAAGATATAAATCTTCCGCTGTGTGTAGCAAGGTGGCAAAAAATGGGGCCTGAGATTCAGACTGCCAATCTCGCTTCTGTAAAGCTGCGGCAAGACCACTAAGCGCAGCGCGCTCTGTTATTTTTATCTCTAACGCTGGAAAGCCATTGGTTATGAGTTGCTTTTCTAATTCATAGCTCTCAGTGAAACAATAGCGTAAATTTAACTGCGCATCTTCCATAACAAACTTATGGATTGCCTTTTCAAGGTATTCAATTTCACATCGACTATCCAGAGTATAAAATGCTAAGACCCACTCCATACTGTGTGGTTTTTGTAATTGTTGCATCCATATTTTTTCTTCATATTCACTGACCGGCAATAGGTTTTTCTTTTCAGTTTGTTGGTTAAACATAATCATCCTGACTCTTCGTTGAGCATTTTAATTTTATATGTAGCGCTAACTTATTAAAATGCGTATGAATTTATTTACAACTTGTTATGATACTGTTACGATTGATTATCATTTAGATTGACCTCCTAGGTCAAGTAAATCATTTAGTTAATAAAACGTTGAGATTTAGTTGTAATGAAGTTACGTGTATTTGGTGTTTTTTCGTCCCTGTGCTTTATTTCTATATTTGTTGGTGCGAGACAAATAGATTGGACGCTTCTTCTCGCATTGAATGAACAAGCTTGGCTACCTGTCACGGCCAGTCGCTTACCTCGGCTTGTCGCTTTAATACTGACTGGCGCTGGATTAGCAATGAGTGGGGTCATACTCCAGCACATTGTCAGAAACCGCTTCGTAGAACCTGGCACCACGGGGGGACTGGATGCGGCGAAACTTGGCATTTTAGTTTCGATGGTGTTCCTCCCTTCTTCAGACAAGCTCGATAGAATGTTTTTTGCCGTTATATTTTGTTTCGCTGCAAGCTTAATTTATATCGCTATCATTCGAAAAATAAAATTCAGTAACACCGCGTTACTACCCGTTATTGGGCTCATGTTTGGCGGAATGCTAAGTGCATTTGCTGAGTTTTATGCCTATCAAAATAACATGTTACAAAGTATGCAAGGATGGTTAATAGGCGACTTTTCTAAGGTAGTGGAAGGGCACTATGAGATCATATTTTTAATTTTCCCCATCACCTTGCTGACTTATTTTTTTGCTCACCGATTCACCTTAATGGGGATGGGTGAAGACATGGCTGCAAGTTTAGGTATCAATTATACGGTAACCGCGGCACTTGGCCTTGTTCTCGTTGCCATTACCGTTGCAGTTACCGTGGTGACTGTCGGCGCTATTCATTTTGTCGGTTTAGTCGTCCCGAACATAGTGGCACTGAGGTATGGCGATAATTTGCAAAAAACGCTGCCAATCGTGGCACTGGGTGGCGCTTCGTTACTGATATTTTGTGACATCATCAGTCGACTGGTGCTCTTTCCTTTCGAAGTGCCTATTGGCCTGACTGCTAGCGGTATCGGTGGGGTTATGTTCCTCGCCTTAATTATCAAAAGGAGTCGCGCATGAGAGCAACCAACACGACTTTTATTTTAACGGTGATGACCATCGTGGTTTTACTGCTGTCTGTCGCTTTTATATTTGTCGGTTCCGGATTTGATTTTGATTACATCATCCCTAAAAGATTGGCGAAACTAGCGGCTATATTTATTGGCGGATGCTGTGTTGCGACCGCCGCCATCACCTTTCAAACCTTGGCAGGAAATCGGATTCTGGCCCCTTCCATTATGGGGTA
The DNA here is from genome assembly GCF_002835995.1 of Psychromonas sp. Urea-02u-13. GTDB lineage: Bacteria > Pseudomonadota > Gammaproteobacteria > Enterobacterales > Psychromonadaceae > Psychromonas. The sequence continues at coordinate 44,029 of NZ_PJBZ01000042.1, read as the reverse complement.
CGAATCTATTTATCTCGTTTTCCAGGCTCTGTTGTTATTTTTTCTCGGCACCGGAGGCATTGCAATAGTAGGCGTTGTCGGTAATTTTTTTATTTCTATGGTATTGATTTTTTTCTATTCGTTGGCGATTCAATATTGGGTAATACAAAAGTTCCAGCGAGACATGTACCAAGTTTTATTGATCGGTTTTGTCCTTACAATGGTGTTGACCACGTTGGCACAATTTATTCAATTAAGGATTAGTCCGGGCGAGTTTTCTGTCTTCCAAGGGTTGAGTTATGCCTCTTTTGACCGAGCTAAACCCGCCATATTACTTTGCGCTGCGGGTACATTGGCCGCCACTGCGATCATAGCTAAAAAATGTATTCGCGAGCTCGATGTTGTCGGATTAGGCCGCGATCAAGCTATATCACTTGGACTTAATGATGCTAATTACATCCCCAAGTATTTTGCACTAATTGCCATTTTAGTAGCTGTTTCCATAAGCTTAATCGGGCCAACTGCATTTATGGGGATCTTTGTCGCTAACATCGCTTATTCACTTGCGGGAACGAGTCAGCATCGCGTGACATTGCCGATTGGTTGCGCTGTCGCCATCATCATGTTCATCGTTGCTCAACTCATCGTTGAGCATCTATTCAATTACAAAACAACCGTTACCATACTCGTTAATATCCTATGCGGAGGATATTTCCTCGCCATGACGATGCGTGCACGAAGACAATTGTAAATTAACATTCCACCCACAATAAAGGAGATTATTCATGTTAACGAGAACCCTCAGTCTGGCTATCGCGCTGGCTTTCAGTACGCTTGTGACCTTAACCGGTTGTGAGCAACAAACGACTCAGCCTGTCATCATTCAGGAGTTAGATACCCCCATTGTGGTTGATCACAACCTAGGGCAAACCGTGATTTCCCATCGGCCACAACGAGTTGCAGCGCTGGATATGAATGAAGTGGACTTCTTAGATCAACTCGGCGTGCCCATTGCTGGCATGGTTAAAGACTTTGTGCCTCACTTTTTGGCGAAATATAAAAACGATGACAATGTGCGAGATCTCGGATCCATCGTGCAGCCAAATATGGAAAAAATATACGCCCTTAAACCCGACCTGATATTAATGACTCCGCTTCATGCTAATCAGTATCAAGCGCTTTCTGAACTTGCTCCCACGCTACACTTTGATGTGGATTTTAGAAACAGCCAAAGTAATCACCTTGAGGTTATAAAGCAGCATTTATTGGATCTTGGTGAAATTTTTGACAAGCAAGCATTAGCGCAGCAAAAAGTGGCTGAAATTGATGCTAAGGTCGAGCAAGTGCTTGCGGCCACGTCTGACCGTCCTGAAACTGCTTTAGTGGTCATGCACAACAATGGCTCATTCAGTTCATTTGGTCTTGAGTCTCGCTACGGTTTTGTATTCGATGTTTTGGGGGTCAAACCCGCCAGTACAGAAATAGCGACCAGCCTCCATGGTCAGCCAGTTTCGAGCGAGTTTATCAACCAAGCAGATCCCGACATTCTTTACATCATCGATCGCACCGCGGTAATGGAGGGCATACCTAACATTGATGTAGAACGTTTGGCTAACCCACTCTTGCGCCAAACTAAAGCGTGGAAAAATGGCAAGGTGATTTTGGTTGACGCGGATGCTTGGTATATCACAGCTGCAAGTGTGACGTCATTGAAAATAGTGATCGATGACATTATCAAAGGTTACCAAAGCTAGCTCATCTTATTTTCTAACAGGTTGGGCTTATAGCGCCCAATTAAACAATAACTATGACTCTATAATTCATTTTAATAAAATTAAGGAAGGTACGACAATGACCCATTACTCCCTACAGACGGAGGCTTCTGCCCTATCGGTTTCATGCGCTCAGTCTAAAAGGCCTCGAGCCACAAAAATTGCGCTACTCGTTGGTCTCCAACTCGGCTTGGCTGCTCTGCCTCTTGGTATCACATATGCGGAAGAGCAAGTCACGTCAGAAACCACTGTATACACTGTGTATGGCGAAGCCGATGAAACCTTTGCCTCTGGTCAAATTTCAATTAATGGCAAAATGGGTATGCTGGGTGACAAAGATTTGATGGACACGCCCTTTAACACCATCAGCTATACCGAGAAATACATTGCCGACCAACAGGCACAGGATATATCTGATGTTATTTCTGCATCCGACCCATCGGTGTTTACCAGTGGTGTCACCGGGGAAAACATTGAAAGTATCACCATCCGCGGATTTAGATCTGATATTGGCGATGTTATGTTTAATGGCTTGTATGGTATCGCTCCGTATTATCGCAGCACTCCCGAGATGTATCAGAGCATTGACGTACTAAAAGGTCCTTCTTCGCTACTTAATGGTATGTCACCCAATGGTTCGGTAGGCGGTTCAATTAACCTGAAGCCAAAACGAGCGGGAAATATACCCAATACCTCACTCACCGGCACTTATATGTCAGAATCCCAGTACGGTGTCCACGGGGATATCGGTCGCAGGTTTGGTGATAACGAACAATTTGGTATCCGCGTAAACGGCATGTTAAGAGATGGCGACAGCGCTATCGATGGGCAAGACAAACAAGCTAAAATGGTCTCGTTAGGCTTTGATTGGCGCGGTGACAATGCCCTGCTAGAAGCTGACTTTTACATGACTGAAGAACACGTAAACGGGCCAACACGAGGTTTGACGATCGCTTCCGGAGTGGATATTCCGCCGCCACCAGATGCTGACACTTTGCTTAACCCTGACTGGTCATTTAACGATGAAAAAGATAAGGGGATGATGATCCGCGGTGAGTTGAACATCAACGAACACATCACCACGTATGCAGCTGCCGGGGCGAGTCGTACTGAATTTGAATCCAACGCTGTTAGAACAGGAAAAATTATTAACAATGCTGGCGATCTAGAAACGACGCTTGGGTACGTAGACTTGAATCTTAAGCGCTATTCCGGCGAGGTAGGAATAAGAACGAATTTTGAAACTGGGCCAATCGGGCATGAACTGGTGATTAACTCCACCTATTATCGAGAAGATAAAGAGGATGCTGTCGCAGGTAATCGTACACCAGCGCCTTGGGTGACCAATATTTATAATCCGGTATGGGGTCCAAGCAACAGTAATTATGAAGCGTCATTTCTGATGGCTACGGATGCAACATTAGTCAGTTACGGTATTGCAGACACGCTTTCTTTCGCCGATGGTGACCTTCAGATAACGTTGGGGATCCGCCTGCAAAATGTGGAGTATGAATTCACCTCATTTTCGACAGAAAAATTGGATGAAAGTGCATATACGCCAGCGGCCGCCATACTGTACAAGTTATCACCGTCCGCCTCCCTGTATGCTAACTATGCCGAAGGTCTGACTAATGGTAAGTCAGCCCCTCGTGGGACCGCTAATATTGGTGAGACATTTGCACCACAAAAAACCAAGCAATCAGAGGCGGGTATCAAACTTAGGTTTGACGACTTTTCTCATACTGTGAGTATGTATGAAACCAAGCAACCGAATAGTTATACTAATCCAGACACAACCGTATATTCCTTTGGCGGCGAGCAACGAAATCGAGGCGTTGAATGGGGCTTTTATGGCACCGTACTCGAAAATTACTCACTGACAGGTGGTCTTTCTTATGTAGATGCGGAAATCACCAAGTCGACAAAATCAGAAGAAGAAGGGAAAAAAGCGACCAGCGTACCAGAGTTTCAAGCTAAATTGGCATTGGAGTGGAACATCCCAGCCCTTCGTGAACTGACTTTGATCGGCCAAACTAACTACATGTCCAAGCAATACATTGATAAAAACAATGCGAGGTCCTTACCGGGGCAAACCATTTTTGATGTTGGTGCGCGATACGAATCTGCAATCGCGGATCAAAAAGTCACGTGGAGACTCGCGGTTAAAAACGTCGCTAATAAAGCATATTGGACAAGTACGCATTATAACCAAATGGGACTGGGCGCACCACGCACAGCCATGCTTTCCGCCACGGTAGATTTTTAACTTTAACTCCCTTTCATAAGCCATTAACTACAAGTTAATGGCTTAACGATGGCTCCCTTTATATTCTAGCCCCGCGTTTTATCACGCTAGCATGCTCAAATTAAAAAATGAGAACGACATCATGACCCAATCAGATGCTCAATCCGTTGAGAAAAGCATAACCTTAGCGCTAACACCCAGACAAGTTTGGCAGTTATCCAATCAAGGACAGTGGCCTGATAACCACTGCCCTTCTAATCTTTTTTATCAAGAATTCAATGGCGAAAATATTAATGTCTCGACGTTAGAGCACTGTATTACTATTTTAGTACAGCGTCATCCTATGCTCAATGCGTTATTCACCGACGACTTTTACCTACAAATAAACAGTGATAGCCAACCCTACAGATTGCCTATATACGATTTACACTCTTACTCGGAAATTGCCGCAGCGGAGCATTTAGCGCGTACCCGAGCGACACTGACTCACTCAAAATCAAAGTACCCTTTTGAAGTGCATCTATCCTTGTTACCAGCAAATAAATACCGGTTGCATATTCGGTTTACTAGCATCGCCATTGACCACACAAGCGCTAATCTGTTTTTCAACGAACTCTGTCAGCTTCAACGTGGATTACTTTTGCCTACGTTGGCTACACATTCGCAAATATTGGAGGCGCTCACACAGCACATTAAAATTCGACAAGAAAAAACAGGACTAAACACACGTTTTTGGGACGAACAGTTATTGCAGTTACCCTGTCCGCCTAATCTGCCACTGAAATGTGAACCCGAGCAAGCTCGAGACACCGGTTTTAAACGACGCTCTGCCACCATTACTGGCGCTGAATGGAAGCAATTTCAATCTATTGCCAAGCAATATCAAGTAAGCTCTGATATCGCACTCGCCAGTATATTCAGTGTTGTATTATCGCGTTGGAGCAATCAAAAAGACATGCTCATCCGTTTTGACCTCAACGAGCGTAATAGTCAAACCCCCAATGTAGCCCATCTTATTGGCGATCTTACTCAACCGCTACTTGTTGGCCTGAACGGTTTTGGCGCTCACTTCCACACTTTAGCCAAAGGCAATCAGGCAACGTTTGACACCGCTTACCCATTCAGACAAATACCTATCTTTGATCTTGTTCGCGATTTACGTGGCATATCGCAAGAGCACCGGTATACAGCCGCTGTATCCTTCTCTAGCCAACTCGACGGTAATCAAGACCACCACTGTAAATCGATTAAAACTACATTGGGCACATCTGGCTGGGGATGCACGCAGTCACCGACGACTTGGCTTGCACTCCATGCTTTCGTTTCGAAAGGAGGCATCATCTTACAGTGGGACAGTCTCGATGCTCTCTTCCCTGATGACATGATCGACGACATGTTCACTGCATATATAAAATTAGTGACTGAACTCTGCCAATCGAGCGGTTTGTGGAATCAATCTTTGTCCGATTTATTGCCCGCTGAACAGCTGCGTGTGCGAAGTCGACTCAATGATGTGAGTGACAACCTTCTCCCAAATGGCTTGCTCTACGATAGTTTTTGGCTGCATGCCGCGCAGTCGCCAATGGCTCCAGCAGTCATCGACGGTAGTCGCACGCTGGATTATCAAACACTCGCGAGCCAAGCTCGTCGCTGTGCTGGTACGTTAGCTTCTATGGGGGTTATGCCTGGCGATCGTGTTGCGGTGAGTATGGACAAAGGTATTGGCCAAATAGTATCTGTTTTCGGCATACTGTTCGCGGGAGCCGTCTACGTACCAGTATCGCTTGATCAGCCAAAAGAAAGACGCGAACTAATCTACCGAGAGGCGGATGTTGCTATCGTGCTTACAGCGGGAAATGGTACCTCAAACGCCGCCGAAAATGCGCCGCGCACGACTGCCAGTTTTACTTACTTAGATTGGGAAAATGCAAGTTTGGGCCAACCGATGCCGAAGGTTCAGCGTGTCGATCCAACTCAACCTGCTTATATCATCTACACCTCGGGATCCACTGGTACGCCTAAAGGCGTCGTTATTTCACATCAAGGCGCCCTCAACACTTGCTTAGCATTGAATCAGCGTTACAGTGTAAACTCTGATGACCGAGTGCTGGCCCTATCTGCCCTACATTTTGACTTATCGGTCTACGATATTTTCGGACTATTATCGGCTGGGGGCGCTATCGTGTTAGTTGATGAATTGCAGCGCCGCGATCCAAAAGCGTGGAGTGAGGCCATCGAGACGCATCAAGTTACTATGTGGAACAGTGTGCCAGCGCTGTTTGATATGTTGTTGACCTATGCAAGCAGTTTCAAATCCAACGCCCCATCGAAACTGCGTTTAACGATGCTCTCTGGTGACTGGATTGGTTTAGATTTACCTCCGCGATATCGAGAATTTCGTGAACATGGCCAATTCATTGCAATGGGGGGCGCCACTGAAGCGTCTATTTGGTCCAATATTTTTGATGTTCAGGACGTTAAACCTCATTGGCGCTCTATCCCATATGGTTACCCTTTGCCAAGGCAGCAATATCGCGTGGTCGATGACTTTGGTCGCGACTGCCCTAACTGGGTAGCTGGTGAGCTATGGATTGGCGGTGATGGTGTCGCACTCGGGTATTTTAACGATCCTGAGAAAACGGCGGCACAATTTATTCGTATTGATGGTCAACCTTGGTATCGCACTGGCGATATGGGCTGTTACTGGCCAGACGGTACCATTGAGTTTTTGGGGCGCAAAGATAAACAAGTGAAAATAGGTGGCTACCGCATCGAATTGGGAGAGATTGAGGCGGCCCTAAATAATATTCCTTATGTACAAAGGGCTATCACCATGGCCGTCGGTAATAAAGACAAAACGCTGGCTGCATTTATCGTCGGGGATACTGCATCACTCGACGCCGATCAAGTTAACGGTTATTTGATTCAGCAGTTACCAGCTTATATGGTACCTAAACGTTTATTTTTCTTGGCAACGTTACCGCTTACAGCCAATGGTAAAGTGGATCTTAAAGCGCTAGCGCAATTGGCAACGAGCAAAAGGAGGAGAAAAACAAAAAAAGCAGACCAACCACTTGATACGAATAGTGAACGCATTCTAAACAGTATATGGGCTGCTATTTTGGACACGACTGACTTGCATAAAACCAGTCACTTCTTTCAGCTTGGTGGGGATGAATACGCTGCGATCAAGGTTATCAGGCAATGTCATCAGTTGGGTTTTTCGATCAATATATCGACGCTATACAGCCATCCAACTCTTGAGGCATTGGCCTTGGTTTTAGACCAAAGCCAACTGTTTACCCAGCACCTTAAAGAGATTCAGCTATGAGTAATTTGATCACACTCAGCGCCCCCTCGGAGGGGCAAGCTTACCATACGCATTTTGTGTTGTGTCCTTTTGCGGGAGGCGGGATTAGCGCATTCAGAACGTGGCGAAAGCTTGATTTAGCGGATAGTAAAGTGTCTTTAGTTGCCTATCCTGGAAGGGGTTCTAGAATCGAGGAACCTAAGGTTAACGACATTCATACACTTGCTAAAGATCTTATTCAGACGCTAATTGACAGTGGTGAAACGATGAAAAATGTTGTACTCATCGGTCATAGTATGGGGGCTCAAATTGCTTATGAGGCATGCAAATATCTTGTTAGCCAAGGCTCGTTCCCTAAAGGATTGGTTATTTCAGGCTGCCAAGCACCACACATAAAAAGTCGACGCACTATTAGCCATTACGATGACAACAGCTTTGTTGAACAGCTTATTAGCATCGGCGGTTGCGATCCCAGTTTTGGCCAGCAACCAGAGTGGTGGCCCGCTTTTTTACTCATATTAAGAGCCGATTTTGAAGCCACTGAGCGTTATTTCTTCAGGTCAAAACCAAAGACTAACGCGTTAATTAAAGTACCCACACTTTTAGTGTCAGGAAACCACGATGAAGAAGCGTACTTTGACGAGGTTAACCAATGGGAGTGTTGGTTGAGTTGCGTTATCGATCATAAAACGCTTGCAGGCGACCACTTCTATATCACCGCAAACCCACAACAGTTTATGGCATGCTTAGAGCCGTTTCACGCGAGTGATATGAGGTGGACGGTATAAACAATGGGCTTCTGTTGCAAACTCAGATTGTGCGGCAGGTTACGGATGTTATTCGTCACCTTGTTTCTAATCCACATTAATTCCTTAACATTAAGATAGTTTATGAAATAGAAAATAAGTAAAACATTAATATTAAGTATTATATGTTCAGTTTTTTATATCTCGGCTCAAGTTAATGCCGAGCCAATAGACGAAGTACCTAGTCATCGTTTCGATACAGCATGGCGGCTTCACTTTGTACGTGACTACGCCGAGCTGATGAAAACAATCCCAGATCCGCTTGCTGTTACGTCCAAAGAACTCAAAAGGGCATTAACGAAACATGGCTATTCAAACATTGACCCTGACAATCTTTTCTATAATGAATTTAGAGGGGCGATGAGCAGTTCACGCAGTTATAATGGGTGGGCGCATCGTAAACCGCCTTCCAAATCTTACACTGTAACTCAAGCTGTCATGTTAAATGTCTTTAATGAGTTTAGAGACACATTCCCTGATACGATCAACGTAGATACGGGAATATATACTGAAGGCGCAGATGGTGTCATTTTTGATGAACGTAATGATGTACGCCTGCTTTCGTCTGCATTATGGGATATCACCTATTCAGATCTGGATATTCAAGCTTCTTACACTGCTGAATTAACTCGGTTTTGGGCTAATAATAGTGAACGTTATACTCAACTGATGCGTGACAGCTTTGCTTTTTCAGCACATCAACAGTATCAACTTGGCTTACTAGAACAAGATAATTACCAACTCGCTTTGACCCTATTGAAACCGGCTCGCCCTACAAATATTCACGTTTACCGATTCGATATTTATGGGTATGACGCTACGGATATGTTGTTGATTGAGCAAGATGGACAGTCTGGAGGCGTATTATACATTCCGGGAAGTGAGCAACCTTTTGTTGCTTACAATACAGAGCGTCAATTGAAAAAAACGCTGTATAAACGACTTCGTGATCCAGCGAGTAAAGCAGCGTTACTCAATCATTTCAGCCTGTACTTACGTCAAGATGGAGCGACTTATTCTGGTGTAGACAGTGCATTAACTAAACTTATTAACGGGCACTGGAATGACCGTTATTTTATGATGAAACACCATCCCGTAACTGGTAATGTCTTTGCCAGAATGACTGAATTTCGAAAAGCACGCATGAGCAGTGATGGAGACACCATGATAAAATCGAATGCGGAGTCTCAGCGTGATTATATCTTGTCTATTGCTAACAGCTTGGTCATTCTTTTCCCTGTCGTCGATATATTAATACCTGAACTTGGTATTCCGTTAACGCTTTCTTTGAGTAGTACGCAATTTGGACTTAGTTTAGATAAAGCTGTCAATGGCGATACGTTATCTGAGCGGCTGAAAGGAACTCGCATGAGTGCCGTTAATGCCGCTGTCATCGGCACAGCGGCAATACTTCCTGTGATGGTCAAATATGGTCAATCTCTTGCCCTTTCTGCTGAAAAAGAAATTAGCTTACTGCCCAACCGCATTCTTTTAAATGATGGCGTTCCTGCGCATACTTTGAATAATTTTACGGCAATGCCTAGAATAGTGATTCACCCTCAAACAGGCGAGGAGTTAATCGGTGTTCAGTTAACAGACAGTGGAAGGAATACATTATTAAGAGCGGATGGGTTTGGTTATTTTAGAGAAATAGATCCGTTAAGTGGACGACTGATTAGTGATAGCCGTGTAATACGAGCGCTTAATATAGAGAATAACGAACCTCAATGGCTTGAACGAGGTGGCTTAAGAGGAGGCCATGGTGGTAGTGGAAATATCGAAACCAATGAAATATATTCAGACTATACGCCAAATTATAGCCAACAATCGGAGATCCTTCTGCCAGAAGATCTACCTGAACCTCAAGGCATTGGGGGCTCTGGATATGCAGATATGACCGGGGGACGTGATGTTGAAGCTTACGAATTAGAGCTACAAATCAACCCTTATGGTTACCTCTCCGATACTAAAGCATTACACCGTTTAAGCACTGAGGCGCAAAAAGAAATTCAGAACATCCCTTTTTACAAAGGATATCAATCTGAATTGAATGGCTCACGCGTGTTCCGTGGTGATACTCGATTACCTGATGAAATATTCCATTCCGGCTTCAATCGTAGAATAGAACCCGTTGCTTACGTAGAACTCGCTCATCATACTCGCGGTATTCGCGGTATTATTTCAACCAGTACAGAGCAATCTGTAGCAGTGAATTATGCTTTAGATAGCCAGCGAGGGTATGTTTACGCGATAGAACTTAACCATGGCGGGAAAATGGTCAATACACTGTTACGAGGAGAGTCGTTGAGTGAAATAGCCACACTGAACATTCCCCCAGAAGACATCATGTTTGCTGTTGGGCCATTTAACAGTGTGAATTCAAGCTATAGAGAAGTGGTTGAAGACGCGGCTTATCGCACCGCAGAAGTAAGAATAAACCCGCATTCTACTGCTTCAACAGCAGCCGCTGAGCAGGCTTTTGAGCGTATGAAAGACACGCTGAAATATAAACTAAGTTCAGGCATGTCATTTGCTGAACGATACGAAAATCGTAGTGACTTGTTATGGTATGAAGATGAAATACTTGAAAGTGGTACTGTCGCAACGTCGACGAAATAAAGCGACATGTTGATAATGCAACGTATATCAAGGTAAGGGTAAGTGGGTCTGATATTACAGAACCAACCATGGCCATCATTGCTTGATGGCCATTTTTTATTTTAGATAAAACAGTTACCCACGAGGCGCTCCATAGCTTTGGAACGCTGACTTTTCCGGTAAACGGTAAACCACTTTATCCAATACCTGATTAATGATGGACGCATTACGATACGCACCTAAACCGAGATCTGGGGTCCCAACGCCATGTTGGAAAATCTCTGAATTTTGAATAAATACGCGGCCTACACCTTGATCGCAACGTTGCGCAATGAAGTTCTCTTCAACAATACAATCACCATGCTCATCTGTTTCTAACACTGAATTCTTTAGGTTTTCAAACCAACTTGGCCACTGGTGAGTGTAGCCAGTAGCAACGATGATTGCTTCTGTACGTAGAGTAAAAGATTGTTCTTGTTGTGTATGTAAGCACTCGATCTCGATAACATCGGTCTCATTTTCAATAGTAAGCTTATTCACCTGGCTATTGGAATACAAGTTTAACCCAGGTTCACGGCCACCAATCGAGCGTTCATATAGCAAATCAAAAATATCGGTGATCGTGTAATCACTAATGCCTTTGTAAAGTAACCCTTGTCCCTTAACGACTGCTCTGCGCTTTTCGCGAGGCAGGGTATGAAAATACTGCATGTACGCGGGCGTGAAACATTCTTGTCCTAGTTTAGACGCTTCCATCGGATGGAAACCTCCAGAACGCGTCAACCAGTTTATTGTTGCCCCCGCGTCGATTTGTGCAGGGGTCAGATCGCGGTAAAGATTCAGCACACATTCTGCAGCGCTTTGGCCAGAACCGATCACTGTGACGCTGTTACAACGCGCCAATTGTTCTCGCATATGAGCGAATTCGGCGGAGTGCTTGATCTGTGGGTGGTTCATGTGTTCCGCCCAATTTGGTAGCCAAGGCACCGTGCCCACTCCTATAGCGATATCGTGACTATAACGAGTACGACTTTCTCCAGACTTCAACTCACTGTTAATCACAAAACGTTCTTGCTCTGTTTGATACTGAATGTCTGTCACGGTTTCTCCGTAAGCACAGTTTTTCAGTTCTTTCGATGCCCATTGACAATAGTGGTTATATTCACTGCGTGGGACGAGAAAGTTTTCGTAGTAATAAAACTGGTAAAGTCGATCGTGATGCTTAAGGTAATTTAAGTAGCTCAGGGGATGGCAAGGATCCGCCATCGTAACGAGATCTGCTAAAAAGGGGACTTGTAGTGTCGCGCCGGGTAACAGCATCCCGTTGTGCCAACTGAATTCAGGCTTACGCTCTATAAACTCAGCATCTAATTCAGGGTGATGAGAAACTAAGGCCGCTAAGCCCAAGTTAAACGGTCCAATACCGATGCCGACGATGTTCTTTTTCTTAGTGTGCATTCTTCGTCCTCCTAGGGTAGTAAAGTACTTCTAATGTGATGGATAAAAAGCACGGTTTGTTATTGTTATTGTTATTGTGAGTGAATATTTTTAAACCGTTAAGAAAGTCGTCGTTACTCACTGAGCACTCGCGAATGGTCAAGTAACGCTGCTACTTCACTTGCGTCACTGCAACTAATAAGCTGCATTATTGGCAGTGCCACTGAAAATTCAGATAACAGCTCCGCACTTATCTGTTTAAGGTGGCTAGGCCGCAACCCAAGCTGGGTAAATGCTGTTTTTTCATCAAGGTGATCTTTCGGTTCAGCTCCCAGCGCCTTACAATAAATGGCAAATATTTTGCGTTTAGTTACGTCGGCGGGTGTTGATTCGACGACTGGTACCACGTCTTTAAACAACACTACACGAGAGCGAACATTGGCAAGATCAAGGGCATCTTCGGGTGGTGACGTAAACGTTTTTGTCTCCGCCATATGAGTCATTACAATATCGATTCGCTCAAGCAACGCTGCAACCAAGTGCTCAGATACTGCGTCAATGGCATAATCAATACTGAACATCACGGCACCATCGGCTTGCGCGACAAAACGCACATCGATCGCCACTTGGGGTGTTTGAGTCAGGCCGCGACACAAGGTCATCGGGGCACTCTTGCTCAGGGTAGGCCAAGACAAACCACTGGTCACCACAATCGGTAAAGTGGGGGCTGGTCCATATTTATCGAACAGTATTCTTGCTAAATCGACGCCTGAAAACGCGAGGTGCTCAAGCCCTTCGAAAGTATCTGATTGAAGCTGCTTTGCACGGTCAACAAACGGCTGTTGGTTGGCATCCCATTGCAGCGCGATAAAGGTTGACTGACTCGCGTAAGTACTACTGTTAAGTGGTATCACTGGCACTGCGACACATAATTTTCGGTCGTCAATATGGTGGGAAATTACTTCCATTACCGTTGCCATGATGACCGTGTTTTTAAACAAGTTCTGCTCTCCACCGACTCGACATAGTTGTCGCATTGTCTCTTTGCTTATTTCGAGACTTTGGCGCTGATAGCGCGAACTTGATATAGATTCTAATGGTTGATGCCAAGGAAATTGCATCAACCCAGTGACGTGATTTAGTTTTTCGAGCCAGTAATGCTTAGCCTTCGCTCTTAGTTCTTTCTGATCACTGCCATCTGCGGTTATTTCGATATTCGGAAGGTAAGGCGCTTGTCCTTCAAAGAGTTCCACCATAAGGGAGGCTATTGACCTTGCATCTAAAATTAAGGCATCAAAACGAGCAAAAACATGCAAAATACCATTGCCAAGAGAGAATAGGGTGATATCCCACAATGGCTGCTCAAGCTCGAAAATATGGTGGCTATATGCGTAGCGGCGTCGGCTGAGTTCAGATTCAATCTGTTCTGGTGACATTAGGCTTAAATCAACATGAGTCACATTGACTTGCGGACAATGACTGGTGCGCAGTTTTAACGTTTTACTATCCACAAAAGTACGTAAACAAGGATGCTTCACCACCATTTTAGACAAGCGTAGGCGTACGATCTCTGGCGACAAAGCACCTCGGTATTCAAGTTGTTCCTGCATTGCAACGCCGCCAAGTGGCATCTGCGTTGTTCTTCCCAATAAGTAAGCGCGCTGCATCGCGGTCAAATCGGTCGTGAGAGTTTCTTCGCAAATAAGGCGTGACTGCAGTTTCCCTAAGGGGGATGACAACAGTTTAGGCGCTTCAATTACCGCCTTAGTCAGTGCGACAAAGTGTTCAAATACCGCCGACACCCACTCTTTTGGCAATGCTTCATGACGGACATCCCAATTGATCATTATGCCGCCATCAATGCTCACCACTTGTGAGTCTAATGCGACTTGTGAGCCTTGAGATATCGTCCAATTCATCCGGCCAAACTGTTTGTGTACTCGAGGTGAAAACAGGTCTCCACCGGGCAAATCTATAGCTGATGTAAATACAATGGGCGCTAATTGTGCGATGCCGTGGTAGAGAGATAGATCGCGCATCACGTTAACGCCAGCATAACTGCTGTGAGACAACAGTGACGTCATATCCGTCGCTATCTGGCGGCAGAAGTCAATCAATGTCGGCGCCCCGTGCATCTTAATATTGAGCACGACAAAATTGACGAAGTCTCCCACTATACGGTCAGTCCCTTCGCAAATAGGCGGACGCCAGAAGGTCGGTACACTTAATCTAAACTCGTGGTCACCCGTTGCTTTCCCCAACGCTCTGGCAAATAACCCCAGCATTAAATTTGATGGTGTGATGGCATGTTGTCGAGCAAGCGCGATCAAACCACTACGCTGTTCTGCGTCTAACCAAGCCGAGTAATGATGACTTTCTGCTTGTGGTTGTGAGGTGTCTAGAAATGGTAACGAAGGCGCAGGGGCGATCTGATTGAGGCGTGATTTCCACCAAGCTCGGTCCGCCTTGCGTTGTAATTTTAGTTGTGGATCCGATTTTTCCATATCGTGCCAAGAGAAAAATGTTGGTTTGGACGGAAGTGCTGAAGTTGTGTCCTGATAAAACATCGCTAAATCTTCAATCAAAAGTCGGCAACTATCTGGGTCGATAGCGATCATATCGGTATCAATATGGAAACGAAAAGCATGATTTGGCAACAAGCTGATAGAGAACCTAGCCGCTTTGCCCTGGCTTAAATCGAGTGCCTGATGTGCCCACTCTTGTCGCTTCAGTGTCAGTTGCTGTTTTACAGCCTCAAGAGGCAGTAATGTAAAATCATCAATTTCTAACGCACATAGGCTGGGTTTATCGGCGATGGCAGGATTGCCTGCACGATCAATTTTTAGCCGCAACATTTCGTGAGTCAGAAAAAGCTTACCTAACGCTGCGCGCAGTTTTTCAAGGTTGATGCTTTCCCCATCAAACTCACTATAAAGATGTGATGCGACACCACCAAGCTTGGCATTCACTTCGCGCCCAAACCAACATGCAGCTTGCATTGGCGTTAATCCACTCATTATGTTCTCACTTTGTTGACAATGTTAACGTTAGGCGTCATTATTTTGTAAATGCGAATGATTTTCAATAACTTTCGCAATATATTTTTATTATTAATTTTTATCTATCAAATAGATATAAAAAAATAGCGTGAAAATCAGCTAAGAATAGTCGATTTTAATCATACCTTTGGCATGAATAAAAGACGATGTAATGCTATTGATACGTAGCGGTAAATAGGATTTTAAGGAATAAAGTGATGCCACTAGCGAAGAATATAAGCGAGCAGACACCCAGAGATACTTTGTTTATAAACACAAAGGATAAGCAATTTGAGTCTGAACCTGAACTAAGTTATCAATGGCTTTACGATAAAGTCCAAGCTCTGATTGGAGGTGATGAAATCGATCCAGAAGAGAATTTACTTCTCTATGGTCTCGATTCCTTAAGAATGATGCGACTGGCCTCTGAACTCAACCAGCGGGGTATAAAAGTCACCTTTGAAGAGCTCGGCCATGAACCCACGGTCGCAAACTGGTGGATACTATTGCAGAAAAAACAAAAAGCCATATTTATCAGCTAATTCAAAAATATAAACTAAAAAATCAAACCAGCCCAATGAACGTTACCGCGAGTCACGTGTGGGCTTTCATTGTAATAGATCATATATATAGGAAATATAATGAGATTATCTAATGTGGATCGCAATCGCATTGACGAATTTTGGCTTTATTGCAAGGAGAACCAATATTTTAATGTCGGTTATCCTGAATCTGCTGATTTTGATTACTCCTTTCTAGAGAAGTTCCTTGAATTCTCGCTCAACAACTGTGGAGATTGGAGCGAGGAAAGTAACTATAAGCTCAATACTTTTGAATTTGAAAGGGAAGTCATGACTTTCTTTTTTGAATTATTCAAAATACATAGTGCAGACAGCTGGGGGTATATTTCTAATGGTGGGACCGAAGGAAACATGTTCTCCTGTTACCTCGCTCGAGAGTTATTCCCTACCGGGAAAATATATTATTCAGAAGAGGCTCACTATTCCGTAGATAAGATTGTGAGGATGCTGAATATGCATGGTCAGAAAATTCCATCGTTAGAAAACGGTGAAATAGACTACCGTCAGCTCTCTTCACAAATTCAACAAGACCAAGAAGCTCATCCCATCATCTTTGCTAATATCGGTACAACTATGCGAGGTGCAGTTGATAATATTAAACGTATTCAAGATGATATTGAACAGTTGGGGATCAAGCGTGAAGACTATTATATTCACGCGGATGCTGCGCTTAGCGGTATGATTATGCCCTTTGTGGACAATCCAGACCCCTATTCGTTTGAGGATGGTATCGACTCTATCAGTGTTTCTGGACATAAAATGATTGGCTCCCCTATCCCATGCGGGATCGTGATCGCCAAGCGTAAATACGTGGAAAAGATTTCGGTAGAGGTGGATTATATCTCTTCCAAAGATCAAACCATAAGTGGTTCAAGAAATGGGCATAATGCTTTGTTTATGTGGGCTGCAATAAAGAGCCTCTCGACCGACGATTGGAAAAAGAAAGTAAACAACTGCTTAGAGATTGCTCAGTATACAGTTGATAGATTTCAAGCTGTCGGTATTGATGCTCGTCGAAATGAAAATTCAAATACAGTCTTTTTCCCATGTCCTTCAGAATCCGTGTGGAGAAAATACTCATTAGCTAATTCTGGCAATACTGCGCATATCATTGTCATGCCTCATTACGATAAAAATATTAAAATAGATTCGCTCATCGAAGATATTATTGACGACTTGAAACCTGGTTATTACATGCAAAGAGCCAGTGGTGAGAACTAGTCAGTCAGTCAGTAATTTTCGGTTGGTCAGCAATATGAATAACCAATTAAACGTTTCACCACCAAATGGAATAAGCTTAATATGAAATCTAGTGAGAGCATTATATGCTTAAAATATCAATCCCACGCCACCTACTTTAATAAGTGGAGGGAGATAGCATGATAAATAAAATCAGCCAGCACTATCTCACTGCTGCGCTCATGCCTGCTTTGCAGCCAGCCATCGGCAAACTCACGCTGGGCACCTGTGCTGAAGTGCTTGCTGCACTCGCCAAAATAGGCGCACTACTGTGTTTAATTCAACTCGTTGACGATCCTTCGAGTAAATGGGTTTACAGTGCTATCGGCCTTTGGATCGTGAGTGCTGCCGTCTCTTCATTAGCGTCTTGGTGGGTGCATGAAGCTGAAGCCAAATTTTCGTCTCAGGTACGTCGTCAAGTGGCTCAGCATCTCGCGAGGTTGCCAAGTAAAACAGTGTCTCGATATGGGGATAATCAGCTTCGCCGGTTGGCTTCAGAGGACATTAATACGCTGCACCACATGGTTGCTCATTTACCGTCTGAATTTGTCACGTTCATATTGGTGCCATTCACGTCCATTATCATCATGTTGAGCCTAGCTGGGTCAATTGCACTTTTAGCCCTGATTCCCGGTCTTCTCGCGTCACTTTATTATCTGGTTTTTTTACCCAAGTATGCGGCCAAACATGGCGCTGAACGCATGCTCATTATGGGGGAAATTGTGACGGCAGTGAATGATTACACAAGGGGCATCCGAGTCAACCGTATTTATGGTACTCAATCGGGCGCCATTGCGGATTATCGACATGCCACGCAACGTTTTACCGACGGTCTCGTAAAGTGGGTGGGTAATGTCGCTCTCGCAGCCGCTATTGCTATCGCGCTGCTACAAGCGGTTGCTACTTTAGCTATCGCTTACACGATTTCCTATCAGTTAAGCCCTGCAGCTATGGCTTCGGTTTTCTTTTTTGGCCTTGCCATTGTGACGCCGGTGCTAAAGTTAGGTCACGGCTTAGATTATGTGACGGCAGGTAAGAATGCTGCCAAACACATCGGCGACTTTTTACAAGAAAGCACCATCGCTTCAGGCCAAGTAAAACGAGAGAGTAAATCAGATTCGTTACACGCCGAAAACATCAAGGTCGTTACCGACCAGAATACGATCATCAACGGCCTTTCTCATACCTTTATTCCCGGTTCTTGCACGGCTATTATGGGGCCAAGTGGCGTTGGGAAAAGCACCTTGTTACGTATCTTATCCGGTTACGAACAGCCTTCATCTGGGACCGTTACCCTAGGTGATGATGATATATCAGACCTTGATGAAGTCTCGCGACATAATGCCATACGCTACGTTCCCCAAAACACTGGGGTGCTGAAAGCAACGGTACGAGAGAATCTGCAATTAGCAACACCTGATGCTACCGACGAGACGCTCTGCGATGCACTGAACCAAGCTCAGTTGATGATAGATCTTACCGCGAACGCAGCCTCTCTCTCTGGTGGAGAGCAGCAACGCATTGCGCTTGCTAATGTGTTCTTAAGTAACGCCAACATCATCTTACTTGACGAGCCTACTAGCGCGCTTGATAAAGAGACCGCGTTGGTGGTGATGACAAACTTACGTGCACTGGCTCATCAACAAGGGAAAACCATTATCGTGGTGACTCATGACACCGACCTCGCTCTACAAACCGATCTTACGTTGACATTAACTCGAAACGCTGAAAAAAAGGACGATAAAGTATGACGACGAACAACACTAATTCCGCCAGTAAACCACTGCCAGAACAGGTAAAACGTCGGTTGTTTCTTGTTGGCTCTGGTTGGGTATTGGTTGCCATACTAGAAGCGGCTGCTTATATTGTTTTGGCCCTAGCCATCGTTGACAAACAAGCTCCGATGTATGTTTTGGTGGCTGCAGGTGTCGCTATCTTGGCGACCGTCATTGTCACTCGATCTGGCTTTTTGTCCGGCGCGAAACTTACTGGTGATCTCTATTCCGCGCTCGGTAAAGCACTTAGCCAAGCAAAACTATCTTGGTTTACCGAACATCACAGAACGCAAACAACTCACCTGGCTGAGCGGGGCATTCCTGGTTTTATGAGCATACCAGCCCACCAACTGCAAACCTTCCTACACGCACCATTCCTCCCTTTATTTCTCGTGGGGGGCATTGGTTTAGTCGGGGGCATAACTATCGCAATGCTGAGTGCAATATTACTCGCTGGCGCGTTATTCATTCAATATAAAGCGCAATTAGCACTGATCCATACTGATAGTGAGCGACACATCGCAGATGTGAATACGACCAAGTACACACTTGAACTGATCGACCACCTCGACTTACTGCGCGCGACAGCGGGTCCAAAGCGGGCGGTTGAACGCATTGAAGCAAGTTGGACTAAGCAGGAGGACATTCACAAAACTATCAACCGTTCGGCATCTAAAACCACATTTTTATCGACGCTCGCAACAATACTGCCGTTGGCTGGCATGGCGAGTTACTTGGTTGTCTCTGGCACCACTGAACCACTATTAATCTTATCGTTGTTGATTCTTATCACCAGAGCATCAGCGCCTTTGGGCGAGTTAGCACTCGCTGGATTTGCGATTAATGATGTGCGCGCGACGATTAAGGATTATATGCAGTTAACCACGGTTCCGAGCTTGCCGGAGCCTAAACCAGAAAATGCTCAGCTGCCCAATCATCACCAGTTACAGCTACATTATGTTGGTTTTTTAGATATTTTCATCGGTGCAAACGCTGACATTATAGAAGGCGCTAAAGTTGTTATTAACGGGCCAAGTGGTGGTGGCAAGAGTACGCTGTTAGGTTTGCTAATGCGATTTGATGACCCTACGCAAGGTCTTATTACCCTGGGTGGAGTCGATATAAAACAAATCCGTTACGACGTGCTTACGCAATATTTTGCTTACGTTGCACAAGATCCTATCGTTTTCACAGGGACTTTGGCTGACAACATCCGCTTGGGTAAACCTGATGCGAGCGATGAAGAAATCGAGCTATGTGCAAGGGATGCTCAGTTAAGTGAGGTGATAGACCGCTCAGATCTCGGGATCCATCAGCTTGTCGGGCAAAAAGGCGAAGCGTTATCTGGTGGTGAGGGACAAAGGTTGGCCATCGCGCGCGCGCTCATCAAGCAAGCACCGATACTGATTCTTGATGAAGCCACTTCGGCACTGGATGATGCCACCGAGAGACTTATCGCTGCACATGTTCATTCGCTAAACACGACGGTTATCGTGGTCACACACAGGGAACCAAGTATCTGGCAGCCGACAATGGAATTTAATATACAAAATCAAACCGTCAGCCATCGGATCCACAGTGTTCAGCCCAACGCAAGAAAGGCGATTGCATAAAAGTCAGCATCGTTGCGATGTTTTGGCACAAGCATTTGTGGCCATACTGAATAGCCTCGACCATAGCGAGGCTATTTTTTTGCGCTAGTTACAGCCGTTTCCTTAATATCATTGCGATGTTCTATTCGAGCCTAAAATATTGGGTAATTTAAACACGCAGTACGACGCATGTAATTGAATAAAGCAGACCAGTTTTTACCATGTAAGGTATTGACAAGTAATACGCATTATTACATGATGCCCACCCTTGCATGTTAATGATAATCATTTCGGTTTGGGTGTTTGTTTAGTGCGACTTTACGGATAGTGTCCATGAAAATGTTAGAAAATATCATAAATGCATCATCAGTGATGTTGCTGCCTAGTCTTGAATCCATTCAGCGCGAAACTCGCTTGAATGAGCAACTTCAACAATTTATTGAACAACAAAGAGCAGAAATTAAAAGTATACTTTTAGGCGAAGACCCTCGGCTATTAGTGATCATCGGCCCATGCTCAATACATGATCCCCACGCGGCAATAGAATACGCAACTCGGTTAGTCAAAATGCAAAAACAGTACCGCGGAACCTTAAAGCTGGTGATGCGTACTTACTTTGAAAAGCCACGTACAAGAGCTGGTTGGAAAGGTTTTATCGTCACGCCAGATCTGAATAGTGAGTTTAATTTTCTCCAGGGTGTAACTCGCAGCAGACAACTGATGAAATCAATTCTAGAGCTCGGGATGCCAATCGCCACTGAGTTTTTAGACACTAACATCGCGCCCTACATTGCCGATATGGTTTGCTGGGGTGCTATAGGAGCGCGTACAACAGAGTCTCAGCCTCATCGTCAACTGGCTTCAGGACTTCATTGTCCCATTGGCTTTAAAAACGGCACGGATGGAAATGTCTCTATCGCCATTGATGCTATACACGCTGCAAAAGATCGCCACCTTGTGCTTGCACAAAGCGAAAACAACCAAACGTTTGCTGTAGAAACGCAAGGGAACGATCACTGCCATATCATTTTACGAGGCGGCGCAACACCAAACTATTCAAGTCGTGACGTGAAAAACGCAGCCTACCATCTTCAATATAGTCACCTGACTCCTCGATTAGTGGTAGATTGCAGCCATGGAAATAGCGGGAAAATAGCTAAAAACCAACTTTCTGTTGCTGACAATATAGCTGAACAAATGATGTCGGGTGAGAAGAGCATTGCTGGTGTCATGTGTGAAAGTTTTTTACTCGGAGGCAACCAGAAGATAAATTTGGATGGGCTTAATTACGGGCAATCGATTACCGATGAATGTTTATGCTGGGACGACACATTAGTCTTTCTTGAATGCGTGAGTAAAGCGATAGAACATCGACATTCAAAGGCGAAAAAGCAAGCTGAGGTTGCATAAAATGTTACCCGGCTATCGACTTGAAAATAAGGTTCTGTCGCAAACTCAGATTGTGGGTTCTAAATTAAAAAGGCACTTTTCCTCAGATACAATTATGCAATTAAAGAAGAAAACTGCTCCCATGACGTTATTTTTCTGTGTTAATCATCTGTCCTTGCTTAATCATGGAGCAGACTTCAATACCTGCCAAGGTTGATTATTCACCCATCCAAGACTTCCATCCTAAACATTGATGCATTTTACCTTTCACTTTTCGATGACTTTGTTCAACAATATTGTTGAGGTATTTAACTGCCAATACTTCGATCATGCGCAACATGTATCCACCTAACCAAAGGCTAATATTGATGGTATCTAACGCAGCTACATTCGCGCCACTTTTATCGATAACAACTTTATTTAGAAATCCACTACTGCCTATCGCTTTATCAAAGAAGGCCCGTGCATCCTGTTCATTACGTGTTTCACTCAAATAGAAATCAATAATAGCGCCATACTTATCTACGGCTCTATAGTAGTAGACCCACTTACCTATGACCTTAATATAGGTCTCATCTATACGCCATGAATCAGCTACTTTACGTTTTATTTTTCTGAAATTGGCTTCAAGTAATGGCGCATATTTTATCACCCAACGATTTAATGTTGAGTGGTCAAAGCGGATATTTCGCTCAGAAAAAATCTCTTCTATTTCACGGCAACTTAATTTGTACGCTAAGTAATAACGAAGTGCTGCATGATGATCTCTTGTGGGAAATGGCATCCTGAAAAGCTAAGCTTCATGTTAATAATACTCAGCTATTGTGACGTTGCATTATCAATATATCGCTTCACTTCGTCAACTTTGCGACAGAACCCTTTTTTGTGCTCTCTGAGTAACGCAGTGGCTTCGTGGTTATGTTTGGTTATTTATCTTATTTACCTAAATTTTTGTTCTCTTTTAAAAAAGCTATTTTTTGATCAAAATAGTTGTCATCTAACCAGCCTTTAGCAACTGCAATATCAATATGCAAACCGATTAACCATAAATGACGGATAGAAACCAAGCTGTCTATTAACATAATATCATCACCTGCTAATGGGCGCTGTTGTTGGTAGGCATGTAAGAACCGCTGCCAGATGGCCTCTTCTTTTCCCTGTGACTTTAATGACCACTTGAAAACCGCTAAATCATAAACACGTAAGCCGATTGCGCAGCAATCAAAATCAAAACTCACCAGCGATGTTCCATCATAATGTGCATTCCCCCCATGCATATCAGCATGGCAAAAGCCGATATCCTGTGATTCATCGAGTGCTTTTTGTAGGGTAATAGCGAGCTTGTCAGCTGTGTTTTTAATAAATAACCAATCATCTTGGCGATCTATCAAAAAAGGTTTAATACGCGCTAATGGCTCACTAATCAGATGCTTAACATCCAATTGAAAGCGTTGCTTAGAGGTTTTCAATTGTTCAGAGCAAAAATGAATTTGCGCAAGGTGTTGGGCGTATAACGCCGAATTGTTAGGAATAGAGAAGTCGAGCTCATTACCGGCAATATAACGGGTTAGTATGATATAACGCAGACCCTCAGGCGCATTCAACGGGACAATATAATCCCCTTTTTTTGTCGCGATAGGATAAGCAATGTCAGCGCCATTTTCCTGTAAATGAAGCAATGCTTGTATCTCAAAGTTGATCGATGCTAAATCTCGCCAGCCATAACGATAAATACGTAATATAAAGGTATCGAGCTCTGTTTTTACTTTATACGTATCATTCAGGCCCTGACACCAGAATTCACAGTGCACTGCTTTGTCTATTTGAAATTGTGGAATGACATCGAGCAATAACGCATGGCTACAAGTAACGGAATAGGTGACGGGCAGTGTTAACATATTAAGCTCTCTGACTAATTTTAGTTATACTATCGTTAATTCACGTATTAACCAACGAGTCGCTTAATGAACTATCTTGCCCATCTACATATTGCACAGCATACCCAGACTAGTTTGTTGGGCAATTTTTTAGGTGATTTTGTAAAAGGTAATCCCGATGGTTCATATAACCCAGAAGTTGTAAAAGGCATTCGTTTACATCGATTTGTTGATAGTTATACCGATGCGCATCCATTAATAAAAACGGTAAAACCTTTATTTTCAAAAGAGTTACGTCGATTCTCGCCTATCAGTTTAGATATGTTTTGGGATCATTGTTTAGCCAAGCACTGGTTAACTTTTCATAGGCAGTCGTTAAGTGATTTTTCAATACAAGCGCAAACGATTATTGCTGAAGAAACAAAAGTATTAACAGAGCCATTACCTGAGCGATTTGAGAGGGTGTCGACATTAGTCTGGCAGGGTAGGTGGTTTGAACATTATGTCGATTTAAAGAATATTGATTTTGCATTGCAGCGTATTGCATCACGTAGTCCTCGAATGACTCCTCTCGCTGATACGTTTGTTACTCTAGCTGATCATTATGAAGAATTAACAGAGACCTTTTTTAAGTTGTACCCTGATGTGCTCGAAGCAACACTTACAAAAACAAAAAAGGAGACTATTTAGTCTCCTTTTTACTCACCATGTTACGTAACCGAGCTTAAGACTCCTCTGTAAATAGGTGTTTGATATTTTCAAAGTCACTTTTACCGTTTGCGATTTCTTCAATGCTTAAACCTGATATTTCATGTGGGAAAACTAACCACTCTTCAGATTCATGAATAAAGTAATCTGGTACCATTTCAACGGCTTTATTTTTAGGTTTGTAATAAGGCGTTGCGATACGTACGTCGCGTGGCATATTCAAACGCATTAGCTCAGAAAGTTTTTCTTTTAATGCAACAACACTACGGCCTGAATCAAATACATCATCAACGATTAATAGACCGTCATCCGCATTGGCATTCTCGATAATGTAATGTAAACCATGCACTTTAATGGTTTTACTTTGTTTACCGATACCGTAATAAGACGAAGTACGTACAGCGATATGATCCGTTTCTACTTTCTTGTAGTCAAAGTATTCTTGTACAGCGATACCAATTGGTGCACCCCCACGCCAAATACCAACAATAAACTGTGGGCGAAAGCCACTGTCGTAGACTTGTGCAGCTAGGCGGAATGAATCTTCAAGTAGCGTTTTCGCGGTGATAAATACTTTGTCTGACATAGGACCTCTCCTGTTAATTGTGGGCAAAGTTTAGACTAACGTCACAAAATTTCAATGACTAATATCAATCCTAACGCGCATCTCTATGTATGGTCGATTTTAGGTTAAACTAGCCTTCTAATATATTGTCCCCTAAAGGAAACAGATGCCTGCTTCACCACCCTATGAGCGTTTTGATCAAGTACATCTAAAACTGCAAAAATTACTTAAAGAAACAGTAACCAATACATTATTAGAAAATAGAATTCCGCTGGCTGTGGCGGATAAGTTGGCGCGTCAAGTTGCTGACAACCTAGATGTGGCACACTTCTATGAAATAATTGAACAGAATGTGCAAGACACGCGTTTTCCTAAGCAACGTATTCTCGATCGTACTATTGTGCACATGTTTGAAGTGTTATATCGCACTGTGAATATACCGCTAGAAGGTAAAAAAATAACCGAGGAAAAAGAATTTTTTAGCATTGTTCCCCGCGGTGAATGTTTAGATCTTTTTTTACAGTTAGTTAAAGAGTACTGCATGGGCGATGCTGAGATAGAGAAGCATACTCAACAAATAGGGCCAATGATCAGAGAAAACCATGATGGTGCAGTGATTGATTGGCAGGCTATTTATGAGAGTGAGCAGTTTAAGCATTATTTAGATGGTTTATTGAAGCTGATTTTAAGCCGTTTAAGAAAAGATCAAAGACCGATTCCTGCACTTGAAAATAAGATTCCGCTGAAGTATCAACCTTACCGTATCAACTCATTTTTGAATCAAATATGCTTGATGTGGGAAAAACAGCAATAACAGTTAAGCACTTTCCACTGTAAGAGTCTAAATACTAAAACATAACCACGAAGCGACTTCGCGGTTATGTTTAATTAACGTTTAAAGCGTAACAAACTCTCAACACATGCGGTTGCTTCGATTGCACTGTTCAAGTTACCTTGTACCAATGCCCCATTAATCACGCCTTCTTTTAATAAGAAAATGGTATCAACAAGAAATTGATTTTTTTCAGGCTTTTGCTCAAAGGAATCAACATGTGTCTGAATAATACTTTTAACCGCGATTTTATGTGCCTGACAGGTTTCATAAAGTAGTGGATTTGTTTGTGCATATTCAGCACAACTATTATTAAAATAATCTCCTCTAAAGTCACCCAGCGTGGCGTCGTGATTATTAATAAAATCATGGAGTAGTTCAAACAAAGCAAGCAACGCATCTTTACCAATTTCAGCACTGGTTAGTTTAAACTTTAAATGGTTTACCTCTAACTGATCGCGGTAGATAAGCGTGGCCACAATTAACTCATCTTTACTGACAAAATGGTTGTAGAGAGTCTTTTTAGCAACGCCTGCCGTTTTAATAATTTCATTAATGCCCACCGCATGAATACCTTTTTGGTAAAACAGCGAAAAGGCGACTTCGATGATATGACGCTTTTTAATATTCATATAAACTACCTCTGATTTGAACAGTAATCATAGAACACTTTGTCTACTCTATCTCGCTTAAAAGGCCCTTTCATGAAAATTGCTATTATTGGATTAGGGGATATCGCTCAAAAAGCCTATCTGCCAGTGTTAACTCAACTGGAAAACATAGAGTTAGTTTTTTGCACACGTAATCAAGCCACATTAACCCGATTAGCTAAACAGTATCGTGTTAAATCGACATTCCAAGATTACCGACTGCTCAATAAGCAAAATATTGATGCGGTCATGATTCATAGCAGTACGACTTCACACCCTGCGATTGCGTCCTATTTTTTAGAGCAAGGCATTGCCACTTTTGTAGATAAACCATTGGCTGATAACGCCTTTGATTGTGAAAAACTGTATGAGTTGGCTGAAAAACGCAATGTACCGCTGTATATGGGCTTCAATCGTCGTTTTATCCCGCTTTATAATCAACACTTAAGTAATGAAAAATTACTGTCTTTACGTTGGGAAAAAAACCGTTTTGATTTACCGGGGGCATTACGCACTTTTGTTTTTGATGATTTTATTCATCCATTAGACAGCGTTAATATTCACGCTAAAAATAATATTGATGATATTAATATCGTCACTCAATTCAAAGGTGATCAACTAGGGCGTTTAGATGTGCAGTGGCTGCAAAATGGCACGTTATTACATGCTTCTATGAACCGTTTATATGGGATTACCAATGAAGTGGTTTCGTTTAACTATGAAAACGACAGTTACCAATTTGACTCTTTTGTCTCCGGGACACAGTGGAAAGCGAATCAGAAAACAGAATTACGTTTAGCCGATTGGACACCTATGTTAGCCAGTAAAGGTTTTAGCGCCATGATTGATGATTGGTTAACTGTGGTTGCCAGCGGGAAAATAGCTACCGAAGTGGTTCAGCGTAACTTAGCTAGCCATCAGTTGGCTGAAGCTATTTGTCAAAAAATAGGAAACCGATAATGCATCTGTGCTTTTCTATTACCGCGCATGGTTTTGGTCATGGTGCGATTTCATGCTCAGTGATTAATCGTTTAATGCGCTTTTATCCGCACATTAAAATATCGCTTATGACGCTACTACCAAAGTCTTATTTGGATTCTCGTTTAACCGGGGGTTTTGATTATTATGAGCTTGGCTCGGACTTTGGCATGTTGATGTCTTCTCCTATCGGTATCGATATTGAAAATAGCCGACAGAAATATCAACTGCTTTTTGATAATTGGCAGTCTTGTGTTGATAGTGAGAAAAAACTGTTAGCGACAATAAAACCCGATATGTTGATCAGTAATATTTCTCCCATTAGTCTTGACGCCGCGCATCAACTGGGTATAAAAACCGCCTCTGTCGCACCTTTTAACTGGGCACAAATTTACCAAGCGTACTGTTTAGATAATAACGCCGAGACAAAAGCCGTTTATCAAAAAATGCACTCTGTGTATCAAGCTGTTGGACAGGTTTTTAAACCGCTGCCTTTTGTGCCATTAAATGATGCTAATGAGATTGAAATTTCCAGTATTAACGATCAGCCTAAGGCCGACTTAGCCGCTTTATTAAAGCAATTGCCTATTAATACTAAAAAAATAGGCCTGATTGCACTTGGCGGTTTACCTTTCCCATTAGATTTACAAAATTGGCCTAAAAAAGAAGGGGTACATTGGCTGGTGGATCAAGCGATTCCGGCTTTACGTACTGATATGACTCAAATAGGCGCGTTAAAAGTGCCCTTTATACAATTAGTTGCCGCCAGTGATTTCATTATCACTAAACCGGGTTATGGCACTTATTGTGAAATTGCTGCTATCGCAAAATACAAAAAAATTAGAGTGATGAGTTTAGTGCGTCCCGATTGGCCTGAAACGCCTTACTTAAATCAATTTTTAAGGGATCGTGTTCCCTTTGTTGAGATAGAAGAAAAGCAACTCGCAGGGCCGGTCTTAAACGCGATTATTGAAAAGTTAACTGACAGTGACTACCCCGATGAACTTCCCTGTGAAGATGGAGCAATGCAATTAGTTGAGCAACTGTTACGTATTAAATAAGAGCGTTAAATAGTGAGCAGTAAAGAGTAATTATTAGCTTTGTTGCTGAAGAGGTCGTATTAGAGAGTATTAAATTGGCAGGGGTAAAAACAAATCGCGCTTATTGTCAGTAAGCGCGATGTAAAGTCTAAACTAGGTGTTTACTGAGTTGTGGTCCTGCACTAACCAGGTCTTTTCCCTGTTGCTTATCGGTATAACGTGCAAAGTTATCGATAAACAATTGTGCAAGATTCTCCGCTTTCTCATCCCACTCAGCAACATTGCTGTAAGTATCACGTGGATCAAGAATACCACTATCAACACCCGGTAAGGCTAATGGCACGGTTAGGTCAAACAGTGGAATCTGTTTGGTTTGTGCACTTTCAATCGACCCATCTAAAATCGCATCGATAATGCCACGTGTATCCTGAATAGAGATACGTTTACCCGAACCATTCCAACCGGTATTCACTAAATACGCTTCTGCACCGCAGGCTTCCATACGTTTTACCAATTGCTCTGCATACTGCGTTGGGTGCAATGATAAAAATGCAGCGCCAAAACAAGCGGAGAAAGTAGGTGTTGGTTCAGTGATGCCGCGCTCTGTTCCTGCTAATTTAGCCGTGAAACCAGAAAGGAAGTGATACTGTGTTTGCGCTTTAGTCAGTTTTGACACCGGCGGTAAAA
This sequence comes from Psychromonas sp. Urea-02u-13, assembly GCF_002835995.1. Taxonomy (GTDB): domain Bacteria; phylum Pseudomonadota; class Gammaproteobacteria; order Enterobacterales; family Psychromonadaceae; genus Psychromonas. Next base: position 14,931 of record NZ_PJBZ01000042.1, on the reverse strand, counting down.
CACCAAAGGCATCCGCTGTTAAGAAGATAACTTTTTGCGCATGCCCACCTTTAGAGATAGGTTTTACAATGTTATCAATATGATCAAGCGGGTAAGAAACACGTGCGTTTTCAGTTTTACTCGCATCATCGTAATCAACGACACCCTGTGCATCAATCATCACATTTTCAAGTAGTGCATCACGGCGAATAGCACCAAAGATATCCGGTTCAGCTTCTGCGCTTAAACGAATTGTTTTTGCGTAGCAGCCTCCTTCAAAATTAAATACACCGTGATCATCCCAGCCGTGTTCATCATCACCAATTAAGGCACGTTTAGGGTCTGTAGACAGTGTTGTTTTACCTGTGCCAGACAAGCCAAAGAAGATTGCCGTATCACCAGCTTCACCGACATTAGCGGAACAATGCATAGACGCCATTCCGTTAAGTGGAAGTAGGTAGTTCATCACAGAGAACAAACCTTTTTTCATTTCGCCGCCGTACCAAGTACCACCAATGACTTGTACTTTCTCAGTCAGGTTAAAGGCAACAAAATTTTCAGAATTCAATCCTTGAGATTGCCAATCAGGATTCGTTGTTTTAGAACCGTTCATAACAACAAAGTCTGGTTCAAAATCGACAAGTTCCGCCTCGGTTGGGCGAATAAACATATTTTTAACGAAGTGCGCTTGCCACGCCACTTCCATGATGAAACGTACTTTTAGACGAGAACTTTCATTCGCACCGCAATAAGCATCAATGACAAATAATCGTTTGTTTGATAGCTCTGTGCTCACTAAGTTTTTTAAGTGTGCCCAGGTATCTTGCTCAATCGATTTGTTATCATTTTTACCTTGTTCGCTCCACCAAATGGTGTCACGCGTGGTATCGTCTTTTACAATATATTTGTCTTTCGGAGAGCGGCCTGTAAATATGCCTGTGTCAACAGCTACCGTGCCGTTTGATGTAAGAATTCCTTTCTCAAATCCAACTAGTTTGTCGTCCATTTCTTCACTGAAGAGCACGTCATAGCTGGGGTTATACACAATCTCAGAAACACCGGTAATGCCATATTCGCTTAATGTATTAATTGCTAATGTAGTCATACTCAGTTCCTCTTAAATGATTGAAATTTCATTGTTGAGAGTAAGGTATTATCTGATAAATAGGTGAGATCTAGGTCATGTTATCGATTAAAAATTAATCGTATATGTAAAATAATTGCAGCAATTATGTGACAGGCGTTTTTGTGGGTTTTTTAAATAAAAGATAGAAAGGCGCAACACTAAATTATTTTAGCGTTGCGCAACAAATTAGTGTTGCTGGTTATGATCATCGCCAAGTAAAATTTGTAGATCATTTACTTCAAAACGGTAATCACTGGCACAATATTCACAATGCATTTCAATAGCGCCACTTTCGTTGATGATATCCATAATCTCTTCAGGTGCAATAGAAGCAAGAGATGATAAACAACGTTCTTTTGAGCATGAGCATTTGAAAGTAATAGATTGCTTTTCAAATAAACGTAGCGCGTCTTGATGATATAAACGGAATAACAGGTCTTCTTGTGTTAGTTCATATAACTCTTCAGCTTTAACTGTTTGTGCAAGCGCTGATACATGTTGGAAATCTTCTTCATGTGTATCACTTGTCGCGGGTAACGTTTGAATCAAAAGACCTGCTGCACATGATTTCTCACCATGTTTTGCGTGTAAAATAACACGTGTCGGTAATTGTTCAGATTGTTCAAAATAATTTTCTAAACAAGCGCTTAACGAATCATGATTGATATCAACGATACCTTGGTAACGCTCGCCTTCATCAGGCGTAATGGTGATCATCATATGACCTTTACCCACTAACTCAGAGAACGATAAACCTGTTGTATCGCCATCTACGCGTGCGGTGCCACGTACTTGTAAATCTTGGTTGGCATTAATAACTGCCATTTTTACAGGGCCGTCACCTTGAAGCTGTACTGCAATTTTACCTTCAAATTTCAGCATTGCTGTTAGTAGCGTGGTCGCGATTAATAATTCACCGACCAAATTAGCGACTTCAGGGCTGAAGTTGTGATTTTTAATAATTTCACTAAAGCTGTTATCGGCATTGGCTATTTCGCCACGAATTTCAAAGTCATCAAAAAGGAAACGCTGTAGTTGATCTGTCATTAGTTTTGTCTCTATTAGTCAAAATTAGCGCTGTTACGTTGTGCTTTCGCTTGTATCAACTCTCGGCGCTGTTTTTTATTGGGTTTTTTGTCTGGGTGCGGGGCATTTTGTAAACTCAGTTTACGTAACACTGAATAGGCTTCGCGTTTCTTTATACTGTCGCTTGTTTCTTGGTAAAGGGTCTCTGCGATTGGCGCGCCACGGCGTTGGTCTGATAGTAGTTCAATGCTCACCTGTTTTGAAGTATCGCCTTGACGAATGGTTAATAATCCGCCCAATTCGACGACTTTACTCGCTTTGGCGCGTTGACCATTATAATGCACTTTACCGCCGTTAATCATATCACGGGCAATGCTACGAGTTTTATAGAAACGTGCCGCCCATAACCATTTATCTAAACGAATTTTTTTATCGGATTGTTTATCAGACATCGGCATACTCACTTGTATAAAGAGTTATTATATCAAAGAAGAATTAAACGCTAGTTCATTTTTTGCAATTAGCAATAAAAATATAGTCAAATTTCTGTCGTAAATACACTGTTTCTAGGCGTTTAATCCCTCAATAGCACATAATTAGTGCTATTTTCTTGTTGCTAAGCTCACCCTAAGGTAGCATAGTAAAACTATTATATTTGTATGAAAACAGGGTTGTTATCAGTGCCATTCGCTACTTTTTTACAAAAATCACCCATGGTCATTTTGGCTGTTATTGCCTCTTTATTAGCTTATCAACTCGCGTTGTTAACATGGGCATTTGTGCCTGAAAATAAACCGGCACTGTTGTGGAAACCTGCCTCAGCTAAAAATAATCAAGATAGCAGCCAAATTAATACCCGACAATTACAACAGCAGCATCTCTTTGGTGAAAAAGCGCAAGAGGTTAAAACCGTTGTGCAAGAAACTACGATTGATAATGCACCTAAAACGCGGCTGAACTTAAAACTAGTTGGTGTTGTTGCTTCTTCTGACCCGCAGAATTCAAGTGTCATTATTGATAACAAAGGGCGTCAGGGTAGCTACTTTATGAATTCTAAAATTGATGGCACCAGTGCCGTTATCAAGAAAATTTATCAAGATCGTATTATTTTAGAAGTCAATGGTTCACATCAAACCTTAATGTTAGATGGGGTCGAGTCTCTTGATAAACAACACCTGAGCCATGAAAAAAAAGGCCAAACAACAAAATCTCAGCAAGTTGTTAAAGCAGAGGTTAAAACGGTCAATCTAAACCGTAAAGAATTACTGAAAAACCCTGGGAAGTTAACCGATTACATTCGTATTTCACCAGTAAGAGAAAACGGTAAAGTAAAAGGTTATCGTGTTAAACCAGGTAAAAACAGAGCGCTATTTGAACAAGCGGGTTTAAAAAGTGGAGATTTAGCCGTTGAATTAAATGGAATTGATTTAACAGATACGCAACAAGCATTTACGTTAATGAAAGCGTTCCCAACCATGACTGACATGACATTGTCTGTTGAGCGAGGTGGGCAGTTACATGAGTTGTATTTTAGTATCCCATAATAGAGTAGAAACGCTTTTGTTAAAAAGTAACTTTAAAAAATTAAGTGAACGTTGGAGTAGTATTGAATGATATTTTTAGGGATGAAAAACAAAGTAGGCAAGCTACTTAATTTAGGGCTTTTAGCGACTGTTTTAAGTGTTAGCCATATTAGTGCCGTATCGGCCGCTGAATACTCAGCCAGTTTTAAAAATGCTGATATCAATGAATTTATCAACATTGTTGGTAAGAACCTCAAAAAAACCATTGTCTTAGATCCAACAGTACGTGGCAGCATTAATGTACGTAGTTATGACCTACTAAATGAAAAACAATATTACCAATTCTTTTTAAATGTTTTAGAAGTTTACGGTTTTGCCATTGTTGAGATGGAAAGCGGTATCATCAAAGTCATTAAAGCCAAAGATGCAAAGGTATCAGCGATTCCGGTTGTTGATGATGGTCAGCAATTCAGAGGAGATGAAATGGTTACCCGCGTTGTGCCGGTAACAAATGTTTCAGTGCGTGAATTAGCGCCTCTATTACGTCAGCTAAATGATAATGCGGGTGGTGGCAACGTGGTTCATTACGATCCATCAAACGTTATTATGATCACCGGCCGTGCTGCCGTGGTAAATCGTTTAGTTAAAATCATCCGCCGTGTTGATAAAGCCGGTGACCAAGAAGTTGATATCATCAAGCTCAAATATGCAAGTGCATTAGAGATGGTGAAAATCGTAAGCTCTATTCAAAAACCAGCTGCCGGTACTAAAAATACGACGCCAAGCATTTTAAAACCGCGTCTAGTCGCTGATGAACGCACTAACTCATTGATTATTAGTGGTGAAAAGAAAACCCGTGCACGTATTGTTAAGTTAGTGAAAACACTAGATGACGAACTTAAAAATAGCGGTAATACACGTGTTTTTTACCTTAAATATGCGAACGCAAAAGAAGTGGTATCGGTATTAAAAGGCGTTAGTAAAAGCATTGAAAATAAAGATGGTAAAAAAGCAGGCAGTAAATCGAGTCGTTCAGAATTAAGCATTGAATCGCATGAGGGAACCAACTCTATTGTTATTTCTGCTCAGCCGGCTTTAATGTCTTCGCTGAGTAGCATTATTCGTCAGTTAGATATTCGCCGTGCGCAAGTATTGGTTGAAGCGATTATTGTCGAAGTATCAGAAGATGACGGTATTAACTTAAGTGTGCAGTGGGCAACCCCAGCCGGTGGCACGCAGTTTAAAGATAATGGCGTAACCACAGGTGATGTCATTGGCGCCGCTTACCAGGTACGTAATGATGAAGATGATCTTGATGCAGTTGTTAATGTGATTGGTAAACTAGCGGGTGGTGTTGCCGGTTACGTAGGTGATGATTGGGGGGTCATGTTACAAGCAATCAGTACTAACTCTTCATCGAATATTTTAGCAACACCGAGTCTTACGACACTGGATAACGAAGAGGCAAGTTTTGTTGTGGGTGATGAAGTACCGGTACTAACAGGTGCGACTTCAAGTTCGTCAAATGATAATCCTTTCCAGACTATCGAACGTAAAGAAATTGGTATTAAGTTAAAAGTAACACCACAAATTAATGATGGTGATGCGGTTCAGATGGTGATTGAGCAAGAGGTTTCCACTATTAACGGATCTACTTCTGTCGATATTATTTTTGCGACACGTTCTGTTAAAACGACAGTCTTAGCAAAATCGGGTGAAACCATTGTTATTGGTGGTTTAATTGATGAGAAAGTGACTGAAACGGTCCAGAAAGTGCCACTTTTAGGGGATATCCCATGGCTTGGTCATCTTTTTAAATCCACCAAAAGTAGCACTGAAAAACGTAACTTAATGATTTTCTTACGCGCCACGATTATTCGTGACGATGAAACAATGAGGAACCTAAGTACACGTAAGTACGGCTTGATTCGTGACGTACAGCTTGGAAAAAATGAGGGCGGTATCAATCTCATGCCAAATAGTAATGCACCAGTTTTACCTGAATGGGGCAAGAGCCAAGAAATTAACCCTGCTGACTTTATGTCTAACAAGGAACGTAAAAAAGCAGAAAAAGCTTTAAATGAAAAAGAACAGGCAGCGCTTACTGAATCAACTGATGACGCAGATAAATCTGCGCAGGAAGAACAGTAATGAGCACGTTGGATGGCGAATCATTAGAGGGCATCATTGAGAGTCAAGAAGATCACTCTGACGTGACACCTCGTGGGCAGCTACCGTTTCCATTTTCAAAGAAACACGCATTAGTGATTTTTTATGATGGAGACAAAAGCGAGCTGTGTTTTAAAGCGCAACCTAGCGCTGATATTTTACTCGAAGTACGCCGCGTTTTAGGGCATACCTTCACACTGACACAAGTAAATGATGAGCGTTTTGACCAATTAGTTGGCATTGCTTATCAATCATCGTCATCGGAAGCACAGCAGTTAATGGAAGATATCGGCAGTGAAGATTTCTTTACACTGGCTGAAGAGTTACCCGGTGATGAAGATTTATTGGAAGCAGAAGATGATGCGCCAATTATCAAGCTTATTAATGCCATGCTCGGTGAAGCGATAAAAGAAGAAGCGTCAGATATACACATAGAGACCTTTGAAAACTCGCTGGTGATACGTTTCCGTGTTGATGGTGTTTTACGTGAAATTCTTAAACCACAACGCAAATTAGCGACACTGCTTGTTTCGCGTATTAAAGTCATGGCTAAACTGGATATTGCAGAAAAACGTATTCCACAAGATGGCCGTATTTCATTGCGTATCGGTGGACGTGCGGTTGATGTACGTGTGTCAACGATGCCAGCCAGCCACGGCGAACGTGTTGTATTACGTTTGTTAGATAAAAATGCCATTAAACTCGATCTAGACACGTTGGGTATGACTACGCAAAACCATCATTTACTGCGTGACCTAATCCATAAGCCACACGGTATTATATTAGTGACTGGGCCAACTGGTTCGGGTAAAAGTACCACGTTATATGCAGGTCTTTTAGAGATTGATGCCAGAGAACGTAATATTTTAACCGTCGAAGACCCAATAGAATATTCCATTGATGGTATCGGTCAAACACAGGTTAACAGTAAAGTAGACATGACCTTTGCACGTGGTTTGCGTGCCATCTTACGTCAAGATCCCGATGTTGTGATGATTGGTGAAATACGTGATTTAGAAACCGCACATATCGCAGTACAAGCCAGTTTAACCGGGCATTTAGTATTATCAACTTTGCATACTAATACCGCCGTGGGTGCTGTGACACGTCTACGTGATATGGGTGTTGAACCTTTCCTATTATCATCGAGCTTATTGGGTGTACTTGCGCAGCGCTTAGTACGACGTTTATGTAAGCATTGTAAAGAAGCACATCCATCGACTGAAAAAGAAAACCAAATACTGGGCTTAAATGCAGCTGAACATCCTCTGGTATATCGTGCCATTGGTTGTCCTAAATGTAATAACAGCGGCTATAAAGGGCGTACCGGTATTCATGAATTATTAGTGGTGACCGATGAAGTGCGTGAATTAATTCAAAATGGCGCAAGTGAGCAAGCGGTTGAGAAAGTGATTCGTCAAACCTCTGCCAGTATTCGTGATGATGGCCTGGCTAAAGTCTTAGATGGACAAACCACACTGGAAGAGATTCTGCGTGTAACAAGAGAGGATTAGCGTGGCGACTTTTGCTTATAAAGCCATTGATAACAATGGCAAACAAAAAAAAGGCACCCTAGAGTCTGATTCTGCTCGTTTATTGCGCCAGCAATTACGCGCGATGGGGCTGACTCCTGTTGAAGTTGAGCCGGTGGCGAATAAAGCCACTAAAGCGGGTTCAAACATATTACGCAGTAAAATAAAAACCGCAGAATTAGCGCTGTTGACACGACAGCTTTCCACCCTTGTTGCTTCCTCTATTCCGCTTGAAGAATGTTTACAGGCGGTTTCTGAACAGTGTGATAACCCTAAAATAAAAACCATGATCTCCTCTGTGCGCAGTGGCGTGATTGAAGGGCATACACTCTCTGACAGTATGCGCGGTTTTCCCCTTATTTTTGATAACCTATTTTGTTCGATGGTGGCAGCCGGTGAAAAATCGGGACACCTTGATAAAGTATTAGATCGTTTGGCGGATTATGCAGAGCAACGCCAAGAGATGAAAAGCAAGATGATGCAAGCGCTGATCTATCCCATCGTATTAACGCTGGTGGCTATCTCAGTTGTCGCTATTCTTTTGACTTCTGTAGTACCGCAAGTGATTGGCCAGTTTGAGCATATGGGCGCGGATTTACCGACACCGACTAAAATTTTAATTGCTGCAAGTGATGCACTGAGTAGTTATGGCCTTTATTTTGTCATGCTAGTGATTGGTTTTATTTTCTCATTCAAAGTGTGGCTGAAGAAAGAAAAAAATCAGCTTAGGTTTGATCGCTACCTATTAAAATTACCCGTATTAGGGCGTGTGGCGAATGAGCTTAATACCGCACGTTTCGCACGTACGTTAAGCATTCTCAACAGCAGTGCCGTGCCTTTGTTAGAAGCGATGGGTATTGCCGGTAATGTATTAAGTAATCAACATATTCGCTTGAAAGTCAGCGAGGCAACCAACCTCGTTAGGGAAGGTACCAGCTTGGGTCGCTCACTCGAGAGTACTAAGTTATTCCCACCGATGATGTTACATATGATTGCCAGTGGTGAAAGAAGTGGTGAATTAGGTAATATGTTGGAACGATCTGCGGATAATCAGGACAAACAGTTCTCAGCACAAGTTACTGTCGCGCTGGGAATTTTTGAACCTGCGTTAGTTGTTTCGATGGCAGGTGTTGTGTTGTTTATTGTGTCCGCTATTTTACAGCCGATTTTACAGCTTAATAATATGGTATCAGGATAACTACCTGGTATAACTATCTGGGATAATTATCTGATATAACTGGAACGATCTGCGCATAATCAAGACAAACAGTTCTCAGCACAAGTAATTCTCTGCAAAAGTTACTGTCGCGCTGGGAATTTTTGAACCTGTGCTGGTTTTTTCAATGGCATGTTTATTGTGGGCGCTATTTTGCAACCCATTTTACAGCTTAATAATATGATTTCAGGGTAAAATGACACTGAGATTGTGACGTTTATATTTAATTTTAATAAGGAAATATCGTGAAAAATAATAATAAAAAACAGAGTGGTTTTACACTACTCGAAATCATGGTTGTTATCGTTATCCTTGGGGTACTAGCATCGATGGTCGTGCCTAATTTGATGGGTAATAAAGACAAAGCGGATCGCCAAAAAGTGGTATCTGATGTGGTTGCATTAGAAAACGCATTGGATATGTATAAATTAGATAACAGCCGTTACCCAACAACAGAACAAGGTTTAGAAGCATTACAAAACAAACCAAGTGGCGATCCAGAGCCACGTAATTACCCAGAAGACGGTTACATTAAACGTTTACCTGAAGATCCTTGGGGTAATGAATACGTATTAAATAGCCCAGGCGAACACGGAAAAATTGATGTGTTCTCTGTTGGTCTAGATGGTGAAGAAGGGACTGATGATGATATCGGTAACTGGAATTTAGATGGTAAGAAAGACTAAGTATTTAGACGGTGTTTAAATACTCCGCTAAGGCGCGTTTCCAAGCAGGTTTTACCCTGCTGGAAATCATGCTGGTATTAGTGCTTATCGGTATGGCCTCTGTGGGTGTGATGATGGCAATGCCACAGCACGCTAACGAAAATGACAATGTGGATTGGCAATCACAGCGTTTTAGTACGTTATTGCAGTTTGCAGAAGACGAGGCGTTAATCTCTGGTAAAGAGTTAGCGCTGGTCTTTAAAGATAATACTTACCGTTTTGCTTTTTATGATTACGAAAGTAAAAAATGGTTAGCGTTAGAATCTGAGCAAATTGGAAAATTAATCGAAATTCCTGAATCAATGACCTTTGAGCATACTTTACTTGGGTCTGTGTGGGATGAGATTGAAGCAGAAGATGAGGATGTGTTCCTCGATGAAGATTATTTAGTGCAGATAGATAGCGATGAAGACGAAGTTAAAAGTTATTCACCGCAGGTTTATATTATGTCTAGTGGTGAAGTGACACCTTTCCGTGTGTTGTTTTCAGAAACAGGCACCAGCGCGGATAAACGCAGTAGTTTATTAGAAGTGAGTATGAGTGGCGCTATTAAGCGCACTAAGTCAGGTGATGAATGAATTTTCTGACAACACTCAAAAAACAGCAAGGCATGACATTACTCGAAGTGATGCTGGCGCTTGTTATCATGGCAACATCCGGTGTAGCGGTAATGAACGCGGCATCAGGCGCATTAAATGGCCAGGCGCATCTACAAAATAAAACCTTTGCTTTGTGGGTAGCGAGTAATAGCTTAACGGAATTGAAATTGAAGAAAGTATGGCCGGCAGCAAGCTGGCGATACGATACCGCCGACTTAGCGGGTGTGACTTGGTATCTGCGTTATAAAAGCGTAGAAACGGGCGATAATAATTTTAAAGCATTAGATATTGAAGTGAGTGATGTTGAACGTGGTCGTGCACTTGCTTATATGAGGACTTACATTGCAAAACCGTAATGCCTACCGTGCAACGCAAGGTTTCACCCTCTTAGAAGTATTGATCGCCATTTCTATTTTTGCCGTGATGAGCATGGTTTCTTATCAGGTATTACAAGGCGTGATTCGCAGTGGCGAAATCAGTAAACGACACAGTGATGAATTATTAAAAATTCAACGTGCGATGCTCATCATTGAACAAGATTTTACGCAAATAATTGCCCGTGCATCAAGAGATGAAAGTGGCGACAGTGACCAAATTCGCGTTTTAAGTGTCGGAAAATCATTGTTCGAATCAGAAGATGAAGGTATTGAGTTTACCCGTTTAGGTTGGGCTAATCCGCTTGGTTTGTTGCCTCGCTCTAACTTATTACGTGTGCGTTACCGTTTGTTTGATGGGCAACTGCAACGATTATACTTTTTGTACCCTGACATTGTTGCAGGGCAAGTGCCTGAGACGCAGGTTTTATTAGAAAATATAGAAAAATTAAGTTTTCGTTTTTGGTCTGATGGTTGGAAAACCACTTGGACTGAAAAAAGCAAATTACCTTCAGGTATTGAGACCACCTTTACCAGTAAACAGTTTGGTGAGATTAACCGACAATTTTTGGTTTCTGAAAGTGAGGTATTAAGTAAATGATGCTTAATTCTCCTCAAAAACAGCGTGGCATTGCGTTAATCACTGTATTAATGATTTTAGCGATTATGGTGACTATCGCCTCAACCATGACCGGACGGTTAACACTTAGTTTAAAGCGTACAGAAGGGCTTATTTTCTCACAAAGTGTGTACTGGTATGGCCAAGCCGCCGGAGATTTCGGGCGAATGGTCTTAAACCAAGACTTTGCCGATAGTGATGTCGTCAGCTTAGATCAAAACTGGGCATTGCCAGAGATGGTTTTTCCCCTTGAGAATGGCAGTATTACAGGTGAATTTAAAGATTTACGCAGTTGCTTTAATCTTAATGCCTTAGGGGTTAAAGACAAAGGCACGATACGTGCAACACCGGTGACTCAGTTTCAAGCCCTGCTAGAAGGCATTGGCATCAATGATTACGCGGCTGAAATGATTGCTGAGTCAGCACGTGATTGGGTTGATAAAGACGATCAAAGTAATGCTGCACAAGGCGCTGAAGACAGTATTTATCAAGCACGTTCAGTTCCTCATTTAGCAGGAAACAACTTGATGGTTGATGTGAGCGAATTACGTGCAGTACAAGGTGTTGGTCAGAAGGTTTATGACCGTATTGCCCCTTATTTATGTGCTATTCCAACGGTTGACCAAAAAATTAATATCAACACAGTAAAAGTAGAACAAGCCGCTGTGTTGTATGCACTTTTTGAACGTGATTTTAACCTTGCGTTAAGTGATTTTACTAAAGTATTAGAGGACCGACCGGTTAGTGGTTGGAACAACGTCGATGATTTTTTAGCATTAAGTATTTTTAGTGAGTCGAAACCCTCAGCAGAAATAAAAGCACAGTTAAGTGTCAGTAGCGAGTATTTTCAACTTAATGGCAAAGCCGAGTTTGAAGATCGTATTATTGCGGTGCAGCTACTATTTCAAATGGATGAAAAAAAAGCCAAAGTGATCCGATACCAATCGGGCGGGCTTAAATAGATGGAGAGTGTGGGTGAGTGAACGATTAATAATCCGCCTAGCAAGTGAAGCTTCGCAAAAACAGCATTGGCTTATCTGGTCAGAGGGCGAGAAAGAGATCATCGCTTCTGGTGATATTGATAATGCCGAACAGTTAAAAACATTAACTGAAAAAGCCGCATCACGTCATGTCATCTGTTTATTACCAGGTGTCGATGTTTGCATTAAAGAAGTGCCCATTAATGGCACTTTTAATCGTCAGATGCAAAAAGCACTGCCTTATTTAATTGAGGAAGAGCTGGCGGGTGATGTTGAAAAATTACATTTTTCCGTGATCGCAAAACGCACTGATCTTGTGCATGTTGCCGTGTGTGATAAACAGCGTATGTATAACTGGTTAGGTTGGCTCGCTGACGCACAAATTAGTTGTAAGCAATTTATTCCCGAAGGATTAGCACTGCCAACGCCAGCGGATAGAAACTGGCAAGCGGTGCAACTTGATAACCACTGGATAGTACGTGAAAGCAAAGAGCTTGCCTGGAGCAGTGAGCTGTCAATGTTTGATGTCTTTCTTTCCTGCAAAATTGAGCAAGATAGCCAGCAAACAATCGAAAGTTACAGCCCTCTTTTAGAAGAGCGTCGTGGTGATTGGGTTAATGATCTGCCTACATTACCAATGGAATTGTTATCGGTTGGCGCACTCAGTTGCAAAGTAAACCTGTTAAGTGGCGAATTTAAAGTAAAAAAAGAGACCAATCAAAATATCGTTAAATGGCGTTTACCTGCTATTTTGGCTGCTTTGTTCTTTGTGATTAGCTGTGTCAATTTGTACATGGAAAATCGAAAAATGGAAGCTGAGGTCATCTTAGTTAAGGGCCAAGTTGAGAGTGTTTATAAACTCGCTTTTCCAAGTCAGAAAAAACTACGTTATACCCGCGTTAAGAAAAAATTGAAAACCATGCTTTCTGATATGAACAATAGCAATGGTGCATCTGGCTTCTTAGTGATGTTAGGTGAATTAGCGCCGACTTTTAAAAGTAATAAGGCGCTAACACCGAGCAGCCTCAAGTACGATGAGAAGAAACAAGAGATGCGTATTTTAGGTATCGCGAGTAATTTCCAGGCTTTCGAAAAATTCTCCACTTCATTGCCACAGCAATATTCCCTAAAGCAGGGCGCGCTTAACAGCAGTAAAAACCAAGTAAGTGGTTTATTAACAATAAGGAAGAAATAACCATGGAACAGTTTAAAGAGTGGTGGGAAAGTATTACTCAAAGAGAGCAACAACTAGCGATAGCAAGCGCCGTGGTGATTGGCATTGCAACGTTATATTGGGGTATTTGGACGCCATTAACGGATCAGCTTGCTGAAAGTAAAAAACAATTAACACGTGCTGAAACCACACTGAGTTGGACACAAGAAAAAGCGACTCTTTTATTACAGGCTGGCGCGGGAAAACCACAAGCAAGACGTGGAAATTTAACGCAGATTTTAAATAGCAGCGCACGCAAGAGTGGCATTACCTTTTCTCGTATTGTGAATAAAAACGATAAAATTGAAGTGTGGATAACCAATGTAGAGTTTGAGTCTTTTCTTAAATGGCTAACCACCCTGAGTAATCAGTATGGTGTGTCCGTATTGAATGCAGACTTAGCAAAAACCAATCAAAAAGGTTACATCAAAGTTAACCGTCTATTACTCAGTCATTAATCACTTAGACACAGATTAGAGAAGTCTTATGAAAGTAAAAATTAGTTTGGCATTTATTGCCATATACCTGTTTTCGTTAGTGTTAACGGCTCCGGCTAGTATGATCACACGTTTTATCCCAGATAATGCCGGTGTTCAAATCGGCCATATTTCCGGTACGCTTTGGAATGGTAAGTTATCTCAGGTCGATTATCGTAACCAATTTCAATTACAAAAAGTCACTTGGAAAATGAATTGGCTAGCGCTGTTTACCCTTAAACTTCAAGCGGATGTTAAATTCAGCAATGGGCGTAAAGTCATGAGTGGCGCAGGTATTGTCGCTTATAGTTTGTCTGGTATGACACTTTCGGATGTGAATGTTGATATGCAAGCAAGCGCATTATTACCTTATTTAACCTTGCCTGTGCCGGTCGATTTATCGGGGAAATTCACCTTAGTGATTGAAAATGGATCACAAGGCGCGCCTTACTGCGAAGAGCTAGACGGTTATTTAGTGTGGCATGATGGCAAGATTGGCACACCAATGGGTAATATTGATTTAGCGACACCGAGCATGGACTTAAGTTGTGTTGAAGGTGGCTTCGTGGCTTCGCTTAAACAGCATTCTGAGCAAATAACAACAAACGCAAATATCTCCTTAAAAGAGGGAGGTAGCTATCAGCTTGAAGGTAATATTATTGGTCGTGAAAAATTAGACCCTTCTATCTTGCAGGCGTTGTCATGGCTCGGTCCAAAAACGGCAGCCGGTGAAACTGTATTGAACTTTAAAGGGCGGTTATAACGTAATGAACAACGCAACGAAGAAACTGTTTTGTTTATTACCGCTTTTGTTGCTTTTATCGGGCTGTTTTAATGATAATAATGCACAGTTAAATAATCTTTATAGCGATGGTGATAGTGAATCTGATTCTTTATTAGCGGGCGCGGATCATATTGAGTTTTTATATAAGCAACAACGTGGTGGTTCAAAGGTTAGTAGCATTGGACGTATTGCGAAACTGTTTGCAGATCAACAATCTCCCTATGTAGCGCAAATGATTTTGATTCGTTTGAGCTCAGGCAGAAAATTATTAATTAAACACAATATCGAAAAATCAATACCACTACCTAATCTGCTGGTGGGGGAAATGCTGACCTTTAGCGGTACTTACAGCTGGAATAGTAAAGGTGGAATGGTTCTATCAACCCACCTACAGCCTGAACAACCACAGCGCTCTGGCTGGCTTAAATATCAGGATGTTACCTACCAGTAAGTTGCCTATAGCAAGTTAAATCACGGCTAGCGCATTTTAATCCCTGATTCTATAAGGGTTGAACGATAGTCATCATCTAGTGCTGCCATCTTCTTTTTAGCTTTGATACTTGCCGACTTTGTCTCATCCTGTTTAAACC
>NZ_PJBZ01000072.1 GCF_002835995.1 Psychromonas sp. Urea-02u-13 | reverse complement strand
GTTGAACAATTACATGATGCGTTGGAAGTCTTGGCTAAAGCGATTTTGTGGTGTTGGCACAGACTATTTGGAGAATTATCTAAGTTGGTTTCGATTTATGACACAAAATAAAGAACATTCCGATTAGGCCTGGGTTGAATATGCGCTTTGAAATTAACTAGAAAATGTAACCAACACTCAAATACAACAGCGCCATATAGCAACAGTTGTAAGTTTAAACATTCATATATTAAATACTGCAACACTGTTATGGAACAGAGCCCATTTCTTAGTGGGTATTTCACTGCTTTTCTAAACTGATATTCAACTGTCACATTTCTGTCATATTCATCTGTTTTAATGCGCTTGTCAAAAAACTAAAACATAAATGTCACATTGAGTGACGAGCAATAGCATTTAACCGATTACACAATAGGTAACAACCATGAATGTGTTCAACAAGTTTAAACAAACAAATAAATTCTTTAATTGGGCTGCCGTTTTCTTTTTAATTTACAGCATGTTAGTTGCTGTAAGCACGGTTAGTAGTGGTTTTAAAATCTTCTCTGGCGGTACTGCTGGTGCAGAGCAAATATTCCAATTTGTGACGAATCCTTTTGTCGCACTTATTCTTGGTACGTTAGCAACGGCTTTAGTACAATCTTCATCAACGGTAACGGCTGTTATTGTTGGACTGGTTGCGGGTGGTTTACCACTTTCTATCGCTATCCCGATGATAATGGGTGCTAACATTGGTACAACTATTACTAATACGATTGTTTCAATTGGTCACGTTCGTGATAAAGCGGAGTTTAAACGGGCTTTTAGTGCTGCGACTGTGCACGATTTCTTTAACTTAATGGCAGTGATGATTTTCTTACCCCTTGAGATGATGTTCGGTTTCCTTGAGAAATTAGCGACTGCATTAGCACATTTCTTTATCGGTAGTGCCAATGTTTCAATGAAAGAGTTTAATTTCATGAAAGCCTTAACTAAACCTGGGGTTAACTTTGTCAGTGATTTAGTTTCTTTTATACCGGGGAAAATGGTTGGTATCGCTATGGTGGTTGCAGGTGTCTTAATTATCTTATTCTCGGTTACCTTTTTAGGAAAAGTATTAAAAACCGTGTTAGTGGGACGAGCAAAAAACATATTACATAATACAATCGGTAAAGGTCCTGTGACGGGCATTGCTTCGGGCGCGTTAATGACTGTGATGGTGCAATCGTCTTCAACAACGACAAGTTTAATGATTCCATTAGCGGGCAGTGGCATGTTTACGACACGTCAAATATACCCATTCACACTAGGCTCTAATATCGGTACAACTATTACCGCATTACTGGCTGCAACTGCGATTTCTGGCGCTGCATCTGAAGCTGCTTTAACCATTGCACTGGTACATTTCTTATTCAACTTCTTAGCGGTTATTATTATTTACGGCATACCAGTATTACGTGAAATTCCATTAAAACTTGCTGAGCGTTTAGCGGAAGTGGGCACTAATAATAAACTACTCGCTCTGGCATACGTTATCGGCACCTTCTTTGTGGTACCGGGTTTGATTATGGTTGGTGTCCGCTAGAGTCGTTAGGTAATAAAAACTGCAATCACTTCATTTCTATGTAGGCCTTAGCGGACCTTAGGAATGAAGTTAGTTTAATAGCTGTACTGATCTAACGACGCATCATTGATAATAGCTTGAAGTTTAATGAAATCCGCTTTAGTACCATCAATCAGTTCACTGTTAAAAATAAAGGCTGGCACGATACCCGCGGGGTCGAGCCAAGCTTTATAATTTACTTCCACCAATGAATCGCTTATTTTTGTTATTTTCCAACTTGATTCAAGCTGTGATAAACGCAGATTAACTTCATCACTTTCGACTCTCTCACTGCATGAATAAATATTGATTGTGGTATTATCCTCTTCAAAAAAAGTATCCACACAGGTGATCAGTTCTCGGTTTTTAAAGGGCCAAGGGCTATTAATGACAGTACGTAATAGATATTGATGATTATTATAAACAGTCAATACTTCTAAGCTGTCTAAGCGTTGTAACCATTGAGATGTTTGTTCGATATTTGATAACACGCGAAATACCAGCTCTTTGGGTTGCTGAGTAAAGAAGGTCGCCTCAACTTGTTTGAAATTGCTTTGTTGGTATTGGTTTAATTTAACCTGAAAATTAGGATTGTATTTCTGTTGCGATTTTAGTGGTACTTCTTCTTCCTGATGCACGATGGCACAACCCGCAAGTAGTGTTATCGATGTAAACAAAAAACAGTTTTTTAATATTTTAAGTGGCGTGTTCATCCAGAAACCTTAACTGTAAAGTCGATATGATTTATTTTTCTATGGAGAGCTTGAATCGGTATGACAAAAATGGCCAATTGATTTTTCAATAATAGCTGATCATTTAATGGTGATAGATTGAAGTTATGTATTAATGTGAGGTTTAACAGAAAAGTTGTGTTGGGCGCTTAGAATGACGGTTTTTGTGCTATATGATCAATCATTATATTTAGAAAATAACAGTTCGCGCTCTGCAAATAAACGTATTTTACGGGCATTACGTCTTCTTTGAGATTTTTCTGATTTATCGTCACCAAAGAGGTCTTGCCGCTGTATTTTCTCAATTTCAGAAGTAATGACAGAAATGCGTTTATTATCTCTTGATTCCGAAGAACCCGCAGCGATTTTTGATAGCGCGGTTACCAATACGATTAAGAATTGAATTCCAAACATTGCTAATATTATTTTCATACTGGCCTGTGTTTACTGTTGATAGCATCCGTGTTTCTTGAATGCCAATGCCTTTTGGGGCGCATTATAAACAGGTGCACCCAACAAATAAAGTTCGATGCACTTTGGAAATAGACGTATTAGCCTTAGGATTTAACGCTTATTGTTGTCAGTTTTTGTGTGGCGAAGCTAATTTTAGAAAGGAGAGTATTGAGCGGATGTTTTTATACCACCGTTTTATTGAGTGGATTAATCATGCGATATAAAAATTTGAATGCATCGTTTGTTATTCGTTATGTCGTTAATGTTTAGCTAGCCTTAGTTATCGCAAGTTTAGTGCCATCAAATTTGAGTTTCCCTAGTAATAATTTCACGTTTTTTTGGCCGTCACCGCTAAATCTTAAACCATACTCTGAGTGATTGATGGAGCTTTGTAAGTTGCAGACTTCACCAATTAATTGCGCTGATTCTGTGATAGATTTTCCCTGATGAGTCACACTGATCACCACGTTATCACCAATATCTAGGGTTTTATTGAGTACAGAAGTCACTAATCGGCATCCACCTTTAGACAAATCGTGTATTTTGCACTCAAATTTATGATTGTTGGTTAATGCTTGTGCCATCAATGCCACATCGTAACGGGGCTCTTTACGCAGTTGATATATTTGCATTGATTGAGGCAGTGACAGTAATATCATTGCGACGGGCGCTTCAATAATATGTATCAATTGGCTTTTAAAACTAATATGCGCACCACGGCCTCTCGATGAAATTACACTGACTTCCATCCAAAATCCTTCTTGAAAGAAATAGTCCTTATCGTCATCTTGAACTTCAGGCATTTCCATTAGGATATATTTGTGGCCATGGCCGCCAATAAAACTCGCTTTACTGGAAAGACGGGTGCCAATGGGGGTCACTAGGTCAAAGGTTAACTCGCTGCCATGCGCTATCATTGGAAGTGCATCAATACTGCTGATGGTCGACTGCATTATTTTAGCTTGGCGTTTGTTAATCATTTTATCTTTTAATGCTGTTGCATCTTGTTGTGACATAGATCCTCCATGATAAATTTTATGTTATACCAAGTGCATTAAATATGTGATCTTGTATTGCGCAGGAAAAGCGTGTGCTATCAAGGCATGAGTTGCAGGAAGTAGTTATTCTCCTTTCAAAACTCATCACGTAGATAGCGTTCGCTTAAACCAGCAAGGCTGATCACATATTAAATTCGGTTGGTATTAGCACCTAATTATAGGCAAGACATGCTAAAGCATTTATGGGTGAGTCTCCATAGCTAACGTTATGCTTATTCAAGTAAAATCTAAAAAATATCAATGTTTGATGTTGTAATTCAGTTATAAGGCGGAAAGTTGGATATCCATCTTTGTTCAGAGGCCTCTGATTTAACTGATGGTTAATTCATCATACTTTTCGCTAAGCCTTATTATTGTATTTTCCGCTGTGCAGAAACTCACTCTATTTCTTAAAGATCAGGAAATTGTATTAATGATAACTTTAAACGCGAGTCGTGAAATTCGCCATTTTTGTATTTAACCTGAGTCCTGGTTATTTAGCTTTTCTGATAACGCTATTTATACCCATGCTAGGTCAAGATGCAAAGTCAGCAAGGAAAATTGAAGTCTCGGCATGTTAAGTCGACATTTTATAACGACCTAGATTGCTATAAGTTGCCTTGGCCTACCGAGCTTGTGCCTGACAAAATATCTTGAGGAAATAGGGGGATATACTGTGTTTTTATTGTCAGGTTGCTGGTAATGTTGATGCTTATATTTTTAAAGGACAAGCCTAATGCAAGCGCAGTTTATTGACAATAACGTACTTTATTCGCAACATAACTTTCACTTACCATTAGATTATCAGCAAGCAGATAGCCAACAAATTCAAGTCTTTACGCGGGAGTTAGTCGCCTTAGATAAACAGGATGATGACTTACCGTGGTTGGTTTATCTACAAGGTGGACCTGGCTTTGAAGGGCCTCGCGCAAGTGCTTCATCGGGATGGTTGAAACGTGCCCTGCAGCAATACCGTGTTTTACTGTTAGACCAACGTGGCACTGGCCAGAGTAGTGCCATTAATCATCAATCGTTAGCGCATTTAACGCCATCAGAGCAAGCTTTATACCTTAGCCATTTTCGAGCTGACAATATAGTGCGTGATGCAGAAGCCATTCGTGCTCTGCTTGGCATTGAAAAATGGGCAACACTAGGACAAAGTTTTGGTGGGTTTTGTACGCTGACTTACCTTTCGTTATTTCCACGGAGTTTATTGCATTGTTTTATTACTGGTGGCATTCCGTCCATTAAACGCTCTGCAGATCAGGTCTACCAAGCGACTTATCAACGTGTGACAGACAAAAATAAGGCTTTCTTTGTGCAGTTCCCTCACGCACAATTTCTGTGTCAGGAGATTGCGTCCTTTCTTAGTAAAAACACTGTGTTATTGCCTAATGGTCAAAAATTTACCGTCGAACAACTACAGTTAATTGGTATTAACTTAGGGCGAGGCAATGCCAATATTGGGCTTTACATGTTGCTAGAAAGTGCTTTTATTAATGTGAATGGCAACAAGCAACTGAGTTACTCTTTTTTGAACCAGATGCAACAAGAGCAAAGCTATTTAACCAATCCTATTTATGCGTTATTACATGAACAAATTTACAATCAAGGCGAGGCATCTAATTGGTCTGCTCACCGAGTTAGGGATGAATTTCCACAGTTTAATTATGCAAGTGGTGACAACTTCTATTTTACAGGTGAGATGGTTTATCCGTGGATGTTTGAGCAGTTAGCGACTTTAAAACCGTTACAAGCAGCTGCGCAATTATTAGCGGAAAAACAGGATTGGGGGCAATTGTATGATGCATCGATATTAGCGAATAACCAAGTGCCTGTTGCCTGTGCGGTTTATGCGGATGACATGTACGTTGAGTTTGATTACAGCCGTGAAACATTAGCTAATATTGGCAACTCAAAAGCGTGGATCACTAACGAATATGAGCATAATGGACTGGGTGTTGATGGTGAGAAAATATTAGGGCGACTGATTGAGATGGTGCAATCGATTAAAAACTTACCGTAATGACTGTTCTGGTAATTAGTCTTCTCGTCGCTAAGCTTTATTTCCATAAGGCGCTTTGGGTCAGCGCCTTATGGTTTATTTAAGAAAGCTTACTGCATATGTTGTTTTTGACGCTGTAATAACTTGCTAGGTCTGATGACTTCTTTCTTCTGACCGGCATAAAGGTTAAGTGTATTAAACACACTTTTCAATTGTGAACCGGTGTAATCTAATTCAATTTTAGGTAGTACCAATTGATGTTTTTCAGGGAATAACGCTTCAACCGCTTGAGAGATTAATTCATATAATCGCTTAAGGTTAATTTTATGCGTTTGACCCGTTTCTTCAAATAACCAGTTTGTGATAGCCATAAAATCTTCAAACGGATTATCTGTTAATAGATAAGCTAATGTATGTTTAAAGCGACCTGAGTTACCTATCATATCCCAGTATCGAGCAAAGCGATTGACCAGTTGCATCGTGGCAAAATCAACACGATCGGTACTTAATATATTAAAAGGAGGCAGTGGATTAAAACGCAAATCAAAGTTTTCTGTGTGCCTAATAATCGGACTCCCTTTAAGACGCTTTAAAATACCCATTTGAATTTCATGTGGCTTACAAGCATAAAGTTGGTCAAAGCTATCTTTAAAGGACTCGAAGGTTTCACCCGGCAGTCCAAAAATCAAGTCGGCATGAAGATGCGCGGTTGTATTTTCTTTTAGCCAAATCAAATTTTGTTTTGATTTAGGGTTATTTTGTTTACGACTAATATTAGCTTGCACTTCCTGGTTAAAGGTTTGAATGCCGACTTCAAATTGCAAGGTGTTTTCAGGGAACTGCGTTAACATTTCTTTTAATTTTCTTGGCAGGTGATCTGGCACAACTTCAAAATGTAGATACAAGTCATCGGTCATTCTATCTAAGAAAAACTGCATAATTTGTAGCGAAGTATTAATGTCTAAGTTAAAGGTTCTATCAATAAATTTAAAGTTACGTGCACCACGTTCATACAGTGTTTTCATTTGATCTAAAAACACAGTGAGCTCGTAAGGATTTGATTTAGTGTCTAATGACGATAAACAAAACTCACACTTAAAAGGACAGCCTCGTGATGCTTCCACATACAATAAACGATTCTTTAAATCTTCATCGCTATAATATTGGTAGGGCATTTCAAGGTCTTTTAAATCAACGGGTTTGGACTTAATGATTTTAGTATCAGGCGCCGTGTTATAGATAATATCCTTACACAATTCGTAAAAACTGACATCAGCTTCGCCGGTTAACACATAATCAGATGCCTGAACAATGGCTTGCGCCTCTGATTCATAACTTACTTCAGGGCCTCCCAATACCACTTTAACTTCAGGTGCGATGACCTTTAACAGACTCACGACATTGGTTGTTTCTACGATATTCCAGATATAAACACCAAACCCTACAATCGTCGGTTTTGATGCCAAAATTTGTTCAACAATATCAAGGGGGCGTGTTTGAATAACAAACTCTTTGACCTCACATGACGTTTGTAAGTCTTTTAAATTAGCGTAGAGGTAACGTAAACCTAAACTGGCATGAATATATTTTGAATTAAGCGTTGCGAGCAATATTTTAGGTGAAGATAAGCCGTTGATAACGGGAGTCTTATTTTCACTCACACCGGTGCGCATAATTGTTAGTTCATTATCGAATTGTTGAATAGCCATTAAGGTTCTTAAATGTTGTGGGAATGTATGAGGTAATAATACAGTAATCGTTTCTTTTATTCAGTGTCTGATTTTATCTAATAAGCAGCGGGCAGGGCGATGAACCTTACTCATCGCTTCAGGTTAAGGCAACTGAAAGTAATTGGCTTGGCAATCAATCGCTTGAGCACTTAGTGAACGACAGGCTTGTTGCGCTTGTGTTTTATTGTCGAAATAAGCTGCGTTGAGGTTAAAGGTTTTTTTATGTGGGTCAAAGGTATAAAACATTTTCTGACGTAGTGCATTATTATAGGTTTTTATCATGCCATACCAATAGGATTTCATTGCTTTTTTAGTGTCGAAAGCGCCTATTTCTAAGAAGTAACCACGCGTAAAAGGGGCTTTTCCGCTGGCGATATCGAGCGCATTAATCACCTGTTTGTCAAAATCATCTTCTTTGTAAGAGGCGGTTGTTGGTCGCTGATAATCTCGCCCAATAGCGCTGCTGTTTTGTGCGTTATTGCCATACGGGTAAGCATTACCTGTTGTAATGTTATTCTGTGCTTTGATTTTAGGCGAATAACCACTGCCTGTCACATTGTTATTTTTTGTTTTGTTAGTATGCGCATAATAACGGTCTGTTTTGGGATCATAGCCAAAAGTAAATTTTGCCGTCAAACCCGCGGACCAAATGTCATCACTATTATAAAATATCGAACTATTAAGGCTTAATATTTCGTATTGCCAGTTAAAACCGACGCGAATTCGATATTTAGCATCGATTGGGTAATAACCGAGATCTAATTCAGATTGTAAATTGGGCTGAAGAGGATAGGAAAATTCACCTCTAAGATGGGTTGTTTTATTATCTGGCTGCACTTCATAACCGGTTTGCAGGCGAGTATATAAGTGTCCGAAGCTGTGTTGCAGGCGCAAAAGTCCGGTTAAATTACGTCGTTTATCTCTGCCTTCTTCATCGTATTCTAACCAAGATAATTGATGGCTCAAAAGGCTTTGACCACTGTAAAAATACAGTTGATTGCTTAAAAATTCCGTTTTTAAATTGTTCTCATATTGCCTTTTAGCCCAATCATTTTGATAGTTAATGGACAAGTTACTGCGTTGTAATAAGTTACCCTGCATGATCAGTGCTAAGGATTCTAGTGTTTGCAGGTTGTCTGGAATCGGTTCGATAGTAGAGCTTGTCATTTGTTGTCGGGTGCTTTTTACTTGTGGCCCTGTACTTAGCTGTGCTGCGCTATTCGCCTGTACCGGGTTAATCCAGAAATCTTTATTATGTTTTTGATAACTTAGATTAAAAGCGTGTTTGCCCATTTTACTGCGTGCTTTCACTAATACTTTTTGTTCGCTCTGATCGTTCTGCGAGAAGTCTGCTGACATCAATAACCCGGGCAGTGCATGAGCACTAAGGCCTAAACTATATAACTGTTTATCATCATCTTGATCGGCAATTAAATACTCAAGGCTACCATGCGCTGATATCCACGGTGTTATGCCTTGGCTGTAGTTTAATGTTGATAACCAGCCAAGCTGATTGTCTGGTTTTTCTGTTGCGTCACTAAACAGTTTGTTTTCTAAATCTACAATAGAAAACGCATAACGTTCTTGTTTTGCATTTAGGGCGTTTTTGTTCACATAGACTTGTTTTTCTTGTGTTTTTACTTGTCCCTGTGGCCCATAAAGAATCAATTTAAACTGATTGCTACCGAATAATAACTCGACATCTTTAAAATCATAACGACCATTATCTAGGCTTAGCTGACGTTCAATGAGAATGCCATTACGGTATAGTTCTACTTCCCAGCCCGGTTGGATATTGTCGCTAAAGGTAATGCTACGGGTGTCAATTAATTCTTTACTGCTTTGATTGGAAAAACTTAATCCCTTACCCATCTCTTGAGTCTTACCGGCTGTTGTTTTAGCGGGTGTAATATCGCCGACTTGATATTGACGAATATTGAAAAAATTGGACGAGCCCGTTTTTATATTGTCTTGAGAAAAGGTTAAACGGGAGCCGTTTAAGTCTGCGCTGTCATTACGACTGATAAACAACTGAGTGTCTACCACACCGAGTTTATGATCCGCAAGAATTGAGAATCCGGCGTGTCCACCTTCTTTATTGTTTAAGCCGTAGAACTGTAAATCAGCAATTGGGGCACCCAGATCTTGGTAAATGGAGCCTTTCCAAGGGGAAATTGCCTCATCTAATTGTTTACCTAATAACAATTGGCTTTTTGTCGACGGGACTTTAGTAAAATCAAACCATTGCTCTAGTGTTTTATCTTCTGGATCGCGATTATTGTTACTCGCAGAAGGCGTCTTAGAATATTTATTAATATTCTTCTGTTTAGGTGAAGGAGGGACAATGTAATGGTTTATATCAGCAATGGCCTGCAGTGTGCTTTGTAACGCTTTATTATTAAGAAAAGAGTCTAAAAGTTGGTTTTCTGCGTGTGCAGGCATGCCTTGTAATAACAAATAGCTCGCTAGTAAGTAACGTTTTTTTTCTTTTGTTAAGTTAGGCATAAAACTTAATATTTGCGATGATCATCGCGCTAAATACACTGTTCATTACTATTTAATTCCCTCGCGTCTGCTCACTTGTCTCCGTTTATCAATCGCTATTATGTATTGATAAACGGAGACAAAGGATGATTTACAGTGCACTGCCTGAGTAGGGTGCCAGTAAACAACTCACTTTTTCTTGTGTTAATTGACGACAAACCTGTTGTGCCTGTGATTTGCTGCTGAACTGGCCAACTTTAAGGCGGTAATATGTTTTCCCATTGACTTCTACTTGCTGAGAATAAGCGGGTAAGTCCTGTAAAAGAGCGGGCTGTTGCGCTTTAAGCTCAGACCAGGTTTTATTGACGTTATACATATTATTTAATGAAGCAAGTTGTAACATATATTTAGGCTGTGCTTGAGAGGCACTACGCGTTTCGTTTGCGTTGCTTTTACTCACTGCAGGCGCTTTTTCTGCTTCTTTAGTGATTGTATTAAGCTGTTGAATGAGTAAATTTAACTCTTCTTCAATGGCCACTAGACGGTGTACATTTGCTTCTGATTTTTTCCACTCGCTAACCTGTGCCATCAGTTTTTCATTGCTTGCTAGCAATTTACCCTGTGTTTCTTTTATTTCTACCAGTTCTTCTTGCTGGTTGTTAATGCGTTTCATTTCTGGTGAAACAGGGGCTTTAGGCAATGTACAAGCTGTTAAAGAAAGTGCTAAAAGCACATTGATGATTAGATAGTGTTTTGAATTCATTATGGCAACTTAAAGTAAGGTGTACGATATTTTTATTGTAAAGTAATAATCAAGGTTATTCCATATTAGTTGGCGTTTAAATGAACAAATAAATGCCTTGGTTTTACCTTTGATTTATCCTCTGTTATTAGAGTATTACTCACTATTTTTAATTTTAGGGGTCGTATTATTACCCTTTTCTGGATTTTTTAGATGCTACTTTTGTAAAGGTTTTCTTTTAACCAGCAACCCTAGTTTGTTAGTGTAATAGATATTAAGCAGGGTAATCATTAAATTGTTTTTTAACATTAAAGCTTGTGACAAAGCGCCAATAAAACCGAAAATAGCAAGAGTATGAAGCATGTAATATAGTATTGCACCTGTTGCTAACACCACAAATCCTGCAAGGCTGAAGTCTCGCCTCACAAACAACGCCTCTGTGCATTAAAAATGCACCGTCATAAAAATCCGCTGTTGTTGTTTGCTAGCTTAATATAGAATCCTCTCTGCAATTTTTAGTCAATAAATACGCCTTAAAACTGCTTCACCTTCTTATTTCTTCCTAAAATGATAAAAACTGATGAATGATAAAACGATAGTAACCCACAATGGTAATTTTCATGCTGATGATGTTTTCAGTATCGCCGCACTTAAGTGCATTTTCCCGTCTTTTAACCTTATTCGTACTCGCGATTTAGAGATTATTAGCCAGGCAGATATTGTGCTTGATGTTGGCGGCGAATATGACCCGGAGACGGGTCGTTTTGATCATCATCAACGTGGTGGTGCAGGAGAGCGTGAAGATGGTACGCCTTATTCATCATTTGGTTTGATTTGGAAAAAATATGGCTTAGCAATCTGCGAAGATAATCAAGATGTCGCAAATTCTGTTGATTCAGGTTTAGTGTCTACCATTGATGCGATTGATTGTGGTTATGTTAAAGGCGTGTCTACTGGTATCAGCCTTAGCCAAACTATTTCAATGTTTAACCCGACTTGGCAAGAAGACAGTGATTTTGATGCTTGTTTTGATCAAGCCGTTGATTTTGCATCACGTGTTTTAGCGCGTTTCATCGCCTCTGCCAGTGGCGGTATTAGTGCAAAAGCAATTGTGGCTAAAGCGATTGAAGATGCACAAGACCCAAGAGTGATTGTATTAGAAAAATACACTCCGTGGAAAAGAACAGTACACGCGTTATCAGAAGCTGCTTTATTTGTTGTTTACCCGTCTCACTCAGGCGAATGGAGAATTCAAACTGTTCCTGCAGAGCTTGGCTCATTTGAAGATAGAAAATCGTTACCAACTAGCTGGGCAGGGTTAAAAGGTCAACCACTTCAAGAAGTAACAGGCCTTGATGACGCAATGTTTTGTCATAATGGTTTGTTTATCGCGGGTGCAGAGTCTTTTGAAAGCACCATGAAAATGGCCGAAATGGCCCTTATCGATGCGTAAATAAGCAAGGTTTGTAACACTTGATGTTTTTAGAAACCTCGAGTGTTTTTCCTATTGCTTATCGTTTACCAATTGCTGATAATAGCGCTCTTTTTATTTACTACAGGCCACCAATATGAATGACACTACATCGTTACCCGCTTTACCGGATCGCTTCTCTGCTAACCCACGCAGCCCACACCATGAAGCTAGTGTTTACGAAAATGATATTGGTATTCGTCTTAACGGCAAAGAACGTTTCGACGTTGAAGAATACTGCATCAGTGAAGGTTGGGTAAAAGTACCAGCACACAAAGCATTAGATCGTCGCGGAAACCCGCTTATGATGACTAAAAAAGGCACTGTTGAAGCGTTTTATCGTTAAAAGCTAAGACGTATATTAAATACTGCTTTAAAAAAAGGCCTAAAGAAATTTAGGCCTTTTTTGTTATATGCGACTAAGAAAAAATATTAATTGTTGTTTCACCTACAAAGCGAACCATTCTTGTTAAAAGAAAGGTAACGATGATTTACCGTCACCATCTAGTTAAATTGTGCTTTATCAAGTTCAAATTTGAATTGACTGCCGATACCTGGTTGGCTAGAAACCGTAATCATACTGTGGTGCATTTCGAGTAAATATTTGACGATAGACAAGCCTAGGCCGGCATTAGTTAAGCTTCCTTGACTATTTGTTGCGCGATATTTTGGCTCAAAAATAGCCTCCAATTCATTCTGTTGGATGCCTTTGCCATTATCAACGATACTCATCTCCACTTTATTTTTGTGATCGTTAATTTCAACTTTTACTGTGCCGTTTACTTGGGTATGGCGTATGGCATTGTCGATTAAGTTGACCAAAACCCGCTCTAACTTACTGATATCCGCGTAGGCAATGATGCCACTTGTGCTATCTACCTCAACGCTTAATTGAACACACTGTTTTTCTGCTTGATAACGCAGGCGTTGCATGACGTCATAGGCCAATTCCACGACATTCACGGGCTCGGGAAAAAATTGAATATCGCCACTTTCTAACCTCGCTAATTCAAAAAGTTGATCTACTAATTGATTGATCTGTTGACCATTTTTATGGGCTAATTGAATTAGCTCTGGCCTATGTGACTTTTCATGACTAATCAACCAGGTTTCAAGATAACCATTAAGTGCGGTTAATGGCGTTCTAAAATCGTGTGAGATGTGTGATAGCAGTTCTCTTCGTAATTGCTCAGTGGTTTTTATCTGGCTTAGCTGTTGCTTAATATGTTCGGCCGCAAAAATAAAACTAGATTCTAAATGCTCTATCTCTGTGCTGTTAAATTTTGCGTAATGTTGGTTAGTATCATGGCGTGCGTTCAGCTCTGTAAAATCATTATTTACATATGCTAAGCTGCGCTGACTGAGTTTTTTAAGCGGTCTGGTAATCACGGTAATGGCTAATAACATGGCTATAAAAGCAAATATAAGCACCGCGCTTAAAATCAATGCGCTGTCTTTTAGTGCTTTGCTATCGGATAATAATGCCATCGTCGAATCGCGTTTTTGCCCACCAATAATGACATATAAATAACCCTGTATTTGTGCTGTATTGGCATCAATAATCGGGCTGACTGAAAATATTTTTTGTGTTTGGGGGCTGCGCGGGTCATCGCCATAGAGCGGTAATGGTTGGCCGTTTAAATATTGTTTGATCGGTGCTAAATTTACTTTATCCCGTTTCACCTCTCCTTCTAATGCAGAATAGGCGAGCACTTTGCCATTAACATCTAACGCATAAAGCTCCCATTCTGGGCCTAATAACATTTTTGTATGAAACGCGCCCTTTAAATTGCTTGGTTGAATAATGCCCTGATTTAATTTGTTATCGTCATGCACAATATGCGTCGCTAAATCACGATGTAACATCTGCTCTACTTCATTGGCAAACTGCTCGCTACTGTAAAAATACCATTGAAATAAAGCCACTGTCGCAACAAAGAATAATGCGCTAATACAGAGTGTTAATTGACTGGCGAGTGAGCGGAACATGGTTTACCTCGATGATTCAAATTAGCTTTAAAAGCTAATGTGCTTGAGCGAATTGTGAGAGAGTGTTTTCTCTTAAAGTGAATTTTTTGGCTGATTTTAAAACTAATGAGAGAACTTATAACCAACGCCCCACACTGTTTTTAGCCAAAAAGGATTAGCAGGGTCTGCTTCTAGTTTTGAGCGTAATCGATTCACCGTTGAGTTAACCGTATGCGCAGAACCCTCGTGTTTATATCCCCAAATGTTTTCCAGTAATTGTTCACGGCTAAACACTCTTTGCGGTTGCATGGCTAAAAAACATAACAGCTCAAACTCTTTAGCGGTGCTGTCGAGGACGTTATCTGCCAGTGTTATTTGGTATAAATTGGGATCTATGGTTAATTCGCCAAAGGTTAAAATTTGTTTGTTATCATCTAATTGAGTGTTGTTTTTGTTGCGTCGTAAGTGTGCTTTTACGCGGGCTTGTAACTCTAAAACTGAAAAAGGTTTGGTTAAATAATCATCGGCGCCATTCTCTAGGCCTTTAACAACATCTAACTCTGATGATTTGGCTGTCAACATAATAATGGCCACGTCAGGTTGTAATTGGCGTAATCGTTTACACAATTTTAGGCCATCAGTGCCGGGTAACATAATATCGAATATGGCTAAATCAACCGATTTATTGAGTTGTTTATAGGCTTCACTTCCATCATGAAATACCGTTACCTGATAATTCAGCATCGATAAGTTAATGGAGATGATATTTGCGATATCTTGATTATCTTCGACCAGTAATATTTTTTTTGTCATTAGCTTAGCGAGCTCTTATCCATTTCGTATTAGATAAGAACTGCTAACCGACAATTTTATTGCATACGTTTAATAATTAATTTGGCTGCAGGGTTATCAAATTTATGTTCGGTCAGTAGTACTGAGCTTGATAACTCATGTGATGTTAATACACCAGCATGCGCATAGACTCGGTCTACGTCACCGGCGCGGCTTGCATTAAATGCTTCGCCTCCAGATCCTGGTAACGCCACTTCATCGTTCATTTCAGTGCCAGCATCATAAACCACTAACATTTTCTGATAACTCTCACCAAGTGCTATTGCGCTCAAATCCATATCGGTGAAACCAGTAAAACCATCATTAGTATTAATCAGCATGGTGGCCAAGCTCACGTTAAGTGTGTCAGTCGAGGCTAATTCAAGCGTCCAGGTTTGCATATCGCCGGGCATCATGGGCGCATTACTTACTTGGCTGCTTGTTATGCCACTTAATGCAATCAGTTGGCTACTATCACCACTTTCAGCTAAGGCTTCTAAGGCAATACTTGCCGTTTTTCCGGCTTGCCATAGTTTCATGCCCTGCGTATGTGTGGTTAATGCAGGAGGTGAAAATATCTGCCCTTGGGTGATATTCATTAAGGTCACTTCATAAACATGAGAGGGCGCGGTAACGACATGATCTTCATTATCGTTACCGCCACAAGCTGATAAAGCAGCGGTTAAGGCGAACAAGCTTAAATATCTGTATTTTTGACGTTTAATTTTAATCATGAATATTCCCCTTACTTAACAGTAACAACCAATTTAGCGACTGGGTTTAACCATCTATGCACGGTGCTGTTTAGATCAGAAATCCCGCCATTCGCATCGGTATCACCTACATTACCAGGGTGTATATGTACTTTGTCATTGGCTTCATTCGAACTTGCGCCTGTTGCCCCAGTACCTGCATTGCCACTAGGGTCGGCTGGAATACCTGGTGTGCCGGGCATTCCACCACCATTAATAATTTCATCATTGATTTCAGTACCAGCATCATAAGCGTTAAGCATAATGGTATAAGTGCCTGCTTCAGTAGGGATTTTCCAGCTATCTAACCCCACAAAACCATCGTTAGTTGGCAGCATCATCGCAGTTAACGATAAATACATGTTTTCGCCAGTATCGAGAGTACCCATTGAGGTCAAACCCGCTAAACTAGGGGCTGAAGTTAAATCTAAATTAACGCCAGAAGAGGCTGTAATGGCTGTTTTTAAATCTGAGGTATTGCCTCCTTCTGCCATTTTCTGCAAAGCGACCGTTGCGCTTTCACCTAAATGAAATAATGACGTTTGTTGATCATGTGCTGCAACCAATATCGGTGTGAAGGCAATAGAGTGGGTTAAATTGATTAGTTCAATATCAAGGTTTGCGGCATTGACATTAGCGCTTGCTAATAGCGTTGAGATTATTGATAGTGATGTTAACGTTTGTTTGAATTTCATAACTGTCTCCTTGTTTAAGTAAGATCAGTCTAAGTAACAATTATCCCACAATGATAGGCAAGTTATCACAAGAGTATCCCGAGGTTTTTAGGCAAAGATACAGTGATTCGCTGGTTTTTCTTCTTGTTACAGGAGGCATTTTTAAGTGGCTAATGGAAGGGACTCAAGTAAATTGATACGCACTGAGCGGTTCTTTAACTGTCATGTTACCGTGACAGAATATTTGAGTTATATTAACGACACTGCTGACTATCATCACTTAATCACTTAATCATTTAACCACTAAACTATTTAACCACTAAACAAGTGCACAGAAGGATCATCAATTTTATGGCTATTACCATCGTAAATGTACCCGGGTATACCAATGCAGGGCCGGCACATTGGCAAACGTTATTAGAAGATAAGTTTGTTAATTTTCAACGTGTCATACAGCAAGATTGGTTAAGCCCTGAGCGTGAAAAATGGATTCAAGGAATTGAAGAAACACTGTCAAAAATAGAGGGCGAGATTATCCTAGTAGGTCATAGTTGTGGCGCTGTTGCGATTGCACAGTGGGCACTTGCTTGCGATAGCAGTAAAGTGAAAGGGGCGTTATTAGTGGCCCCTGCTGATATCGACAGTGAGAGTGCCATTGAACCTATTCATGTTCAACGCCCTTTACCTGAAGGCCGATTACCTTTTAAGACAAAGCTAATTTACAGTGATAATGACGAACATAGCAGTGCTCTGCGCAGTGAGAAAATAGGAAACGATTGGGGAAGTGAATTGATTTTGGTAAAAGGCGCATCACATTTTCACACTGAAGCAGGGTTTGGCCAGTGGCCCGAGGCAGAACAGTGGATTGCTCAATTAGCGGGTACAGACTTGTTACGTAAATAAACTTATTTATGAAGTTGGGCTGATTGATATTTGTAAGTTGTGGTTGTTATGCATTACCACGCAGAGCGTGGGAACGAGATTAAAACAAAAAATGAAGTGATATAAACTTAGCAAATTAAGACCTCACCGATTAAAATGGCTTAATAAACATAACTTAATTTAGGAAGTCACATGAACGAACAATTTAACGCGTTTTTAGAGCAAGCCGTCAATAACCAAGATAACCAAGATAACCTAGGTGAAGATGACCTTTTACAGCAGGGTTTTGATTTTATTAAACAGCAATTGGCTGATTACCTTCAACACCAAGGGTTAAGCGCACTGACTTTTACGCAGGCCGTTAAGCTTGCGAGAAAAAGTAACAATACTGAAACAGATCCACGTTTCTGGTCTGCGTTAGAAGCTTTCTATTTAGCCGTCGGTGATAGCATTGATAACCAGACACAAGCTAAACGTTGGTTGCGTTTTATTAATATTATTGAAAGCTTACAAGGTTATGCGGGTAGCCAACTGATCAATGATAAACAGATCCACTCAAAGCGTGTTAAACGTCTATTTTTAGCTTACACATTAACGTGGGAACACTTACGTTATATTGCGGGTAATGACGATGACTATGCACCAAGTGAGTTAATCATCAGTGCATTTACAGAAACGCCTGACCATAAGCACGGCTAATTAACCTCTGCTGAACTCTTTTTTGACTGCTCTGTTATTTATATTAAGTGGAAGAGGAAGGGATAGAAATGAAAAAAGGTATTAAGCAATGCTTAATACCTTTAATAAAAGAAGGGGAGAGTTAAAGTGAGTGCTTACCAGCCTTTAACGATACCGCCTTTAAAAATTTCAAATGCCGCATTGTAAACTTCATCTGATTGGTATGCTTTAACAAAGTTCTGTACGTTTTCTGATTGTACGTTATCAGTACGTGCAACAATGATGTTAACGTAAGGTGATTTTTTATCTTCAACAAACAAACCATCTTGCTCAGGCGAAAGGTTAATTGAACTTGCGTAAGTTGTATTGATAATCGCAAGGCTAACATCGTCTAATGCACGTGGTAGTTGAGCTGCTTCTAATTCAATGATTTTTAGGTTCTTCTCGCTGCTCACAATATCGAGTACTGTTGCTTCAAGGCCAACACCTTCTTTAAGCGTTAATAAACCCTGTGCTTGTAACAAAATCAAAGAACGACCCAGGTTAGTTGGATCACTTGGTACAGCGATTTGATCACCTTCTTTTAGTTCGTCTAATGATTTTATTTTGCTTGAGTAACCTGCAATTGGGTAAACTAAGGTATTGCCTGCAATTTCGAATTTGTAACCACGATCGTTAACTTGCTGATCTAAATATGGTTTATGTTGGAATGCGTTTGCATCGATAGAGCCTTCATCTAATGCTGCATTAGGGGTGATGTAATCAGAGAATGTCACCAATTTAACGTCTAAACCATATTTCTCTTTTGCTACTTTTACAGCAACTTCAGCAACTTGTGCTTCTGCGCCGGCAATAACGCCGATAGTCACAGTCGCGCTTTTAGCCGTGGGTGCTACTTTCTCTTCGCCACAACCAAATAGTGCAACTGTTGAAACTAAGCCTAAAATGGTTAAGACTTTTTTAATATTAAAGTTCATAAAATTTCCTTTTTAATTAAGAGTATTTGAGTAAATAAGTGTGTTGAGTAAGTGTGTTTAAAAATTAACGATGATCAACGCGTTTAACTAAGTGATCACCAACAGATTGAATAATTTGTACTAACAATACTAAGATAACCACAGTAATCATCATTACCGTGCCATCGAAACGTTGGTAACCATAACGAATACCAACATCACCTAAACCGCCACCACCAACTGTACCGGCCATTGCCGAGTAACCCACGAGTGTTACTAAAGTTATCGTCACTGCATTAATAATGCCTGGCAACGCTTCTGGTAATAGCACTTTCATAATAATTTGTAGCGGTTTCGCGCCCATCGCTTGTGCGGCTTCCACTAAGCCAGAGGGTACTTCTAATAACGCACCTTCAACTAAACGGGCAATAAACGGAATTGCGCCAATAGTAAGAGGCACAACAGCTGCAGCGGTGCCAATCGAGGTGCCAACAAGAAAACGTGTTACCGGAATAAGGGCAACCAGCAAAATAATGAAGGGTACTGAACGGCCCACATTCACCACGATGCCGAGGATTTTATTGAAAGCGACGTTTTCTAATAAACCATTTTTCTTACTCAGGTGTAATAACACGCCAAGGGGAATACCCAGTGCAAAACCGATAAAACCAGAGCTAAATACCATGGCTAAGGTTTGCCCTAAAGAATCCCATAATAGTTCGATTAATCGTGTGTTTTCAGACCACCAAAGGGTTAATGCATTAAGCGACATAACCAAGTACCTCTAATTCTACTTTATTATCTTTTAGATATTGAATGGCTTGCTCGGCCGCGTCATTGGGTCCTAAAAATTCTGCTAGCATGAGGCCAAATTTAACCCCACCAACATAATCCATATTTGAACTCAGAATGCTGATATCAATATTAAACTCGCGTGCAACGTGGCTAATCACAGGTGAGTCAACGGAAGCGCCCGTGAACTCTAAACGAATCAGCGGGAAGCTGTTTTCAATTTGTGTTGGTTGTAAGCGAGCTTGATAATCTTCAGGAATTGTCAGGTCGAGTGTTGAACGAATAAAGTCACGGGCTAATGCCGTTTTAGGATGGGCAAAAATATCACCTACTTTCCCGTTTTCAACCAGCTTACCGTCACCGATAATCGCGACTTCTTCACAAATGCCTTTTACCACTGCCATTTCATGGGTAATTAACAAAATGGTCAGGTTCAACTCTTTATTAATTTTACGTAATAGCGCTAAGATAGATTGTGTCGTGGCAGGGTCTAACGCACTGGTTGCTTCATCACACAATAATACTTTTGGGTCAGAGGCTAATGCACGTGCAATCGCGACACGTTGCTTTTGACCGCCACTTAAATTTGCAGGGTAGGTATCACGTTTGTCTGCTAAACCCACTAATGTTAATAATCCTTCCACTTTCGCTTTGATGTCTTTTTTGCTTAATCCGGCCAATTCTAACGGCAAAGCAACATTGTGAAACACAGTACGTGAAGATAACAAATTAAAATGCTGGAAAATCATGCCTATTTTTCGGCGAGCTTGGGTTAAATCTTGTTTTGAAAGGGCGGTTAAATCGGTGCCATCAACAATCACTTGGCCACTTGTTGGTCGCTCTAATAAATTAACGCAGCGGATTAACGTACTTTTACCGGCACCCGATGAACCAATGACACCAAAAATACTGCCTTCAGCAATGCTGAGGTTAATCTCTGAAAGTGCATGGATCGCTTTGTCACCTTGATAAAAGACTTTGTTAACATTGTTTATTGTTATCATCGGATATCCTGAAATAATGTTGTTTAGGTTTTAATCAATACCCAATGATAATGACACTAACCTTTATTTGCATTTTGATGGTAAGCCATCTAGACGTCTAAATCAACAGTTGGCTATCACTAAAGAGCTATATCTTATTCATTATTACTCTCATTTTATTAGCGCTGTTTTGATTTTTTGATAAAGCCCGTAACGACTTGTTAAAAAAGGAGGCTTTTTTAACGGGGGTAAAGTGTTAATAAAGAGGGGACTGAACAATAAAATATGAGAGCTTATTATTTAAATTTTGCTATTAGGGCGGGTTTTAAACAAGGAGGATAAAGTGATGCAGGATATCTATTATTTAAACTGGGATTCAAATAATAAGGCATCACTCTTTTGTGATCATTAATACTGATATTAGTTAATGCAGCGACCTGGGCCGTTACGTACTCTATCTTGACCTGTTTGAAATACTTCTTCAGTGATCCAACGCGACAAGACTAACTGCTGTTTATCGTCTAATACGGCGACAAAACGGCGACCATCTTTATTGTTTGTTGCCATCGCGACACCTTCTACATTGGTTAAGCCTAATCCGCCATTTTCAACTGAAATTAAAAAGCGTTCTAACTCTTCTAGGGTACTGATGATATCTGCTTCGTTGTTCATATTTATATTCTCTTGTTGAACTAAATCAATCGTTTTATGGGTATAAATAGAATGTTACGGGGTTTATCTTTTTAAGGCAAACGAGCACTGCTAAGCGCCTCAAATAATAAGTTGAAGGATAAAGCGTATTTATAAATTAAGTGTTTGTTTATCATGCGGTTTATTATTTTTGACCATCAAAGTGACTAACCGGGGCAGTGAAAGTAACGATAAATAACCACACTCAGGTTTGATAGTGATTATCATTTCTGTTATTGTTTGTGCAACCGCTCCCTGCTAATTGCTAATAATAGCAATGAGAGATATTGAGATTAATAGGAAAGTTATGTTTGTATGTATCTGCCACGGTATTACAGAAGAAGACATTGAAACCGCAGTGGGCCAAGGCGTGAATTCTATGCAACAATTACGCGAGCAATTGAATGTAGCAAATCAATGTGGACGTTGTATGCAGTTTGCTAAAAGCACATTAGCGATGGCCTCTGAGCGTTATGATTTAGCCACGCAACTCACTTAAAAAAATAAAAATTCTGCATAACCAATTAGGATAGCTTTGCTATACAGAAGATTTACATGCTAAGTGAAACCAGATTACATTTTTTCTTGTAAATAGTTTTGTATACCTGCTTTT
Source organism: Psychromonas sp. Urea-02u-13 (assembly GCF_002835995.1). GTDB lineage: Bacteria > Pseudomonadota > Gammaproteobacteria > Enterobacterales > Psychromonadaceae > Psychromonas. Next base: position 18,293 of record NZ_PJBZ01000072.1, on the reverse strand, counting down.
TCAATTAAATATTGTTGTGCTTCTATCCAATCAATTTGCTCTTCCTGCGCTTCTAAAATATCTTCCAATAAATCGCGACTCACATAGTCTTGTACATTCTCACAATGTGTTATCGCATTCACTAATACAGTGCGTGATTCCATTTCGAAATCGAGGTTTGCTTGTAACATCTCTTCACAGTGCTGGCCAATACGCAAGCGACCCAATAACTGAACATTAGGTAAACCTTCTAAAAATAAGACGCGTTCGATCAGCTCATCTGCATTTTTCATCACTTTAATCGAACGTTTATAATCCGCTTTGTTGAGTGCTTCAAATCCCCAGTTTTTATGCATTCTTGCATGTAAAAAATATTGGTTAATGGCAACTAACTCATTACCCAACACGGTATTTAGTTGCTTGATAACATCTTTATTGCTCTTCATGACCGACCCCTTTGCTGGTTAAGTTGCTGGATTACTCGCACCCATTTTTGATTGAATGTAGTTCTCTATACCAATTTTTCCGATCAAGCCAATTTGTTGCTCTAACCAATAAACATGATCTTCTTCGGTATCAAAGAGTAATTTTTCTAAAATTTCTCTGGATTGATAATCATGCTCTTGCTCACAGACGCTAATGACTTCACGTAATGCCACAACAACCTCCATTTCTAACACTAAATCGTTTTCCATCATCTCTTTGACGTCATTGCCAATAAGCAGATCACGACGTTTTACTAGATTTGGTTTTCCTTCCAAAAATAACATACGTTTAATTAAAAAATCGGCATGTTCTGTTTCTTCTTCGCGCTCATGTTCAAGACGCTCATAGAGCTCATTTAATCCCCAATCATCGTACATACGTGAATGAATAAAATATTGATCAATAGCGGCCAGTTCATTTGCTAATAAGTGATTGAAACTGTCGATAACCTTCTGATTGCCTTTCATGACTAACTCCCAATAGTATTAGAATCATTTTGAGAATAGGACTGATCGCTCAAAATGTCACCAGTGGTTAGGTGAAGATTAAGCTATCAAAGGGGCAAAGGGGGGCGCTCTGTAGTGGCGTAATACATTTAAATTTAATTTCCATGACTGATATGAAAAATTAGACCTATTAAATTAACAAGTTATTTGTATTGAGCAGGTATCGACATTGCTTTTACTGAACGAGGAAATTGTTAAAGAGGGCAATAATTAAAGACATTTTAAATGTAATTAATTCAAACTATTTAGTGAATAATAATAGTTATTATTCACTAAATAAGGTGCTTAAAAACGTGTTTTTTGACTGTTGGATAATAAAAAACACGGCTGTTTTTAATTTTGTTATTATCGTGACACATTAATTATGGGAAGCATTTCATGAATAAAAAATACCTACTTGTTACCAGTGATGATTTTGGTGTCACACACAGTGTTAACCAAGGCATATTGAAAGGTTTTACGCATTGCATCTTAAAAAAGCACTAACTTTATGGCAACCACTCCTTGGTTTCTAGAAGCGGTACGTTTAAGTAAAGAGCATCAGTTTGATATCGGTGTGCACCTCACATTAACCTGTGAATGGAGCAACATGTCTTATTCGCCGATAACAAATGCCCCGTCTTTGGTTGATGAATTAGGTTATTTTTTAAAAGACTAGCCTGAGTTGCTAACGCAGCTTGATATGGAAGAAGTTAGAGCTGAATATCGTGCTCAAATTGAGAGGGTGATTAAAGCGGGCATTATACCCACACATGTCGAAACTCACATGTTGCCACCGTTAACCTTCCCTAATGCAGAAAAATACCGTGAATTAACCGATGTCGTTGAAAGTGTGGCGGCGGAATATGGTCTTATTTACACTTATCGGCTAGGAATGGGGCATTAACGTATTTTGATGATGCTTTTGAAATTACTCAAAAAAGTTACCAACAAGTCACCGAGCGATTAAGCCAATATGAGGCTGGTATTTATCATATTATTTCTCACTGTGCGTTAGATGAAGCTTCACAGCGTGCGTTATCTGATCCCGCGGAAGGGGGTTATCGTTGGCCTGCTAAATGCCGTCAGGATGATCTGGATATGATCACCTCGCCACGTTTTAAAGATTTTTTAGTTGAGAATAATTTTGAATTGATAGATGTTAAAAAATTATTAGCGCTTCATTCTGATAGAAAGTAGGGCGAGTCACCTCTTTTTATAGGGTCTATATTGTTAATGCACAGTGTTCTTTAGCGTGTTAAAAATAAAGTCTCGCTGTCTTTTACTGTGAATAATGGCCACTGTGATTAAGCGTACAGCATTAATTCACCGGCCGTTACTCTTACTCTTACTCTTACTCTTGTTCTTATTCTTATTCTTATCGCTATCGTTATTATTGCGTTTTTCTTAGTTCGTCTAATACTGATGCGGATGAAAAATCATAGTGTTGTAATTGTGTATTAAGTGTTTTAGAACGTAATCTGAAATTGATGCTCTTCCAGTCATGTAATGTAAGGTGAGGCAATAAGAGATCGATGTCTGCACTCGAAATTAATGACATGGGAGATTGAAACTGGTAAAAAGATGACGCGTTTAATGGCAAGCCGTTAAAGTGATCATATAACATGATCACCGCCCATGCTGCGTCCATAAAATGGCCACCTACTGAAGTACTCATTTGATTTTTTTTAATGGCAACTAACCCTTCTCGAGACCAATCAACCCCCCCGGTTAAATAATCTTTACCTTGTATTAAGCCAAGCTCAGCTAAGGCTTTTTCAACACCGATTGTCATCATATCGCTGGCTGTCCAAAAAACGCTCGTTTCTGGGTAACGTTGTGCTAAATGAGCCGCTTTATACTGTGCGCTTTTTTGTAGCCAATAAGCGTAACTGATACGTATTAATTTACTGTTGCCGTCTTCTTCGATTGCTTTTTGTAAGCCAGCTAAACGTTGTTGTGCTGGCGTGTCTGCAATGGCGCCGTTAATCGCGATAATCTGTACAACGCCATTTTTATCGACTAAATTTTTATCTCTCGCTTGCTCAATTAAATGTTTACCTAATAAGCGTCCTGCCTGATGATCATTAGGCATCAGGCTTGCTAGCCAATATTTGTATTTTTGTTGCGGTTTACCAGCGAGTACGATGTCGTCATCTCTTAAATCGGCATTAAGTAACAGTAGGGGCATCTTTTGCTGTTCAGCTTCTTTGATCATTTGTAATGCGAGCTTACCCACGTTAGGGAAAATGACCGCATCGACATTGTTTTTTTGAGCTTTTTCTAGCAACTTAAACATGCCTACTTTGGACCCTTTAGTATGCCAAATGGAAAGTTTAATATTGAGTTGCAGGGCGGTTTGTTTAGCAAATTCCTCGGCGGGCTGCCAGAAAGCATCTTGTGTGTCTCGAGGTGAAAATAGCGCAAAATGCAGGGGATGAGCGCTAAGTGAAATCGCATTAAATAAATTTAAGAGTAAGAATAGTGTGATCAGAAAATGTTTCATTATCGCCCTTGCTTGTATGTTAAGTCAGTTTTTGACTCATAAAAATGTGCGTATTAAAGGGAAATGAAACGCGACATTTTATAAGTGAATTTATAAGTAAATCTATAAGTGAATCTAGTAAGTAAATACATAAGTAAAAAGATGAATAAAATGACTGATTTTTTTGCATGTGAAAAACGCGCGTTTATCAGAATTATTGTGTTTCTATTAAATAAACAAATCAATTTATTGTTCCAATAAAGAACGATTAATGTCGTTTACTTTTAAATGCTAATTTTATTGCGCTCAAACACGTTGCGCTAACTAAGTGTTTAGTGAAAAGCAACTCGACTGATTTAATTGTAAGGCTATGTTTTGAAATGACATTAACACAGCTTAAAGTGTTTTGTAAGGTAAAAAATTATCAGTTACAGCATCATTTGTTGGTCAATATTTGTAATAAACATACAGGTTATGCTGGTTAGTTTATTTTTTATATGATGATAGTGTGATTTTTGTTCTGAATTTAGCGGGGGGGAATCATTAAAAGTGAAATTCGTAGGGGATAAAAACAGCGCTGCGTTATTGACAGATTAACAGATAAAAAATGGCCTTAAACTTTGCTATTAATTAGCACTGAAATCATTATAATGCTCGCGCTTTACACCACATTTTAAACAAGGGTATTGATTGAATGGTTTTATCATGGGAAATAATATTATTTATCTACTTAGGCTTATATCTTAGTGAGGCTATTTTATGGCGCTTAGCCCCTAAGGCGAGTTTTTTATTAGGTATCAACTTACCGATAAAATCGGTGCCTTGCTCGACATTTAATGCAACCACTAGTGACATTAACCATATTGTCGCACAGTTGCCTCGGCATTTTTTAACGGTGCATGACATTGCTGACAACAAATGGCAGTTACGTGATGGGGCAACACCGAATGTGACCATTGAATCAGGATATCGTCGTTATAGTCCAGTATTAAGGGCGCTGTTAAAGCGCAACAAGAGTGCATTTAAATTAACGCTAGTCGTGCCTTGGTCTTTGCTTGTTGCGTTAGTCCTTTATTTTTATAAACTGGATTTTCCTGCGGTGCAGGCTTGGCCTATTTATGTTTGGATTGTTGTTCTATTGGTCGGTGGCATTTCATATACACAAATTAAAGCTTATATCAGTGCCGTTAATAATTTAGCGACCTGAAAATTGCATATAACGGTTAGTGGCTTTTGAGTTTGATGGGCTGTAGTTGAGATCATTGGCGACTGAAAGCAGCCCTGAAATTTGCTCTAGGGAATCGAGATCTTGCGTTGACCACTGTTTAGCTTGGTCACTTTTTAGATAATCTTTAAGCTCCATATCGATCATTTTTAGATTCGTCGCCGTTGTTTTACTGCTCATTGACCCTAAACCTTCGATGGCATTTTTTGTTTTATCTAATAGTGCGATTAAAGAATCATTACCTTCGCTATCAGACACGGTTGATTTAAAATCATCTAAAAAATTAATGACTTTAGCGGACGCCTCGGTGATTTCATTTGAACTGACTGCCTTTGAAGCGCCGAGTTTTTCCGCCTGCTGTTCTGTCAAGAAACCATCACTTTCTAATCGTTGCACATAACGTGGAATATCCGCGATGGATAAACCGCCGCCTGAGAAAAACTCAGATGCGATGCTTTGAATTTTAACGGCACGATTTGAAAAACTCACTGAATCTGACGTATCGGCTTTACTGTTTTGTTTTGCGGGTGCCGGCGTGCTCTCCGTTACCTGTTGACTCGCTTTTGCTTCTTGTGTATTTGCGCTGTTATTTAACACACTGACCGGTGTATTGGTTGGCGTGTTGATAGGTGTCGATAAAGATGAGTTCATTGTGAGTGTCCAGTTAAAATATCACTATTTAATAAGCAATATTCATACCAGTGTCATTAATGATTTTCTGTCTTTTATCTCCTTTGGTTTTCATCATTTCGATAGGGGGCAAACAAAACTAACATCCAATCAATGAATAACTGTACTTTAGTCGCATGATTCGCTGATTGTTGGGTTAATAAATAATAGCTATAGGGGCTAGTGTAGGGCTTGTCAAAGGGTAAGACCAATGAACCGTCACTGAGTTGCTGTTCAATAAAAAAGCGTGGAATGAGCGCGATACCCATACTACTCACGGCTGCTTGGCTGAGCATGTAAAAATGCTCCATACCAAATTTTTTCTCGGTGGTAATAACTTGCCCAACCGTATTGGACCATTGTTGCCACATGGTTGGACGCAATGTATGTTTTAGTAAGGTCATGTTATTAATATCATCAAGGCACTTCATTTGTTTGGCTAATGTAGGCGAACAGACCAAACAGAGATCCTCATCCATGAGTTTAATCGCATTACAGCCCTGTGGTTTAGTAGTGGCACTGCGAATAACAATATCGTAGCTGTTCTGAGCAAAATCTACCGCGCCATCACCTATCGATAAATCAACATAAAGGTTTTTATGGCTTGATTTAAACTGCTCTAATCGTGGAATTAACCAACTAATACTCAAGCTCGGTAATACGTTAATAGCCAGACGTTGTAAGCGTAACGGTTGCTCTTGTAACGCGATAGTGGCGCTATTAATACTTTGTAATGCGGCTTGAATTTTAGGTAAATATTGTTTTGCTTCATCGGTTAATTGTAGCTTTCGATGTAAGCGAATAAACAGCGGTAAATCCAAGTATTGCTCTAAGGTTTTTATCTGTTTACTGACCGCACCATGGGTTACAAAAAGCTCTTTGGCGGCTAAGGTGAAACTGAGATGTCGGGCCGCTGACTCAAAAGTACGTAATGAATTTAATGGGGGTAAATTATTCATGGTTAACTGTTTCTTTTTTGTGTGAGTTATTCTCACTTTAACTGGAAGATTACTCCTTTGTACTGTGCTTGTAAATTGGATTTAATAGTGACATTCATCCTCTACCAGATACCCTATTATGCTTTTAGCACTCTTTTCTGACTTATCATTGTTGACTGTTTTTGTATTGTTTTTAGTGGCTGTTATCGCTGGTTTTATTAACGCAATAGCAGGTGGGGGCGGTTTGTTGAGTATCCCTATTTTACTCTGGGCAGGCCTTCCCCCAACCGTAGTATTAGCGACTAATAAGTTACAAGCTTGCGGTGGGAGTTTTTTTGCTAGTTGGTATTTTGTGCGCAAAGGGGTGGTTAAGTTGGATGAGATAAAGTTACCCTTTGCTTGCGCATTTTTAGGATCAATTATCGGTACTGTTGTGGTGCAAAAGGTAGATGCAAGCTTGCTCGCCTCTGCGTTACCGTTTTTAATTTTAGCGATTGGCGCTTATTTTTTGTTTGCTAAAAACATGAGTGATGAGAAAAGTAGAAAACAGATTTTATCGCCGACTATTTTTGCTTTCACTATTGCGCTTACCCTGGGTTTTTACGATGGTTTCTTTGGCCCTGGCACCGGAAGCTTTCTGACTTTAGCTTTTGTATCATTAGGAGGTTTTAACTTAATTAAAGCCACTGCACACGCAAAGGTGCTTAACTTCGCCAGTAATATTGCTGCGCTAATTAGCTTTGCTATCACAGGGCAAGTTTTGTGGATGGTAGGCGGTGTGATGTTGATTGGACAAGCCTTAGGCGCAACGCTGGGATCAAAAATGGTGTTGACCCATGGGGCTAAGTTTATACGTCCTTTAATGGTGACGGTTTCTATCGCGATGAGTGTGAAGTTGCTTTGGTAAGGTTTTGCTTATACCAATTCCATTAATTTAATGGTTGTTCCCTTTACAAAACTTACAACGCGGAAATCGCTTCTTTTAACCAGCAAGATTGATCAGTTATTTAGTGGAATTGGTATTATAATGCGATCCCCCACAATACTCTAATTTCTTGCATTAACGCTTTGATAACGGGTTCATTGGCTCTATTTTTAGCAATCACAAAATATAGCGTCGTAGTAAAGTCGAGTTCAGGTAATATTTGCACTGTTGCATTTTTTTCAGCCTCAAGCGCTTCTTCTTTTTCAAGTAAGCTTAATCCTAGACCACTTTTTACCAGTGCTAATCGTGTGCCATCATCGCTCGTTTTCATCACTGAAGGAATATCGTTGCCTAGCTTCTTTTTTAAAAAACAATCAAAAGGGCAATAGTCTCCCATCATTATCCATTGATGCGAACAAAGGTCTGTTTTTGTTAATATTTTACTGCAATCAAATGTTGTTGGGGCGACGGTGGTTATAAGTTGTTGCATAACCGCGAACCCTAGAAAGTCGTCGGGCACATCACCAAAAATATAACCGCCACACAATTGTTTATTCCTAATGTCGGTGATGGTTTTTCCCGTGGATTGCGAGTGGATATCCAAGTTTATACCCGGGCAGTTGTGTTGGATGTTTTTTGCTAATGCAGGAAGCCTGGCTTGCTTGGCGGTTAAGTTAATACCTAGATGAAATGTGCCCATTATTTCATGTTGCTTATCAGCCGCTAGGTTGACTAAATCAACCGCGCTATCGAGCGTTACTTGTGCTTTTTTAAGCAATAATTGGCCTTTGTCGGTCAAAGACATACCTTTGCTAGAGCGTATAAATAAAAGAGTAGAGAGTTCTTCTTCAAGCATTTTAATGTGCGCGCTGATAGCGGGGGGAGTGGTATATAAACGTTTTGCTGCTTGCGTTAAATTTCCTGTTTGCGCAACCGCCACAAAAGAACGTAAGTGATAAAATTCCAAAGTAAACTCCTTAAACTATTTCAATTAAATGGCGTCTTATTCATCGCCAATTCAGCTTGTTTTTTATAAAAGCGAGATAGTATCTCAGTTTGCTTATTTCACAGTTCATTTATGCTGAACACGGCCTTCAGTAATTATGAATTTTTAATTCCCACCCATCACGCTAAATTTACTCAACCAAAGACGGACACTTACAACACTTAATATACCAGGAGTATTTATGTTAAATAATTCAAATGCATTCAATTACCCAGCTGCACCTACTCAACAAGCAAACGACTTTTTTACTACAAAATTGGCGTGTGAAACTGATTGTTCGGATGTTTACGCAGACATTAAAGAAAACACGCAAAACTACATCTTATTAGATGTTCGCTCTCAAGAAGCGTTTGATAAAAGCCATGCAATTAGCGCAGTCAGTATGCCACACAGTGAAATTAATAGTGACTCATTCGCAAAATACAGTAAAGACACGCTGTTTGTTGTTTATTGTTGGGGTCCGGGCTGCAATGGTGCAACAAAAGCAGGATTAAAAATTTCGACTTTAGGTTTTGCTGTAAAAGAGATGATTGGTGGTATTCATTATTGGGAAGACTTTGAACGATACCCGGTTAATCGTCGTATAACAGAAGTGCAAATATAAGCTCTGAATGCATCATGGCAGATGACTAATACTGCCACCTTTTACTTGGAAAGACTGGGGCCTAATATGATTACTTGTTATATCGAATATGTTGTTGATGCAAATAAACTCAAAGAGTTTGAACATTATGCCCGTCTCTGGGTTCCACTGGTGAATAATTTCGGGGGGCAACATTTAGGATACTTTTTACCTTCGGAGGGAGCTAACGATATCGCATTCGCTTTGTTTAATTTTCCTAGCTTGGCCACTTATGAGCGCTATCGGCATCGTTCTTTTGAAGACAAAGCATGTATTGTAGCTTTTGATTATGCACAACAAACACAATGTATTAAGCGTTATCAACGTCGCTTTTTCCGCCCATTACTTGAGTAAAACAATAAGGGTTTAAGATGGATTATTGTATTCGTATTGCCACCGAACAAGACCAAGCATCGTTATTATTAATGATGACAGAACATGCATTATATGAAGGTCATCATCTTGAAATTTCTAAACAACATAAGTTATTGGCTAACTTAAAAACACTGCCTATCAGTCTGTTTGTTGTTTGTATCAATACCAAGGTCGTAGGTTATATGCCGATGATAAAGCAGTTCTCTACCTGGGATATGGATTGGTATTTATATCTTGGTTGCTTGTACTTGAGTGAAGAGGCGAGAGGGCTGGGTTTAGGTTTAAAACTAATGGAAACATTGAAAACCTATGCAATAGACAACACAATAAGTCGCATTCAATGGCAAACACCGATAGACAATATTCTTGCAATTGAATTTTATCAAAAATTAGGTGCGATGCAGAAACCCAAACAGCGATTTTTTTGGCCGCTGTAAGTTACGTTCAGTCAATGCTCTGATTTTAATCGAGTAAAAAATGTTTATTCATTGCTTCTTTCTGGACAAGTGTTCAGTGATTTTACTCAGGGGCTGTGAATAATAGATGGGGAAAATAGCAACGATAAAGGTGATCGTTGCTATTTTTATCTTACGGAGGCGTTAATATGGCCGTACTCTTATTCTGTTGGCGCTGCCACTGGGTAAAAATGAACATCGCGTTGTGGGAAAGGAATCGTAATACCATCTTGATCAAAGCGCATTTTAACTTGACGCGTTAAGTCCCAATATACATCCCAGTAATCTTCGGTTTTCACCCAAGGTCTTACCACAAAGTCTACCGAGGATTCGTTTAATACATGTAGTCTGATGACGGGCTCTGGATCTTTTAATACCAGTGGGTGAGCCAATACTAACTCTGTTAATACGGCTTCTGTTTTCTCAATATCGTCTGAATAACCAATACCAAACACTAAATCAACACGACGTAATTTTTGCGAGGTCACATTCTTAATAACATCACCCCAAATTTTACTGTTTGGAATAACCAGTGTTTGGTTATCGATAGTTAAAATCGTGGTTGATACTAAGTTCATGCTTTCAACTTTACCAAAAACACCACCACCCACTTCGACTAAATCGCCAACATCATAAGGGCGATAAATTAATATCATCATGCCCGATGCAAAGTTACTTAATGTATCTTGTAATGCAAAACCAATAATGAAACCAGCGACACCTAAACCGGCTAAGATTGGCGCAAGAGAAATACCCAACTGCGCGAGTGCGATAAACACACCCAGTATCATGATTAAACGGCTAGCCGATGAAATAATCATCTTTTTCATTAATGAAGATAAATTAATGTTGCTTGAGTTAAGGCTTTTGGTGAGCACTTTTGTCGCTAATTTTGCTAACGAGCGGAACACATAATAGATAGCAATAAGCAGTAGAATCTTAAATATCCATTCGCCACCATGCTCAATAAGGTATTCAGAAATTTGCATGACAAAACGGTTTACCATGCCACTTAAAATACTCACATCGAGTAAATCCGTGGTGATTTGACCGCCTAGTTTTAATAGCGTTTGCTGGTAAAAAGAAGCATCAAAGTCTAGTTGGTGAAGTAATTCAACCGTAAGGCTAAAGCTAACACGAGAAACAACTAACTGCTCAGTGATCACGGCAAGTGTATCTTTTAACGCTTGGTTATCCGCTTTTAAGCCGATTAATATATTCAGCTCTTCACGTTTTTTTATGACCAATTCAACCATGCCAGAGAATGACTCTGCACGATTATAAAGCTGTGCAATTAATTGCTTTTTAGTCTCGCCAACTTCAAAGCCTAAGGCTTGTTGATTAGTGACTTGCTGCGTCATTGCGCTATATATGCTGTCTTGAAGTGTTAAATATTGAATGTATAAATGCAATCCTTCGGTGCTGTACTTCTCTTGTTCTGCATAATCTGCATTAAATTTTTTGTGTATTTTACTGTTCGCTTTTTTGAGGTTGTCAGTATTTCCATGAATAATTTTTTCAATTTCGGCCATGACAGTCGGGTTTTTATGACCACTTTTCTGCTCTTCAATTAAATATTTTGAGAGAGTATTCAGTGTTTCAAAAGCATTAAGGTAGCGGGAAAACAATCGGTAGTTTAACGCTTCTTGCTCTAATGTTGAGAGATCGTCTTTATGATTATTGATGTTATCGATATGGGCTTGTTGACGCTGGTAACGCTGTAAAAGTTGTTCAGCTTGATTTGTTTGTGCTTCTAACGCTGTTCCAGTTTGCTCTTCTGTTGTAGCGAATGACATGCTGAATGGGGCCATAAGTGTCGATAAGCTTATTAATAACAAGCAACGTTTAAACCATTTTGTATGCATAATTTTTCCTGTGATGCTAAGGGGGAGGTCATACTGTTACTATAACCAGTAACCTGATGTTTTTTAAGACAATAGAGGTTAATTTTTAATGCGTGCGACTATATATTAGTTGATCATAAAAATTAACAATATTTTAACGATAATTTTTAGTAAAGAAAGCGCGCTTCAGTACATGTTAATCATTTAAACAAGCTTAGATTCAAATATAAAGTCGATGTTATTGTTAGTCTTACAACTGTTTTTTGTTATTTTGGGGCTTGTTATAGGTTTCGAGATAGGCTTCAAGTCTCTGATTTATTTACCGACGCGAGCGAAGAAGATAATATAAATGCGTACACTGAATGATAAGTGTTGATTAAATATCTTAAGTCGGTAAGCTTGGCGCGTAAATTAATCATGAATGAATGATGAACATCTAATTGGGTGACAGCAATTCTTTCTTCAAAAAGTAGTTTTATTTTAATAATAAATGGGTTTGTTATGTTTAAAAAAGTGGTATTTGTTCTTTGTATTTCTGTTTTACCTGCCGTTGCTATTGCCAGTAATGACTTTAAAGCCACGCGATATACCTGTAATAACCTGGATTCTAAAATTACTAAGACGGAAAGAGAGATTAAAAGATCGCACGCTGAAGTGAAGAGCAAACATTTAAAAGAAAAGTTAAGAGAATTAAAAAAAGAACGTCGCATCTGTAAAAGAAAAAAATACTCTACCTCGTAGTCGTATAACAGCTCAAATTGTATTTACAGCATCAGTAAATATGTGCGTTGGTAAGTGACGCACGTACATATTCTGCATTGTTTTATTGATAGTGAGTTGTCGATAAAACATGGTAAGCCACATAAATAAATTTATTTTATAGCGACGGGTTACTCGATTAGCGCTGTAAAAATCAACACAACCTTAACGGGTACAAAGGAAAAATTTTCATGAAGTAATTTGGATTTAAAAATTTACTGCTTATTTCGATCATTCTTTTGGTCGGATTATCGGTATCAATAACAAGCTACGTTTCTTATATTAATCAAGCGGAAGCATTGAAAACGCTAGTGATTAATGAAAATAGCGAGAGAGTACGTCTGCAAGCCGAGCAGATAGAAAATCAATTATCTGAAAAAGCATTAGGTTTAGCGCGTATTGCTGCTTTATATAATGATCTTAGCGACAAAGGCACAACGGAAGAATTTGTGAAGTTATCAAATACGATTGCTTATTCAATGAATCTTAATAGCTCAGTGATTGGTTTTGAAAATGGTGATGGATATTGGAACCAAACCAGTAAAGATTATCCTGAACATAAATATATCGGTAATATTAATAATGCCTCTTATTATCGCTTAGCCCGCGTAAGTTCAAGTAGCGCAATGACAGAACCTTATGTGGCAACGGTTTATTGGGTGAGTTTGGTACATCGCATCAAAAATGGCATGATTTCTGTTGATATGAAATTGGATTTCTTAAGCGAATTAGTGCTAGACGCTGCTGTATTGCCGGGTTCAGTCGCTTTAATCATGACTCATGATACAACAGTATTAGCGTCGTCGAGTAAAGTGGTTGAAAGTGCAACCTTAGCAACAAAACATACTTGGTTTAGAGACGCTGTACAAGACGCTGTTAGTCAAGAAAGTAATGTTCAGTCTTATCAATTAAATGGCGTGGAAAAACTGATTTTTTCACATCGTATTACTGTAGCGAATAAAGAATGGTACTACGCGATTGGGCTTGATACTGAAATTGCTTATGCAAGTCTCAGAGAAGCGAAACAAAATGCCATTATTAGCACTGTGCTAGCAACACTTATTAGTGTGCTATTAGCTTTCTTTTTACTGCACATTATTTACCGTCCAATATTGGCATTAAAAGAGACTATCATTGGCCTTTCTCAAGGTAATGGTGATTTAACACAACGTCTTAACGTAAGCTAAAATGATGATTTAGGCCAAATTGCAGACGGTATTAATCGTTTTATCGCCAGCTTACAGGCGATGATGTTGCAAATTAAAGAAGCAACCAATGCCTTAAATTACAATGTATATAGTCTGAAAGAGCAATCGGATCGTAATACGCAAATATTAGATGGTCATGTTCAAGAAACAGAGCAGGTAGTTACTGCGATTGAAGAATTGAATGCCACGGCTGATTCTATTGCCGGTGATATTGCTAATACTGCACAACTTATCCATAACGCAAACAATGCGGGCCAGGAATCAATGCTGATTGTTAGCGAAGCACAAAATACAGTGGCAGAGTTGGTTTCAGATGTTGAAAGATCGGTACAAAGTGTCAGTGAGATGAGCAGTAAAACAGAAGGTATTAATTCTATTTTAAGTGTCATCGGTGGTATCGCTGAGCAAACAAACTTATTAGCACTTAATGCGGCTATTGAAGCTGCGCGTGCTGGCGAACAAGGACGCGGTTTTGCGGTTGTTGCAGATGAAGTACGTAGTCTTGCAAGCCGTACAAAATCAAGCACTGAAGAGATTGAAGAGGCGTTATCTCTTTTGCTTAAAGGTAATCAATCTGTGGTTGATGCAATGGGTATTACCAAAGATCGTTGTCAACAAGCAGCCGGTAGTACGGGTCAAGTTGCGACAAGTTTAGATGCGATGACGGGTATTGTGTCAGAGATTAATGACCTAAGCACGCAAGTGGCCGCTGCCGCTGAAGAGCAAAGCAGTGTGACTCAAGAAGTGAGTAAAAACATGACTGCGATTAACGATATTGTGGGCGAGTTAGATAAAAATGGAAAACAAGTGGTTGAAGAAATAAGCCGCATTGAGGGTGTCAATCAACAGTTAACTGACATTATCGCCAAGTTTAAGATTTAGTATTAAGCAGATTTATCGTACAGCTAATGAATACTCAGATGCAGTGCTAACCAGTCTTGTTTAATAAGTAAAATCAACATCCATAAAAAGGGTTAGCATAATGCTAACCCTTTTTATTAAAGCTTCTTTTATATCTATCTACTATCACCTATCAACTTACTATCTACTTACCTGTCTGCTTAGCTATCTAGTTATTTACCTATGATGGTTATTAGTATTCATAGTTTAAGTGTAACTATTCAGGGCGTCGCTATTTAAGCCTATTTCATCGTTAAAAATGCTCATTTAAACGACTAAACTGCGCTTTTTCGCCTTGAACTAAGCATAAATAGCTTAGTCCTGAGCAGTTACTGTCTATTTTAGTATGAAAAGTACACGTTTTGTCAGGGTGCTGAGTAGTTACGTTTAAGTTATCTTACCTTTTGTTTTTCTGTTGATTTTTACGCTAATTTTTCTGCTAATTCACGACCATTACCACGTACTTTGTCGACAGTTTCAAAAAATAGACCTGAAATGTCGAGTGCCTGTGCGCTTGTATGCTGGGCAATAAATAATGATTTCTGCTCTTCATTTTCAAAGTCATCCCACACATCATGTATCGCACGCGCTAGATGAATAGTAGAGGCCAATTTGGGGGAGGCATGCGCTTGGCTTGGGTCGTTAAAGTTGAGAATGGCATCGACCATTTCATCTGGAAACTTCCATTGCTTAGCTAATTTTGCACCGAGTACAGGAGAGGATGTTGTTAGTAGTGCTTGCTGAACATCGAATCTATTTTCACCTGCTTCAACACGGTTTTCTATTTCCAATGCACCTTCAGGGATCAGTGAATGAATCATCAACTCGCCAATATTGTGCAGTACTGATGTTGTAAATACTTCACTAGGATCAAGTCCTGCTTTAGCACCAATTTTGCTCGCAATGGTTGCCACTTCAAATGTATTTGCCCAGTACTCTTTAAGGTTCAGCGTTTTTAATTTAGGGAAAGCACCAGAAAGTACAGAGGCAACAACTAATGTGCGTACCGGCCCACTGCCTACACGGATAATAGCGTCGTTAATTGATGAAATACTTTTTCCTCCACCAAAATGTGCTGAGTTTGCCATTCGGAGTAACCGTGCGGAGAGGATTTGATCTTGTATCATTTTGTCTGATAGTTTACCAAAATCGACATCATCTTGATTCACCATTTCTAATAACTCTTGCAGAACTTGCTTGAGGCGTGGCAATTCATTTAGGCGGGAAATGAGCGCAGTTTCATTCATCGTGGCGTCCTTTTTTATTTGCATGATATGTATAAAATCTTTAATTTTTATCTTTCTATTTCAATATAGTACAAGCGTTAATAAAAGCAAAAGAAGGGCAGGGCTGATGTTTTTAGGTGATGTTAAAGAAAATATTAAGGGGTGTTAGTTAAATTATAAAAGGCTTTCGCGTTGCTCTTTCAGTAACAGATACTTCTTTAAAACTAAGTAGAGTTCTCGCGTTTACTGTATTTCAGTTACCTATCAAAATACAGCTTGGTTATTTTTGTCGGGTTCCAATGAAAATATTAACTGTCTATTAACTGCCTATTAA
This sequence comes from Psychromonas sp. Urea-02u-13, assembly GCF_002835995.1. Classification (GTDB taxonomy): domain Bacteria; phylum Pseudomonadota; class Gammaproteobacteria; order Enterobacterales; family Psychromonadaceae; genus Psychromonas. The sequence continues at coordinate 2,372 of NZ_PJBZ01000072.1, read as the reverse complement.
CTACTTATTAATGCATTTAAAATGTTGATTAATAATGTAAATTAAGTATTCTTACCTAACAAATAAATCAACTTTTAATTGTTAATTCGCAGTGGTAATGGTTCGTTTACTACTTCTTAACCATTAAAGGTAGCTGTGTTCAGCACTGTTATTTTTCTTTTTTATGAGTAGGTAAAACGAATTAAATTTATTTACTATTTTAGTGGGAGTTTATATGGATTGGTATTTTAAGGTTATTCAACATTATGCCGTATTTAAGGGCAGAGCGCGTAGAAAGGAATATTGGATGTTCTTTCTATTTAACATCATTTTTGCCATTGTTGTAGGGGTGGTAAGTGCGATTTTAGCCAATATTATTGGTGCGGATTTAAGTTATATTCCTAGTTTATATGCTTTGACCATTTTTCTTCCAAGTATTGCGGTTGCAGTGCGCCGTATGCACGATACAGACAGAAGTGGCTGGTGGATAATTGTACCTATTGTGGGCTTTGTTTTCTTAATGCTTAATGGCGATGCGCAAAAAAATCGTTTTGGTGAAGATCCTAAGAGCAATTTAAGCTTCTAATTATTTAAGCTTCTTGTTGCTTAGCACTCTCGCCTATTTTAAATCTCAATGTTATTCCGTTAATCGCGGGATGTTTGATTAGGATTCTAATGAAATACGAAAAAAATGAATACAGCATTTATGATGAACGAGACAAGGTTCAACTAGATAAAGTTGAGTCCTTATTACGAGGTTCTTATTGGGCAAGTGAAAGGAGTATTGAGGATATTAAAATATCCATTGAGAATAGTGTCTGCTTCTCGCTTTTCAACGCTGAACAACAAATTGGTTTTGCGCGAGTCGTGACTGATTTTGCATCGGTCGCCTATATCGCCGATGTGATTATTAACCCGGATTTTAGACAGAAAGGATTGGGTAAGTGGTTAACGCAAGTGGTGGTTAATGACAAACGTTGGAAGACTAAACTGCAACTTTTAGTTACCGATGATGCTCATACGTTATATCAGCGTTTAGGGTTGTCGAATAGTGATAAATTGTTAAGTAGCCAAGTCTAATTTTAAAATGTGTGTTTAGCTAGTTAGCGCTCTCTATTGTCGATTTTTAATAATTACAGGGCTTTCATAATGAATGAGTTTCGTGTTTTTATGTCAGTGTTTATTTTTCTATCAGCTCCTATTTAGTGTATGACTTGTTGGTTAATGGTTTTGATTGGATTAAAATAATCATATTATTAAGCGGTTACATATCAATACATTATGTTTGGCCAAAAGAGAAAGCATCGGACAGCCTCTGGTATGAGTTAATAGAGTTTGTTGTTGAGCTACCCTTTCGAGCAATCGCTTATCTAGTTCGATTAATCGGGCGATTCTTTGGTCATTCTGATGGTGATATTGGGCTTGATTTGTAAGTGAGAGCGCTGTTTTTTATTGCTACTCATTTTCCTGCTTAATAAAAAATCACATATTTAATGTACTTGCTATCATTTAGCATCACAAGCAACGGGCGGTAAGGGTATTTATCGGTCGAATGGGAGTAGAAACATGATCACTGTATTAATCAACGCAACAATAAAACCAGCATACATTGAAGAATTTAAGCAGATAGCTTCACTGCTAACAAAAGAGTCGAGACGTCGGAGAGGCTGTGTTTATTATTCTTTTAATCAACGAATAGACAGCCCAAACGAGTTTGTGCTTTACGAGCAATGGCAAAGCCAATCTGATCTTGATGCACATATTCAAGCACTCATCGTATTACTTGGCCCACCTAGAACGGGCGAAATGTTACCTAAAAAACTGCTCAATATGTACGAAAAAGCAGAGCCCGTTTTTTATAATACCATCGAGTGAATCGGACCCAATTGTGCGGGGAATTTACGTCTAGACCTATCCGCTCTAAGCTCGCAATACGTCAGGGGCTAAGCCTCTCGCACCAACCCGCTTCGACTAAAAGAGTGCATCCTCGTTCCACGCGGGATGAGTTAAAGGCCTTTTCAGAGCAAGTGAAAAATACAAATGATAGGGCCTTATTATAAGAAAAATACTAAGGGCTGCATGTGCATATTGACTATGTTTTAGGGATTATCTCTTTTATTACTTCTGTTATTGCAGGTGTGATTGGCTTTGGTGGTGGCATGTTATTGATTGCCGTCCTTCCTGCCTTTTTAAGCCCAAGCTTGATCATTCCTATTCATGGCATCACTCAACTCGCAAGTAACGGCTCTCGAATGATGTTCTCCTTAAAATATGTGCAATGGTCACTGCTTCCAAAGTTTCTGGTCGGTTCATTGATTGGCATTTTGTGTTTCGGTTTTATCTTGTCCACTATGCCGATGCACTATGTACCCATTGCTATTGGTATATATATC
>NZ_PJBZ01000071.1 GCF_002835995.1 Psychromonas sp. Urea-02u-13 | reverse complement strand
GTCATCCTCGAAGTGTTTTATCGAGGATCTGCTTTGTGATGCTACGTCTAAGAAAACAAGCAGGACTGAAGTCCTACATCCGAATAATAGGTCACATTCCTTGGGGGTATAACGCTGAGCCGTCATCCTCGAAGTGTTTTATCGAGGATCTGCTTTGTGATGCTACGTCTAAGAAAACAAGTAGGGCTGACTAAATAACAGGTCACATTCCTTGGGGGTAAGCCTTCAGGCTTGCATCTGTTACTAACTGCACAAACCAAGCAGGACTGAAGTCCTACCTCCGAACAACGCGCCACATGCCTATGGTTATTTTTCTATCTTTTCGGCTTCTATTACTTTTTTCAACACCATAATTAATGCCAGTACGGGAACACCGATTAAGGCTGAACCAACAAAAAAGTTAACATAACCAAAACTGTCTACGTAAACGCCAGAAAATCCGGCGATAAACTTAGGAAATAACAACATCATCGAACTAAACAATGCATATTGTGTTGCTGAAAATTCGATATTGGTTAATTTTGAGATGTAAGTAATAAACGCAGTGGTGGCAATACCCGCACTGATATTATCCATTGAAATGATGACGGTCAGTAACATTAGATCTTTACCAACAAAGGCCAGTACGGCAAAAATTAGGTTAGTGATCACAACCAAAAACGCGCCTAAAAACAGAATAGAATAAGTGCTATAACGGGTTAATAAAATACCGCCTAATCCAGCACCTAACAGTGTCATTATCACGCCAAACACTTTTGAAATAGCAGCTACTTCGCCTTTGGTATAACCCATATCAACATAGAAAGGGTTCGCCATAATGCCCATGACAATATCAGAAATACGGTAAGTAGCTATTAACAATAATATCAGTAGGGCATGTTTACCATAGCGTTGGAAGAAGTCACTAAAGGGCGCCACAACTGCGATATCAAGCCAAGCGAGAAAGCGCGCTACAAATCGAGGTAGGTGCTGATGTTTAAGGTTATTTTCAATCTGGTTTTGTTTTTCACGTTGTTTATCTTGGTATTCAGGCTCATGACAAATGAACGTGGTTAAAATACCCACTCCCATGCAAGCCGCCATTACAAAATAAGAGATTGACCAAGCGCTTAATTGATAAGCATCACTGGGGCTTGCCCAAGCCGCAATAGCTAATGAACCTGCACCAGCCATGATCATCGCAAGGCGATAACCTGTCATATAAGCGGCAGCCATAGCCGCTTGAAACTTCTCGGGTGCTGACTCAATACGATAAGCATCAATAACGATATCTTGCGTTGCCGAGCTATAGGCCACAATCAATGCGCAGACCGCAAAGAGCGTGAGATTAACCTGTGGATCACTCATTGCCATGCCAATCAAAGATAATACAATCGCAATTTGTGAGAGCAATAACCAACTACGGCGTCGACCTAACCATTTGGTCAATAAAGGAATTGATAACCGGTCAACAAAAGGGGCCCAAATCCACTTAAAGGCATAGGCCAGTGCTATCCAACTAAAAAATCCGATGCTTGCTCGACTTACTCCCGCTTCACGTAACCAGAAAGACAGAGTAGAAAAAACGAGCAGAATAGGTAAACCTGCAGAAAAACCAAGAAAAAATAGAATAGCGACACGTTTTTCGAGATAGATTTTACAGCTTTGTAACCAAGATTGAGTTTGTGGCATCGGTATTGGCTCTTTATCGGAAGGAAATAAATGCGGGGTGAGTATAAAGGCAGAGAGCTTGCTCTGCCTTTACCTGACGTTAATGTTTAAATTGGTGACCCACTAACTCGAAACGCCATCCGGTTAACAGTTTTGGTTTATCAGCGGTTTCACGTTGTTCATCGTTTAACTTCCATAACCAACTTAAATACTCATTGATAACACGCTTTGACGCGATAAGCTCAATCGGTAATTCATATTTGTCAGCACAGGCTTGAATCACTTCACGCATGGATTTTAATGTTTTCTTATAAGCCGGAAAATCAACTAAACGAGAAATAAGCGCAGGGTAGGTTTCTGGATCTTGTTTTTCTACCGCCTCTATAATCGCTAAAATCGCCGGCCCATGAATACGTATTTCATTAGCAGGCAGGTTTAAACGGCGTAGGTCTTCTTTTGTGCTTGGACGGTAATGCGCTAATAGCCAAATATTGTCAGCGTGTACCACAAAATTTAATGCCAAATCACGCGTTTTTGCTGTGTGTAATCGCCATTTAGCAAGTTTTTGAATAACAGCAACACCTTGTCTATCAAGTTTAAATAGATTGTTCAGTGATTTGTAAGCGTTGTTAGGATCTTGTTTTTTCATTTTAAGATCTAACGTGGTTTGACATTCAACTTGGAAAAAATCAAACATCTTTTTCTCAACTAACTGTTCAGTTAGCTTTTCTAAACAGGGCGTTAAATGTAATACATCAGCGGCCGCGTAATTAACTTGTTTTTCACTTAGCGGGCGTTTGCACCAGTCCGTGCGAGATTCACCTTTATCAACGACAACACCTTCAAGTGTTTCTACCATCTTGGCATAACCCAGTGACGCACCTAAATTGAGAAATGCACAGGCGATTTGAGTATCGAAAAGCGTGAAGTTAAGATCACGTTTATGCTGGCGGATAATTTCTAGGTCTTCACTGCTGGCATGCAGAATTAAGTCTTTATTATCGAGAGCACGCCAAAAGTCGGATAAGTCAGGCACCGAAATTGGATCAATAAGCGTTATCTTGCCATTTTGAGAAAGCTGTAAAAGCCCCAATTTTGCAACAAAAGTGCGCGTACGGACAAACTCAGTATCAAGGCAGATGGGCGTATTATCGAGCGATGCAAGAAAATCATTAAGTTGTACTTGTGTGGTAATCATCTCGAATTGCATTACTGCTCCAAGGAAAAAGATAAATAAAGTTTAATATTACGGAATTATTAAAAAATCATCCATTTTTATTATGCTTTTATCATCAGGTCAGTGTAAATAACCAACAAATCGTTCAAAGAATAACTTATAGCAAGGAGTTATAGGGAAATATGGGTGAATACAGGGGGATTTTTGAGCCGCTATCTTGTGAGATTGTCGCCTTTCAATTAGAATATCTCTTTTTGTAGCCTCTAAACAAGCCTGTTTGATAGTGATTATCACTTAGTTTCTATTATATTCAATGGATTGTCTAGCAATAAGTTAAATGCATATAGCATGGTAAGGAAAACAATGACTAAAACTATGTATGAAAAAATCTGGGATGCGAACTTAGTTCACGAGCCAGAATCAGGATCACCTCTTCTGTTTGTTGACAGACACCTAATGCACGAAGTAACAAGCCCACAAGCTTTTGAAGGTTTACGCCTTGAAAATCGTAAAGTGCGTAACGTACACAGCATTCTAGGTACTATTGATCACTGTGTTCCTACCAAAGATCGTCACAATATTGTTGATGCTATTGCAAAAAAACAAGTTGAAACAATGACGTCTAACTGTGACGAAAACGACATTAACCTTTTTGGTATGGACAGCGACCAAAACGGTGTTATCCATATCATCGTACCTGAGCATGGTTTTGTTCATCCGGGTATGGTTGTTTGTTGTGGTGATAGCCATACAGCAACACACGGTGCATTTGGTGCATTAGCGTTTGGTATCGGTACTTCTGAAGTTGAACACATCATGGCAACTCAGACGTTACAACAGAAAAAAGCAAAAACAATGCTGGTTAAAGTTGAAGGTAAATTACCTGAATACTCAACAGCAAAAGATATCGCATTAGCAATCATCGGTGTAACCGGTACTGCGGGTGGTACAGGTTTCGTAATGGAATTTGCAGGTAGCGCGATTACTGATTTGTCTATGGAAGCACGTATGACGCTTTGTAACATGGCAATCGAAGCAGGCGCACGTGCAGGTCTTGTTGCACCTGACCAAGTGACTTACGATTACCTTGAAGGACGTGAGTTCTCTCCAAAAGGCGATCACTGGGCACAAGCGATTACTTACTGGGAATCAATGAAGTCTGATGAAGGCGCAGTGTTTGATGAAACAATCACACTACGTGCTGAAGACATCGCTCCACAGGTTTCTTGGGGTACATCTCCAGAACAAGTTATCTCAGTAACAGGTACTGTTCCAGCGCCATCTGATTTCACTAACGAAGTGAAAGCACAAGCATGTACTAATGCGCTTAAATACATGGACATTAAAGCAGGCCAAAAAATTACTGATATCCATATCGATATCGTATTTGTTGGTTCTTGTACAAATGGTCGTATCGAAGATTTCCGCGCAACGGCTGACATCATCAAAGGCAAAAAAGTAGCTGAAGGTGTTCAAGCGATTGCTGTACCGGGTTCTTTCCCAGTTAAAGTACAAGCAGAAAAAGAAGGATTAGATAAAATCTTCCTTGATGCGGGTTGGGAATGGCGTGATCCAGGTTGTTCAATGTGTCTAGCAATGAACGGCGATGAATTAAAAGACGGTCAACGTAGTGCATCTACTTCAAACCGTAACTTCGAAGGTCGTCAAGGTAAAGGTGGGCGTACTCATCTTGTTTCTCCTGCTATGGCCGGTGCTGCTTCAATTGCAGGCCACTTCGTTGATATCCGTGATTGGAAATAGGAACTAGATAATGCAACCATATATTAAACATACAAGTATCGCGGCCCTAATGGACCGTAGTAACGTTGATACTGACCAAATCATTCCTAAAAACTTTATGAAAAAAGTTGAACGTACTGGTTTTGGTATTAACTTATTCCATAACTGGCGTTTCCTTGCGGATAACATCACACCTAATCCAGCGTTTGAATTAAACAAACCGGCTTTCCAAGGCGCTAAAATTTTAGTTGCTGGCGAAAACTTTGGTTGTGGTTCATCACGTGAGCATGCGCCATGGGCAATTGCTGATTACGGTTTCAATACCATTATTTCAACTAGCTTTGCTGATATCTTCCACAGTAACTGTTTCAAAAACTCAATCTTACCGATTGTAGTGACTGCTGAACAGCTTGCGTCATTAATGGCTGAAATTGCTGCTAATGAAGGTGTTGAATTTACGATTGATTTACCTGAGCAAAAAGTAACAACGCCAGGTGGCATCGTAATTAACTTTGATGTTGATGCATTCCGTAAAGAATCATTAATTGACGGTCTTGATGATATCGCGTGGACATTAAAGCACGTAGATAAAATCACAGCATACGAAGAAGCTAACAAGAAGAAATTGCCTTGGTTATGGCCTAACGCTTAAGTTAACCTGTTAGGTCGTTGTCATTTCGACCAATGTCTACGTTGAAAGTGCTCGTTTAAAATACTAAACTGCGCGCTTTCGCCTTGACCTTAATCAAAATGACTTAGCCCTAAAAGGCTAACGAGAAAGGCGCATTTTTTGCGCCTTTTTTATCAATAGAATTTATTGCACTGTTTTTATTATTGGAAACCGAGTTTTAAGGCGTCAAAATAAACAGCGCAATAGGTTTTTAGCAAACCACTTTTAGTCCGAAATGAATGGAGAAAGACAATGAGCGATCAACAATTAACTGTTGAATTAATGGATACAACGCTACGTGACGGTGAACAAACTCAAGGTGTTTCATTTTCTCCTGCAGAAAAAGTCAGTATTGCTAAAGCATTATTACAAAAATTAAAAGTCGATCGTATTGAAGTGGCGTCAGCACGTGTTTCCGATGGCGAAAAAGTCGCAGTTGGGCAACTCAATGCCTGGGCAACCAAAGAAGGCTTAGTTGATCGCATTGAAGTATTAGGTTTTGTGGATCATAAACGTAGTGTGGATTGGATTGTTGAAGCCGGTGGTAAAGTATTAAACCTACTCACTAAAGGCAGCTTAAAACATTGTAGCGAACAGCTTAAAAAAACATTAGATGAGCATCTTGTTGAAGTAAAACAGACAATCAACTATGCACAAGCACAAGGTTTAAGTGTCAATATCTACCTTGAAGATTGGTCTAATGGTTACAAAGACAGCCCAGAGTACGTTTACGACATGGTCACTAAACTACTAGATTCAGGCATTAATCACTTCATGTTGCCAGATACGCTAGGTGTAATGTCGCCACAGGAAGTATTTGATAGTTTAAGTGATATGATTAAACGTTTTCCTGGGTTAAAATTCGATTTCCACGGTCATAATGACTATGGTCTTGCCACTGCGAATGCAATGTATGCTGTTAAAGCAGGCGTATCGTCTATTCATTGTACAATTAACTGTTTAGGTGAACGTGCTGGTAACGCATCATTAGCGGAAGTGGCAGTGGTGTTACAAGATAAATTAAATGTTGCCGTAAATATCGACGAAAAAGAAATTCATACATTAAGTCAATTAGTGGAAAGTTTTTCAGGTAAACGTTGTGCAGACAATACACCCATTGTTGGCGCCGATGTATTTACCCAAACCAGTGGTATTCATGCCGATGGTGATAAGAAAGGTGGGTTATACATCTCCGCATTAACACCTGAACGTTTTGCGCGTTTACGTAGTTATGCACTAGGTAAAATGAGCGGTAAAGCATCACTGGCTAAAAATCTAGAAGCGATGGATATCGACCTTGATGCCGAGCAACAGAAAAAATTATTACAACGTATCGTGCGTTTAGGTGATCAAAAGGCGACAATTAGTGCCGATGATCTGCCGTTTATTATTGCAGACCTGTTAGAGCGCAATGAATATAACTACGTAGAGCTGTTAAACTGCTCGATTAATTCAGGTTTAGAGTTAGAATCAACGGTCAGTATTCGTGTCCGTATTAACGATACGATTTATAAAACCAGTGGCAGCGGTAATGGTGGTTTTGACGCCTTTATCGGTGCGATGAAAAAAGTATTAGATAAAGAGCAGTTTATTTTTCCTGAACTTATCGACTATCAATTACGTATACCACCAGGTGGTAAAACAAACGCATTAACCGAGTGTATCGTGACATGGCTTGATAACAATGAGCAAATCACAACACGTGGTGTTAATGCAAACCAAGTATTAGCGGGTATTGGTGCAACCATCCGCATGATTAATTTAAAAATGCACACGAAATAGAAAAGGGTAATAAAATGAGAGTATGTGGCGTAGAACTAATTGGTAATGAAGCCGTTATCGCAATTATGCAGTTAAAAGATGGTTTATATGATGTGCCAGTAGTACGCGCAAATAAATTCAGCTTAGTGGATGCAATCAATACAGTTCCACTGAAGAAATTTCAGTCTGACTTTAAACAGTTAATGACAGATTACAAAGTTGAAACTGTTGTGATTAAACAACGCGAAATGAAAGGTAAATTTGCAGCTAGCCCACTAAGTTTTAAAATAGAAGGCGCGCTACAATTATTAAACGATCTTGAAGTACATGTAATTTCATCTGCATACATCAAAGAAGGGTTGTCTAAAGCGCAAAACACACCTTCTGCAGTTGAATTAGGTCTTAAAAAATTCCAAGAGCAAGCAATGTTGACTGCATTTGGTTATTTAGAACAACAATCTTCGTAAGATTATTTTATCGCCTGCTTAGGTGATGAATATAAAAAGGGCTTTCAATTGAAAGCCCTTTTTTTTAATCTTTTTTTGCTAACCCTGCGTGGTTTCGGAGGTAGGACTTCAGTCCTGCTTGTTTTCGGAGGTAGGACTTCAGTCCTGCTTGTTTTCGGAGGTAGGACTTCAGTCCTGCATGGTTTCGGAAGTGGGACTTCAGTCCTGCATGGTTTCGGAGGTAGGACTTCAGTCCTGCATGGTTTCGGAGGTAGGACTTCAGTCCTGCTTGTTTTCGGAGGTAGGACTTCAGTCCTGCATGGTTCCGGAAGTAGGACTTCAGTCCTGCGTGTTTTCGGAAGTGGGACTTCAGTCCTGCGTGTTTTCGGAGGTGGGACTTCAGTCCTGCGTGTTTTCGGAGGTAGGACTTCAGTCCTGCATGTTTTCGGAGGTGGGACTTCAGTCCTGCATGGTTCCGGAAGTGGGACTTCAGTCCTGCATGTTTTCGGAGGTAGGACTTCAGTCCTGCATGTTTTCGGAGGTGGGACTTCAGTCCTGCATGGTTCCGGAAGTGGGACTTCAGTCCTGCATGTTTTCGGAGGTGGGACTTTAGTCCTGCATGGTTTCGGAGGTAGGACTTCAGTCCTGCATGGTTTCGGAGGTAGGACTTCAGTCCTGCTTGTTTTCGGAGGTGGGACTTCAGTCCTGCATGGTTTCGGAGGTGGGACTTCAGTCCTGCATGGTTTCGGAGGTGGGACTTCAGTCCTGCATGGTTTCGGAGGTGGGACTTCAGTCCTGTATGTTTTCGGATGTGGGACTTCAGTCCTGCGTGTTTTCGGAGGTGGGACTTCAGTCCTGCGTTTCTTCATTTATATAAATAGACGGGACTTCACCTGTATTATTTAGACCCGTTTGCCCTGCGAATGCACAGCAATTGACTTCAATTTTACAAGCGCTAATTGTTAACGATCATTCACGTCCATTCCTGATTACAGCGTCACACAACGCATGTTATTAAAGCCACGCTGGCAGGTTTGGTGTTTCTTTTTCTCGTATCTAAGCTACGTTTATTCATTAACCAAACATATTACAGACATTGAGATCACAGATTTTAATCTCAATGAAACGCGTTGTAATGAAAGGTTTATCTGAGTGATAGAATAAGTCGGTAGTTATTTTCACTCGTAGAATAATTCTAGATTCAATTCATGATCCATTTCCTCTATCTTGAAAGAGCAGAGCGTTAGCCATTTTTCGTATAGATAAACCTTGCAAAGAGTAGAGGATATCACTGTGATACTTGCTATCAGACCTTTCTTACTATTATTAATCAGCTGTTTCTTGTTAATGACAGGGTATGGATTGAGCAATATTTTATTGCCGGTGCGCATGCAAAATGATGGCGTTAGCATCGATAATATCGGTCTAGTGTTATCACTGTTATCAGTGGGATTTCTGATCGGTGCAATCTATAGCCGTAAGTTATTACAAGGCGTTGGCCATATCAGAATATTTGCGATGTGTGGCAGTTTAACCTCCGTCGCTATCTTATTGTCTGGTCTTTATCCTGATCCTATCGTGCTTGGCATCATGAGAATCATTACCGGGTTTTGCATGGCCTGCGCAAATGCAACGCTTGATAGCTGGTTAAGTTATAGCGCCACTGAAAAAAATAGAGGAAGAATACTGTCTATTAACCAGATGGTATTGATGAGCGCGTTATTTTGCGGACAGTTTCTATTCAGTGTTGCGCCCGTGGAAGGCATTACCCTCTTTGTCTTATCGGGCATTCTCTTTAGCCTAGCGATCACGCCGATTGTTATCGGTAAACATCAAGCGCCACAAATTGAAGATAGCCAAGCGATGTCACTATTCGCTATCGTAAAGTTATCGCCACTGGGGGTGGTAAGCTGTTTTTATTGTGGCCTGCTGTATACCGGTTTATTGAATATGCTGCCACTTTTTGCTAATGACAATGGCATCAAAGATCTGGATTTATCGATCTTTATGGGTTCCGCCATTTTTGGTGCGATAGTCTTACAGTTCCCCATTGCTTATCTCTCAGATAATTTTGATCGCCGTAAAATCATGTTAGTCATGATATCAACCATCATTTTAGTCTCGCTGTTTATTCCCATGCTTATCAGCCTCGAAATGTTTAATTTAACGCTGTTTGCTATCGCTATCATCACAGGAATGGCCGCCTGTCTTTATCCTATGAGCATGTCTGAAACCTTTGATCATGTATTAAGAGAACAAATTTTATCGGCCATGTCGTCGCTATTAGTTATCTATGCATTAGGCAGTATTTTGGGGCCTTATGTTGCCTCAGTGGTGATGAGCCACTTTGGCAGTAGCGCGTTATTTACATTTATAATGATCACTGCCAGTACCTTGTTTATCTTCATTATTATTCGTATGCAACAAAGTGATGCGCTACCTTACGATGAGCAAGAAAACTTTGTGATGCAAACCCCATCAGGTGTGGTTTCTGAGCTAGATCCACGTACCGATTACACCGAGCCCGCATTCCAACCAACAGCAGAAATTGAAGTCGCAATTAGTTTGGCGACTAAAAACCCTTCTGCAGCGGTTAATATGGCCAGTGCATTAGCCCAGGAAGACCCAACAAACGCATCAAATTTAGCCGCTGCATTAAGTACCATAGATGAAATAAATATAGGTCAATTGTATTCAGCAATTACCGCGGTAGCCCCAGAAATGACCATCGATATTGCAGAAGCACTAACCAACGCATCACCAGAGCAAGCGGAAGAGTTAGTGGGTTGGATAACCGCAGAAGACCCCGATAAATCCACCGATATCATCGTCGCTATCGCCAACTCCATGCCAGACAACGGTATACGAATGATGGAAGTCGCCGCTGAAAACATGTCCGAAGACTCTGACTGTTCAGAAGGCCTATTAGAAATGACAGAACAATATATGACTGATTTTTCTGACGCGTTAGAGGAAATGCGTCCAGTGGATCGTAATGCCGCTGAATCAGAGCAAACGGCCACCGAGTTATATAACCGCCTAAGCAACGTTTCACCTGAACACTCTGCTGAATTAGCATTAACCGTTTCCGAAGCCTTACCAGAGTCTTCTAATGTGATTGCAGAAGCTTACCTACAGAACTTAGTGGAAAATGAACATAATCAAGATTGTACTGCTGACGCCGTAGAGAATATTGAAAATGCAGTCAATGATTACATCTCTCAGGTGGTAGAAAACATTCCTGAATACGCCGTTGATATCGCCAGTACTATTGTTGATTTTGTACCCGATGTCGCATCCGACATGGTGGAATTATTACAGGATTCAGACGCAGTGAAAGTCGATGACTTAAGTGTCTCTATTGATGATAAACCACAATAAAGTTGCTAGATAAAATGGGGGGAAGTCGCATGAGGGGATGGATGAAATCATGTAGCTTGATCAAGCGAACTGAATAATCATAATCTACTTTAAAGCAGAGTCGAGAGTAGAAAATGTGATTAAACAAGAGAACAGAACCCCAAAAAATCACCCTCACAAAGTCACTCTTTACATTGAAAACATGAAGAAATCGTTAAAAATCGAAGTGACTCTTTATCTTTTATTTTCCATCATACCTGAGTCGTTGGTCGCTTTTAATTTATATAAAAGCATCATTAAATGCTATATGTGATTGAATTTTACTCAATACTTAATAAATGAGGCGATTAACCCTCCTATTCGCCTCATTTGTTGAGTAGAATAAGGTTTCTATTTGCCTCATCGGCAATTTTTATCTATCTGCCCTTGAGAATCGGAGACTATTATGTGGATTTGGAATGAAGCAAATTGGCCAAACTTTACTTGGCAAAGCGAGCTAATAAATCCATTGCTTAGAAAGGTGCAATTAAACCAAGGCAGACTCCTTGGCAAAATGGAGACGGCAGAGACTGATCCTAAAAGCATTGAACTAGATACGTTACTGGCGAACATTTTAAACTCTAGTGCGATTGAAGGTGAGCAGCTGAATGCTTTTTCTGTGCGTTCATCACTTGCAAATAAGTTGGGGGTTTCAGAGTCACATCAATATCCAACTTCTGCCAGTTCTGATGGCATTGCAACCATGATGGTTGATGCCATTCATGATTTAGATTCACCGTTAACGCTTGAAAGAATATATCAGTGGCATCACTGGTTATTTGCTAAACCTGAGCCGACCTATAACAACATTCGTATCGGCATGTTACGAGGTAATGAGCCTATGAAGGTTGTTTCTGGACGATTAGACAGGCCGACAGTTCACTTTGAAGGTCCACCACGAGAAATATTAGAGAATGAATTAAAGCAATTTATTGATTGGTTTAATGAAAGTAGAAATGACTCGATAATGGATCCATTGGTGAGGGCTGCAATTTGTCATTTATGGTTTGTTACTTTGCATCCACTTGATGATGGCAATGGCCGTATAACACGTGCATTAACCGATCTGGCTTTGGCTCAAGGTGAAAAATACAGCATTCGCTTGTATGCGATGTCAGTGAGTATTTTAAAGCAACGAAAATCATACTATGAAATATTGGAACAAAGCCAAAAAGCGACAACAGATATTACTGCGTTCATTGTTTGGTTTTTAAATACATTAAATATAACGATTTCAGATGTATTAGATGAAATGGAACAAACAATAAAGAAAACGCGTTTCTGGAATATTAATAGAGATGTGAAGTTAACCGAAGAGCATAAAAAGGTATTAAATCGCTTACTAGAGGGTGATTTTGAGCTCGGTATAAATGCAAGCCAATATCAGAAAGTAGCAAAAGTAAGTCGTGCGACAGCAACACGTCATTTGGCATTCTTGGTTGAAAGTGGCTGCTTAGATAAAACAGCTGCTGGCGGACGAAGTACACGCTACGTGATTTGTAAGTGAAGTTCTATTTCAAAATGTCATGATCGTTTTCGAAGATTGCCTTCCTAATGAGCAAGTGATTGAAGTGACTGAGTTAATTTTTGATAGTACGAGCGTTATATTAAAGAAGAGAATCATCATCTATGTTTGAGCAAATAAAAGAATTCATCAATCCAAGTAAAAATCCGGATTTAACCCAAGCACATGAGTTTCAGCGACAACATTTACCTACGTTATGGTTATTGGGTAAAACGGGGGCAGGGAAGTCATCTTTCATTCAGGCGGTGACAGGGCTTTCATCGGTTGAAGTGGGTAATGGTTTTGAGCCATGCACAATGACAGCGCAAGCTTATGAATTTCCTCAAGACAAACCTGTGATGCGTTTTTTAGATACACGGGGATTAGGTGAAGCGGATTACAATCCGGCGCAAGACCTCAAAGAGATTGGTGAATCGGGCAATGCCATTGTGGTTGTCATGAAAGCGGATGAACCTGAGCAGAGCGCCGTATTAAAGGCCTTAAAACAGATCAAAAAGAACAAGCAGATTAAACACCTGTTACTTATTCATAGTGCCGTGCTGCTTTCTGAGGTGAATGAGCGAGCACGCCAAGTCGCTTTTAATGAAAACCAAGTATATGAAGTGTGGGGTAAAGACCTTCAATCTGTGAGTGTCGATTTTGAACAAGACGATGGCAGGGTTTATAACTACGATCTATTACTCAGCGAGTTAACCAATATTCTCCCTGTGATTAATTTGCTGGTGGAAGACAAAGAACACGCAACAGTCGAAAGTGAGAACTTCGATAAAATGCAAAACGAAGTGCTCTGGTATGCGGGCAGTGCTTCTGCAAGTGATCTTATTCCCGGTGTTGGCCTAGTTTCTGTTCCTGCTATTCAAGCAAAAATGCTACATGGGCTAGCCAATCAATATGGCGTAGAGTGGAATAAACGAACGTTCAGCGAGTTAATTGGCACGCTAGGCAGCGGTTTTGCATTGCAATATTCAGTCAAACTAGGGGCAAGACAACTTATCAAACTGATCCCTGTTTACGGTCAAACCGTGGGTGCGGTTACGGCTGCAGCAATGAGTTTTGGCACTACCTACGGCTTAGGGCGAACAGCTTGTTATTACTTTTACCATAAGAGCAAAGGTGAAGCCGTATCGGATCAAGCAATGCAAGAATTATACAAAAACTCCCTTAAAAAAGGTAAGGCGGCTTCGGGTTATGAAAAAAATTAAAAATCTATTTTTACTGTTATCGGAGCTATCTGGCGGTCGTTGGGCAATCGCCGTTATCTCTGCATTATTTCCTATCATGATCATGATGGGCTTTGGTGTATTTCTGGCGATTAAGTACGGGTATGTGTTAGAGCTTTCTATTTTAATTGCTGCCAGTACGCTTATTATCAGCGTGCCATTGTATTTATTAGGGCGAGCTTCAAAGTCTAATAAGCCAAAAATTACATCAGCCCCAAGTGAGATCATTGAAGATGGATTGGTTAAAGCGTCAACTGACTGGTCACAAAATGAAATGCTGATTTGGGAAAAATCAAAAACACATTCACGCACATTAATAATTGATAAAAGCGAATGGAATCAAATTAATGAAGTTGGTTTAGCGATGATGGAATTTGTCGCGACAGAGTTTGACAAAAAGGCCTTAGACTTTTCAATTCCAGAGGGATTACAGCTTTTTGAAGAGATAAGCCGACGTTATAAACTGGTTGTCAAAGAATACATTCCTATTGTCGATATCTTGAAAATCTCCCACTTAAAAGCGGGTTACGATGCATTTGATAAGTATGGCGAGTTAGGGCAGAAACTGATTAAAGCAGCTGTTTGGGCGAATCATGCCAAAAACGCTTATATGAACCCTGCCAAGTTAGCGATTGATTTAGTCAATCAGCAATCCACCTCAGGCATGACCAAAGGTTTTGTTGACGAGATGCAACTCAACGCAAAACAAGCGTTACTTGATGAAATCGTTTCGGTAGCGATTGATTTATACAGTGGCCGTTTTAGCTTTGAAGAAAGCGAAGTAACAGAATCGAGCGTGGCCGAAAAAGACGAACAAAGAATCGCACCTGAATTAGAGCCGATACGCATCGTGATGGTGGGCCAAACAAGTGCCGGTAAGTCTTCCATTATCAACGTATTAAAAGAAGATCTGGTGGCAGAGGTGGATGTATTACCCTCAACAGACGGAACCACGGTTTATAACGCTCAACTCGATGACATGGATATTCGAGTGGTTGATTTGCAAGGTTTAGACGGCAATCAAAAAACAGAACAAAGCATGCTGTCAGAAATGACACAGGCAGATTTAATTGTGTGGGTTCTAAAAGCAAATCAATCAGCACGAGAGCTCGATAAAACACTGAATGCTAAGTTCAATGACTATTACCAAAACGGCAGTAACATTTCGCGTAAGAAACCCGCCGTCATCTGTGTTGTTAACCAAGTTGATAAGCTAAAACCGATTAACGAATGGACGCCACCTTACAACCTTGATGAACCAACCACGGCGAAAGGAAAAATCATCAATCAGGCGTTGGCGTATAATCAAAAGCTATTGATGCCAGATAGTATATTAGCCTTGTCGATTGCACCGCAACAAAACAGCTTTGGTGTTGACGAGCTTAAACAAACGATTCGTCATGAAATTGCCAATGCCAATAATGTGCAAAGAAATCGACAACGTATGGAAGTTGCCGAGAAAGGTGTCGGTATCAAAAAACAGCTAGGACGCGCCTTCAAGAGCAGTAAGAGAATCGCACCAAGCGCATTAAAAATGGCAACGCCTTCACTGATTAAAATGGCCATTAAGAAAGTGGTTAAGTAGCCTCATATTAGGTGCTAGGTAATACTAGTTTGTAAATTCAAAAGAAATTAACCACGAAGGCACGATGAAAAAGAAGGCTAAAGATAAAATTATATTTTTTGTTATTGGTTTCTTCGTGTTCTCTGTGTAACGAAGTGGCTTCGTGGTCATATTTTCCAATTGGTAAATTTTTTGAAGTGCGGGGCATGTGTTTTATCGCTAACTACAGCTCATAAATGGAGGTTTAAACAAGGTTTGTGTCAATTATGGACTTTTTCTTTAAAATTAAACCTGAAAAGGTCAATTTTGATTGGTTGTGGTTGTGGTTGGCTATCGGTGGTGTTAATTAAGACTGCTTTTAATGTTTTGATTTTATAGAACAATAATTACACGTTAAGTATTATATGTGTTTGTATTTTCATCAATTTTCATAAAATGAGGCAATTAACCACCTTATTCGCCTCATTTTATGAGTCGAATAAGGTTTCTATTTGCCTCATCGACAGCATCGGAAATGGGGGCTGCTCTAAAGTTTTGATTGAGGTGGCTTACTTACGGCTTTCTGTGTGTTCAATACTTGTAAATAAGCGTTGGAATTCTGTCATTGATATTCATTAGTGCATCGTTAATATAGCCCACCTTCGTTAGTCCACTATTAACTTCCTCGCCACGAATCACTTACCAATTTTTATAGGGATTTTTAACTAGCATCGAGTTGTAATATTTAGCCTGACCCGTCACTTGTTCGCCTAACCATGTAGGTATTGAGAAGGCTTCATCTTCACTTGATAATTCAACTTCAGCGACGATTAACCCTTGGTTGTCACCATAAAACTCATCGACTTCAAAAGTATGCTGACCGCAGGGGACTAAATAACGCGTTTTGTCGATAACACCGGCTTCACATATTGCGAGCAATGCTAACGCTTCTTCTTTGGGAATCTTTTTCTCCCATTCAAAGCGCGAGGTACCACTTTCACTGCTAATGCCCTTAACAGTTAAAAAGCCTTGTTCACCATTGAGTCGAACTCGCACCGTGCGTTCAGGAGCTGAGTTCAAGTAACCTTGGACAATACGAGTTTCACTCGCAACCTCGTTTTTAAAGCTGTCATTTTTAATTAAAAACTTACGTTCAATTTCTTGCATAGTTTATCCAGGGTTAGTTAAGTGCGTACTGGCATCAGTTTACTGTTGGCATAATGTGCTTTATTTGTGTTTTGTATTTCTATGTTGAACAGGGAGAACACACACCTTAAATACGCATTTTAAATGAGTTATGAGTATATTAAGAGATGTAAGTTATTACTTCTAGTCCTATTTGCAATAACAAATATAAATTTAGGCACTTAAATCGGATCGGCCCTTAATCGCTTGAGTACGTAGACTTACAAGCTATTTTTGCGAACAAAGGCTCTTTTGTAATTTTGTTGGCTAAAGTTGATGCGTTTATCGCTCCCTCCTAGTGACGAGATCTCTTTATGTTTTGGAAACGCACAGTACCAGTATATTTTTTATGCTTGGATAGCACAGGATATAATCCGTATTAGTTCCGTACATGTTGATTTTTTTATGTTTAAAATTTATACTCTTAATTAATTGCGGAATATGTCCGTACAAATGAGAGGACGTTATGGCTACAGCAAGACTTGATATTCGTTTAGATGAAGAAATTAAAGCTAAAGCTGAGAAAGCATCCGCGTTACTGGGTTTAAAAAGCTTAACTGAATATGTTGTCCGGTTAATGGATGATGATGCAACTCAAGTAATTTCTGAACATGAAGGTATTACAGTTCAAGCAAATGTATTTGACCAATTCATGCTTGCCTGTAATGAGGCTAAATCACCAAATAAAGCACTACTTGAAGCTGCTGAATTTGCTAAAAAGGGTGGTTTTAAGTGAGTTATTCCAAGACCTTTAAAGAATTAGATAAGTTGGAGCATGATCGGTCGTCATTTGACTGCGGTGAAAAAGAGCTAAATGATTTTATTCAAACTCGAGCAGCTAAGCATATGCAAGCTGGTATCAGCCGTACTATGGTTTTGCCTGGTTCAATGCCGTTGCCAAATCAAAAACATCCAATTTGTTCTTTTTATAGTATTGCACCGAGTTCGATTAGCCATGAAGCTTTACCAAAATCAATGGCTAAAAAATTGCCACGTTATCCAATTCCAGTTTTCCTTTTAGCACAACTTGCTGTTCATAAAGAGTTCCACGGAAGTGGGTTAGGAAAAGTGAGCTTAATTAAAGCACTAGAATACCTTTGGGAAATTAATGCTCATATGAGAGCTTATGCCATTGTTGTTGATTGCTTAACAAAAAATGCAGAGTCATTTTACGCTAAGTTTGGCTTTGAAGTTTTATGTGAACTCAATGGACGTGTAAGAATGTTTATTCCTATGAAAACAGTTGAGCAACTATTTTCATAGGAATGGGTAAAGCAGACTACAAAAATTGTTTGTCGTAGCCTGCTTGCTTTGTGATGTCGCAAAAATGCAAGCTTAAAGGCTCACTTCCAAGGGAGTATGGACCGCATTTTTGGAAGTGGGACTTCAGTCCTGCAGGCGGATCGTTCGCAACAAATACAAGTCTGAAAGCTCACTTCCGAAAGCATTTTAGTGGCATGTTTTGGAATCTGCTTAAGTATCTTTTCTTACACTTAATCCAATCCCTTTAATTTTCCCCGTCACCTTACTTAATATGATTTTTCAGTTCAGATCTATTTTGTAACATCAATTGTGAGGTCGGTTCACCCGTTACGGGATCGACAGTGATCATTAACTTATCTAATACATATTGCATCAGTGAGTAATACCAATTCCATTAAGTATGTGAGCTAAATTTTGCGTAGAAAAATGGCTTAATTCAAGGCGTAAGTAGACGTAAATATTCATTAGCAGTACCTTCATAAAGGCAGGGCAGAACGCTTTACTAGGAACATAACCTTTGGCGCTTTTATCGTATTCTAAATTAGCGGGATGCAACAAAATATAAGCATTAATATCCTTGGAGGCTTGTTGTCGTCCAATGCCAAAAGCGCCACACAGGTGATTGGTAATAAGTCGACCTTCCCAGAGCGCCATAATCTCAATGAGCTGATAGCAAAAAGCCCTCGACGATTACCCCTGAGCGAGCTGATTATATTGCGGTGTGAGGATGTTTTATTCGCCAGTTTATTATTTGCGTCATGAAAAACAACCTGCACATCGAACTCGGAGAAGCTATTTTTATACCGCTTCCTAAGGCCTATTTAAACGCAGCATTAACAAAACCCATAGAATACACTTTACTTTGCGTTATCGGGACGTATACTTTACTTTCTCTTATTTATTAAATGGATTAACTATGTCTGTAAACCAAGGTGATTTGTGCCCTCATTGTGACTTTATTATCGTCATGCCACCCGACATAGATCCAATATGCATGTGTTGTGGGAAAAATGTTTTAAAAGATCCGGAGGAATAATGGCGAAGATAACCGCGGTACAGCGCGCTCAAAATAAAGAAAAATATGATGCGATAGTCGTGAACTGCTTTTTTGATAAAGGCTGGGATTACATCACCTTAAATAACATCGCAAAAGAGCTCGGTCTCAGTAAAAGTAGCGTACAGGCCTATTACCCCACAAAAATGGATTTTGGTTTAACGCTAAAAGACAAAGTATTCCCGATCATGCTTAATAAACTCGATTTCACCTCACCAGAAACGTTTATTAATAGCTGGGGAACTGCATTAGCAGAGAGAAAAATCTTCGCAATGGTGGTTCATCTTCTCGTTGCTAATGCCACAAGCCAAGCAACGAGTGCCATGACGATTGCAGGTATTACCAAGCTAAAAGGCATGATAGCGAAAGAGTGGGGAAGCGAAGAAAAAGCGCAACACGCAATTTATCAAGTATTAGGTTTGAGCGTGATGGAATTGGCTAAAGCGGGTCATGCTAGTTAGCGGATGACTGTAAATATTAAAACGTTAGAAAATTTATCAGAGATGAGTGTGGCAATCATCATTAATTAAGAGAGAAGTTTTGTTCAGTAAACACTTAGAGTCATTAAAGTCCTTTTTAGCAAAGGATAATCAGACCGATCGAGCAACACGCTCAGAGCCTGCTTTGAAATTAGTTGAAGTAAGAAAAGGCATAAAGCCATCAATCATTATCATCAATGGTTTTTTATCTAAGAAGAGTGAGGATGTCTCTGATTGGTTAGAGGTTGTTGATGAATTGTACCCTCATAATGAGGTGCTACACGCAAGGTGGAATGCGGGTGATCTTACTAGTATAGCGACAGACAGCGGCTTAGTACCTGAGCGTACGGAAATGCTAGCCACTAAGTCAATTCAAATGAGTGTTTTCGACGCGCTAAGTACAGCAACTGGCCAATGGAAAAATGCATTCCATGAAAGTAATCAGGTTGGTGTTGAACTTGCTGCAGAGCTAGAGGGTAACGAATCGTTACATGGTGCGATATTGATGGGACATTCACTAGGTGCAAGGGTAGTTCGCCATACCCTCGCTGAGCTTGATAAACCAGTTGTTAGTGTTGCGTATTTATTGGCGGGTGCAGTGTCATCGGAGCAAGGTGAATGGTTGGAAATATTCAAAAAACATCCTGAGACAAAATTTATTAATTGTATGAGCCAGAACGATTTAGTATTAAAAAACGCATATCCAATGGGCTGTTTATTTGACCATGAGCCTGCAGGTTTAACCCCGTTATGCGAAGAAAATTGTATTAATCTACTCAATCTTGATGTCACTGAATATGCAGATGGCCATTCTGATTTTAAACAGAAAAAGATCGGACAATACTTAAAAAAAGAACTTGTGAAGTTAGATCAATCCAAGATTGAAGAGCGATCTTTGAGCCTAGTGTAACAAGGGTGTCCGAGGGCTATGTGGCTAAGTTTTCTACGCTACTTCAGTATTGGGTAGTACATATAAAAATAATTTTATAACCAAATTTAGATGAATGCTTTGAGATTAAGCGTTGCTTAAGTAAATAATTAAAATAATAAATTACAAATAGAGGTTCACTTGGTAGCTACAACAAAGATAAAAAAGGCAATTGAAATTGTTAGCGATAATACAAAAATAACAGTAAATTTATTTAATGATTTTTTCAAAATTAAAGAGTTAGAAGAACATTACACTCATTATCTAGACACTGCTAAAGAGTTAAAGTCACAACTCGATAATCAAGAGTTTAGAATCACCGTTGTAGGTGAGTTCAGTTCAGGTAAATCAACCTTTATTAATGCGCTTATTGGTCAAGATATTTTACTGCATGGACTTTCAGAGACAACTGCAACTGTTACCTATGTTCATTGTGTAAAAAAAGATAATTCTAAAATCAACCAAATAGAGGTTCATTTTACTGAGCCAAGCAAACAACCGGTCATTTTAGATTTAGATAAAGATAAGGATTTGCTAAAGCAGTACACAACTACCTTTTCAAATACCGTAGATGTTGTATCAGAAATAGAGGGAGTTCATTTCTATCTCAATATTGAAGGTATTGAAGACAATGTTGTTTTTATTGATACTCCCGGCTTAAATGGAGTCGCAGAAGGGCATAGGGAAGTCACCATTAATGAAATTCAAAAAGCCCATGCTAGTATCTGTCTTTTTCAGCTTAGAGGCGTAACTGAGAGCGAGAAAGAGTTTTTAGAGTTAGTGTGTAAATATCAAAATAACACCATCTTTGTAATGAACCGTATTGATGAATTAAATGAACGAGAAGACCGTAGTTACGATGAACAAATTCAATTTTTTCATCAGAAATTACAAGAAAGCATTGGCGATCCAATTAATATTAATATTCCAAAATCCTCTATTTTTGGTTTGTCGTCTTTGCTCGCTTTAGTGGCTAATGATCATTCCATTAAAAAAATATACGAGACAGATAAAGCAAATATTACAGGTGAACAACGTCAAACAATGTGGCAAACATCGCGTTTTTCTTCATTTCAAAATTATCTTTGGCATGACGTAATTGAAAAACAAAAAGAACAATTACTAAAACGATCGATATGTGAGCGCTTTGATATTGTTCTTTCGGCACTATTACAAGAAATTACCGCCGAAATAGCGATATTAACGGTAGATGTTATAGATGAAGACTTACTAAAAATAGACTCTCAACTAGAGAAAATAGATCTACAAAAAGGTAAAAATAGTGAAAAAATACAAAATTTTATTGCTAATCGCCAACGAGAATTAATTAAAGACTTTAAATATGAAATCACTTTAGGCTTTCAGAATATTATTATTGAATTAACTAAAAGAGTTGATAGCGAAACAGATTTCGATAATTTTTATCAGAACTTAAATAACAATGATTATGGTAATGCCTTAGCCCATCAGTTAGCTGACTTAAAAATAGTATATAAAAAGAGTTTAACTACAGCTTTAAAAGCAACATATCAAGAAGCGACCGAACGCACAGAAAGTTTTGTGCCACGTATAAGTATTAGTAATAAACGCATAATAAAAATAGAACACCATATCAATACTGATTTCTCGCCGGTTAATTTAACTGCATCAAAAAATAAAATACACAGTAAAATTCATACAATTCAACAGCAACAAATAGAGCTAAAAGCAAATCACAGTCTCACTGAGTCAAAAGTACTTAAGTCTGAGATTAACCATGCTCAAATGGTGTTGAAAAAAAACAAAATCAACCAAGATTCTGAGGTTAAACGTTTAGGTATTGAGCCGGCGGTTCAAAATAAGAGAATAGAATACCAAACAACAGAATCACGAGGGGGGACAGGATTTTTAGATTTTATGATAGGTGAAAAGGAAGTT
This sequence comes from Psychromonas sp. Urea-02u-13, assembly GCF_002835995.1. Lineage (GTDB taxonomy): Bacteria > Pseudomonadota > Gammaproteobacteria > Enterobacterales > Psychromonadaceae > Psychromonas. The sequence goes on along the minus strand of NZ_PJBZ01000071.1, from coordinate 18,789 downwards.
ACCCGGACAAGGGTTGTAAAAGATTCAAGTAATAGAGATGCTTGGAATAAAAATAAACTTGCCCTTAGCAAGCAGTTTACGGAACAGAAAATAGAGTCTGAAAGGCGCATAAATCAATTAAAAGGTCGATATGTTGACGAGCAAAACAAACAAAGTATTAATGATACAAAAATAGAAAATTTATCAAGAAAAATCAAAGGGCTGGAGAATGATCTCGAATTTGAACAAAAAGTATTTGATGAGATTTATAGTAAAAATAAACGTGAAGCATTAAAAAATGCAAAAATGAAATTAGTTAATAAAATCGCCAAGCAAATAGCCATACCCGAAAGTGATATTTATCTAAATTATCAAGCTGAGTTGAATAAAGACTTAGAAAAAAACTGTCTGTTAATTAGTAAAGAAGTTACAAAATATCTTGAATATTTACATAAGCAGTTTAAACAAAATCTTCTTACGTTAAGCAATAAACGGAAAAATAAACTCGGTTTTGCTGAGACAGAACAAAAAACGAAAAAGCTAACGATTTTAGCTAATAAGATCCAAAAAATACAAGTTAAAAATATTAACGGAGCGAATAGTAATGCAAGATAATACGCTACAAAGCTATCAACAACGGAAAAACAAAGTACTAAATTTGTTGAGTGCATCATCTGATTTTTTTACTAATAATAATTTACCTGAAAAAGCAGATTCATTTAATAAGCTATTTACTCAAGTAAAAGAAGGTACTTTCTCTATAGTCGTTGTTGGTGAATTTAGCGCCGGAAAGTCTACCTTTTTAAATGCTTTAATGGGGGAGGAACATCTTCCTGCACTTTCAACAGAAACGACCGCAACAGTCAATTTCTTAAAAAGCAAAGCACTTTCTCCTAATAATAATGAAGTTGAGGTACTTTATAACAACAATGAACAGTCACCTTTATATTATGAAACAGCAGATAAAAAAACCATAGAGTCTTTTGTCACCACGAAAAGTACTTTAGATGTTGCTGAAGAAATTAAGCAAGTTAACTTATTTCTGGATTCGAAGTTTTTAAATGATGGTGTAACTTTAGTTGATAGCCCTGGTTTAAACGGGCTTGCTAGTGGCCACCAAGAAATAACAGAGAAGCAAATAGAAACCTCACATGCTTCTATTATGATGTTTAATGCAACAAGACCAGGTTCAAAAAGTGAGTTTGAACTTATCGGCGAGTTACAAGAAAAAGTAGATACCATTTTTTATGTTTTAAATCGTATTGATGACATTAAACTCAATGAGCAGAGTGTTGAAGAGGTTGTAGACAGCATTAAAAATAATTTCCATAAATTATACCCAGATAGACCTATGCCCGAAATATGGCCAATTGCGGCTTTACCTGCACTTGCAGCAAGAAGTAGTCAAGATGTTGAGTATCGTAACCAACTAAGCCATAACGCTGATGAAAAAAAGCAATATTTAATAACCTCACGTATTCATGACTTTGAAGAAAGGTTATTGCGTTTTATAACTCAAGGTGAAAAAGCAAAACAAGAGTTACTAGCACCTGTAAATAAAGTACACGCATTGCTTAATAGCCATAAAGCTAACCTTGAATTAAACATTGACATTTTGCTTAAAACCCACGATAGCGATGAATTAACGTTACAGCTAAATGAATTAAGGCAAGAAATAGACAAAGTTGAAGCCGATAAACTATTACAAAAGGGAAGTGTTAGCATCGAGCTAAAAAGTCTGTGCCGGGACCTTAAAGAAAAAATGGGAACTAATTTATTAAATCTTAAAAAAAGATACCAAAGTGAACTTTCGGCATTAGATACCATTGATGATGTCGTGCTGCATATTGGGCCTAAATTGAACGGGAAAATACAACAAGATTATGAAAAACTAGCAAATCAATTGCTTAATGATTTTAGTGACTACATTAGTGAATTAGCTCAAGAAAATTTTTTACACTACATAACTCAACTTGATGAAGAAATTGAGAAGTGGAATGAAAATAGCGAAATAAAAATTGTAAACACCCCTGAATTAAATGCTGAATCATTTAGTGTTGATGTCGGGTTAGATCAGTACCAACAATTTAAAAAAGAAAAAGAGATAGAAATTAAGGAATTACGTCAATCAATCGAAACCTATGAAGATAAGAGCATAGAGGCACGTCAGGCCAAAATGCAGCTGGATAAATTAGAAAATGACCTGCGGCTTACCAGCCAACGAAATGAAGAGCGAATGATGCAGTTTTCTGCTAACCATCGCCCAGTTATTAGTTATGAAGATAAAACGATTACAGAGTATAAATCTAGAGGTGGAGTTTTAGGGAAAGTTGCGACTTGGGCTATAGGGAAGAAAAAAATCATTGATCAGATTCAGACTTCAAATACCGATGCTCGAGATGCATTTGATAATGATAAATTAAAAAGTGAAGAAAATAACGAAAAAGAAAAAAAAGATATTGTCGGTAAGGTGGCTCAACAAACTGACACTGTTAATACATTATTGTGTGAAGATAAACTTGAATTAATGCAAAAACGCAAAGAAGTAGCAATAGAAGCAATAAGATCACAGCTAACTGACGAAATGCTGCAATTAGGTGAAAAGAGTGCAATTGAAAATAAGAAAAAAATGTTTGCGTTTGAGGGGCAATATAATATTTATTTAGAAAATTTTGAAGATCAAGTAGAGCGAACTTTTAAAGAAAGAATCACAAAGTCTCGTAATAATGTTAGTAAGATGATTGATAATATTGTTTTAGAAAATTTTAATCAGCTAATAGAAAAGCATAAAAAAGAAATTGAATTAAAGGAGCGATTGTTAGATTCATCTGAAGAAGATAAAGCAAGAAAGAAAATTGAATTAACCACTCAACTTGCTGATATTAATGAAATACTAAAGAATAGTTACGTTGAAATAAAAGTTGAGTTAGAAAGTATGGCAATCGATACAATTGAGCAGGTAACCGCATAATGTTGAAAACAAAAATAGAAAATAACCTGTGTATTGCTAAATTTCTAAATGAAAGTAAAGATATTATAAATTTGGAAGTGTTTAGTAAACAGATCTGCGATCAACGCTTTTACTTACCCATCGTAGGGCAGTTCTCTGCGGGTAAGTCTCATTTAATTAATAACCTTTTAGGTCAAAAACTTTTACCTACTAAATTAAGGGAAACCACTGCGGTGTTAACCTTCATTTCATATGGGAAACCACAAGCCAATGCTGTTTTCTCTTCAGGAAAAACCATTGAAATGACGTTAGCTGAAATACAAGTGTTAGATCATAAAAAAATTGAAAATGACGCTGTTGTTACGCAAAGCAATGATGGAGAAAGTGATAAAATAGTAAGATTAAATATAACTATAGAGCATGAACTATTAAAGTCTGGCGTTGTGATTGTTGATACACCTGGCGTTAATACCATCGTTAATGAGCATGAAATGTTTACCCAAAACATTTTGCCTGAAACGCTTGCGCTAGTGTATGTATTTAATACCGCACCTTCAGCGGTTGATATGAGTCTTTTAGAAAAGATTCAACAATACGGTATAAATACGACTTTCGTACGTACTTACCTAGATCAAATAAATACTCAAAGTGAAAGTATTGAATCCTGCGAGCAAGCTGATCAAAATATTTTAGAAAAATATTTAAGCAAGGAAAAATTAGCATACTTTGCGGTATCAAATGATGTTAGTGATGGTTGGCAAGATCGAATGAATACTTTATATGATCATATTTTATACGACATAGCTTTCCAAGCCAAAAGTTTGATGGAAACGGGTATCGAAATTAAACTGAATCAACTCAGTGAAAAGTATCAACAGTTATTATCACAACAATTATGCAGAGCATCTGAATTAGTTAACAGCTCCGCTGATGAAGTTAACAACAAGCTAAAAATTGTAAAAAACAGTGAGCGTAGTTTTCTGCGGAAATGTAGAACAATAGAAGAGAAAATTAATAGCGCAACACAGCAGGTTCAACTTAATGTTGAATCAATTATTAATCGTAGTAAAAAAGCAGCAATAGCCTCCTTTTTAGCAAAAATGCAACATTATACGACCCTCGCTAAAATTGAGAAAGATTGTCCTGACATTGCACAACAACAAATAGACGACTTTGTTGAAGGGATCACAATACAGTCACAGCAAGAAATCAATCGATGGGTGAACGAAATCCAGGCGGGCTATGAACAAGAAGTTATTGCACTTAGTGATGAATTGAAAAATTTGACTCAACTTGAATTTATTATTCCTGTTAATGAACTTGGTTCACACTCAGTTGATAAAGCACATTATCAAAATGTACTCGATGACTTAGGTCACTTAATGGAATTACAGGAAAAAAGCGAAAGTGAGTTAAGACAACTCAATATTAACAACCAGGATTTACTGGCTACGCAAAGCCACTTAAAAGAAGTTGTTGCACAAATAGTTCACGATCAAGCTATTTTAGGTGATTATCAACCACAGTATATGGAAATACCGGGAGATAATAATATTTCAGCCATAGGAAAACAAATTGGTGCGCTTGCTGATATAGCATTATTGTTTACGCCTGTTGTTGCTGTCGAAGCCGTTGCAGGGGTTGCGAAAGCAGGTAAAGTAATTCAAGGTGCTAATAAAGCTAAAAAAGCGATGGATTATGTAAACCAAGGCGTGCAAATTGCAGCAAAGTGCAAGCAAGGAGTGAATGGATTACAGAGAACCCCAATTGGGCAAGGTATGGAAAAAACAGGCTTATTTGATTTGTTAAGTCTTGAATATTGGTTTGAAAAAGTAGGTCGCAAGTTTGATACTCCACCAATAAAAATATTAGATTTAGAGCATCAAGCCAATTTACAGCAAGAAAAATCAAGAGTTAGTGCTCTACATCAGACTCAAATTGAAAAAGAACTTACTCTGCGTCATGAAATTGAAAACTTTACTAGTCAACAGCAAAAAGAGAATATGCGCCTTGAGTTGGTGCAAAAAAAGCAACACGATAAACAGCAAGAACTTAATGTCTTACAACAAAAGTCAGAACAAGCATGTTGTCAAAAATACAAACAGCAATGTGTAGAACTGTTTTGTCAGTCACTCGCTTCACCTGTTCAAGTTATTCTACCTGCCATTAATAAGCACATAGCTAATACCCACAACGATATTATGAATGCTTCTACCAAAGACATCATGCTGGAGCTTGCAAAAATTGAATCAGAATTAAAGCTGTTTTCGAACGATACTCATAAAGCAACTGAATCTAAAGCAGAAATTGATAAAATAAATGTTTTTATCAAGCAACTTTCTGAACAGGATCTTATGTGTGTTTAATTTAAAAATCATTTTACAGAACCATAAAATAAATGTGGTAGCAGGTATGCATGAGAATGATCATTTACGAATATTTAGTGGCTTAATTTTAGATGCTTGTCATAACCTATATAGTAAGCATCAGGATAATTTCGGCTCTCGTAATGTGGTCTTTTTTCATGACCAACATAGTGTTGCTTATTATGAAAATAGGCAGGGGAAAATAAATCCACTGCTTGAATCAATAAAAGATGATGATATCAGTACTTATTATTTTCCTATTAATCGCTTACGGGGCTGTCAAAACAGAGTGTATGTTTTACCTGCTCCCACTATCCTACAAGCTAAAGATGGCGTTAGTTATTTCTTTAACGTAGAAAAATGGCTAGAAGGCAAGCCTGTTGAGTCATTAATATGGGTCGACTCGTCTCCTTATGCACAGGCGACTGAAATTCGATTTTTAGAACAGATATATCAACATAATCAACAGTTTTGGCAACACACCAAGTTTCATATTTGTTTTTATGAAAATATGAAAGCGACATTATTAGATATCGACGGGGTAGATGAAGCAATTGCACAAGCAACGAGCCACTATCAAGATAAAGTTACCCCTTGCGCTAGCTACCATCGATTAGCTCCTGCAACTCTAATTAATGACTTAGAGGTTGTATTGAGTTATCAAGTATCACACATTGGGCGAGTAAAAAATCGGGTTAAGAGAGAGGTGGAAAATAGCATTCTAAATTTCAAATATTTTTCTGATGATTATCAAGCTGATGTGCTTGATGAAATCGATTTTTTAACAGTATTTGAAAAAACATTAAGACTTCCTACTCCATTTGACGCTAAATTGGCTAAACCCTTTTGTCAGTCGGGAGTGAAGTCCATCTCATTATATGTTGAGCAGAATATTCACCCGTTAATTGAGTCGTTTGTAGTTGATAATTTTATCCAATCATCAATAGATCTAGACAATATTAAAATAAATTTTTCACTGTTTTTTAACCATCATTGGCAATTATTTACCACTAAATTAATCAAGGACATGCTGAGAAGTATCGACTATAAAAAATCTTTGAACCGCATTGATAGCCAAACGGCACTTCGGGCTGAAGCTAAACATGAAATTGAATATTTTTTTAGACACTTTTTTTTCAATGAGCTAAAAATCTTTATCGAACGGAAACACTCAATTTGGCAACCTTTGTTAGTTGCCTGTAAATAAAAATAAACACTCATCAGGAATTTAAAATGAAAAAAATAGTTACCCCTTTACTGGCCGCATTAATATTTATCGCGCTTATGTATTATGCAATTACTACAAATCAATCACCTGCTCAGATTACACTTCTAGTAGGAATATTATTAATCGGCTCTAGTATTACTATTACGCTTATTGCGCTTAGCAATAAAGTGATTACTGCTTTAACTAACAACAAAACAGAAATACAAGAATTACAAAATGGTTTTGATAAACAAAACGAAAACTTTGTTTTGCAGCAACAACATATGACTGAAAATGCTGAACAATTAAAAACCTTTGTGAACTCTCTCTGTGATTTATTTAATAAGCGTTTAAGCGAAGAATACAATAGTATTCGCGACACTAAAGATCAGATACAACAATCGTTGTCGGCTTTTGACCGCTTTATGTTGAGTTTCAATGAACATGCAACAGCGCTAGTTTTGCAGTCTTCTGATACGCAAATAAACCATCACCAAGCGCAATTAAGCCAAATGAAAAGATTAGAGGAAAGTTTATCGAAGCCACTAGGTGTAATGGAAAAACAATTTACAGCAGCAATCGAAATGCAAAATATTCAAAATGAAACCTCAAACAAAGACTTCAATGACTTAATAAAACAGGTAAATACTACCCAAGTAGAATCTACTCAAAGGCATTTAGCACAAATTGAAGCGCTTGAAGCAGGGCTGTCTATTCCGTTAACGGCTATTGAGAAACAGTTTGTAGCAACGGTAGAAGCACAAGATAAACACAGTGCAACAATAGAAAAAATGGTTGTGATGTTAATTGAAAAGATAAATTTAGATCGAGCCGAAGTACATCAAGGGCAAGAAAAACTAATTGAGATTACAGAGTTAGTAATCAATGAATCAGCTAATAAGTTCAGTAAATATCAAGAACAGTTATTAGAAAAAATGAGCGAATCAATAGATCTACTTGAAGAGAATTTAGATTCGATGGTAAGTTCATTAGCGAAGAAACTTACTGAAAATAATAGTAAACATCAAGAGTTAAGCATTACAACCAATGACTTAATTCAGCAACAGCAAACTAAATTAGTAAGTGAAATTAAGGACATGTCAAAAGCTGTCAAAAATGAGCTTATCGCTAATAGAGAAGAGTTTTCTGCTATAACAACCAAAGATATAGCCTTGATGGAAAAATTACTAAGAAGTTAATATTATGAATATGAAATCACCTTTATTGATAAATAAACTGATTGTGTCTGCTATGCAAACTAAGTTATTGGATAAAATTTGTGATGATTTCTTTTATCGCGAAGACAATCAGAAAAAAATTGCATACCTATCAACATTGTCTGATAAAAACTCTCAAAAATTGTATGCGGAAATACAATTGATTAATGAATTTATCGATAATATTCAATTGAGCATCGGTAACCAATATTATCGGCACGCATTAGTTGAAATAACTTGCTTGCAGAAATTTTGTTCTAAGATAAGTGAAAAATTACAAAAAGTTATCGCTAAACACTGAGGGGCCAAAAAATCATAAATGACTTAGGTGTATAACGGTAAGGGCTCAGTAAAGCCTGACTAGTTTTCACTGTAAACAATATGACAAGGCGTTAAGTCCGTGAGATATTCAAACGATTGGCATAGTGGAGACTGTGTAAACAGATACTGGAAATAGTAATAAGGGCTAACATCATTAGCCCTGCAAGTCATGAGTAAAGTGACGCTGTTATTAGCTGGCTTAAGCATTTCGTAAATAGTATTTTTACAATAACCGTCTGTACTATCCCTCATGCATAAAACCTTATTTCGCACCTGCCGTACAAATATTCTAAAAAGTAAAACCAACACGTCATAGCTTGACGCCTTCCTGTGGATAATAGCTACCTCACATCACTGAGGAGATTATCATGGGCGAACTCGCTTACTTACCAACGACCACTACGGTTACTCATAACTACCAATTTATTGAACACTCTTTTCCGGCGCTTTACAGCTTGAGCCAAGAGATTGAAAAATATTATGCAATGGACCATTCATGCTGTTTGCTTAAAACGCGACTCTTTGTGGAGCTATGGTGCCATGAGGTAGGAGAAAAACTGAAGTTACGACCGCCAGTGTCGGGCGATTTAGTCAATAAAATCAAACAGGTCGCTAGTAGCCAAAAAGTGCCTGATTACATTGTAGATATACTAAACACGTTGCGTGTTGAAGGTAATCGAAGTGCTCACATGACGCAAGCTTATGATGGCTCATGGAGCTGTGAATACACGTTAACTAAATACAAATTAGATAACTTAATGAAAAGCTTATTAGAGATAACACAATACCTCGCTTATAAGCTTAATCTTCAGAGTGATACAGAGCAAAATGAATGGCAAGCACCCACTAAATTGGCCTTACAAGAGGACATTTTAGCGTCGCTGTCTGGTAATAAAGAGGCGACACTATCTCTTGCAAAACACTTTGTTCTCAAAATGTATATCGCTACGATACCCAAGAAAACGCCGGGTAGTGAAAACAAAGCGCAATTGCAATTGATACAACATGACTTAACTTATTGGTTAGACCGTGCGCATAAGCAAGGCCATGCTGAAAGTTGGTTATTGTATGCAGAGGTTTATAAAAATAAGTTGTTGCAATTACCTGAAAAAACAACCGTTGAAAACTGTTTTAAAGAAGCCTTAAAGATAGATAAAGAGGGTGAAGCTGCCTACCAATACGCTAGCTACCTGCGAGACAATGCGCAACATAAACGTAGCCTGAAATTTACGCTTCAAGCGGCAGAACTCGAAAACCATAAAGCAATTCAATACCTACAAATTCATTATTATGAAAAAGAACCTAAGCAATATCTAAACTGGGTTGCTAAGGGTATTGATGCAAAAGTGAAGCAATCATTTACGCTTGATCTCGCTTATAAATTAGAGGCTTGGGAAAATGATAAAGACAATGAGTTACTGAAGAAGCAAGCAAAGAGCGCCCTTATTAGCGCACAATCTTATCAGTCTGAAGGTGCGAAATACTTCAAAGGTTATTGTGATTATTTTGGTTATTGGGGAAAAACACCACAACCTGAATTAGGCCTTAAAGTCATGGCAGAAAGCCATCAGCAGTTACCTGTGTTTATGCGTTATGAACATAAACTCTTCAATTTAGCAGCTGCTCATAGTGAATATGAAGACCTTGCTTTAGAGGTATCAACAAATGCACTTATTTGTTGTAGTGATGAAATGAAACCGCAAATGCAGTTTGATTTTTCGATGTTGCTGTTGAAAAAACTTTATACAGAGAACAAAGTAAAGGTGGAGTCGCCACGTTCAATAAAAGCATTGGTAAGAGAGTCTGCTAAAAATGGTTGCTTTGACGCACAGCAGTATATCAAGTCACCTAAAGGCAAAGCTTTTTTGCGTGACAATAGCTTAGTGAGCCATACCATTTGCAAAAAAACAGCCGATAGAAAAAAACTAAAACAAGCTAAAAAGAAAGCAAGAAAAGCTAAACGATAGTTTTTATTTACCTCTATACCCATGTTACCTCAAGATGCTTTGTCAGGCATAAGCTCGATAACCAGCTCCAGGTACAACGTGAGGTAACCTATCGAACGTTAATTACGTGAACCTTCTAACAATAAGGGATTAAAAAAAGACGTTAATCCCTTATTGTTATTCACTTTTCGATTGTTGTAACGCCGAGTTGGTTTTCGAGCTTACGCCCTGTAGGGCAAGGCAACTTGTACCAAACTATGGCGTTATAAAATTTCGACTTAGAATGACTAGGCTTCAATCTTATGCCTGATATCTCGGCACAATTTTCCTTGCTGACTTTGCATGTTGAAGTAGCATGGGTATAACAGCATCAACGATCCAATCATTAATATGATTGGATCGTGATGCTATTTAGGTGATTACCAATACGGTACACGATGCATTAATGTGGTTGTGGCAATCATCATCCAATGATTAATATTTAACAGTAAAAAGAGGTACCGCGTGAATTGGTTAGAAAATGTATTTATTAAATGTAAGCTGAAATCAGAGCAAGGCAATAGTGTAGCTTTGTATCATCTTGGTTTACTTTATGAAGGTGGCCGTGGTGTTAAACAGAACCCTGTTAATGCGATGGATGCTTATGTGAAAGCGGCTCAATGTGGAGAAAAGAAAGCACTAGCAAGACTGACCGTTATCTATCAAAACGGTAATGGGCTGATGCAATTTGACAAGCAGGTAGCTAACGTAATGTATCAGTCTGCCAAGGCGTATGATGAAAATATTCGAGGCATACAGGGAGCGGAGTACCAGAAAGTTAAGAGTGTGAACGATGACGCGCAATTAGCACTCACGCTTTATCGAGAAAGTGCTGAAGCAGGTGATGTTATTTCTAACCTCGTGCTTGCGTACATGTATGAGAATCTTGAATCAGAATTAGTGAACGATGCATCGACAGACAAACATTTAATTCAACGGTTAGAACAAAGCCGTGCAGATGCGAGACACAAGTTGGCGCTATTTTATGAAAATTCGGACCAATACGAAAATGCATTTAACTATGTGCAGCTGTTATATCAGTCTTTAGCTATCGAGCATTCCATATTAAACGAACCATACGATGAGACGCTTGATGTGACTTGGCTGGTGGTAGAAGCCTCTTTTCATCACTGTAGCGCTAATGCCGACATGAATGCCGAGTAAATTATAAATGATACATACTCATCGCATCTTTTAGGTGCTCGATGACTTTCTTTTTTACAGATTGCGGGGCGATAACTTCAGTAAAATCAGCCATCGACATGAGCCACCAATGCAATTCATGGTTTACAGGTAAGTTCGCTTTAATAATGAAGTATTGTTCATCAAACTCACTGACAGTTTGATTGGGACAAAGTGGTGTTTCTAATAAATGATGGCCGCGGTTTCGGTCCACTTTTAGTTCAAGATCAACGTATTCATCTGTTGGAAATACACCGCCTCCCTTTTTCATAAAGGCTTGAAGATTAAAGTCTGTAGGAAACACCACCTCGTTATAACTCCTTTCTGCACTGCTCATTCTATGCACCACAAAAGCTCTTTCCTGGTTTTCTGGTGTATGCGCAATCAGGTAATAAACATTACCTCTGATCACCAAACCTAACGGGTTTATTAATCGTTCTTTTGCTGCATGATGCACAAAATTTTTGGGACGGTTTCGATATACAATTTTTAATTGTGCCTGGTCGATAATGGCCTGCTCAATGGTATTTAATATTGCTTCATCTATCTCTGCTTTATGTAATTGAAACCCTGGTGGTGCCGTTGCTATTTTTGATTGCCATAATGCTAATTTTGGATCGGTTAAAGCACGCTGAGCTTGATTAAATTGCCCCTGTAATTGTTTATTAACAGAGGAGGGCAAGAGATGCTGTGCGTATTCAGCAAACATATTAAAGGCGAGTGCCAAACTAGGTGTCATTAATTGTGAGGTTTTAGTGCCGGGTTCAAATGACCAAAAAAGACCTTGCCCAACTTTCTCTTTAATCATATTACTTTCTGTATCGTATAACTCATTCAAATCTCTCTGCAACATTCTCAGGGTTATATCCCCTGCATCTTCTTGGTATTTCACTCGTAACGCTTTGGCTGAAATAGATTTAGGCGCTTCAGGTATGAAGTGCAGAATATGTTTATGGCGCTGAGCTACTTGCATCTATATCTCGTTATTGAATGTGAGTGATTAAAATTAATAAATTACACGGTACTTTATCATGTTGCGTCACCGGTTGTCGTCTTTGTTTGGTATCTTATTTTTTCTAATTAAGCGCTAACCCTTTAAAGAATAATGAGGAATAAATATGAAAGAGTACATCGTCGATTTTACTGGAGAAAAAGGCCGTAGCTGTCGCGTACGTGTATTCGCTCGCGATTCTGGAGATGCTAAAAAACGCATCAAAGAAGAGCATGTTGTGATGGCTTGGCGTCAAACGAAAGAGATTAAGTAGGTCCATTTGAAAGTTAAGCGATTATTGTGATTTTGTGTATAATTCACGGCTTATAAAGTTCAGTGTATTTTTGTGGCGATACACTTCTATTTACTCCCAATAGCATTCAGGGAAACTTATCTTGGTTTTGTATTAGGCACTTTCAGATCCCTATGTGGTAAGTCACAAGCTTTAAATTAGACATGTAAATAATTGCTTTTAATCTATAGGAATAACATGACAGAAATAAACGGTTTCGATGAAGGCTCTGATCAACTATATCAAACAACAGATATCTTAAGTGATATTGAAAAATTAGGTGTTTCGTTATGGAAGAACACTGCTTTAACTGAAAATTTCAAGCTGAATTTATTCAAAAACAATACTGCCAAAGAAGTTATTAAAAACCAGGTATTACCAATTATCGAAGAATTAGTAATACGCTTTTCAAATGTGTATATCGGTTCTGAAGATAAAAAATTAAAGATATACGTTGATGAAGTGTGGTTATTTGAGATCCAGTTAACTCGAGAAGTGGGTATCAGGGTTTCCTTGAAAAGAGGCGCAATAAATATATTTTCAGAGCTTAATAATCTGGCTGGTAAGCATAGTGAGTTAATCCAAGAAAAAGATTTACTACGTTATAAATTTGATCAAATTGATAACCAAGACTTTATAAGTGACTTTAAAAATAGCATCTGCAATATTCAGTTCAATACTTTATCTAAGTGTTGGGTTGATATTCTAGCTAAGGAAGCTATTCCTGAAAAAGTTTCTCTCGATTTCTGGACCAAATTAGATGAAATATTTACGGCAAAAGAAAACCTTGAGTCTTTTATTAAGTTAAAGAGAATGTTTCTTAATTTAATGAAACAGCTAAAGCTAGAGGCAAATGATATAAGCAGTGTAAGTTGTGGCTCAAATCAATCAAACCAAATGTTATTTAAGGCAGATAATCAAAATCTTGGTGGTTTTAAAATAATAAAAGATGCAATGACAATCGAGTTTAATTTAATTGCAGTGCTTGTGAAACGTATTGATTTTTACGGGAATATTTCTGAGTTAGCAAAGTCAGAAGGTTTGACGTTTTTACAAGAGGGAAGCTGGTTTAAGGTAAATATCAACGATGAAAACTTACCTCTAATAATCAAGCTTCTTGAACATTGGTTTGATAAAAACAGACAAAAAACATCGGAACAAAATATGCCAGCGTCACCTGAAAATAAATATAAAGTTACTTCAAAATCCCCACTTAACGAAATTCTTTTTGGTCCTCCTGGGACGGGTAAAACCTACCATACGATTGAAGCCGCAGTCAAAGCTGCTGAGCCTGAAAGTTACGCAGTGTTTGACGGTGTAACTAAAGAAGCTGTGCAAAATGAAGGTAATACAATCAGAGGGTGCTGTAGTGTTTTTCGTCAATTATTAACAGATAAATATCAGCAACTTATTGCAGAAAAACAGATTCAATTTGTTACTTTTCACCAAAGTTATGGTTACGAAGAGTTTGTTGAGGGATTAAAAGCTAATTCAACAGACGGTGAAATCTCTTATGACGTTGAATCTGGAATTTTTAAAAAAATCTGTGAAGATGCAAGAAATGCAGATTTAGATGAAACAGGTAAGCCTAAAAAATATGTCCTCATTATCGATGAAATAAATCGCGGTAACATTTCTAAAATATTTGGTGAATTGATCACGTTAATCGAGCCCTCTAAACGTGCCGGAAATGATGAAGCAATAGAAGTAGTATTGCCCAATTCTAGCAAGCCATTCTCTGTGCCCAATAACCTGCATATCATCGGCACAATGAATACCGCTGACCGTTCATTAGCAATGATGGACACTGCTTTACGTCGCCGTTTTGACTTTAAAGAGATGATGCCAAAACCAGCCTTGTTTGATGATGAGTGTGGTGTGATAAAGGGCATTAACCTAACAGAGTTACTGACTACGCTAAATAAGCGTATTGAAGTACTTCATGATCGCGAACATACCTTAGGCCATGCATTCTTATTTCCTGCGTATAACGCCATGGTAGCGGGTAATGAAAATGAGGCATTTATTGAATTACAGTCTGCTTTTCAAAATAAAATTATCCCTCTGCTTGAAGAATACTTTTACGATGATTGGAACAAAATAAGCTTGGTGCTTGGTGATAACCAAAGAATAAAACCGTCTGATTTGAAGTTTGTTCAAGAGCAAAAAATTGAATATAACGACCTATTTGGTGGTGACTATCAATCGGATGAATTTGGTCAACCTGAAAAGCAATATGCTTTAGCTGAATTTAGTGATTCTGTTTGGTCAAATAATCAAGCTTACCAAGCTATCTATGCTACTGCTGATAAGTAAGGGGATGACTAATAAAAGGCAAAGATAAAAATGAAGTATTGTTGCGCAAAGTTATTGATTAAAGGAAAACTAGATGATTTTAACAAATGACCAAATTGAGCAACAATTTCATCATGCTGATTCTTTTATTCAAAACTTCCAAAATTAATGAAGAATGAAATTAAAGTTTCATTCTTCATTACGAAGAAATATTAAGACGCAATTTATAAAGTACAGAGTGTTTTTTTTAAATAGTATTAGAGAGTAAATAAATGATAAACAGAGAAACATTGATAAGAGAAATTAAAGAATACATCAAGAAATTGATAGGTGAAAATGAGGGGCTCGAACTTGTTGGTGTTGGTGATGGAGTGACCACCACTCGCTTTGTATCAACAAAGCTTGATGACCTCATCAATCAAACTGATGATGGAAGAGATCCATCTAAAAGATTACTCGTGTTTCAATTTGATAACAGAGAAAACTATTTAGATGTAAATCTACATATTCGACCTGCTGAAGAATCATCCAGAATACGTATTTACAATTTAACTGCTGAAAATGATTTATTTAATAAAAGGCAGGCGACTCTATCTAGTGAATGGAGCGTTCTTTATGGCACTAGATTAATAAATCATACATCTACCCTAGAAACAGAAATAACTACATTATTAAGAATAATTAAAGATAAATTTGAAACATTTTGCCAAACAGATTTATTAAATATCGAAAAGTTCTTTTCTGATAATGCAAGTGAAGTTATAGAAGGTAGTGAAGTGACTAAATTAAATAGTATCGCACCGCTAAATCAAATTCTGTTCGGCCCTCCAGGTACAGGGAAAACCTACCATACGATTGAAGCCGCAGTGAAAGCCGCTGAGCCACAGTTTTACGCATCGTTAAACATTGACGCGAAAGCGGGGACAACCCCGACGCAGCGAAAAGAGTTAACAGCTAAATACAATAAGCTAAGTAAATCAGGACACATTCGATTTGTCACTTTCCACCAAAGTTATGGTTATGAAGAGTTCGTAGAAGGCTTAAAAGCTGAAACCAACGAAGACAACCAGATCTCATATAAAGTGAAAGATGGCATTTTCAAATCAATTTGTGAATCTGCTTCTTCTCCAGAACTGGATGTTGATAAAAATATTAATACTAGCGGGCGAGTATGGAAATTATCTATTGAGAGCGCACAGACTAACCCTGCAAAAACGTTCTGTTTAGAGAATAATATTGCCGCAATTGGTTGGGGTGACACTGGAGATCTCGGCGCGGAATATAAAAACGATTATTACAATACGCTAGGGAAAAACGATCTTAAAACATTAGAGTACTTCTCTGATGTAATGACAGAAGGTGATCTTGTTTTATGTATCAATAGCAAAACCTCTGTGGAGGCAATCGGTGTTGTTGCTGGCGATTATGAATTCATAGAGAAAGGCTTACCATCACGAAATGATTATTGCCATCATCGAAAGGTAACTTGGTTAGCAGAAGGGGTTAACGTTGATTTTAAATCATTGAATGGTGATACTGCTTTTGACTTAAAAACCTGTACCCCGCTATCTCGTTTATCAGTGCCTAGTGTCGTTAAGCATTTGGCTGAGTCAGGCGTAAGTATTGCTAAGCCTGAAGTCAATGTTGAATTAGTAAATTATGTACTTGTTATCGATGAAATAAATCGCGGTAACATTTCTAAAATATTTGGTGAATTGATCACGTTAATCGAGCCCTCTAAACGTGCCGGAAATGATGAAGCAATAGAAGTAGTATTGCCAAATTCTAGCAAACCATTCTCTGTGCCCAATAACCTGCATATCATCGGCACAATGAATACCGCTGACCGTTCATTAGCAATGATGGACACTGCATTACGTCGCCGTTTTGACTTTAAAGAGATGATGCCAAAACCTGCCTTGTTTGATGATGAGTGTGGTGTGATAAAGGGCATTAACCTAACAGAGCTACTCACCAAGTTAAATAAGCGCATTGAAGTGCTTCATGATCGCGAACATACCTTAGGTCATGCATTCTTCTTTCCTGCGTATAACGCCATGGTAGCGGGTAATGAAAATGAGGCATTTATTGAACTACAGTCAGCTTTCCAAAATAAAATCATTCCTTTGCTTGAAGAGTATTTTTACGATGATTGGAATAAAATAAGTTTGGTGCTCGGTGATAATCAAAAAAGTAAACATTCAAGTTTACAGTTTGTTAAAGAAGAGTTGATTACCTATACCAAATTATTTGGTAAAGAATATCAATCGGAGGAATTTGGTCAACCTGAAAAGCAATATGCTTTAGCTGAATTTACGGCGCCTGTTTGGTCAAATAAAAAGGCTTACCAAGCTATTTATGCTCCTAAAAATGTGACCAAAGCTGATGACCAAAATGAATAATACCATTAGCTTGTTTGAATTTGAGTACCTTGTGAATGAAAAGCAAGGAACTCAAAATGCAGCTGAAAATATTAAAGTTGTCAGCGATGTGGCTTTTCACTATCTAAAGCAATTAAGTTTACAGATGGATGAGGAAAGTCGTTTATTGAAGCCGTGTCGCTTTAATGGGCTAGAAGTATTACAGGTGCAAAACTACGCCGGGGTGATTTTTACCCCGGATAATACTCAAATTGAAGTGTTACCTAAAGTAGGCAAGCAGGGGGGCGATAGCAATAAGAACAAGCAGGAGGCCCGAAGCGCGCTGTTAATGATGTTGAAAAGCTTAAAAGGTTTTCGCCATATAGAAACACAAGCTGCCAGTATCGCTAGCCAGAAAATGCCATTATTAGAAGTGTTTATCACACAGTTTTTAGAAACGGTAAATACCTTGATAAAGCGAGGTTTACGCAGTGATTATGTTGCGCGAGAGGATAATCTAGCTTACTTAAAAGGCAAGTTGAATATAGGTAAACAAGTTCGTCATAACTTCATTAACAAACATAAGTTCTATGTTGAATATGATGAGTTTTTGCAGGACAGACCGGCGAATCGATTATTGCATAGCGCACTTGTTTGCATCAATAAATATACCCGATCAGCTAATAATCAAAAGCTATTACAAGAGCTAAAGTTTGTTTTTACAGATGTACCCGTCAGTAAAGATTATAAACTCGATTTTACCCGCATGAAGTTAGACCGGGGGATGGACTACTATAAGCGACCACTTAACTGGGCTCAGTTGATTTTAGAGGGTTTTTCACCACAAAGCATGAAGGGCAAAAATCATGCGCCATCTTTGTTATTCCCAATGGAAGCGGTCTTCGAATCTTATGTTGCTAACATCCTACGCAAACAGGTTGCTAATGGTTACCAGCTAAAAGAGCAAGTACAGTCTAAATCGCTTGTAAAACATGCTGAACAGCATTGGTTTAGATTAAAGCCCGATTTGATTATTGAAAAAGATAATGAAACAAAAGTAGTGTTAGATACAAAGTGGAAACTACTCGAACAATCGAAAGATAATGGCACGGCTAAATATGGTCTTTCACAATCTGACTTCTACCAGATGTTTGCTTATGGCCATAAATACTTATCAGGAAAAGGGGATATGTTCTTACTTTATCCGCAATCAGAAGACTTCACACAAGCGATACAATCGAGTTTCTGCTTTAATCCAGAAGCCGAAGAGAAACTGAATTTGTGGATTGTGCCGGTAGACTTATCCGTAGGCGTAAAGGATGAAGAACGTATTCAGTGGCCTGATGAATCTCCCTCTCTACATTTAGCCTATAACAAAAAATGTAAAGCTCTCTAATAAATTTAACTCACTTAAAAACCTAATTATTCCCTGAATATTTAAGAGAACCCTGGGCATAATTAGGTTTGTTTAAAATATGTTCTTTGTCTAAAAATCAGATTGTTAACAATCAAATCTAACTATAAAGTGATAGTATTGTTCGCATCATTTTAATGTATATATAATGCTCTGAAGTCATCACGCCAAGGTAACTATGTCCGCCAATTTCTACAATAACAATGCCGAACAGTTAGCAGAGATGTATC
>NZ_PJBZ01000066.1 GCF_002835995.1 Psychromonas sp. Urea-02u-13 | reverse complement strand
ACCGATGAATTTTACCAATCGCGTACTTTCAACTTCATCGCTCTTTTCAGTCTCATTTGATTTGTTATGAATGCGTTCAAAAACAGAGGTATATTCCGATTTATCAACACTTGATGCCATCTTAGCAACAAACAAAAAGCAGGACACCCAAACCTTAAAACTAATGAAAACAATTAGTTACTAAGGTAAAGTCTTTGGGTGTCCCCGATTGGTGCCGCGGTTGTTTGGTTGCTATCAACACTGTCATCGCCCCAATCGACGCGGTAGTTATAACCCTCTGCTGTAAATGCTGGGTTAAGAGGCAACTGAATGGTTTTTTGTTCCGGTGTAATTAACCAAGTGATAATAAATGGTTTTTGCTCTGCCACATTCACCGTGCGTTGCGCCGTTGTTTCATGACCGGCGACATCGGTAACTGTATAAGTTAATAGATAACTGCCTGGCACAGTGGTGTCTACCAGCCCAGAGGGCGCATTTACTGTGATATCGCCATCGACGTTATCGGTTGCAATCGCGCCTAGTTCAATATACTCATCCGCCCATTGCGTTAGATTGATAGTGCTTTCACCATTTAACGTTATCACCGGCGCGGTTAAATCCACGACTGTTACTTCACGCGTTGATGTTGCTTCATTACCTGCTTTGTCTTTTGCACTGTAAGAAATAATGTAATCACCCAGTGCATTTTCATTAACAGAGCCATCCGTTAACACAGAAACCACACCATCAACCGCATCAAGTGCTGTGGCACCTGAATCAATGTAAGTTTCGCCATGAGCAAGCGTCAACGGATTCGCTCCTTTGAGGGTAATAACGGGCGCAGTGGCGTCTTCATCTACGACAGGAGGTGTGGTGTTGAGTCACCATCAGAGCCACCGCTAGAACCACCACAGGCGCTAAGCGCGGTTAAACTCACGAGCATGACTGCCAGTGGTGCATTAGGCATAAAAGAGAAAGGTAAGCGTTTCATAAAACATCCCTGTGAAAAATTAGAATTTAAAGCGTTATTTATATATTTTTGTTTAAACAACCCAAACAGCTCATAAACAAAAAGACAAAAATCAGTAGTTCAAATTTATCAGATATCAAGCGCAAATGACATTAAAATAACTTAAAATGCACAACATTTACACTACAGCCATTGATTCATCATAAAAAGCAAGAAACCAACCCCATTAATTTCAAAAACCTAAGGCTACAGTGCATTTTTAGTTGATAAATAACTACACTTAAATAACGTGACATATATTTATATGTCACAACAAAAAACATTCGGTTAGCAAAAAAAATCATCAAAAAAATAGGATTCAAAGGACTAAAAAACTAAGTAACAAAAACCTAAAAGCAATTAACAACGAAGGTACTAAGGACGCGAATAAAAGAAAGCGGAAAGTTCAAAAGCTTACTTAATTGGGGGGGGGGCTTGGTTGTTGAAGGGTTCTTCGTGAACTCGGTGTAACGAAGTGGCTTCGTGGTTGTATTGCTAGCTGTCAGCTGTTCGCTATCGGCCATCAGCAAGGTCAAAAACGATTAACCACGAAGGACACAAGAACAAAGTTCAAAAGCTTACTTAATTGGGGGGTTGATTGTTGAGGGTTTCTTCGTGACCTCTTTGTAACGAAGTAGCTTCATGGTTGTATTGCTAGTTGTCAGCTGTTCGATATCGGCTATCAGTAAGCCCCAAAACAAGTTCAAAAGTTTATTTAATTGGAAGTGGTTGATTGTTGAGGGTTTCTTCGTGACCTCTGTGTAACGAAGTGGCTTCGTGGTAATTTTGTTTAAGGATTTACGAGGGGATTTTTTTGGTGGTTTAGTTTTCAATAAACCAAACAACGTCAAAAGTGATTAAGTCATTATTTCCCCAAAAATCCGAAGCCATTAACACACACAACACCTATTGATGCGTAAGTGTTATTTTTGTGATAAATATGTAAAGAAAAACAATTTAAATGTTTATAATCCACTTTTAAATAACAAACACTAACACTACAAACTGGAGTTCAACAAACAATGATACAAATCCTCTACGAAAATGGACACGAAGAGCGTTGCCGAAATTTAGCAAGCGTAACAGCCAACGCTTCAGTTGGCGCAGCTAGTGGACCAGCGCTAGACAAAAAAATTCAAAAAATAACCACCCTTTGCTTTTGGGGTCACGGCACATCAGGTAAATTTTGTAGCATGGTGCCAGCCAATTTCATTGCTAAAGTAAAAGAGTGGAAAAAGTGGAATCCGAGCATTACGACAGTAGAAATTATTACTTGTAACTCAAGACATGGTGGCGTTGCAGTGAGCACTAAAAAGCCACCACCCGAAAGTGAAATGCCTTGGGTTCACTCTTATACAGACAGAATTAAACCTGAACTCAGGAAGCTTGGTATTACATTAAAGGCGCTGCCCATTGGCTTAGGGTCACGTGGTATTGAAAATCGCTGGTCGATCTTAAAATGGAGTCCATCGACTAAAACGTGGTTATATGTAACAGCTGGCGGTGGTAACGATACTGATGGAATGTGGGAAGGCGTATTCGACGTTGAACAGCATGATGTGTTTAAACGAACTAAGAGTTTTGTAAACGCAGGTAATGCCGTTAAAGCAAGTAATGGTTTGCGTAAATACACGCTTAACTTTGGCTCTGTCAGCCAGCTACGTAGCTCTTTAGTGACTCTGGCACGATAAGAATAGCCAGAGACTCTCAATTTAAAAATCCATAATATCAAACAATATTATGGATTTTTTGTTGGCATCCCAAAACAATGAAAACGAGCAAAAACTGATGTACGAGATGTAAGGAGATTCACCTCTTTATTCCACTGCTTACCTGCATCCTCAGCAACCCCTACTAACCATTAACTCGTACCGACAAATAATGATTTTCTGTGTATTTATCTTCATCGCCAAAAAGCACGACGAAGACAACGAGAGATGATAGTTAGCCTAATACCGATTTATCTCGGCGCACCGAGCATCCAGATTTTCTTTCCCAGGAATTAACGAGAAATTATCCATTTTCCATCTTTTTTGTAGAACCAGATTGGGTATTTTGAATAAAGAGAATGCTCCTCGTTAACAAACCTAATCATGGCAGAAGTGCCTAGACGTATTAACCCTTTATCATCACTGACTGTGGGTCTAGCATATTTTGATTCATTTAATTTTAGTTCCGAGGACTTATCATTAAAATCATCTTGTAATGACTTTTTCAGCATTTCATTATAGGTGCCTTCTGGATAATAAAGTGCGATATCATATTCACTATTACGTTCTTCAAACAGCGGTAATATTTTATTAAAATCTTGTGTTTTTAATGTAGCAATAACCTTTTCATGCTCTTGGTAAAGTGGTGTTAATAGATTCTTTTTATAGTATTCACCGTTTTTAACAAAATCCTCCCAAACATCAGGAAAATCTAACTTATCGGCTTTAAAAAAACCCCATACTGGGAATGGGGTATCAAGCTCAATATCTTGATATATCCAGAGAGCATCGTCTTCAACTTTTGAGGATTCCGCTACTGCAGCTTGAATTATTACATCCCCACTTTCACTGGCTATCAAGTCATTAGCAGAATCTAAACGTAATTTGGGCATGCTGGTTTGTATTGCATCAGAGACTTGTTTATTTTTAAAAAATTCAGCAGCGTTAAATGTGATTTGACCAACCATTTTTTTCTTACTTTCTGACGCGCCATCTTGATTAACATAGAGGGTAATTGTGACCCTACCAGTACCAAAATCACCTCTCTCATAGGGGTAAACCTGTATACCTATACGGTTAATACCCGTGCGCATGTATTGATTAACGGGTTGCTCAAAATTAAGCGCGTTACCTTCAAAATTATCTTCTAATAATATGCCATTGATTTTAGCCTCATAAAGAGCGCCACTTGCTTCGATACGGTAAGTGAAGTACGGTTTTTTAGTGAGCATAGAGTCCTCTGCTTGTGAATAAGTAGTCAATATAAGGGTTAAAATTATTGCGTTTATCAACGCAAATTTAGGAGTTAAAATAGTCATTTAAAGGTACCGGTTCAGGTGTTTTAGGTGTACGACCAGGTTCAATTAAGACCCATTGGTTTTTATAGTTTTTTTGTGAGTTGTTTTGTTGAGTTGTTGTGTCTCTATCTTGGCTAGATACAGGGCGCCTTCTACGACTATATTCAGTATCATTTTGCTCATCATTATCCTTACTACCGACACCAAATGATTTATAAGAAGCAGTTAAAATAGCTAAACCATTCCATTCAAAAGCACCTTCTACTTTGGGCACCCCATTTTCACCAGTGATGTTCAGCTTGTATTCGAGTTTGGCAGCACCAATATCTTTTGCACTACCCATCGCTATCATTAAACCGGCTTCAAAGGTGACAGCCCATGCTTTGCCTTTAACATAAACTTTGCCCTCAAGTTGCATTTCAAGGCTTGCCCCCGTCATGCCACTAAAGGCACTAACTTCAGGGTTTGTATCAGGTGATGCTGGTAATACTGCTGGATTATTACCTAAGTTAAGCGCATCGTTTGTATGCGTCCATTTACCTTCGGCAGAGATATTAGCGCCCACGTTTAATACTAACGCAATGCCCCCTTCTAAGTAATATTTTCTGTTTTCAATGTCTTCTCTTGTCACTTCGCTATTTTCAGGCAATAAGCCCTCTATAATCGGAGCAATATACTCGACAAAGGCAATGCCTGCTGCGCCAACACCTGGTATTAAAGCGTTAACACCTATTTTAATTAATGCGCTTAACATGTCTACTTTACCAAGCACCCCAATAAGTGGGTCAAGCTTTACCGTGACCGCGCTCGCATGACCAAGGGTATTAGTGCCAAGCTCTTCGCAGTTTTCATACGCTATAGCAAAGGCAATTTTAGGGTAGTTAATATCAATACTGCCCGTTGGACTAACACTGCGGTTGGCGGCGGCTATTTGACCTTGGGTATTTTCTGGTGGAGCATTATTTTCAAGTAGCCCATTTACATCGTAAGAATCTTCAAAGATGTTACTACCGATATTTCTACCACAGCAAATTTTAATAATGTCGAAAATAAACAAAAATAGGTTTAACGCTTTTCTAAGCTTAGGAACTAAATCGTTTGGCTGTAAAAATTCAAGCTGTTGTGACAGATTAATACTATCGACACTGCCTTTTAAGTCAAAGGCGAATACCCAGTTACCGTACTCTACCGTCCGATGCCCTTCATTGTAATTTGCTATTACATCAACGGCTTCAGGGTTATCTTCCCAACCCGGTAATGTAGTTATTTCTTTCGTTGGTTTATAGCTTATTGCCACACCTATTTCAGCTTTTATCTTAGGGTACGCAGCTACTTGACTTACAAGTGAGTAACTACCATCACATCCTTCAGATTCTATTGTATACATTGTCGATTCACGCTTTTCAGGCATAAAAATATTTTTAAATAAATAATCCCAATTGAAAAACGTTGTGGGTGGATCAGGGCAAAATGCTTGAAAATTCAGTGGGCTTCCAGATGTGCCTGGCATAGCAATATTAATAGGGCCTTGCTCAATTTTGAGCACCGGACAATATTGGTTGTTATTTGTTCGAACAAGTTTTTTTTCGTCCGCAGAGGCTGCCGCTTGTGATTCTTTTCCTTTTTCACATAGGCCAGTAATAGCAACTGAAATAACAGAGACAGGCGGTTCAATGAGTTTTTTATCAACAGCAGCTTTGCTTAAACTGATCACATGCAGAGTTTGAACGCTACCATTAAGCTCTGTTGCCATTTGATACTTTCGATTTCCGTTATTGCTCTTTATAGCTAGTTGTGTTGCTTTACATTTTAGTGGACAGGCTTCTTTTATATCATCAGCTACTTTAGCATCTCTGGTTTGAGCTGCCGATTTTGCATTTTCTGCCGACTCTTTCGCCTCAGCTAAGTCGTTTTCCCGTTTAGCTAATACGGCTTGCTCTTGTTCTATATTTTCAGCTTGTATGGCTACTTTTTCAGGATTTTGTTCGTCATAATCTTCTAAACGTTTAAGTCTATCTTCACTTCTATTCTTACTATCTTCTAGCGTATCAATATTTTGTTGGTGAAGCATTTGTTCATCAGAGTGAGCTACCTTGAGCTTTTCTTGTTCAGTATGAGTTTCTTCTTTTAGCTGATAGGTATCTTTCTTTAACTCTATAGTTTCTTCTCTAGCATCATTAACCGCTTGTTTTTTTTCTTCTTTTTCTACCTTCAAGCTGTCATCAAACGTTACTCGTTCTTTCCATGATGGTTTTTCAGCATCTAATACTGTTTTTTCCGCTAACAGATCTTCGTAGGCAAGCTCTTGCGTTTCAATGAGTCCTTCATTTGCTTGAATCTTCTGAATGTTACCAGTAATTTTCTGCTCATGAGCAACAATGCGCTCAGCAGGAGATAGGTTACTTAAAGTCATAGTAGATTCCAATAAATCCGTTTAAGCGCTTTGTTTATGCGGCTGTTGAGCTGATAGGTGAAACAATATAGCTGATGGTGACAATGCTTCCTTTTGCGTCTCAGATAATATTGCCCAGTTTTCTTTTGGGAAATTCTCCCCATAACGCATGGCAATATCTAACCATATATCTAACGCCATTTCGTCGGTTAAACCTACATTAATACATTGTTTTCCAACCCGAAACATCCAGCTTTTTAATGCCTTGTCGTCTTCAAATCTTAAGTCAAATAAAGGAACTCCAACACCTAGCACTTTCTTATGATGTTTCTGATAAAAACGTTCAAGATGTAACAGGTTAACTTTATCGAGTTCTTTAACGACAGCTTGGTGTTCTTGATCGAGTAATTCAAGTGACTTTTCTTCGATTAAGGTAGCTTTGGTACTCGGGAAAAGGCTTTCTGCCATAATAGCTTGCAACCAAGGTGCATCTTTTACTGACTCACCTTGTATTATGGCTACATTCAGATAACGGCATATATCAAGTTCAGTGATAAATCCAAAATCTTGCGCGTGTTTTACATTTGTATTCACCCAGCTATTAAGTAACTCTTGTTCAATAAGAGAGGTTGTTTGCGGGGCAAAATAAGTGCTTAGGTGTAATTCCATTTCAGTAATAAAGCGCTTAAAACGTACCGCTTTAAAAGCACTGATTTGTTGCTTGCTAATTTCTAATAAACCGGGCTTTACTGTTTGATTTTTTATTGCAGTGATATTCAGCAGATTAATATTTACATCAACAACACCTTGCTCTGTGCGTCTATAACGATGTATGACACCGTTATCTTGCCCCTCTAGAATAAAGTCAGTAATAGGCCCAAAGACTTTATTCGCTTCAGAAGTGTCACATGCAGAAAGATAAATACGTAAAACACGTGGATCATAATATCTAAAATAGAGATTTTTGCCTTCGGGGCTTTTCACCATGGCAATTTTTCGGCAGTTTTGTCGAACATTGATTAATGTTGCGGGTGAATAAGTAATGGCAAAGATACCCCAGTTGTTACCCCAACCTTTTTTTAATATCTCAATCGTTTGTGGATGATTAAACTCTAATCGAACAATATAGGGGGCAGCAATGCTCATTTGATAGGTAAGCTTACCATCAATAAGACAAGAAGACTTCAGTTCACCTTGGCGGATGATACGTTCAATTTGTTTATCACGTGCACCACCAAGAATGGCATAAACAGTAGGTGTTTTTCCTTGCTCATTTTTTTGCCAAAGTTGTTGCTGTAGTTCAGATACTTCAGCATCGCTTAATGTGTTTTTATTCATTTTCTCTATCTCGTTATGCTGCGCTTTTCGCATTTTCACACTCCTCACAGAATGGAGTACCATCTTCTGCAGCTTTCATTAATGCTTCAGCATCACCATTATCTGACCTATCGTTTGATACAGGGGCTGCTTTATCATGATTGGACGGCGCAACAGGAGCGGGTTCATTCAACGTCATTGCCTGTTCGACAAATTCCGTTTTTGAAACAGGCTTGCGCACAGGCGGTAAAACAGAAACAACAAGTTCACCATCAATCAATGCTGAAACAAGTGCTTCGGACGGTGGTTTAGGACTGTTGACATTGTTCGCTTTGAGCAATTGAGAAATGGCATCATCATCGAGGGATAGTTTTTGTATAAATAGTTCTGCTTCAGTCTTACTTCTAATCTGTTTTATGTCGTTACCATTACCCAGCAATAAACTCGCAGCTGGCTGTAGTTGATATCCACGACCAAAACTGTCTTTAACCCGTGTTTGATTTGATTGTTGCTGAAGTAACTGTACGTCTGCCGTCTTATAGACCTCGACAAAGCCCTGTACCAACACTTCTGCTACATAGTGTTCAATACTTAAACTTGGGTTTGTGTTTTGCCATCTTTGTAGGCTAAAAAATGAATTCGAAGAGGCGATATTTTGCCACAGACCCAAAGGGGCTTGCAGGCTTGTTACAAACTGATAACTGGCTTGGGTGTTATAAAAAGTCTCCGGCTGAATAGCTAGATTGTGACGTCCTTGATTGCGTAGGCAAATTATATAAAACTGCCCCGCTCTGTCTTTAACTACTTGAGAAGTAAACATCTATTTCGCCACAATCCTTTGCAAAAAAATCTTTGATTAGTATTTAATCATATCGAACAATTCATCTAAAATATACGTTTTCATTGTTATTTTGACATTTTAAATGGCACTTATTGACGTTTAACACTCAAGCAATCGAGTTCGGACTCGAACTATTTTTTAATATAATAGATGCTATCGGTAAAATTTTAAAAATGCGGCTGTTTGATTAGTAATAGTTAAATAATCTTGCATAAATAAAACAAATTTTAGTGTGTCAGGAAACTTAAACTGACCATAATTAGGGTCAAAAAAGTTGACTACTTTTCCTGATATTTCTGCTGCGACAGCATGACCGTTTACAGCAATAAATACGTATTTTGAAGGGCCTTTAACAATCCATTTAGGCATTCCAGTGTTGCTCACTGTCACTTTCGCACTGCCTTTATTAAGCCCCAATGTATTGGCTACATTGTCAATGCCTTGATGGCCGCCTAAACAGTTATTAGCTCCCAGCTGTGAGGCACGTTCAGCATACTTAAACAATGGCTCTGCATAGCGTTTTTCAAATACGTTTTGAGTTAACCCTGATTTACGAGAAGATAACCACATCAATGATAGACCACCGCAAACACCGCCTTGTGACTCAGGGATAAGGTGGCGCCAATTCTGGCTTAAGCCTTTGCTTTGATTAAATTTATTGGTTCTTTTTCCACCATGTTCTTCAGCTAAGGCTCTTATAGACATCACTCTATCCTTTATTTCATATTTTGATTAGTATCATTAATTTTTATTAACATCATTGATTTTGATTAACATCATTATTTTTTCATTTATACAGCGCTTAAATAATAATGAAACAGCACCTTTGAAAGCAAATTGTATGTTAATTTTTGATAAGTTACTACGGCTTTTATAAAAAACATATACTCTAAAAAAGTAACAGCAAAAAAAAACCAAAATATACTATTCAAGCCTTTATGATATGGAGCTTTAGTGAAGGGGAATATATCTACGATGATGTAACTGCACGACCGCCCTATAAAATCATTACTATGATTGAAATAAAAAAGGAGCATAGTGATATGCTCCTTTTAAATTAGCCATGGTTATAAAATAATTAAGAGGGTAAAAATTCTATCGGATAAGTCACCGTTACTGCTTTTACATTATCCACACCAAAATTAAATTTCTTAACACGTGAAACAATGCGTCTTTCAAGCTTATCGTCGTCAAGCTCACTGGATGCAATATGTACTTTCAACACTTTACCTGCAGGTGAAATGGTGATTTCCAATACAATTTTCCCCTTGATACTTGGGTTTGTGCGACGCGCTTTACGATATAAAGCATGTAACTTACTTTTGTTTTTATCCATTACGTAGGCAATATCTTCTTCTGGACGATAATTACCTGTTCGCTTAGCCTTTTTCTTGCTTGATTTATCCGCTTTATGAACACTGTTAACAATTTTTTCATCTGCACGTGATGCGAGCAGTGCTTGCTGTGCATTAGCGACTGCGCTTTTGTTCAGCTGTACAGTAGAAGATGTGCCACCCGAGCCAACATTACGCCCGCTAACGCCCCCGCTACCTTTAGTTGTTCCGACACTTAACACATCAGAGTTGTTATTTGATGCAAGTAACAGCGCATCCGTTCCCCCGTTGCCTTTCGCAAGTTTAGTGCCCACCATGCCATCGATATCAGAGGTATCCATTAAATCAGCAAGTTCACTGCTTAATGCTAATAGACCACTTTTACTTGCTGTATCACGTGCTTTGACCTGCTTTGCTGTTAATACGCGCTCTTTCTTAGGAGGTTGTTTTTTAACCTTAATTTTCTCTTTAGGTTTAACCACCTCTTTTTTAGGCTTAGGGATCTCTTTTTTAATCGGTTTTGGTTTAGGCTTTTGTTTAATAATCGGCTTTGGTTTAGGTTTGGGCTTATCTAAAATAAATTTAGCCACACGCTCAGGGATCACGATTTTTTGTCGTTTAGTTTCAGCAGGTACCTCAATGCTTGCCATTAACATAGCAAACCCCATGGTCAATACTAAAATGAAGGCAAGTAACAGAATGAATGAACGGTCTGTCTTACTTTTTGGGTGCCAATCCAGCGCTAACTGTTGATAAGTAGCATTTATCATTATTATTAACCTTTCTCCTGAGCAGTTTGCACTGCTGCAAATGCTATTTTGGTGTAATTAGCTGCGCGACAAGTTGCTAATATCTTCCTTAATAGTTCATAGGGAATATTTTCATCTCCCATGATAGTAACGGCAAGGCCACTATTATCATCTTTATCGGCATAAACACGGCTATCAGCACGAAAGTTAAGCTCTGTTTTTAATGCGTCTATTATGCTTTGTTCTGAATTCATCAGCGTAGCAACCTCAGCTACTTTTTTACCTTGCACTAATACCTCTGTTTCGGTAATGCTAATAACAAGCGTCTCTTCAGGCACCTTATCGGCTACCGATGCGGGTAAGGTAATGTCTTTACTGTTTGGTAACTGTTGCGAACCAGAGCTAACCAATAAGAAAAAAACCAAAATAGTAAAAATATCCATTAGTGAGACGAGGTTTAAGCCCGCATGACTATGAAGCTTGTTAAAGCTTGACTTGCGTTTTGAACGTCCTGAAAGTTTGCTATTTTTCATGGTTATTTCTCTTTCGCTATTTCATTACTATTTTCAGTAACAACGTCGGTTAATACTTTTGCATCACCAATAGATATATTGGGAAATAACACCACGGTTTCAAGATCAAAACCGGAAACCACTTTTGCAATACGTACTTTGTCCATCACTTTGATCATGGTTTTATATTCAATCGCAGGCTCAAGTAACAGTGTTATCCCCATTTCATCAGGAAAACGCACTTTTATCGCGACCATTGCATCGGTAAATTGTTTCCATTGGTTCTCACTACCAGAGCGCTCTATACGCTTGATAAGACCAAGATTGGCATCTTGGATATCAAAACTTTTGTCCCTAATCACTAACTCAAGCTGCAATTTAATTGGCTCAGATGCATCATTTTGAGCATCTAGTGCCGGTAAATTTAGCTCTAGTACGGTTAGGCGCGAGAACACGGCTGTGATTAATAAGAATGGTACTAAGATCACCATTAAGTTCAAAAAAGCGGTAATGTTAAGCTCTTCTGCCTGCTCTATGCCTTTCATCCCTCTTCTTTTCATGAGTTAATCTCTTACCATTAAGTTAAGGGCTTTGAGTGATGACTTTTCGATGCTGTCAACTAAATGTGCGGTTTTAGTAATGAGGTATGAATGCGTTAATAACAGCGGTATTGCCGCGATAAGACCAAATGCGGTCGTGTTCATTGCCACAGAGATACTCGCTGATAATAGATCCGCTTTTTCAGCAGGATCAGCTTGTGCGACTGCAGTAAAGGCTTGAATAAGACCGATGATAGTCCCTAATAAACCAAGTAATGTAGCGATATTGGCAAATGTTGCTAAGTAGTGCGTACGTTGTGTTAATTTTGGTAGCTCATCCATGATGCCCTCTTCCATAGCAGCTTCAATGACTTCTCGACTTTTTTCATCGCTATGGCGAGAAAAACCATAATTTAGTACATTCGCAATCGGGGTTTTCACTTCAGAAGTGAGCTTTATAGCCCGCTGAAAATCAAGTGCTTTGAGCATAGGTACTAGTTCAGACCAAACACTATTTGTTGCACGTTGTACTTTACTTAAGTAAATGAAACGTTCGATTGAAATCGCAAGCCCAATAGCTAGTACAAATAAAATCGGATACATAAATGTACCGCCCGCTTGAAATAATTTAACGATTTCCATAAAAATACCTTTTGTTATGTTTTAAAAATAAAATAAATATTGAATTAATTTTCGTTGTTTCTTTTTAAAAAACTAATACATCGCCCTATTTTTGATGCTAAATAAGGTTGAGTTTTGTCCTGCTGTGTTTCATTTTCTATAATAGGCTCAAGTAGAGTATCAATCTGCTCTGCGACAACCCCGTTATATTGTTGATCTAAGCTATCTAATAACACTTTTCTTTGTATACGATAGTCCTCAAAATTAAGCTGATAATTTGCATGATGTTCAGTGAGTTCACGCAGTTTTAAAGAGCATTCTGTGATATTCATTGTTATCTACCTATGATATTTCTTGCCAAGCGGAAACCCGTATATTGATCAGCACTTCCGTTATGCGCTTCAATTTTTTCGCTATTACACACATCCATTGATGTTTTGTAAAAACCACCTATCGCAACAAGTTTTCGCCCTGACGCGTAAACTAATTCTTGTGCATTACCAGCATGATTAACTAACCCCCAACTATTTTGTTTACCCGTTGTTGTTTTGATTAATTCCTTTCCTTTTTCAATACCACGAGAACTAATTTGGCAATTTCTGTTTGAATCAAGTTTATTATTTATTGCAAAAGCCGCATATGCCCATTCAGCCTGAGTCGGTAAGCGATATTTTTTTCCACTCTCTTTATTAAGCCATTTAATATATTTATTAACCTGAGAAATAGTTATATTCGTTTGGGGTAAGCGCTTATTAACATTAGTCGTTGATTTACAGGCTTTGCTTTTTCTACAATACAGATTGAAGTCTCCTACCGTCACTTCATACTTTCCGATTGCAAATGCTTTTATTTTTTTCCCTGCTGGTACGACAACCATGGTAGGTGCACTTCCACCGACCTTTAAAGTGTCTTTACAGGTCGCACGGCTGCCTTTGGCGCCGAGTCCTGCTATTGATAGTTGGCAACCATCAATATCTTTAATAATAATGCCTGCTATCGCTGCGTTATTAGTAAACAATAACTGTGCATAACGTTTGGCATCTCTTGCTGACTCAGGGTGAGTTTTACCAATAGTTGAAATACAAGTGACTAATTTACCCGTAATACTTGTTTCAGCCTTTTGGTAACGAGGCATATTGACCGAGCGAAGTTTTTCAATTGCAATTTTAAAGTCACGCATGTTCAATCGTTGTGTGCAAGTCAATTGTTGTTCTACATTACGCATTGCAACATTGTATGTTTCGAGATTTTCTTTGTTCTGCACTGAAACTGCTTTTCTAGCGTTTATTTTAGCTTGCCTTGCTTTCCTCGCTTTAGCTTCTTTTCGCTTTTTTTCTTCGGCCTGCAATTTATTAGCAGCATCAAGCTTTGTGTTTTTTGCTTGTTTTTCATTTAGTTGCTCTGAGAGTAATTGCTCAATCAAAAATTTCTGTTCGTCTAATAAAGATAAGTCATCAGTATAACGCGCAGCATTATTAATCAGTATATTCGCTGTACTTACTTTATTAACTTTCACTGCAATAATGATTTTTTCAATATATAGCTGATAAATTAGCGCTTTCTTTTCAAAGTACCAAGGAGTGGGCTTCTCGGGAAATAAATCCTTAACCGCTTGCATTTCATCCCAAAGAGAAGACTGCCAACGTTCAGAAAAGTTAGC
This sequence comes from Psychromonas sp. Urea-02u-13, assembly GCF_002835995.1. Lineage (GTDB taxonomy): Bacteria > Pseudomonadota > Gammaproteobacteria > Enterobacterales > Psychromonadaceae > Psychromonas. Next base: position 29,255 of record NZ_PJBZ01000066.1, on the reverse strand, counting down.
CTCGGCTAACAATTCATCAATTTTTTCTTGCAAAAATTGATAACGAACCTTGAATTCTAATTGGTTCATTAACTCTTCTTGAGATATTTGTGGCGCTTCAATTTTTGTTATTTCAGTGTAAGCGTATCCCGTTGCTCCTAATGCTGATGCAAATAAAAGCCATGCTGCCATGTTGGCCTTTTTCTTTTCGGTAATTTGTTTGAAAAACACTTCAACTGAAGCAATACGATCTTCACGTTTAAAAGCAAGCGCGGCTTCGATAGCTTTCCAATGACGTTTTTTAATTCCTTGAATACGTTTAGGCTTAAGGTTTTTATTATAAGCTTCATCTGCAGGCAAGCGCGTAAAAGGGTGATCACCTGTCAGCATTTCATAGGCAATGCAGCCTAACGCGTAGATGTCATCACGTACATCAGGGACTTGACCTAATAACATTTCTCGGCTTGCGTAAGCAGGCGTTAATGCCCCTAGGTTACCCGCATCAAATACTGTTTTATCTTTTTCCCCTTGACTGCGGTCAATCGTTGCAACAGCACGCGCAATACCAAAATCAAATATTTTGGCGACACCTTGATCGGTAACAAATACATTGCCTGGCTTTAAATCAGAATGAACAATATTTTCACTGTGTGCATGAACAAGCGCTGCACACATGCCATGTAACAAATTCCAAGCTTCGTTACGTGGTAAACCAGTGGCATGATATTGCTTTACCATCTCATCTAATGGTTGCCCTATCATGTATTCCATGGTCATAAAAACAACGTCACCATCACGGTCAAAGTCATAAACTTTTACGGTGTTTTGGTTGGCAATGTGTTGTGCTTTTTTGGATTCACGCTGTAGTGATATAAAAGCTTCAGGATGTGTTTTGAACTCATCACTTAATACTTTAATAGCAACATAAGGGTCCCTATCTTGCGCTTCCACACGTAGGAGATCTTTCGCTTTATACACAATCCCCATACCACCAACACCTAAAACATCTTCTAAAACAAAGCGTCCTTTCAACATTTTTTTATTAGATGGGGCCTTTGACTTAACATCAGCTATTTGATGTTTATCATTATCTACATTGAGCAGTAAATCGACTGGGTTTGTATCATTTTCTAATGTTGGCCTAAACTGCGTTGCATCATTATTTTCAGGTAAAGGTTTTGCTCTAAACTGAGTCGCATCATTATTTTCAACAATATTTTTTGATGTAAATAATGATGCCTCGCTTTCAATACCAGTACTTACGGGTCTAAAACGAGTCGCATCATCAATAGTTGGCACTATGGACTGCGAGGCCAATTCTTCTGAAAGGGTTATTTTCGGAAGATCAGTTTTTTTAGCAAAAACCGTTTTATCTATTGCGCTAGATGCGAGATCTGCCTCTTGTATCAACTTACGAAAAACAGTTTTTGTGTCTTGAGAAGTAGCTAAATCATCAGAGTTAGGGATAAGGGGTGTTGTAGGCACCTTATTATTTTGATCGTTATTTTCCATGATTACTCAAGTACTCCATTACTCTTAATCTGCACTCTGATACATCCCTTTTACTAAAATAACCGATACATTATCCGATGCTTTATTACCTAAAGCAGACTCTATTAATTTGTTAACTGAGGTTAATAAGCTATTTTCATTTAGGCATGAAACCATGTCAAGCTCGCTGACTGAGTTATATAAGCCATCACTACAAAGTAAAAATTGGTCTCCCACATTAAGCTCAAAAACATCAATATCTACGTCTATTCTTTCCGATGTTCCAACAGCTCGTGTAATAATATTACGCTCAGGATGCGTTTCAGCTTCTTCAGCTGTTATCATTCCTTTCTTAATTAATTCAGCTACATGGCTATGATCTTCAGTGAGTGGTGTTAGTTTATTATGACGATAACGATATAAACGAGAGTCACCAGCCCATAAACAAACCCCCACGTTCCCCTTAATTAATAAGGAGATAAAAGTACTGCCTATAGTACGGCCATTCAGTTTTTCTTTTGAATAGGCTAACAGGCTCTGATTAACCTCGATAATCGTATTTTCTATCTCGCTTACGAAGTCATCCAGGTTATTTTTTTTCGTTAAACCTTGCAAATTATGCACAATCATTTGACTAGCGACACTTCCGCCATCATGCCCGCCCATTCCATCAGCAACGGTCCAAAGGCCAATTTCCGGTTGCATTATAAATGAATCTTCGTTGAGGGGTCTAACAGTACCAACATCCGTCGCACCTTCGCTAACCCAAGTTAGTGGACGTCTTATCGTTATATCATTCATTAAAATAATTCCATTTAATCATTAGCCGTATAGGGTTGTGTCCAACCCCAATGTGCCCAATTCCCATCCATCATTGCCGGTATTTGACTACTACTAGGAAGCCCTCTCGTATTAACTAAACATGGGGCTATATTCTCTGAACCACTGGTTGACCAAAGGCTATATGCGCCCATATTACTGGTTAATAAACTATCTAATAAATGCGCGTAAGCATTGCTTGGTAACTCTTCTGCAAACTGTAAATTAATTTGCTGACTGCTATTACCGCTTATCCTTTGTCCTGTTTTGCGATACGCCATTGGCAACATCGATTTTCGATGTTCAGTCATAACAACTAATTCATCTAAACTAATTTGACCATCTAAAGCACGTAATGCGAGCTCTTCTATTTGCTCGAACCAGTAACTATTAGCCGAAAGAAATTCAAATGGATTGATCGTCGACGATAATGGAATAACCATTGAAAAGGGGTAATACCGCCCCACTTGATCAACACTGGGTAAGACAATGCCTGCCCAATGATTTTCATCAATAATGCCGTCAGATAAAACGAATCGCCAAATGGGACTTGTTAAATAAACATCTAACCAGTGCTCCCCCATTTTTTCTTGAGACCCACTTACAAATTGTTGTAACCATTCATCCCAGGTGCTAATAAATTTAGTGGGAAGATTACGATGCACAAAATCACCATGACTTGGCAATTTCCCGTATACCCCTAATGTTTGTTCATTATTCATTAGATTCCCTCTGGACATCTAAAGGTACTTAGTAGTTTCTTTTCAAAAGGATTTCTAATGCTTTTTGCTTTTATTTTGTAAGAAATTTTATGTTCATTTTCGCTACCGTTTGACAAAGCATAAGTGACGATATAGGTACTCGACTCTGATGTTTTGGTCAACTTAGATTCTGATAACAGCCTAAACCAAGCCCATGGACCATCGAAGGTCTTGCTATGTTGTTGTTCATCTAAATCCTCGAAGACAATACGCACCCGATTCTGCTCTCCATCAGCGACCCATTTTAATGTTTTCCAAAATTTAGGACCATGGCTATACGTTAAACGGTTATCACCGACTTCTAACATAAAGCGGACATTGTTTTTTGGCATCACGTTTGGTTTAAGATTAAAAGTTAAACTCGGAGTTTCCGTATTTTGTCTAAAGAAGACACTTTTAATCTCCAAAGCACGTTTCACCTGACGTAACGTTTTTGACGATAAACCTAAACTATATTTATCAACACTTTTATTTTTCCAACCGCCGCGCGTGGTAATAAAGGGTTTGATGTATCCCATATAAAAAGCATCGACATGGCCATTAGGTTTAAAAAACTCTACAAAATCAAATAATGCAATGTCATTATCTGCATTTTTAGAAATTGGATAACGCCCAGCAATGCTCTCTAAATAGGGTTGATACACCATCGTCCGCCATTCGTTATTGATATGCTGATGAGCAGAACGAAGAATAATACGCCACGTTTCATCTGCTAATTTAGTTAACCAGCGCTTTACCGGTTTAGGGGTGTTTTTTGCGTACGAATTTAAAGCAGTAATGGCATTATCTGCACCACTTTGGTAGCGTGCTCTTACTAACTCAAATGCTTTTTTATTTGGATCTGGAGCAAGGTTTATCGAATTGACCATCTCCTGTACTTGAGCAATTTTTAACAGTGCGGTGTTAATTGGCGGAGGCTGTTTTTTCGACTCTCTCAACAAGGTGTTAATATCTCGATACTTTTTATCAACACTTGTCCATTTTACTTTTGAAGCCGCAAATTTAGCTGCTTTCCCTGTTACACCCGTTCCATTGTCATCTGCAACGTTAGCGGCAAGCTGACTCGATAGCTCTGTATTAGCGACAGTGACATTCAAGATAGCAACGATAGGCGAGTAAATTGGATCTGAGAAACTAGTTAATACATTATTTGTTTGCATCAAATTAGTAATTGTTTTTACATTCATGGCGTTATAAATTTGTTGCCACTGTTTATTGTAATCAGAAAGGTAAAGTCTTTTTACTTTTTTACTAATACTTTTCAGATCATTTTTAGCAAAACTAACTTCATTTTTAGCTTCATCGTGTAATAACCACTTTTCTTTTGCAATATTAACAATCATTTCAGAGTCTTCTGAAAAATCAATTTGGTCATAACTTACTTTGGTGTATAACGCCGGAATTATTAATGCTTGTTGCATTGCAGGTGTTACGATAAAAGTATCTCTGACAGCTCCCCCCATTTCATTCAGTACATTCACTTTTCGAGCATAATCAGGCGTTGATTTAATACGTTGGTATATACGTTGTTCGATTGGCATACGTAATAAGCGTTGACGCGTTGATGCAAGTACTTGTTTATTTAATTCTGCAGGTTCTAGCTCGGTGTTTAAGAAAGTAGATAAATGAGCAAGTAACTCTTGTTTTTCTTGCCCTGCATTTGCAAAATCTTCTTCCCATTTTTCAATAAACCATTCATTTACTAAAATTTTGTCCATATGATCAAGTTTATTAAACATCACATAAGTTCTAAAAGCATTGTAAAGATTTTCATCAATCTTATTTGTCTTTAAGTGTGATGCTATATAGGTGATAAGTTGCGGATAAAATACCGTACGTAAGTGATTCAAGTAAGCCTCATCAGCGGCTTCATTTACGCTATCATCATACATACCTAAACTTTTAATCCAGGGCTGTTGTTCTTGATCAAAAACAAGACTTGCTTTAGCTAATGCATTTAACGCAGGAAGCTCATCACGCAGATCGCTATTGTAACGATTAGATTTTTCAACATGTGTTTCATACTCGGCAAGGTAGTTTTGTACTTCCTGCATATTTGTTTCATGCTGTGCAAAAGCACCAGTCCAAAATGCAATTAACGTCACGGATACCCCAATCATCGCGGTATAAGCAATGCGCTGAGTCCATTTTAATAGTTTTTCATAGAAGGGGTTAGTACCCACTAACTCTGCTTCAGGAAAAATAACATCTTTAAACATTTTTCCTAAGAAATAGCTTTTTCCTTGCTGAAGCGGGCTATTCATATGTGCACTTGTAAAACCAAAATTAGATGATACTGAAGCCATTAAGCGGTCAATAGGCGTGCCATCTTGTGTCCCACTAGTGAAATACACACCACGTAAGTAAGGTTGTAGTTTAAAACGATTCTGAGCAAATGTTTGTTGTAAAAAGCTATCAATAGTTCCCTGTAGACTCTCCATTTGCTGCGGAAACCCCTGAATAGCACTACGTCGTTTAACATCACGTTCATTATGTACTCGCGATAAAACTCTTTCATATAAGCGTTTAACAATAAGCTTATATTCATCACTTATTACAGAGAAATCAGGCGCTTGGGATGCTTGTGGCGAATCTGGCAGAGACATGCCTAATATCTGCTCTCTTTCTTCCTTACCTAAATCTTCAAAAAACTCCGTAAAACCAGAAACTAAATCACACTTGGTAAACATTAAATAAACAGGAAAACGAACTTCAAGTTTTTCCATTAATTCATCAATACGTAAACGTATTGTTTTAGCGTGTTGTGCGCGCTCTTCTTCTGTCTGTGTCAGTAATTCTTGCAAGCTGATGGCAACTATTGCACCATTAATTGGTCTTCTACGGCGATGTTTTTTTAATAGTGCTAAAAAACCTTCCCATGCAGAGCTATCAATTACTTTATGGCTATCCTGCGTTGTATAACGCCCTGCAGTATCAATCAAGACGGCATTATTAGTAAACCACCAATCACAATTTCGTGTGCCACCAACGCCTTGTAATGAACCTTTCCCGAATTTATCGGCAAGCGGAAAATCTAAACTTGAATTAACTAACGCGGTTGTTTTTCCTGACCCAGGGGGGCCAATAATGATATACCAAGGTAGTTCATAGAGAGCAGATTTTGTTCCTTTACCGTTAAAATTTAATGTCTTTAACGTACTTAACGCTTGTGTAAAACGTTCCCCCATTTGTAACATCTCTTCCGATGTTTGATCGGAAATAATGCCATCTTTGGAATTATCTACCTGCTGCAAATCTTTCACTAAATTATTGTTATTGTTTTTTTCTTGAAGCTGAACACGCAAATAGTTCATTCCCCACAATAGTGACATAATTAATATAGTAATTAAGCGCGAACTTTCCGATGCAAGAAATGCGGTATTTTGATCTCCAAATTTAATACCTGGGCCAATAAACCAAACAAGCAATGATAATATAATCAATCCGATAAGAGAGATAACAATTCTATTTGTAAAAAAAGCAATGATATGTTTCATGGAATACTCTGATAATGTTTACATTATTTAACCACAGAAGTGTTTTTCTTCTCAGGCATAAGCTGGCTTTGCACATCAACAAACTGCTGACGGACTTCATTAGATGATTGATCTAACCAATATCTAAACCCAGAAAAAGTTAGCGCCATCATGCCGATTATGATGCTTGCGATTACCCACATCGGCACATAATTTGCGAGTGTACGATGGGAGTTTCCAATGCCTTTCCAGCTAGGTGATAAAGCCCGCTCATATTCTCCACGATAACTTCTAATAATATGAAAAATATCATCACGCAGCTGTTCCAAATGCTCACGTCCACGAGACACAACGCGATATTTTCCTTCATAACCCAAACTCAGGCAGATATAAGCAAGTTCAAGTACTTCGATATTCTCAGAAGGACTACTACGTAAGCGATCTAAAATTGCAAAAAATTTCTCTCCACCAGCGGTTTCATTATGAAAAATACTTAATAACGTTCGCTGATTCCAAGCACTTTCTGCTCCCCAAGGCGTATTTAAGACAGCCTCATCTAAGATCGTACAAAGTAAATAACGCGCAACGACGACATTGTTTTCTTTGATTCCTTCAGATTTTGCTTTTATCTCGAAATTTTTAATTTCTCTATCAAGCTGTTGATGTAAACCACCAACATTGGGATGATTAAGTGCGTCACGAGTCTTAGAGAATACAGCGAGTAAAGTAGAAGCTGCATTTACCAGAGGGTTCAAACCATTAAGCCCAGAAAGATCTCGAGGAACATTTTCACGAGGAATTTCAGTCGCTTGCGGTTGATAATTAGGCGTTATTTGAGGAGGCGATTGACCACCAGCCATTCTCCCACCCGGCATAGGGCGTACGACTGCACCATCACCACGATTTATAGGCTGTCTAAAGACTGTTTTATCAGCATTGTCAGGTGCAGACATGTTCATTCCTTTGATAATAATTAATAGTTATTGACGAATTGACCAGAATTCTAATTCTAATTCTGGGAAATCAGCACCGATATGAAAAGCAAAACCGCCTGAATTATTTAATTCTTTCCAAAATTCATTATTGCGTTCTAACTCAAAGTAACAATAACCTTGGTGGTAAGGAATTTGTCGAGGGGCAACAGGTAATACTTTTAATGGAATGCCTGGCATTGCCGCATTGACAAGTTGACGAATGCGTTCAACAGGACCCACTTTAACCGTTGCAGGAAACTGACTCCGTAATGTATTTTCGGGGATTTGGGCCCTAACGGCTAATACAAAAATACTTGAAGTTAATAGAGTTCGATCTGTTATTTGAGCAACACGAATGCCAAATTTTTTCTCAATCAATGGCAATGAAACAGCTGTTTGCTCATAAACCATTGTTAAACATTTCCTTAGTGAGCTAATCACTGGTGAAAATGTTTGTTGTAAATTGTGGTGTAAATAGCCAGAAAATGTAGGAGGCCTTTTAGTATCAGTAACAAAAGTAGAAAACTCACCGACCATTTGTACTATTTCAGTGTATAAGTCTAATGGATGTAAACTTTGTAATTTAGAAAGATGCCCGGCTAATGGCTCTAAGCGATTGATCATTTGCAACATCATATAGTCGGCAATTTCTGCAGTGCCTCCTCGCTGAGTATCAGCTAAACGTCCTGCTATTGATTGTCCTCGGTGGTGTAATAATCCGACCAGCTCAGTTAAAAAACCCGATAACTTAGGTGCAACAGCACAATCAGTACAAGTAGGAATAAAATTTTCGTCTAAAATTACGTTTTTATCTTCTCTTTTTTCAACAATACGTAATAAGCCGACAATCGCATAACCACTAAGATCATCAGACTCCAATAACAAACGTAAACGTGGTTTTCCAACGGAGATATCCAAAGATTCGCTGCCCTCAAGTGACACGTCACGCACCAGTTGCTTAGTTGAATAATAACGAGCGAGCCCTTGAGTCTCTTCAGCATCAAGTATTTCAAGTGCTCCAGGTCTTTTTACAGGAATAGCTAAATAAACAATTTGATTCGTTGTATTTTCTGGTACTTCGAAAACATCAGGACGATTATTATGTTCAGGAAAACTAAAAGGAGTCCCATCAGGAAAAACGCCAGATGCACTACTCAAAGATATTTTACCTAATTTTAACAGCTCCTTGTCAAACTCAAGTTTATCAAGGCCCCAAGCATATGCCCCTAAAACAGAACATTTACCTTGAATATAGCGTTCTAAATAACGCTCTTGTTGTTGAAAATGATGCGGATTTAAAAACATCCCTTCTGACCAAACCACTTTGCTATCTAATGACATATATTCCTGCTGTTGCTTTGTTAATTCATTTTATAAAAGTGAGTACACTAAAATTAGATATTAATAAGATATCTGCTTCAAAGGTTACTTTAAGATACTGATTGTATTGTCTAATAGTTGCACTTTAGCTGAACTACTTATTATATTTGTTTGCGCAATGGGAATGGTCACTTTATATTTCGCATTTTCAAATTGTAAAAATTCAACATATAAACCAATGTATTGAGTATCTTTACTCAATACAAAGTTTTCAGTGCGCTCTTCACCAGGCTTAATTGCTTTGAGTGCTTGTTGTGCAATCATACTTTTGCCTAGCACCTCTGCATCTCGCTCATACAGATCAATGAAATTTGCTTTTTCAAACAATTTCGTAGATTTAAGCTCGTACATTCTGACAATAACAGGGGATGGGACTTTACTGTCATCTGGATTAATATTATCTTCAACAATAAAACTCAACTGAAAGTCAGTATCTAAATCAAGAACACCTCCGACTTTAGTGTTCATTGCAGAGCAAGAAGTAAGCAGTAACATTGCAATTACAGCATAAAAAAACTTGCTTAAGTTAAAATTATTCATTGTATTTCCTATCAATTAATTAGTGTTTTCAGTGTCAATATCAGCAGTCAAACGCGAGCTAATGAGACTGTTCATTTGTTCTTCATAAGCTTGCACAAAATCATACCCAAATAAATGTTGAAACGAATCGTCTAAATTATCAACAAGTCCTTGATGGTACTCTTTATAGGCATTCCATCGTTTTGTTTTTTTTCCTAAGCTCAACAAACCCGTGCTTTTATATTTTTCAAATCGACTTTCAAGATGTTCAGGATCAAAACGTTCAATCATGCCTCTAAATGCAGCCTGCATTCCTGCGACAACAGCAACTTGATGTTCAGCAATACCTTGGAAACCTTCCCTTACTGCATCAACGGGTTTTTTATATGCGTTATTCTCTTTAATAAACATATTTTCTAACGCATCATCAATGTTTGCAGAGAATTTAAGAGGATTATTTTCAACAGATTGAATCGTCGTCACATTAATACGAAACTCTTCTTTAATCTTTTTACGAAACTTTAACACCTGCATCATACCTTGCATCGTTTCTCTTATTAACAACCCAACGGTTTCATTTATTTCAATTTTCTTACTATCCGATAAATTCCATTTTGATAAACCCATTGCGTCTACTACCATATTTAATATATTGGCTTTATCAACATTCACACTGGGTGATGCAGTTATTTTTGAAGCATTAGCGAGCTGTAACTTTAATTCTGCAACTTGATGCGCTAACTGCTGATTTTGTTGTTCAAGCGTTATGTATTCAGCCTCAGTGCGCTTATTGCCAATAGCAACCTCAGGTGAGGATTCAGTTGTCTTAACAGAAGACACTGCTGATAAGTTTTCATCTACAGAAAAAAAAGCATCAACGTTATCTGTGCTTTTTTTCTCCGGAAGACCCTGCGGGGCCTCAAAAGGCGAAATATCACTACTTGTTAAAGAACTACCAAAAAGATCGTCGAGTGTCGAATGGTCGCTTGTAGGGGAAATATTATCGTTATAATCTCCTGGTAGTACTTGTTGTGGAAAGAGATTATCTACAGGTACACCGTCGCGAGGTTTAAAGGCATTCTTTTCTTGCTCTAACGGAAAGTTAGAGCGGGTATCTTGATACGAGGTATTTTTTGCAATAGGCGTATTATTGTCAAAACCTAAGTCATTGTCCCAGTCGTCCCAATCATCAGGAATGAGACTGCTTTCAGGGCTTGCCACTGGCCAATTTATTGCGTCATTCATTAAACCATTATTTTCAGTGGCTATAGACTCACTAAAATCGTTGTTTGCAAAATTATTGGAACTAAAAGTATCAGAAATATTATTAGCAGTCGCAAAAGAATCAAAGGGAGCCCCACCTACTTCATTAAGTAATGCAAGTGGATCGGTCTGAGCTTCAGCTTGTACAGAAGGCATGCCGTTATCTGTCTTCAGACTTTTTACTGCAGGCGCAAAAGGGTCACTATTATTTATCATCGCAGGGAAATCAGAGAAAGGGTCTTCTCCAATATTGTCAGAAAACATATTACTTTTGCCGAATACATCATTAGTATCATTGGCGATATCCGCAAATGGATCACTATTATTCGTTAAACTCGCAAAAGAAGCATTGTCACTTGTCGTAGAAAATGGAGAAGAAGACGCTGATGCTTTGTTTAAATTGGCAACAAATTCATAATCACTAATGGTGAAATGATCACCATCATTCAGTAACACTTGGTTACCATTTCCAACAGGCTCAGAAGCGCCATTAATAAAAGTACCATTGGTGCTAGTATCTGTTAAAAAATACTGACCTGACTGACATTCAATTTTAGCGTGTACCGATGACATGTATTTGTTTGGATCTTCTAGAACCCAAAAATTATTATTTGCACGGCCTAGCGTGCCACCATCATCCGGGAAAGTATAAGTGTGTTGAGTGATTTGAACACTTTCAGGAGAATAGATTATTGTTATTTCGATGGACATAACATTATTCCTTAAAAAAGGAACCTCATAATATTTATTAACAGAACATCATGTTCTAATAAAACTTAAATTTTATGAATAATGACTTACTTTCTATTGATAAGTAAGAAATCAAACATCCCTATTACTAATGCCTTTATAACGTAGAGAACTCTACGTTATAATTATTCAAGATATTATCATTTATTCGTCGTTACCGGAATAACAATGACGTTAATTGAATCTCTAACCGGTCTTAAAACCACCTCTGTCATTCAGGAAATATAGACACCTTATAAACATCAAAATAAAACTATGTTATCAGATAGTTAATAGTGAAAGCTATCAAAACCCTCCATTATGATCGGCCGTACATTTTAATTAACACCTTATTAAAGATCTCGGAATAATAAATGCTTCCGATCTAAAATCATCATCCTATTTACCCCAAACACTTGATACCAGTGAACTCCCATAAGCCTCCTGTATTATATAGCTTTTCAGTTGTTGCTATGTAACTAAAGTTAATACCCAGGCCTCACCATTAAATCTAACCTATATGCGCTCAAGCTAGCTAATGTCATCATCACAGAAAAAGCATAACATATGCTTTTAACTTTCATTAATCCTGATTTAGTACAATCAAAAAAACAAAATAGGCTGTATGATCATTCAATTATTTACACTTTATTTGAGCAATCAGGAATAATTTTGATTTTTTTTAGCATCATAATTGCAATACACTCCGTTACATAATAATCTTGCGTCTCTTAAGGATTTTAAATATTACAAAGGAGCTTATACATTCAATGCCATCACCCTCATTAATTGATATTTCAGCTTTAATCTCGCCTATCGAAGGCGAACTTAGCGTCGGTAACGATCTTCGTGATGACCCTTCATACACTTCTGATTACTCACAAATAAAAGATGCTCGTCGCGCAGCACGTGATGCAGAACGCAATAATATGTTCGATGGAGATAACAGCGAAGCATTAGAGCACTGGCAAAAAATATTTCAATTAGCCCCTAAAGTCATTGCAACTCAATCTAAAGATTTAGAAATTGCTTGTTGGTTGACAGAAGCGTTAGTAAGAAAATCAGGCTTTCAAGGGCTTAAAGATGGCTTCACGCTAATTCGTCAGCTTGTGGAAAATTTTTGGGAGCAAGGCCTTTACCCTATAGAAGATGAAGATGGCGTTGAAACACGAGTAGCCCCTATTGCCGGTTTAAATGGCGAAGGCGCTGATGGGGTGCTTTTAAGCCCTATCCGTAATTCAGGTATAACTGAAGATATGTCTTATGAACCATTTAGTTTATGGCAATACAGCCAAGCTGTAGATGTAAGTCGTATTGAAGACGATCGTAAAAGAAATAGCTTAATAGATAAAAATGGCTTTTCAATGGAAGATATTGAGAAAGCAGTTAACCAATCATCCTCTGAATATTACATTGCTCTATTTGATGATATCGAGACTTGTTTAACACAATACCGAGCTGTTAACACACTATTAACAGATTTTTGTGGTAGTTATGATGCACCTTCTACGAGCAAGATAATTGAATTAGTTGAAGAAGCGAAAAGTGCACTTAATCATATTGCTAAAAACAAACTACCTGTAATGGTTGAAGTTACTCCTATTGAAGAGGAACAACTAACCAACGGAAATGCAGAAAAAATCAATAGTGTTGCACCTGTTAATACCATTCAAGCAGCGCTAAATTCGCGCGATGATGCTTTTAAACAGCTTAATACCATTGCAGAATATTTTTTAAAAACAGAACCTCATTCACCCATTTCTTACATTTTAAGTAAAGCTATAAAATGGGGCAATATGCCACTTGAACAGTTAATGCAGGAATTAATTCCTGATTCATCTTCAAGAGAAACATACAGTTCATTAACCGGTGTTAAGGTTGACGAATAATGATAATTTTTAAAGCAGTCTAATCGTTTAAAAGAAACGAACATTTATATACATGGAGAAAAAGTATGTCTGACAGTATTCATAACAAATTAAAACGAGTAAGGAAACCCCGCGTTCATATCACTTATGATGTTGAAACAAATGGCGCAGTAGCGAAAAAGGATATTCCTTTTGTTATGGGCGTAATGGGCGATTACTCTGGTGATAACACTGAAGATAAAAAAGCACTTAAAGATCGTAAGTTTTCACAAATTGATCGTGATAACTTTAACGACATCATGGCTAAAACAGCACCAAAATTAAATTTAAAAGTTAAAAACACATTATCTGATGATGGCAGTGAAATGGGTGTTTCTCTTAACTTCAATCATATTGAAGATTTTGAACCGCATAAAATTGTTGACCAAGTAGAGCCTTTGAAGAAGCTACTTGAGACTCGCGATAAATTAAGAGATTTACTAAGTAAAGCGGATCGCTCAGAAGAGCTAGAGGATATTCTAGAAAATATCCTAAACAATACTGAAGCACTTGCTTCTATTTCTGGCGAGTTAGGCGTTAAAGCTAGCGATTCAGAAGGAGATAAATAATGTCAGTACAAGAAAGCACAGTAACACAAGCTGAAGAGAGTGAAGTATTAGAAACTAGCTTTTTAGAGCAAGCGATTGGTGCAACACGTCAAACACCTCGTAACGAGACTGAAGAGTTACTAAAAACATTAACTCAAGAAGCAATGAATGGCACGGTTACTTGGGATAAGAGCTTAACAGTTACTATCAATTCTGCTATTGATGCAATTGATGCAGCATTATCTAAGCAGTTATCTGCAATCATGCAAGACCAGAAGTTTAATAAACTTGAAGGTTCTTGGCGTGGTCTTCATCATACTGTGATGAATTCTGAAACAAGCTCCCAGTTAAAAATTCGAGTATTAAACGTCAGTAAAAAAGAGATTCAAAAAGATCTTGAAAAAGCGGTTGAATTTGACCAAAGCCAAACGTTCAAAAAAGTTTATGAAAGTGAATTTGGAACAGCCGGTGGTGAACCTTACGCTGCGTTAATAGGGGATTATGAATTCTCTTCTCATCCAAATGATGTTGATATGTTAGCGAATATTTCTAATATTGCAGCTGCTGGATTTTGTCCTTTCATTTCTGCGACAGCACCACAAATGTTTGGTTTTGATTCTTTTCAAGAGCTTTCTAAGCCACGTGATTTAGAAAAGATATTTGATTCTTCTGAATACACTAAATGGCGTAGTTTCCGTGATACTGAAGATTCACGATTTGTCACATTAACAATGCCACGAGTTTTAGCTCGCCTCCCGTACGGTGAATCAACAAAACCAATTGAAGCGTTTAACTTTGAAGAAGGAACAATTGGTGAAGATGGTAAGCAACGTCAAAGTGATCATGATCACTACTGTTGGATGAATGCTGCCTATGCAATGGGAACGACACTAACTAAATCGTTTGCAACATATGGTTGGTGTACAAGTATTCGTGGTGCTGAGGGAGGGGGTAAGGTTGAAGGTTTACCAAGTCATACTTTCATTAGTGACGACGGAGACTTAGATGCACAATGCCCTACTGAGATAGCTATTACCGATCGCCGTGAATCAGAATTAAGTAAACTAGGTTTCTTGCCATTATGTCATTATAAAAACACTGATTATGCAGTGTTCTTTGGCGGACAAACAACACAAAAACCTAAGAAGTTTGATGATCCAGATACAACAGCGAACTACGAAATATCTGCTCGCTTACCTTATATTATGGCAACGGCACGTATTGCTCACTTCTTAAAAGTAATGGGCCGTGACAAAATCGGGTCTTTTGTAGAAGCAGCTGAAGCCGAAGAATGGTTAAACAAATGGATCAATGGTTATGTAAATAACAGCTCTGATGCAAGTGCTGAAATGAAAGCTCAATACCCACTTCGCGAAGCAAATGTTGAAGTAAAAGAAGTGCCGGGCCAACCAGGTGTTTATAGTGCAATAGCACACTTACAACCTTGGTTACAAATGGAAGAGTTAACAACGTCATTACGACTTGTTGCTAAGATTCCAAAAACGAGCTAATTACTCAATTAAGATTTAGGGATAAATAATGCACCAACGTCAGATTTCTCTTTGCCATGCGGCTCAATTTTTAACGCTGAACCCTCGCTTTAAAATGCATGTAAAGATGTCTCAATTAGGTGTGTTTTTTGTTCCCTTATTTCTTAAAAATGAGAATAACAATCAGCACATAGTTTTATCTTAAGCTAAGAAAACATGCCCTACTCAGCCAGACTCATGACGCAATCTGAAACTCCACTCTTAGACTCTGTTTTAGAGCCGCCTGCACACATCACTAGTTTAACAGATCTTCTGCATGAAAAAGACGATACGAAAGCATTACAATATTGCCTTGAAAACTTCGTTGATAAAAGTAAATTACATTCAGCCAAATTAGCTAAAAATGCATTACTGCTTTTGATTGCTGAAATTGATGAACAAATTAACCATCAAATAAATGAAATAATCCATCATCCAGCCTTGCAAAAACTTGAGGCATCATGGCGTGGGGTTTGGTTACTGGTAAAACAAGCAGATGGTTGTCGTAGCATTAAAATAAAAATGCTTGATATAAAGTGGGCAGAAGTCGTTAAAGATATTAATAAAGCCATGGAGTTTGACCAAAGCCAACTTTTTCAAAAAATTTACAGTGATGAATACGGTACTCCAGGTGGCGAGCCTTACGGCGCCTTAATCGGGGATTATGACATTAGCCACCGTATTAGTAAAAATCATCCATATGACGACCTTTCGACACTAGCAGGTATGGCACAAATAGCAGCAGCTTCTTTTTCTCCCTTTATAACAGCGGCTTCCAGCGAATTATTTGGGATGGATGATTTCTCAGGTATTGGCTTACCTGTACCTCTTGAAGACGTTTTTTCGCAAAATGAATACTCCAAATGGCATGCTTTAAGAAAAACAACTGATACTCGATTTATCGGTTTAACCCTGCCTAAAATACTTATGCGACGCCCTTACCAAAAAACAATGGCAAGCTATAAAGGTATCAATTTTTTTGAAAAGAAAGATAGCCAGGGTGAAAATAATCTCTGGGGCAACGCAAGTTATGCTTTCGGTTGCATATTAATTCGAGAATTTACTGATATTGGTTGGTTTGGCCATATTCGAGGAGCCCCTCGTAATCATTTGTCGGGGGGTATTTTTAAAGAGTTAGCACTTGATAGCCACGACACAGATGCAAACGATATCGCCTATAAGCCACTAACTAATGTGATTCTGACCGACGCCACGGAAAGGAAAATAAGCGAACTTGGTTTTATTCCACTTTGCCAAGGTTATTTATCTCCTTATAGCACTTTTTATAATAACCAATCTATCCATAAGCCTAAACGCTATGCTGCATTAGATGTCGATACCAACTCGAAGATATCCTCTATGTTACAACACGTTTTGTGCGGGGCACGTATCTCTCATTACATTAAATTGATGGTTCGCGATAAAATAGGGTCATTCACTAGCCCTGAAAGTTGTGAAGATTATATTAGAAAATGGTTAATGCAATATACCACTGGCAGTGAAGATTTAGACTGGGAAGAACAAGCTAAATACCCATTAAAAGATGGTTATGTTCGTGTTAAAGAGCATCCTAATCGACCAGGAAGTTATTTATGTGTTATTCATATTCAGCCACATTATCAATTAGACCAAATGGTCTCTGAGTTAGAGTTGGTAACTGAACTTGCAAGTTTTAGGAAGTAATTATGACACGCCTTGATAAAGACAAAAAATTACGTCCTTCTATTTTAGATCGCTTATTTGATGATGAACCTCAATATCAATCTGAACAAAAAGTACAACATCATCAGCAGGTAAAGGAATTAAAGGCCGGTATTAGCCGAGACTTGGAGTCGCTATTAAATACACGTTATCACATGATAAAACCCAGTAGTGATTTCCCAGAAGTTGATAAATCTATTTTCAATTATGGTTTGCCAGACTTAGCAACGGTCAATATTCGTGATGTAGAACACCGCAAAAAATTCATTAGCCATTTAGAAACAATACTAAAAAGTTATGAGCCTCGTTTTAAATCAGTCAAAGTTGCTTTTGTCGATAATAGTGACAATGCAGACCGTACATTACGCTTCCGTATTGATACGGTCATTTATGCAGACCCAATTCCTGAAGTGGTTATATTTGATTCCACTCTCGACTCGGTAACACGCTCAGTCAGCGTTAAGGAAATATAGCCATGTCAGATGAGTTACTCCCATTCTACGAAAAAGAACTCGTATACATGCGTCAACTTGGTGCTGAATTTTCTAAAGAACACCCTAAAATTGCAGCTCGTTTAGGTATCAATAACGACACGATTGAAGACCCACATGCCTCTCGATTAGTAGAAAGTTTTGCTTTTCTAAATGCACGTATTCAGCACAAATTGAATGATGATTTCCCTGAAATAAGTGATGCACTGCTAGGTAGTCTTTACCCTCATTACCAGCGTCCACTTCCTTCAATGTCTATCGTGCAATTTGTGGCAGATAAAGAGCAATTAGATTCCAATTACCCCATCAATAGTGGGACGCTATTAGAAACAACACAACTTCAAGGAGAGAATTGTCGTTTTACTACTGGCTACGATGTTCCTTTATTACCCATTGAAGTCAGTGACGTGAGCCTGCTCGGCAAACCTTTCTTTACACCAGGTTCAAACTCTGTTCGTGGCGCTGAAAGTGTTTTAAAGTTATCACTAAAGACATTTTCCAGTGATATCAATTTTTCCGATTTAAATATTGATGTCTTACGCTTTTACCTAAAAGGGCAATCTCAACATATTAATCCGCTTTATCAAATGCTATTAAATAACTGTAATCGTAGTTTCATGGCGGTATCAGAAACAGATACGTCACCCATTGATTTAGGATTAAATATAGTTCAGCCCGTTGGCTTTAAAGAAAATGAAGGCTTGTTACCCTATCCAGATAATTCATTTATTGGATATCGTTTATTAACTGAATATTTTGCTTTTCCTGAAAAATTTATGTTTATTGATATCACAGGGCTTTCAGAGAAATTAAAATCGCATGACGCAAACTCTCTCGATTTATACATCTATTTAAATGATGCAAATATCGAGCTTGAACACAATATATCAGCACAAACATTTAACCTCGGCTGTACTCCAGTGGTTAACTTGTTCAGTCATACAGCAGACCCGATAAAACTTGAACATACTCAGCACGAATATAAAATAACCCCAGACTCTCGTCGCTCATTAGGCTACGAGGTTTATAGTATAAATAAAGTTAGTGCATCTTCTTATGTTGGGGAAGATATGGATTTTCTTCCTTTCTACGGCATTAATCATGCGCAACAAGAGGATGACTCTCACGCATTTTGGTTTGCAAAGCGTCGTCAGGCAAAACTTGATAATTACGATAGAGATGAAGGCAGTGATATATTTTTGTCCTTAGTCGATTTGAATTTCAATCCTAATATCCCAGAAGATCGAACATTAACGATAGAAACTCTGTGTAGTAACCGAGACTTACCACAAAAGCTTCCCTTCTCTGTTGGTGAGTCACAATTACAGTGTGTCGATAGCGCTCCCCCTTGCTCTGCAATTCGCTATCTTGTGCAACCGACTCACGTAATTAGACCACCGCTCAGAGATCATGCGCGCTGGCGTTTAATCTCGCACTTGAATTTGAATTTCTTGTCATTAACAGGTGGTAATGATGCATGCTTAGCCTTAAAAGAAATATTACGTTTGTATGACTTTAAAGGTTCGGCGGTATCACGCGCATTAATTGAATCAATTATGCAAGTAAACGCAAAACCGATAAGTTCACCGCTTACAATTGATGGATTCACAGCCATGTGTCGTGGCATTGAGATAACGGTAAAAATTGATGACTCTCTGTTAAGTGGCAGTAGCATTTTTCTATTTTCGACCGTATTAGAGCATTTCTTTGGCTTGTACTGCTCAATTAATTCATTTACTCGATTACTCATTCAAACTAAAAATAAAGAAGGTTACTTAAAAAAATGTCCTCCCCGAGCTGGCGAAAAAATACTTCTATAATTGATAAATTATCAGATCACCCTTACCAGTTTTCTTTCAAACAGGCGGTTAGGGTATTAGAGCGAAGTAATCGGTATAGTGAACCAACAGGTACGACAGCGATGCATGCTGTGGGTAAATTTATGCCCCCGCAGTCTGAGTGTATTCGTTTTTCGAGTAATCAGTCTTTGTCTTTCCCCTCTGCTGAAATCGCCTCTATTAAGCACAGCACACAACAAAAAAATCAGCATAAGCAATGGGTAATGGATGTAAATTTCATCGGTTTAACGGGCAGTAATGGCGTGTTACCGTATCACTATACTGAAACGGTACTAAAGCGCTTAAAGCTTAAAGATGATTCAATGAAAGCTTTTTTTAACATATTTAATCACCGTACTACTTCGTTATTTTTTCAAGCATCAACAAAATACGATGCACCATTACAATATGAACGAAGCCGTTTACACAACAAAAAAATAAAAGATGATTTTACTCAAATGCTGTTATCTCTTGTAGGCTTGAATACTAAGCATCTACAAGAGCGTCTATACACTAAAGACGAATCGTTATTGTATTACGCGGGGTTATTAAGCAGTAATGTAAAAAGTGCTTCAGGCCTAAAACAAATATTAGAAAGCCACTTCTCTTTCCCTGTAGAAATAAAGGAGTTTGTAGGGCAATGGCAAGACTTAATTGATGATGTACGAACTCGTTTCCCGAGTAGCTCATCTGTTGGGCAAAATAATCAATTAGGAAAAACAGTCATGCTAGGTAAAAAAGGCTGGTTTGCTCAAGGGAAAATAAATATCATTTTAGGCCCTTTAAACAAACAACAATTAACACAATTTACACCACAGACTCCTCACCTGAAAGCATTAGACGAGATGGTTCGTCTTTACCTTGGTTTTGAGCATGACTATAGCTTCACATTACGCATACTAAAAAAAGATATCCCTCAATCTTCTCTCAACAATAATGCTATTCTCGGCTGGACAAGTTGGTTATCAAGCCAACGCAAGCACACAGATGATCCTAATGAAATAATTGATATATCAATTTCAGCGAGATAACGCATGAAAAACATTCAAAAAACATACATTTTCAAACGTTCATGAAGATCACTTATATAACTATGCTAATTGGCTTTATTTTAATGCTGTCTGCATGTTCCTCGATCTTTCCTTGGGGGGACTCAGAGCAATTCACAATCATAGAGCAGGGTAAAAATATTGATAACCGCCCTAATATGGAAGAAGTATGTAAAGGTTTTTATATTTCACCTTCCATATTTGATGCCTTTTTTGAGTACGCAAGTATTACGCATGAAGAAACACTCAATGAACGATACAAGTCATTACCTTGTTACTCTTCAGGCATTACTTACATAGAAGAAGAAAAATTTAATTGGATCATTCGCGCTGGCGGTGTTGGAGAGTTTTATAACGAGACACAGAGCTTTACCAAAGTATGTGGTATTGCTTGTTGCGCTAAAGTTGACGGCGTTTGCTAAAAATATTAAATACACATTAAAATGACGTAATAATCTTAAGGAATAGATATGGTAACAATTGATTTAAAATCGCTGGTTGGCAGATTAAATGAAACCTCACGTAACGCTATGGAAGGTGCCGCAGGGATCTGCCTAGCACGTACTCATTACAATGTTGAAATTGAACATTGGTTACTAAAGCTGTTAGAAGTACGCGATAGTGATATCGTCGCGATTCTAGAAAAATTTGACGTAGATTTAGGACGTTTAACTCAAGATTTAAATCGTGAGTTGGACCGCATCAAAGGGGGCAATACTCGTGCTCCGGCCCTTTCTCCTACTCTTGTTGATATTAGTAAAAATGCGTGGATGCTTGCATCAGTTGAATATGGTCAGCCGGTCGCAACATCTGCTCATATTCTAACGGCGTTATTATTAGATGATACCTTACGACAGACTATCGGCGCATTGTCAGGTGAATTGAAAAAAATAAAACCAGAATCATTACGTGAAGTGACTCGTGCGATTGTGGGTACTACTGCAGAGTCTGCTGGTAATATGATGGGTGATACTTCATCTAACAATAACCAAGCATCAGCAACCCCCAGCAACACACCCTCTCTTGATAAATTTACAGTGAACCTTACCGATGATGCCAAAAAGGGGAAAATAGACCCTATTTTAGGTCGTGATGAAGAGATTCGCCAAATCATCGATATCTTGATTCGTCGCCGTCAAAACAATCCTATTTTAACCGGTGAAGCGGGTGTTGGTAAAACAGCAGTAGTAGAAGGTTTTGCGTTGCGTATCGCATCAGGTGATGTACCAGAAGCATTAAAAGATGTGTCGGTTCGCTCGCTCGATTTAGGCTTATTACAAGCGGGAGCAAGCGTTAAAGGTGAGTTTGAAAATCGTCTAAAATCAGTAATTTCCGAAGTAAAAGCATCCCCACAACCTATTATTATGTTCATTGATGAGGCACATACCCTTATTGGAGCAGGTGGTAAAGAAGGTCAAGGAGATGCAGCTAATTTATTAAAGCCTGCTTTAGCACGTGGTGAATTGCGTACGATTGCAGCGACTACGTGGGCTGAATACAAAAAATACTTCGAACGCGATCCAGCACTAACACGTCGTTTCCAAGTTGTAAAAATTGAAGAACCAAGTGAAGAGAAAGCAATTAATATGATGCGCGCAATGGCGGGCATGTTACAAAATCATCACGGTGTTAACATCATGGATGAGGCGATTATTGATTCTGTTAAGCTGTCTAGTCGTTACATTACATCTCGTCAACTACCCGATAAGTCAGTTAGTTTACTAGATACGGCCTGCGCCCGTGTTTCATTAAGTCAAAGTGCAACGCCTGAAAGTGTTGAAAATACACGTCGAAATATTACTCAAACAACGACGACGATTAAATCACTCGAACGTGAGCATGCGGCACATGGCAACCACCAAGAAAAAATCGATGAATTAACGGCAATGAACGTTACATTAGCAGAAAAATTAGCCAAACAGGAGGCGCAGTGGAAGAAGGAACTGGCATTAGTTTCAACTATTCACGGCTTACAAAAACAGATTGAAGATAGCTTTACCGCTAAAGAAAAAAATGACCTGGTAAGCACTCAAGAAAAAACAGCAGAAACAGATCAAGCATTATTAACTGATGATGTATTAATCGCTATCAAACAAGAGTTACAAGCACAGATGACAGCATTAACTGAATTACAGGGTGATGAGCCAATGATTCAAGTTAATGTTGGCGCGCAAGCGATTGCTGAAGTGGTTGCTAACTGGACAGGTATACCAGTTGGTAAAATGGTTTCAAACGAGATCCAAGCCATTATGAATCTAAAAGATACGTTACAAAAACGTATTATTGGTCAAGATCATGCCTTAGAAGCAATAGCAGAATGTATCAAAACATCACGCGCAGGCTTAACTGATCCACGTAAACCGATTGGTGTTTTCTTCATGGTTGGCTCAAGTGGTATCGGTAAAACAGAAACCGCATTAGCACTTGCAGACGAGTTATACGGTGGAGAACAAAACATTACCTGTATCAATATGTCAGAGTTTAAAGAGGAACATAAAGTATCCATGCTACTAGGTTCACCTCCAGGCTATGTTGGTTACGGTGAAGGTGGCGTATTAACAGAAGCTGCACGTCGTAAACCACACAGTATTATTTTATTAGACGAAATGGAAAAAGCACACCCAGGGGTGCAAGATATTTTCTATAACTTGTTCGATAAAGGTACCATTAAAGATGGCGAAGGACGTGATATTGACTTCAGAAATACCGTGATTATCATGACCTCGAATGCAGCAGAAGAGCATATTCGAGCAATTTGTGAACAAAGCGAAACGTTGCCGGACCCAGACGTATTATTAGATAACTTCAGGCCACAACTTTTGAATTACTTCAAGCCGGCATTTCTAGGTCGTACAACGGTAATTCCATATTACCCACTAGGTGATGAGAACTTACTGAAGATTTGTAAGATCAATATGAACCGTATTGCTAAACGCGTAAAAGAACATTACAACGCAAGCTTTAGTTACGACGAAGACGTTATGTTACATATTCTTGCGCGTAGCCAAGAGGTAGATACAGGAGCGCGTAATATTGAAAATATATTAACACGTACTTTACTACCAGAAATGGCTGTTGAGTGTTTAACTAAAATGTCTAAGGATGAAGAAATCACGCATATTAATGTAAATGTTTGCGATCAAGGATTATTCAGCTACGACATTTCATAAAATAGCGACTTTGACTGTTAAGTAGCAGCCAAAAAAAGGAATAAAAGCTTCCTCTTTCTGGCTGCTACTGTTGATAATAACGGCTAA
The DNA here is from genome assembly GCF_002835995.1 of Psychromonas sp. Urea-02u-13. GTDB lineage: Bacteria > Pseudomonadota > Gammaproteobacteria > Enterobacterales > Psychromonadaceae > Psychromonas. Next base: position 5,544 of record NZ_PJBZ01000066.1, on the reverse strand, counting down.
TAGTACGATCTATACTTGCACTGAATGGAAATCAAATGCACGCCTATATACAAAAAATATTTACCGTACTCATTCTGACGAGTAGCTTTTTCAGCATTACGTGTTGGGCTAATGAGCAATCAGATACTCAAGAAATGCTCGATCGTGTAGATAAAGTGCACCAAGATTTCACACAAAAATTTTATCGCGACTTATTAAAAGATCCTATTTATAAAACTAAAAAATACTCTTCAATCTCCGCGCTACTAAAGCAATTAAATGACACTCAAGAAATAAAAAATACGGCACTAATTATTAACAACATGAACATGATTAAGCGTTATTACGACGACCCTGCTATTTTTATACTTATCAAAAAATTATTAAAAGTGAATGCTTACCACGCAGCGAAAACATTAATAAATGAAGTAACAGAGCAAGGAGACACAAGCTTAGCAACGCATGCAAACTTTTTATTAGCCGATTTTTACTTTCAACGCAGACAGTGGAAAAAGGTACTTAAAAATCTCACTACAGAAATAAATTTCTTAGAAAACCAAAAATATCATTCTGCTTTATTGATGAGAGGTATTTCATTTCAGAAAATGAATGAACACTATTTAGCCATAAAAGAATACGAAAAAGTACCAAACGATTCTACTTATTACACGAGCTCACAACTGAACCTTGCAATAGCAAATCTAAGACAAGGTTGGTGGACAGATGCTCATATCATTATTCAGAAACAACTTAACGTGCAGAAAAAATCACCGCATGAAGCGACGCTAAACCGTTTATACGTAACCCTTGCTTATTCATTACTCAACCAAGGGTATTACCGTACCGCGCGTACTACTTTTCATCAAGTGGGTAGTAATAGTAAATATGCGAATCAAGCCATTTTAGGTATTGCATTAACAGCGGCACAGCAAGGCGATGATATTGGTGCACTTAACGCAACTCGTTATTTAAAAAAGCAATTACATGACGAATTACCGGTACATGAGTCGTATTTGTTAATGCCTTTTTTCTATGAAAAATCCAATCAATTAGTGGCCGCCTCGACGGGTTACACGCAAGCAGAAACATACTACAAAAAGAAAATAAACGATTTAAAAAAGAGACTTAATGCCCCATTAGATTTATCGTTATCGCTTATAACTGCAGATACAAACTTTACTGCCTCCTTAGCTGAAAATACGCTTTCTTTTACCCCCTACTACCCTAATTATTATTTTAAAAACCGTTCGTTAATAGGTAAATATCAATCTTATATAGAAAAAAACACATTACAAAAACAATATAAAGACCTCAGCGATACTTACCAACAAACTACGAATGAAATGGGGAAAGTGCTTTTACAGCACAAAATCGATAACCTCACAAGTTACCTTGACCAATCTCGCTATGGCTTAGCGCGTCTTTTTGATAACAATACGGCTGAACAATGATACTTTTTAAATCACCTTACCTTTATCTCACACTACTCTGTAGTGTGTTGATCACCGCTTGTAACGACCAAGAAAGTTTTGAGGCTCGTCAAACGCTAGAAAGCATTGATGACACATCGCAACTTGATAAATTAGCAGATAAAAAAGTAAATTTAAATAAATCTGACAGTGATATTCGTGAAGCATATATAAATTATATTGAGCACTCTTCCAAGCAAGATTTATCTCGCTCAGATGCATTAAATAGACTCGCTAATATTGAATTTAAACTATCAGAGCAATTACTCAATGAAACTGAAGATGAAAAAGCAACCAATCAACTTGCGGATCAAAAATTAAATCGGGTTATGGAGTTACTGGAAACATCGATCAAGGATTACCCTGATGCTAAGAATAACGATATCTCACTTTATCAATTAGCTAAAGCCTACGACCAAAAAGGGTTATATGAGCAGACCCACGTCGTATTACAACAACTCACGGATAATCATCCTAAATCAAAATTTTATGTTGAAGCACAATTTCGACTTGCAGAATATGCATTCACCAAGCGCCAATACTTAATTGCAGAAGATAAATACACAGAAATTATTACAACAAAAAAGAACAATTTATTCTACGAAAAATCATTATATAAAAGGGGATGGTCTCGCTTTAAACAAGAATTTTACATTGAAGCGGCTGATGATTTTGTGCGTGTTATCAATATTAATGAATTTTCAGACTATGAGCAGTTAACTATCAGCAAGCAAAGTCTTTTTGATGAATATTTCCGTGCATTGGCGCTTTCATTCTCTTACTTAGGAGGTGCTGAACCACTTAGTATCTATTTAGAAAACTCAGAATATGCAGATAATGATTATTATATTTATCGTAGCTTAAGCGCTGTATTTTTTAAACAACAGCAATATAATGATGCTGCGAGTACCTTAGAAAACTTTATCGCATATAATCATGACTCTCAATTTGCGCCACTAGCGACATTAAAAATCATTAATATATGGAAAGAAGCTGGTTTTATTGAAAAGCGTAGTGCCACATTTGAAAAATTTTATAATATTTATCAACCTAATAGTCAATATTGGAAAAACCAAAAGAACATTAATAAAAAAATATATGATGATATCAATAGCGCGCTAAAAAAACATATTCTGACTGAGACAGCGACCTATCATAAGCGTTATCAACAGAACAAAAAACAACAAGATTTCATCCATTCAGAGCGATGGTATAAAAACTATTTAACACACTTTACGCTCTATGCACGTCAAGATAACATCCATTTTCTATTAGCTTCTCTCTATAACACTCATGGTGACTCACTCGACGCAGTAAAGCATTACCAGTTAGCCGCTTTTGACGAGCAAACCATCATTAACAAAGAAGCCGCCTATCAATCTATTTTATTAGTTTCATCACTTTATGACAGTACGCGACAGGCAACGCAAAAAAATGAATGGCTAACAAAACTAATTAACTACTCAAGCTTATATGCTGAGCAATATCCAACCGATAAAAACACATTAAAAGTAATTGCTTACGCTTCAAATATTGCCTACAACAACAAACGATACAGTGCGACAGCAGCCTTAGCCGAGCTTGCTGTTAGTAATAAAAAATCTAACTTAATCAATCAAATAAACACCATCAAAGCCAATGCCTATTTTCATAACCAGCAGTATGAAATAGCAGAATCAACTTATCTAGCATTAACAAGCAGCAAAAACTTAGCCCGCAAAGCACGTAGTGATATCGAAGAAGGATTATCTTTATCTATCTTTTATCAAGGCGAAGAGGCGGTAAAAAACAAGAAAATTGACCAAGCAATTACCCATTATGCAAGAATTGTGACTATCGCACCAAATACAGAAGCAGCTCCTGCGGGCTTATACGATGCAATTACACTGTCTATTACGCATCAACAATGGTTACCTGCAATAGTACATATTAAGACCTTTAGAAAGTATTTCCCAAAGCATAAATTTTCAACAGATGTAACTAAAAAGTTATCGATTGCTTACTTAAATTCCCAGCAAAACGTAGCTGCAGCGCAGGAGCTTGAAAAATTATCAAGTAAAGATAATAGTGTAACCTACCAAATGGCTTCATTATTAAAAGCGGCACAGCTCTATCAAAATAATAACGAAGCAAGTGCGGCTATTCGTTCTTATGAAAAATACGTAAATAATTATAAAAAACCATTTCCCGCCTACCAAGAGTCTCTATACCAATTAACTCTATTAAATGATAAAGCAAAAGCCTATAAAAAGAGCTTAATATGGCAAAAAAGAATAATCGAGGCAGATAAACGTCACCCAACCAATGTTAAAAATACACGAACCAATTTTATTGCTTCTATTGCAGCAATATCGTTAGCACGTGATCAACATAAAACATTTAGTAGCATTAACTTGGTGCAGCCACTGAAGAAACACCTAAAACGTAAAAAACTGTCGATGCGATTGGCTGTTAATTATTATGCGAAAGCAGCCTCTTTTGGCATAGAAGAAACAGCAACCGAAGCGACCCACGCAATTGCCGCGATTTATAATGGTTTTAGCCAAGCATTATTAAGCTCTGAAATCCCGAAACACCTTGATCAAGATGAGCAAGAAGAATATATGTTTTTACTTGAAGATCAGGCCTTTCCATTTGAAGAGAAAAGCATTGAGTTTTATGAGACCAATTTACGCTACAGCGCAGAAGGCATTAACGATCAATGGCTACAAAAAAGTTTACAGCAATTACAGATACTATTTCCACTGCGTTACCAACGCGAACCTAAATTAGAGGATGTTATCAATGTATTACACTAAATTAGCCATCTCTGGTTTGCTATTACTATTCAGCGCAGGCTGTACAACAACGCAACCAACGATACAAGAGCCTGACAATAAGCGCGATGAGCTAAGTGCCAAATCAACTAAAATAGAGCTCTCTGTATATACAAAGGCGCTGATTGCCCTTAACAATAATGAATTAGATAAAGCACATAAATTATTTACAAAAATGAGTCAGTTACAACCTGATATAGCGGGGTCATGGGCAAATTTAGCATTAATCAGTGTTAAAAAAGCACAATACCAAGAAGCACAAAATTTTGTGAAAATGGCATTACAAAAAAACCCTAAAATGGTACAAGCATTAAACCTCATGGCTTCATTAGAGCAACGTAAAGGTAACATCATAGCCGCCAAGTCTTTGTATCAGGAGGCATTAACTTACAACCCTAACTATTCATTAGCACACTATAACCTAGCGCTTATTTACGATATCTATTTACAAGATATCCCTAACGCCATCAGCCATTATCAACTTTATTTAGAGAACACCAAAAACAAAGATAAACAAACACGTGAATGGTTAGCTGGATTACAAGCAACAATGGAGAATCAATAATATGAGGTTATTAGCGTTATTTTTACTTATCATCAGTATCAATCTTTATGCCAATACCGATAATAAGAGCGAGGACAAACTAGAACTAACGACGACCTTCATCAAAGGTAATAAAGAATTACCACAAATGCTTTACATTGTGCCTTGGAAAAACATTAAAAAGACAAAAAAAACACCTAAAGACATAGTATTACATAGTTTATATGGTGATATTTTTCAGCCGATCATAAAGCATAATATAGAAGAGCAAAGATAACTTAGGTTCAATAGTAGGTACATAACTTGGATAGGTAGAAAAGTGGTCAGCTGAATATATGCTATATCGCTTTTTCTCCAATAAGGGAAACTTATAGAATAGATAAATATATTTAGTTTAAATAGCTTTTTGATTTTATTTTAAATTATGTTTAGGGTTTTTTAACAGGATATATCTAGTGGGAGTGTTACTTGAAGGTTTCTTTTAAATCAATTGGTTGCGAGAGCAGGATTCGAACCTACGACCTTCGGGTTATGAGCCCGACGAGCTACCAGACTGCTCCATCTCGCGTCCGTAATTGGTGTTTCTTTTTCTAATTCTTTTACAACTGTATTCTTTTAATAAATAAAAGAATTGGTTTCGATAGAAGGATTTAAACCTACGACCTTTGCCAGTGTTTACTAAGAGTTGAACCCGATGAGCTTTTCTCAAGTAAAATTGGTTGCGAGAGCAGGATTC
>NZ_PJBZ01000065.1 GCF_002835995.1 Psychromonas sp. Urea-02u-13 | reverse complement strand
AAAAAACTCGGGAATGACGGGCCGTGTATGAGGGCAATGCCCCTTGCCGTCACCCTCGAAGTGGTTTATCGAGGATCTGATTTGGCTAATAGCTACTCACTGAGATTCCCGATAAAACAACTCGGGAATGACGATGGTGGTAGTACTCGGAATGACGGAGAATTATTTTTATTTATTCCCTACAACTAACAACCTGGGCCACATTCCATGCATTGGTTGATCATTGCGGTGCCTAGTTTTAGCTTGGCATTCAAGTCGCGTAATGCGGTTCTTACACCTTCTTCGATCACGGGATGGTAAAATGGCATATCTAACATTTGTGAGATAGTCATTCTGTTCTGATGTGCCCATGCTAATAGATGCGCTAAATGTTCTGCTTGCGGACCAATCATTTCTGCACCTAATAAACGTCCAGTACCGTGCTCTGCATAAATATGTAACAGGCCTTTGTTTTTTAGCATGACTCGGCTACGGCCTTGATCTTCAAAGGAAACAGTGCCTGTTTCAAAACAGCCACAACTGCCTAGCTTTTCCATTACTTGTTTACGGCTTAGACCAACCATTGCTAATTGTGGATCTGTAAATACAGCCGCAATAGAAGTTCTACGTAGGCCGACACGGATGTCAGGGAAACGTCCCGCATTACTACCTGCGATTTTTCCTTGGTCGGCGGCTTCATGTAGAAGCGGAATTTGATTACTTGCATCACCGGCAATAAATATATTCTCAACGGATGTCTGCATGGTAAATGGGTCTGCAATCGGCACTCCACGAGCATCATTTTCCAAACCTACACTCTCTAAGCCTAGGTTATCAACATTAGGACGGCGACCCGTTGCTGCTAAAACGTATTCAACCAGCTTAACTTGCTCAACACCTTGTTTGTCGATATAAGTAATTTGAACTTGACCATGCTTACGAATCATCTCTGTCACGTTTGCATCTGCATCTAAATAAAACTCATCTGAAAACGTTTTTTGTGCATAAGCCATTACGTCCGGATCAGTGAATGGTCCAACTTGTCCGCCCATACCAAACATCAAGACTTCAACACCTAAACGATGCAATGATTGCCCTAATTCTAATCCAATAACACCAGGACCAAATACAGCCACTGATTTTGGTAAGTCAGTCCAGTCAAAGAGATCATCATTGATAATCAAGTTATCACCTAACTCATTCCATACACCCGGGTAAGCAGGGCGAGAGCCTGTTGCAATAACAATGCGTTCAGCAGTTACTTTAGTATGGTCGCCGATAATCAGTGTATTTTTATCAACAAAGGTGGCTTTACCCATTAATTTATCCGCTTGGTTAATACCATCAACCGCTTCAACAACAAAACCGACAAAACGATCACGTTCATCACGTACACGTTGCATTACTTTTTGACCATCAATACGTACATTACCATCAACAAATACACCAAACGGTGCAGTGTGTTGCGCGCTATGTGCGCTCTCTGCGGCTGCAATTAATAATTTACTTGGCATACAGCCTACGCGGGCACAGGTTGTTCCGAACTGCTCGCCTTCGATTAACAATACTGAATCTGTATATTCTTTTGCTGCGCGGTATGATGCTAAACCAGCGGTTCCACCACCAATGACTGCCACTTCTACATTTATATTTTTCATTTTAATACTCCAATTAAGGGCAGTTTTGATGCTTATTTGTTCAAGTCATTAAGCAAATAGGCATAAAAACTAATTTTTAGGTAAAAAAAAGCACAGCTTAAATGATTCAAACTGTGCCCTATTCGATTTCACTCACTAACAGCTGATAACTGACAGCTGATAGCTAAGGGTTTATTTAGCGAAGTAAGCTGTTACTGCTTCACTATCACCAATATGCTTACCACCAACAAACAGTTGTGGCACTGTTGTTTGGCCTGTAATTGCACGTAAGCTAACTGTCGTTGCATCAGTACCTAAAACAATTTCTTCAAAACGCACGTTGTTTTCTTTTAAAGCGGCTTTCGCTTTAGCACAGAAAGGACAACCAGGTTTAGTGAATAAGCTTACTGCTTCTGGCGCTTTTGCATTTGCATTAACGTAGTTAAGCATTGTATCAGCGTCAGAAACTTCAAACGGGTCGCCTGGCTGGTTTGGCTCGATGAACATTTTTTCAATTACGCCATCTTTTACTAACATGCTGTAACGCCAAGTACGCTTGCCAAAACCGATGTCAGACTTGTCAACTAACATGCCCATGCCATCTGTGAATTCGCCGTTACCATCAGGAACAACAGTAATGTTTTCAGCTTCTTGGTCAGCAAGCCATGCGTTCATTACAAACGTATCGTTTACACTGATACATACCACTTCATCAACGCCGTTTTCTTTTAATACATCTGCTAACTCATTGTAACGAGGTAGATGAGTAGAAGAACAAGTTGGTGTGAATGCACCCGGTAATGCGAATACAGCAACTGTTTTGCCTTTAAATAGTTGGTCAGTTGTTACATTTACCCATTCATCACCTTGGCGAGTAGGGAAAGTTACATTTGGAACGCTTTGACCTTCGATATTATTTAACATTTGAAACTCCTGAGTATTTATATTATTGAATTAACTGATTATGAATTTTTTAACAAAACATGTTTTCGTAAACCGCGTTTCGTTTTGATGGGTGCATTATGCGCAAAACCTTTAAATAGGTAAAATCGTTTAAATCTATAAGTTCAATAGTTAATAGCAATCAAACGATTTTCACTAACAACACTTAATATGACCTACGTTTGGCTGCGAATGATAATGATAGTTCAGAATTATTTCAGATTAATTAAAATCAGTAATTACTGACTACCTTGATCACAAATTAGGGATTAATTAAGCTTAAACATAAACAACAAAAAATTAACCACGAAACCACTTCGTTACATAGAGAACACGAAGGAAAACACCGTTTTTGACTTAACTGACAGCTGAAGGCTAATCACTTAAAACTACTTTTCCTTAATCGAATAGCGCTTTTAAACTGGCAACACCTTTGTCTGCAACGGCTTTTTTCTGCTCTGTTGTTTTCTTGCGCGGTCCACTTTCCCAATCTAAATCGTCTTGTGGTAGTTCTAATAAGAATCGACTTGGTGTTGGGTTAATTGTTTCACCATATTGATTACGCTCTTTAGCCATAATAAAAGTCAGCTCTTTTTGCGCACGTGTAATGCCTACATAAGCAAGACGGCGCTCTTCTTCCACGTTATCTTCATCGATACTCACTTGATGAGGTAAGATTCCCTCTTCCATACCGATTAAATAAACATACGGGAACTCAAGCCCTTTCGAAGCATGCAACGTCATCAGCTGTACTTGGTCTAACTCTTCGTCTTCTTCGTTACGCGATAACATGTCACGTAGCGTTAAACGCGCCACAACCTGCTCTAGTGTCATCGGTTCATCGAGCGAATCGCCTTTCAACATCTCAGTGACCCACTTAAATAACATCGAGACATTTTTCATCTGCATTTCAGCGGCTTTCGGGCTTGGACTACTTTCATAGAGCCAATCTTCGTAACCAATATCACGAATCAAATCACGTACCACATCAATTGGCTCTTCACGTTTTAAGCGATCGTTTAATTCCACTAACCAACGTGTAAACGCTTGAATCGATAATAAACCTTTACCATTAAGTGTTTGCTCTAGCCCCATTTCAAAACTAGCAGCAAACATACTGATATGACGTAAATTCGCGTAGTTACCGAGTTTTTCACGGCTCACCGCACCGATACCACGAGGTGGCTTGTTAACGATACGGATAAAGGCATTTTCGTCATCATGATTTACCAGTATTTTAAGGTAAGCCATAATATCTTTTACTTCTGCACGGGCAAAGAAAGAGGTGCCGCCACTTATCTTGTAGGGAATACGATTTTCCATCATCACTTTTTCAAGTAAACGACTTTGATGATTTCCTCGATATAACACGGCATAATCTTTGAATCCACTGCCATTCATAAATTTATGCCCAGAGATCTCCATCACTACACGTTCCGCTTCCTGCTTTTCATCTTTAGCGGTTAATACTTTTAAGGGTTCGCCATAGGCTAATTCACTAAATAGACGTTTTTCAAACTCATGCGGATTATTAGCGATTAATACATTAGCAGACTTCAATATTCGCTGACTTGAACGGTAGTTTTGCTCAAGTTTAATCACTTTCAATTGCGGGAAATCGGCCTGTAACATGGTTAAGTTTTCAGGACGTGCACCACGCCATGAATAGATAGACTGATCGTCATCTCCTACCACGGTAAAACGTGCACGTTCACCCACTAAAGCTTTAATTAACTCATATTGGCTGGTATTGGTATCTTGGTATTCATCAACTAATAGATAACGAATCTTCTTCTGCCAGCGTAATCGCACTTCCTCTTTATGAGAAAGCAATAATGTGGGTAATACAATAAGATCATCAAAATCGAGAGCGTTATACGCTTTTAATTGGCGTTGATAAAGATCATAGCTATGCGCAAAAATAATCTCTTGTTCGCCTTTCGCTTGTTTGATCGCTTGAGGCGGTAAAATAAGCGCATTTTTCCAATTTGAAATTTGTGACATTAATGCTTTTAGCAGGTCTTTATCTTCTTGCAGTTGCTTCTCGGTTAGTTCTTTTAACAGTGCCAAACTATCTTGATCATCAAACAGTGTAAATCCCGCTTTCATACCTAGGGTTTTAACTTCGCGTTTAATAATATCCAAGCCTAAAGAGTGAAAGGTGGACACGATCAAACCACGCGATTCTTTACGACCTAAGGTTTGGCTTACACGCTCTTTCATCTCACGGGCTGCTTTATTCGTAAAGGTAACAGCAGCAATGTTTTTTGCTAAATAATCACAGTTTTGCACTAAGTGCGCAATTTTATTGGTGATCACACGTGTTTTACCACTTCCCGCACCCGCGAGGACTAAACAGGGGCCAGAGATCATTTTTACAGCGGCGTCTTGCCCGGGGTTGAGTTTCATTGTTTATCCAAAAGGAGGAAATAGTGAGTGATGAATATTAAAACAAAAACGCTCAAGGCTAAAGCTCTGACTGATTAAAGCTTAACAAAAGCGATTAACCACAAAGATGAAAGGAGAAAATCCAAAAACTAACTTCAAAACATCGCTACCACAGAGGCACAAAGGAAAAGGGAGGCAAACCAATAAACATCGATTCTGTTTTCTTCGTTTTCTTCGTTTTCTCTGTGTAGCGTAGCGGCTCTGTGGTGAATCGTTTTTTAACCCCAGTAACAAAAACGCGAGATAGACAAAAGCCATATCTCGCGTTGTTAGTTATCTATTAAACCGATTTAGCTCGGCTTAATTGATACTTTTAATGCATAAACAAGTCAGCATTCCACCAAAGGTGAGTCAGGATACTAGCAGCATAACCGAGTGCAATAACCGGCATCCATTTCATATGCACACCAAAAGTATAAATGCCGCGTGCTTGCCCCATTAGTGCAACACCCGCAGCAGAACCAATTGATAACATACTACCACCGACACCTGCTGTTAATGTTACCAATAACCATTGACCTTCACTCATTACAGGTTCCATGCTTAATACCGCAAACATGACCGGAATGTTATCTACGATAGCAGAGAGAACACCAACAAGAATATTTGCCCAAGTAATAAAGGCTGGGTCTGCGTACATAGCATGAGAAACCATGCCTAAGTAACCGATAAAACCAAGACCACCGACACAAACAACAACACCGTAGAAGAATAACAAGGTATCCCACTCTGCTTTAGCAACTTTACCAAAGATATCAAACGGTGCGCCGTCGCCTAGTGTACGTAAACGCTCATGCTCTTTTACATCACTCGTATGTGCGATTGCTTCATCGTAATGTTTTTTATGGGTTTTACGTAAGTAAAAAGCGAAGAATTGTAAGAAACCAAGACCGGTCATCATGCCTAATACAGGTGGCATACCTAGGAATGAGTGTCCCATTACGGCACTGAATATAGTCAGTAAGAATAGACCAACGATGCGCTTAGCACCTGGTTTCATATGTACAACTTCACCGTCACCTTGAGCAACTTCTTTCGAGATATAGAAGCTCATGATAATGGCAGGAATAAGGAAGTTAACCGCTGAAGGAAGGAATAACTTGAAGAAATCAGCAAACGGCACCATGCCTTTCTGCCAAACCATCAAGGTTGTAATATCACCAAATGGGCTAAATGCACCACCGGCGTTCGCTGCCACAACGATGTTGATACACGCTATAGCGATAAACTTGTGGTTTGAGCCACCCACTTTCATGACAACCGCACACATTAATAACGCAGTTGTTAAGTTATCGGCAATCGGAGAGATAAAGAACGCTAATATACCCGTTAGCCAAAAAATATTACGTAGTGTAAAACCTTTGTTTACCATCCAAGCTCGTAATGCATCGAACAATTGACGTTCTTCCATCGCATTGATATATGTCATTGCTACCAATAAGAAGAAGAATAGTTCTGCATATTCTAATAAGTTATGACGAAATGCAGCTTCAGCTTCATGGCTCATGCCATTTTGCGTGTAATAGAAACCGATCATTGCCCAGATAATACCAGCAGCAACTAAAACAGGTTTAGATTTACGAAGATGAATAACATCCTCCAGCATTACCAAGCAATACGCGATACCAAAAACGAGTAAAGAGGCATAACCGATACTGTGTGAAGTTAAATCTATTGCGCCACCGTTACTTGCAAATAACGCAGGCGAGAAAAAAACAGCAATAAGCGTTAACAAAACACTTAACGGTTTAGATTTGTGTAACATTTCTATCTTCCTTAAAGAAAATGAATAAGTTAATAATATGATGGCTATACCCATGTTACCTCAAGATGCTTTGTCAGGCGCAAGCTCGACAATCAGCTCAAGGCACAACATGAGGTAATTGTTATTCACTTTTCGATTGTTGTAACGCAGAGCTGGTTTTCGAGCTTACGCCCCATAGGGCAATGCAACTTGTACCTATCTACGTCGTTATAAAATTTCGACTTAGACTACTAGGCTTCAATTTTATGCCTAGCATCTAGGCATAATTTGCCTTGCTGACTTTGTATCTTGAAGTATCATGGGTAATAATTTCGCGCGATTTTAGCACAGCGCTATGATGAACAACAGCAGTAAAAGGAAGCGGGGAACTAAATTTGGATGTCACGTAAAAAGGGGCATAAAGTGTCAGAAAAACAGGCGTTTTAGCGAGATTAGCGAAGACCTACGGAGATCGCTTTCCGTAGGTTAAATAGTCAATATTATTGAGCGAAAAGTGCGGTTAAGTAACGACCAGGGATCATTGTTTCTAACTGTAGCTCGCCGTTTTCATTTTGCTCTAATAAGAATTTTACACCGTCTTGTTGACCGTTTTGTAATAATTCCGTTGCAATAGGAAAAGAAAAGCTTTGTGTTACCGTACAAATTTTATCATCACAATCACGAGAAGCAGAGGTAGACTCAAGTGTGATTGGCATTTCAGTCACGGTGACTAAATCATACTTAACAAAATCTTGTTGTTCATTTTTTTCAGTATTTGTTTCGTTTTTAGCTTCGCTGTATTGGATATCAAAATTAACAACAGATTCCACCGACTGTGTACTGTCATTGGCAATATTAGCAACAACATCAAGTACAGAAACTTTTAGCGCAAGATTATGCTCAAGTAGATCAACAGGGATTATCTCTTTACCCACAATCTGTGTATACGTGTCATGGCTATTTTTCTGAATAACAACATCATCAACATAGTTATCAGAAACAGGATTTGATGAACAAGCTGCAAGTAAAGCGAATGAGCTAATAATTGATAATTTTTTGAACATGATATTTCCAGTTGATTCAGGCAAGTAGTGCTGAATATATCACAGGCAATAAATTTTCAATATAATTTGCTGATAATCATCTTTAAAATGCGAAGATAATTATGCATTTACATATTTGGAACCGAGCCTGCTCTTCGCCCCGCATCCCAGAGGCTATAAAACTCCAAACCATCTGAGTATTCACTATAAATATTATTGCCCTAACATGCCTAATATAAACGCATTCTCTAACTTACAACATTCATCTAACGCAGTTTGATATGATAGATCATAACTTTTAAGATTAACTTCCCCCGCATCAAATTCCATTGCTAGTTTCTTCAGATATTGCTCTGATTTTTTACTTTTACCTTTTACCTTTTACCTTTTACCTTTTACCTTTTACCAAAACATCATGTCCTAAATAAAAAAGTTAAGCTAAAAAGCGAACCATTTCTTTTTAGCTTAGACAGGCTAAGTAATGAACATCAACCTGTCTGCTTGAAATTAAGACTACCTTCGTGGTGCAAATTACCAATGGAATTTAGCATTTGGTCGTTCAAAAAAAGAGGTCGATCCCAATATTATTGGGATCCAATTACAACCACTTTAAAACAATAAGTTAAGTTAAAACACATAGTTTTTTGATGTTTAAACACTTTGAAATCAAATTTAGAGGGTGTTTTGTAACTAGATCATCAAGAAAACCAATGCAAATGACATTTACTTCATTTTATGAAAAATCAATATTTTTACAGTTCACGAGTTGAATTGATATTTAAGATACATCGATAGAAAAAGAAGTTTTTTAGATTGGTAATTAAAAACCAACCTAAATGATTACAGGCAGAATAATGATCAGGATAAATTTATCGCTATTTTAGATTACCAACAGCCCAAGTTCGTAAATTTTTCTGTTCAACTTTAGTTGCTTCTTGATACCAATAATGCAGTTTCTCAAGATTTTTACTGCCATCTATAAAGGTTAACTCTTTTTTACTGCTTTTAATTGCCCAAGTTGAAAAAGCAATCTGCTCTTCGCTATCTAGTTTATTAAACCAATATTGCGTCATTTCAGTGGCTTTACTTTCTTCAACAGACGTACTTACAAGCGTATTTATCGGTGTATTAGGGACTGTATGCTCAATTTCATATCTCTTTAATAAACCATCTATATAGTTACTTGGAATTTTAAAAATAAAATCAGTATTGTTATCTGTTTTATTGATTGAAAAAACTAAACCTTGCTCTCTTGCTGCAAGCAAGTCATCAGTTTTTATATTAATAAGCATATATTGGGTAATCGAACACTGATCATCACATTGTCTAACGGTTTCTTTACGTTGGGTTATTTTTTGGTTTACATCATTAATTCTCGCAAAATAATATTTCTGATAATTTTCAAGAAACTTTAAATTGAGTGCCAGTGTTGATGTTTGCGCCTCACCGATCATCAGCCCCAGCGTAGCCTCTGCACTCATCACCAATAAACCATTTTTTTCAGTCAAGTTGATAGGACGAATTTTTTCACCTGTTACTTGCGTGAAATTATAACCTTTAGTTAATTTTGCACTTGTTGCAAACTGCTCGCTACTGATGCCTTCTGGATTTGTTGCACAAGCAGATAGAATGAGTACAGAACTTAATAAAATTATTTTTTTAAGCATGATATATGACCTTTTAGAGAATAAAAAAAACGCCAGCATAAGCTGGCGTTTGATAAAAAACAATATTATTTGTTTAATTTAGAAACCGTATTCAAGACCAACACGTACTACAATATCAGTATCAGCGTCGACATATACTGACTCTAATGTACGACCAGCAACACGTACATAAGGAACAAAACCATTAACAGCACCCATTACTTGGAATGATACAACAGTATCTGCATCATTTTGAGTTTGTCCATTTAATTCAGAATCTAATGTTGCAGCATAACCCGCTTTAAGTCCTAATGGACCATTCCAGTATTGCGCAATTAAAGAGTATGAACCTTGGCTTGCATCTCCAGCTTGCTCTTTCCAGTTAGCATTAACAAAGCTATTTGATGAATCAGCTTGTTTGAAAGCACCCGCTACGCTAAAGCCACCAGGTAAACCAGCTTCAAAACCAACTAAATATGTCAGTACATCCATATCTTCGTAGCCTTTAAAGTCTTGGTTAGACTCCATACCAGCCATTAATGTTACAGTGCTGAATGTATATTTTGCGTTTAAGCCATAAAAATAAGAATCAGATGATGTTGAGTCTCCACGACCGGTAGAAGCTGCAAAGTTAAAACCACCCCATGTTGGAGAGTCATAACGCACTTGGTCAGAATGGCGATCATTGTAACCTTTAACACTACCGCCCCAGTCAAATACAATACCTAGACCAGGATTAGAATATGGCCAATCGATAAGTTCATACATCGGCGTTAAAACTCGACCGAAACGTACTTTACCCCAATCACCACCTAAACCAATAAATGTATCACGTACACCTAATTTACCCGAAGCACCTGCGCCACCATTTTTAAAGTTACCAACGTAACCAGATTCAACTTGCATGAAAACATGAATACTATCCGTCATGTTTTTACCTGCACGGAAACCGATGCGAGATTCATTTTCTAATTCATAGCCTGTCGATTCAGTATGAGTTTGTGTAACCTTATCGTCTGCATCTGTTTTAGGGTAACGAAGTTCTTGATTATTATCGCCTACGTTAAGGCTGACTGCTGAAATAGCTGCTACACCGTAAACTTCTACAGCTATTTCATCATTAACGCCGATTTCATAAGCTGATGCAGAAAATGCAACTGTTGTAAGTGCAGCGGCTATAAGTGTTTTCTTAAACATAATAATATCCTTTAAATAAACATAATTGTTTATTGGCTTCCTTATTCCATAAATCCATGAAGCCAAATTGTATTGTTAGAAATTGCTTTATTTTCATCCGAACACCACATTCTCAATGAAAATAAGTTGAGTTAAAAAGCGAACCATTTCTTTTTAACTTCGACAGACTAAGTAATGAACCTCAACCTGTCTGCTTGAAACCGATACTACCTTCGTGGTGCAAATTATCAATTGAATTCAGCATCTAGCCGTTCAAAAAAAGAGGTTGATCACAATATTATATTAAACCAAAAACAACGCCTTTAAAAAACAATAGCTTGCAGTTAAAATGCTTATGTTTTGATGTTTTTATACGTTTGAGATCAAATTTACAAGGCATTCTGTGAGCCAGATCATCCGTTAAAACAGCCTAAATGATGTTGCCTTTATTTTTATGGCGAATTAAGGTTTTAACTATTTATTGAGTTGACTTTGAATTGAAGATATATCAAATAGAAAAAGGAGTTTTTTTAGGCTGGCGATGTAAAAACAACCTAAATGATTACTGGCAGAATAATGATGAGGATAGATTTATCGCTATTTTAGAGAACTAACAGCCCAAGTACGTAGCTTCTTCTGTTTAGCAGGGACAATCACTACAACACACTGTTAACAAAGCGACATGAAGCAACATTTCCTAATAAAGTCACTTTGGATATACTCGCATAATCGATGTTTAATCCTGTTGAATGATAAAATGGGATATGTAAATAATGGCAAAGAATACTGCGGATTACTCCAGCATGTGCAATCACTAAAACCTTATGGCTTGTATTATCACACTGAGTTTCATCGGTAATTTCACAGAGTGCCTGAATGACACGAGAATGAAATGACGAAGGTGTTTCGCCCCCGGGAAACTGAAAGTCTAAACGATTGTTATTCCACTCATCTATTTTTCCACGATTGATGTCATTCCATTTAACACCTTCCCACTCACCAAAGTTAATCTCTTTAAAGTCTTCTTTATAGGTAACAGACAAAGGAGGATGTAACGCGGTCAAATCTTCCGCCAGTTTTGCACAACGTAACAAGGGGCTGCTATAAATAGCATGAATGTCTTTATCGTTAAAATACGCCCCGATCTTTTTTAGCTGTTTTGCATAATCAGCTGTGACATCACAATCAAGCTGTCCATAACAAACGCCCTTTTCAATTAACGGCTCAGTATGGCGAATTAGATATAACTCGAGTGTATTGCTCATCTTGCAAGTAGCACGGTTAATGCTAATAAAATCGACAGCTCTAAGCTTTGTTGCGTAAACCCTAAACAGTCTCCGGTATAACCTGCTAAATTTTTATCAAATAGCTTATATAAGCTAGCGACTATCACGGCAACTATCAACGTAACTATTGGCGCTACAACAGCAATATCGATGAATGTGTTTATTTTTGAAAGGCTGAATAATAACAATACTGTTAACACTGCCGTTACCAATGATGCAAAAACGAAATACTTGCTGTTTAATTTATTCGTCAAACTTTGTACTTTACCTGCTTCTGCTAGACGCACATAAGGCATGGCTTGCATGATACAAAGTGCTCCATAGCGGCTTAGCGTATGTGCGACCAATAAACTAATTATTAAGGTTTCAAAACTTATATCTGCTAATTCAATTAATAAATTAAATTTCAACAAAAAAAGCAGAATTAAACCAATGCCACCATAAGTGCCTATTTGGCTGTCTTTCATTATTTTTAAACGCTGTGTTGCGTCATACCCACCGCCAAGTCCATCGCAACAGTCGGCAAAACCATCTTCATGTAATGCGCCTGTTAATAATAGGGAAGTCACTAGCATCAAAATGATACTGACTGGAACGGAAAATAATTGTAGGCAAAGATAAAAGATCACACTCATTACAATCGCAACAAACAGTCCTATAAAAGGTAAATAGGCGTTCGCTTTATGAAACTGTTGGTTATCAAACTCGATAGAAGCAGGAATAGGCACTCGAGTGAAATAAGAAAGCGCATAAAAGATCAGCGTTAACTGCTTTTTTAATAATTTCAACATGACCAATCCTTTGTAATTAAAAATATTACTCGCTTTCAGAGACACCTGCATCGGCAAAAGAGGCCATCTCATTAAAAAACGTAACAGCAGAAACAATGAGAGGATAAGCAATAGCGACTCCCGAGCCCTCACCTAAACGTAATCCTAAATTAAGCAAAGGTTGCACACCTAAATGTTCCAATACCCGTTGATGCGCTTGCTCGTTAGATTGGTGGCAAAACTGTGTGTAATCAATAAAGTGTTCATTCATTTTACTGGCGGCTAATGCAGCAACCGAACAAATAAAACCATCAACTAACACTAACATTGAAAGTTCAGCCGCTTTTAACATCGCGCCAACCATCATTACAATTTCAAAGCCCCCCACTTTTTGTAATATTTGCACTACAGTTGCACCTCTTAATTGATGCAATTCAAGCGCTTGTTCAATAACTTTTGCTTTAAAGGTAACACCTTTGTCATCAACCCCGGTTCCTCTTCCTGCACATGCTTCGCCCGATAGGTTTAACAGAGCCGCCATAATGGCTGCCGCAGAAGTGGTGTTTGCAATGCCCATTTCGCCAAAACCAATCACATTACAACCCGCGTTGAATTTATTAACCACTATTTCGGCACCCTGATTTAAGGCTTGCTGACATTGAGCTTCACTCATTGCCTGGGTTTCTAAAAAATTATTGGTACCTTTGGCAATCGGCGCATTAATAAAATGAGCATCACTAATATTAAAATCTGCACAAACACCTGCATTAACAATATTGAGATCTAAATCATGTTGTCGAGAAAAACAGTTAATGGCAGCCCCGCCCGCTAAAAAATTCAGCACCATTTGCTCGGTAACAGCTTTGGGAAACAAACTAACACCTTGATCAGCAATACCGTGATCAGCGGCAAAAATAATTAAACAAGGATTTTTTAATACAGGCGATATACTATGCTGAATATGTGCAATTTTACTTGCCAGACCTTCTAAAGCCCCCAGACTTCCTTGAGGTTTTGTTTTCAAGTCAATGACTTGTTTAACATTATCAAGAAATTCGAGAGGTAATTGCTTCATTAATGAATTAATAACAAACACGATGAGTCCTTTTTTAAATATATTCTGGCAGTAACTAAAAAAGCGTCTAAAATTCAGACTAGGATTAATATTACATAGAATAAGATATGAAATTAATCACAAACTATAATAAAAGCGTACACAAATCACTATTACAATTTTAAAATACAATGATAATGATTCGTGAGTTGCATTTCAGCAACTATATCTTCTAGGCTATCTGATTTTTTTGATTCTAAGCCTGTTTTTCGAGTTTTAAATAATGTTTCCGAGATATATTTATGAATGATAATGATCTTCTTTTTATAGAAGATGATGTAACAAATGTGGATGAGCCACTGTCACTTCACCTTTCACCCTGGAAAGTCTTGATTGTCGATGATGACGAAGAAGTCCACGCGGTTACAAAACTCGTTCTGTCGAATTTTGAATGGGATGACACTCCCTTACATTTTATCAGTGCTTACTCCGCTTACGAAGCTGAACAGCTTTTTTTAGAGCATGATGATATTGCCGTTGCATTGATTGATGTTGTTATGGAAACCGATGACGCGGGTTTACGTTTAATCGAAACTATTCGTAATGAATTTAATAACACAGCAACACGTATCGTATTACGTACTGGTCAGCCTGGGCAAGCGCCTGAGCGTAAGATAATTCGTGAATATGAAATTTCTGATTATAAAAACAAAACAGAACTCAGTGGCATTAAACTTGATACGTTAATGTGTACCACATTACGTTCTTATCAGAACATCATTAACTTAAGAAAAAACCAGAAAGGCTTAGAGCTTGTTATTGAATCATCTAGCGCCCTTTTTGATGCGATGACTTATGAGTCGTTAGTTGATGAAACGATTAATTACCTCGGTAAATTAGTCAAGCAATGCACTCAAACACCAGCATATAACCTTTCTGCACTCGGTATTTATTGTGATCAGTCTGTATTCCAACTGCTTGAGGCACGTGGCGATTTTTCACACCTCAACCATATTGATGATATAGATAAGATCCCAGATCAAGCTTCTATTTTAATATCGCAAAGTATTGCACAGCAACGTCATATCTATAATGAAAATGCATTTGTTTTGAATATGCAAAGTAGCTCAGCTAAAACCGTTATATTTTATTTTGAAGGTTTCTCACAGCTTTCAAAACAAGATATTTCCTTAGTAGAACTTTTTGCCAGCAATACTAAAACCTCTTTTGATAATGAAGAACTGCGCCATGAACTCGATGAAGGGCAACGTGAAATTGTCTACCTTCTCGGTGAAGCGATTGAGCATAAGTCGAAAGAAACAGGTAACCACATCCGTCGAGTTGCTGAAATTTCACGTATTTTAGCGCTCGAGCTAGGTTACAGCGTGCCAGAATCTGAGAAAATAAAATCAGCGTCTCCACTACATGACTTGGGTAAAATTGGTATTCCGGATCATATCCTGCACAAGCCGGGTTCATTTACACCAGAAGAGTGGAAGATCATGCAGTCTCATGTTGAGATTGGTTATGAATTGGTGCGTTACTCAAATCAAGATATCTTGAAATATGCTGCGCTAATCAGTTATCAGCATCATGAAAAGTGGGACGGCACTGGTTATCCTAATGGTTTAAAAGGTGAAGAGATTGATTTAGTGGGTCGTATTGCCTCACTTGCCGATGTATTTGATGCACTTGCGCATGACCGTTGTTATAAAAAAGCCTGGCCGATGGAAGAAGTAGTTCAGTTTATAAACGACCAAGAAGGACTGCATTTTGACCCACTTGTTGTGGCTGCTTTTAGGAAACATCAGAACCAAATTATTTCGGTAAATGAACGATATAAAGACGTGTTTAATTAATCTGCGTTTTTCACATTAAAAATCCCGATTCTCTCGGGATTTGTTTTATAATACCCTCTAATACCAATCGGAATAAATAGTTGATCTATTTTACTGGTTAAAATATCTTACTTCTTCGTTAAAAATTTCGTAAAGGGAACAACCATTTACGTCAACTTTCGCCTTGAATTAAGCCATTTTCTCTGCGTAAAATTTAGATAACCGACTTACTCCAATCGGTATAATATTATTTTTCCCCTTTTATTACTGGAAGTACCCATGTCTTTTGAATCGCTTGATCTCGACCAACACCTATTAAATGCCCTAGATAACATGGGACATACACGCCCAACAAGCATTCAAACACTCGCCATTCCTGTTGCAATGGATGAGCAAGACATTATGGCAAGCGCGCCAACGGGTACCGGTAAAACACTGGCTTTTTTACTACCTGCCGTGCAACGCTTAATTGATTTCCCACGCCGTAAAGGTGGTTCAGCACGTATTTTGGTATTAACACCAACACGTGAACTCGCTGTTCAAATAAGCGAAGTAGCACAAAACCTATGTAAAGGGACTGAACTTGTTGTCGGCAATATCATTGGTGGTATTTCTTACGAAGCACAAGAAGATGTCATCATGTCTAATGTTGATATCGTTATCGCGACACCGGGTCGTTTAATGGAATACATTGATGCTGAAGCCTTTGACTGTCGTGAAGTTGAAACATTAGTACTTGATGAAGCCGATCGTATGCTTGATATGGGCTTTATCGATACAATGGACAGAATTGCTGGTGAAACTCGCTGGCGCAAACATACCTCTCTATTTTCTGCGACATTAGAAGGTAAGGGTTTACGTGAGTTCTCACGCGATATTTTAGACAATCCAGCTCAACTAACAGCTGAAGTATCACGCCGTGAAAGTGGAAAAATAATGCAATGGGCTCACCTTGCCGATGATGGTGCGCACAAATTAAAATTACTGGCTTTCATTTTACAACAAGAACCTGTTCATGAAGGTGAACAAGAGCAGAAGATGATTGTGTTTGTTAAAACACGTGATCGTTTAACTGAACTTGTAGCACAACTTGCAGAGCTAAAAATCTCATGTAATTACCTACGTGGTGAAATGGATCAAGAAAAACGTAACGAGTCATTACGTCAGTTTAAAGAAGGTTCGATTAATATCTTAATCGCCACTGATGTAGCCGCACGTGGTATTGATGTTCCTGATATTACTCATGTAATTAACTACGACCTTCCACGTAGCGCAGACATTTACGTTCACCGTATCGGCCGTACTGCACGTGGCGGTAAAAAAGGAACAGCAATCTCGCTAATTGAAGCGCATGACGCTGATATGTTAAGTAAGATTGAGCGTTATACTGACCAAGTATTAAAACGTCGTGTTATCAAGTCTTTACGCCCTGAAAATAAAGAAGCAAAAGTTAGTCAGCGTAAGTCTAAAAAACCGGTTACTAAAAAAGGCAGAGCACGCGAGCAAGAGCTAAAAGAACAGCAGAAAGCGAAGCGTCAGAAGAAAAAAGAAGATATGGGTAAGCAACGTCACCGTACTAAGAAAGCCAAAGGCAAACCAAGCTGGGCTGGTAACGGACCTAAAGTAGAACCTGAAAGCGAATAAAAAAACAGCTATCAGCCATTAGCTATCAGCTGTCAGTAAAAACTGACGGCTGATAGCCGAAAGCTTACAGCTTAATTACTTTTCATCTCTGTAAAAAACTAAATCTGTAACGCTCGAATCTGCGGGTAAAAAATAATAACCATCCACATCAAACTCTTTTAGCTGTTCAACCTCTGTAATTTCATTTTCTAAAATATAACGCGCCATCAAACCACGTGCTTTTTTTGCATAAAAACTAATGACTTTATATTGGCCATTTTTTTGATCTTTAAAAATCGGTGTAATGATCTGACCTAGAAGTTCTTTTTTCTTCACTGCTTTAAAGTATTCATTAGAAGCAAGATTAACCAATATTGAGTCACCCTGTTCTTGCAGTGCTTTATTGACTTCAGAGGTCACCATAGAGCCCCAGAATTGATAAAGATTAGCACCACGGAAGTTATCTAGTTTCGTGCCCATCTCTAAACGATATGCGAGCATTAAATCTAATGGTTTTAATAAGCCATATAAACCAGAGAGAATACGTAAATGCTGTTGTGCATAAGTTAATACAGAGGGTGCAAGCGTTTCTGCCTGTAACCCAGTATAAACATCGCCTTTAAACGCAAACAGCGCTTGTTTAGCGTTATCAAGCGTTAACGGCTGTTGCCAGTCAGCGAAGCGAGCCACGTTCAAACCTGCAATTTTATCACTGACTTTCATTAGTGACGCAATATCTTGCATCGATAACTTTTGGCAACGATCAATCAACAATTCACTTTGTGATAATAATGATGCCTGTGAATACTCAGGTGTCGGCGCGATAGTTTCAAAATCGAGGGTTTTAGCAGGGGAAAGTACAATAAGCATTTTTATTCCTAAAGCAAAAACGCCTTCTTAAGGCGTTTATTTATAACAGAGAATTGTTAGCCCTTATTAATCATTATCTCGCTTCAATAATCAAGTGTTATATCATCCAGCATATGACCGCCGAGCGATTTACGTCCTTCTGTCGAATCGAGTTTAATCATAAGGCGCACATCATTCGCAGAATCGGCATGCGCGAGTGCTTCGGTATAACCGATAACGCCCTGCTCATAAAGATTAAACAAGGCTTTATCAAACGTCTGCATGCCGTGTTCAGATGAATTTTTCATTATATCTTTTAATGTATGCAATTCACCTTTACGGATAGCTTCTGCCATTGTGGGTGTATTGTATAAAATTTCAAACGCCGCACGCCTCGCTTTGCCATCCACAGTTGGAATTAATTGCTGTGCAACAATGGCCCTTAAATTGACGGATAAATCAAAGAGGAACTGACGATGCCTGTCTTTGGGTACAAGATGCAAAATACGCTCTAACGCTTGATTGGCATTATTTGAATGTAATGTCGCCATACAAAGATGCCCTGTTTCAGCAAAAATGATAGCAAATTCCATTGTTTCACGGGTACGAATCTCACCAATCAGAATAACATCTGGTGCTTGGCGTAACGAGTTTCTTAATGCTTCTTCAAAAGAATCTGTATCAATCCCCACTTCACGTTGGGTAATAACCGAAGCGCCATGTTCATGTACAAATTCAATCGGATCTTCAATGGTTAAAATATGTCCCGATGAGTTTTGATTACGGTATCCAATCATAGCAGCTTGGGTCGTTGATTTACCCGACCCCGTTGCTCCTACAAACAGAATTAAACCACGATTTGCCATGCAAGTTTCTTTAAGTTGCATGGGTAAACGCAACTCCTCGAAACTTGGAATTTTACCTTCAATACGACGAATCACCATACCTGGCTCTTCTTTTTGCATAAAAGCACTGACACGGAAACGCCCAGCACTATCACTATTTACCGCATAGTTTGCTTCTTTAGTTTGTAGGAACTCAGCAAAGCGCTGTTCTCCCATGGCCTCTTTTAGCAAGGCACTCACTTCATCTCTATTTAGACTCTTTTTAGTTAAAGACTCTAAGCGACCATTTAATTTAATGGTCGCTGGTAAACCAACAGATACATAAAGATCCGACGCTTTTAACTCATCAACTTTTACTAATAACTTCTGTAACACAATGATTCTCCTTATTCCCTTAAGTTCGAATATCAAAC
The DNA here is from genome assembly GCF_002835995.1 of Psychromonas sp. Urea-02u-13. Lineage (GTDB taxonomy): Bacteria > Pseudomonadota > Gammaproteobacteria > Enterobacterales > Psychromonadaceae > Psychromonas. The sequence continues at coordinate 24,035 of NZ_PJBZ01000065.1, read as the reverse complement.
ATTAAAATGTTTTAGGGTCAGCGGCTTTTTTGGCAGCATCGGCATGTGATACTTCACCTCTGCTAACCATATTACGTAAACATTGATCGAGTGTTTGCATACCATGCACCATCCCAGTTTGGATAACAGAATACATCTGCGCCACTTTGTCTTCACGTACTAAGTTACGAATAGCCGGAATACCGATCATAATTTCATGGGCTGCGATTCGTCCACCACCGTTCTTTTTCAGTAACGTTTGCGAAATAACAGCACGTAGTGATTCCGATAACATTGAACGCACCATACTTTTTTCTTCAGCGGGGAATACATCAATAACACGGTCAATGGTTTTAGCCGCTGAGGTTGTATGTAACGTACCAAAAACCAAATGCCCTGTTTCTGCCGCGGTTAATGCTAAACGAATCGTTTCCAAATCACGTAACTCACCCACCAGAATAACATCGGGATCTTCACGCAATGCACTACGCAAGGCAGCATCGAAGCTCAAGGTATCTTTAAAAACTTCACGCTGATTAATGAGCGACTTTTTAGTTTCATGTACAAACTCGATAGGATCTTCAATGGTCAAAATATGTTCATGACGACTGTCATTGATATAATCGATCATAGCGGCCAAGGTTGTTGATTTACCAGAACCCGTTGGCCCAGTTACCAATACCAAACCACGCGGGTATTCCGATATTTTTTTGAAAATATCAGGCGCGTTTAAATCGTCTAGGGTTAAAACTTTACTTGGGATGGTACGAAATACTGCACCTGCACCACGATTTTGATTAAAAGCATTAACACGAAAACGTGCTAATTCAGGAATCTCAAATGAGAAATCCGTTTCTAATTTTTCTTCGAAATCTTTACGCTGCTTATCATTCATGATGTCATAAATTAGGCTATGCACCTCTTTATGCTCTAATGCAGGTACATTTACCTTACGCACTTCACCATCTACTCGAATCATTGGGGGAACACCTGCAGAAAGGTGTAGATCTGATGCATTATGCTTTACACTAAAAGCTAATAATTCCGTGATATCCATAACTTAAAATCCTATTGAAATGACTAATATACAAAAACAAATAAATAACGTTACTCAAAAAATAGCTCATGCGGCAGCGCAAGTACAACGTAATGCGCATCAAATTCAGCTATTAGCAGTCAGTAAAACCAAACCTGTCAGTTTGATTAAACAAGCATACCTTGCTGGGCTTCGCCATTTTGGTGAAAACTATGTACAAGAGAGCGTTGAAAAGATTCAACAAATCAAACTTGATGGTGATTTTAAAGAGCCAATTATTTGGTACTTTATTGGTCCACTGCAATCGAATAAAACACGCCCAGTGGCAGAAAATTTTGATTGGGTACAAAGTGTTGAGCGTTTAAAAATAGCACAACGCCTTAATGATCAGCGTCCAAATGACTTACCTGAGCTTAATATTTGTTTGCAGGTTAATATTAGCGGAGAAGCGAGCAAATCAGGTACTACTTTATCGCAAGTTATTGAACTCGCATCTCAAGTTAGTGATCTACCTCGCTTAAAACTACGTGGCATAATGGCCATTCCAGAAAAAACAGACGATGTGGCACACCTTGAAAAACAACTTAATGAACTCCATTTCATTTTCAAGAAATTACAAACCTTATATCCAGAAGTTGATACACTGTCGATGGGCATGAGTGGTGACCTGCACAGTGCGATAAAATGCGGGAGCACAATGGTGCGTATTGGCACCGACATTTTTGGCGCAAGAAACTAAAAGCGTTTTTCCGTCTTTATTTACGCAAGTAATATAATGATGGCATCAATGACAACCGACCTGCTTTATACCCATGTCACCTCAAGATGCTTTGTCAGGTACAAGCTCGATAACCAGAGCAAGGCACAACATGAGGTAACCTATCGAAGTTTAACTACGTTAATCTTCTGTCGGTAGGGTTAAATAAAGGACTTAACCCTTTATTGTTATCACTTTTCAATTGTTGTAACGCGGGGCTGCCATGGTTGAACAAGAAGCGAGCTTGCGCCCCGTAGGGCAAGGTAACTTGCACCCATCTACGTCGTTATAAAATATCGACTTAGAATGACTAGGCTTCAATTTTATGCCTGGTATCTAGGCACAATTTTCCTTGCTGACTTTGCATATTGAAGTCACATGGGCATATATATAATAAATAGGGAAATATTCATGTTACATAAAAAGATTACCTTTATCGGTGCAGGCAACATGGCATCAAGCATTATCAGCGGTTTAGTTAAAGACGGTTATCCAGCTGATGCTATTTGTGCAAGTGAGCCTAATGCACAAGCGACCGATAAATTGGTAACACAGTTTGCAGTTAAAGGCAGCCAAGATAATACAGCTTCTGCTCAGTGGGCTGACGTGATTGTATTGTCAGTTAAGCCACAAATCATGGCGATTGTGTGCCAAGCGCTTGTTGATAGCGGTGTGGATTTTAGTAATAAATTAGTACTTTCGATTGCAGCTGGCGTTTCAGTGAGACGCTTACAATCATTATTAGGTGAAAATACCCCCGTCATCCGCACTATGCCAAACACGCCTGCATTATTACAAAAAGGCATGACAGGGTTATTTGCATCACCACAAGTTAACGCCGAAAATAAAGACTTTGCAGGGCAATTAATGCAAGCCGTTGGTGAAATGCTTTGGGTTGAAGAAGAATCAATGATCGATGCTGTAACGGCAACATCAGGATCTGCACCCGCTTACTTTTTCTTATTTATGGAAGCGATGCAGGCAAAAGCACAACAAATGGGCTTTAGTGAGGAACAAGCAAGACAGCTTGTTTTACAAACCGCATTAGGTAGCGCTGAAATGGTAAAACATAATCCCGATATTAGCATTGGCACACTGCGTGAAAATGTAACATCAAAAGGTGGCACAACAGCCGCTGCGCTAAACTCTTTTAATGAGTTAGGCTTAACAGAAATCGTTGCAAAATCGATGCAAGCAGCCGCTGATCGTGGTGCAGAGATGGAAAAACTTTTTTAAAAACAGGATAAACAGAACTATGAGCTCAGTTAATTTTTTAGTGAATACCTTATTTGACCTATACATCATGGTCATTTTATTACGCGTTTGGTTACAAGTTGCACGTGCGGACTTTTATAACCCATTTAGCCAATTTGTTGTAAAAGCCACACAACCTATTGTTGGGCCATTACGCCGAGTTATCCCTAGTTTAGGCGGCTGGGATAGCGCGACCATTTTATTTGGTTTTGTTATTGCTTGTGCAAAAATCATCACTCTTAGTTTGATGATGAATAGCGCACTTAACCCAATGGTGATTGCAATATCAGGTCTCGTTATTTTATTAACTGCAGTCTTTAAACTGATTTTCTGGGTATTGGTATTACGCGCTATTTTAAGCTGGGTAAGCCAAGGTAATAATCCAATTGAAGCTGTGATGATTCAGTTAAGCGAACCTTTATTGGCACCCGTACGCCGTGTTATTCCTGCGATTGGTGGATTAGATCTGTCGATGATCGTAGTTTTATTAGGTTTACAATTTGTTGAATTGTTAGTCAATGACCTGTTAAGCAAGCTCTTTTAAGCCGCTTGTTATCGATGGATTCTTTGCCTGAAAACAAACCTTACCTAAAACAAGACGCAGATGATTTATTACTGCGTCTTGTTTTACAACCTAAATCCAGCCGTGATGCCTTTGTTGGGTTGCTCGGTGATGAGTTAAAAGTCGCAATTACCGCACCACCCGTTGATGGACAGGCAAATAAACACCTTATCAAGTTCTTAAGTAAACAATTTAAAGTCCCCAAGGGGTCTATTATTGTTGAAAAGGGCCAACTCAATCGCCATAAATTGGTACGTATAAAAAATCCTAAACAAATACCAGACGCTATTTAAGGAGCTGATATGTTTAAAATTATCCTTGCCATATTTTTTTCCACTCTTGCCCTTCCTGCAACTGCCGAGCAAAAGCAAGACTTCTCCAATCTAGAAGTGCATTACATCGCCCTGCCTTCCACCTTTATAGAACCTTATATCGCCACTCAGTACGGCTTAAAACGCAGTAAATATACTGGTTTGGTGAATATTTCAGTATTAGATAAAAATCAGCAATCCATGCCCATTGAAGCCAACCTTATTGGTAGTGGACGCAATCTAATCGGGCAAATTGAACAGCTTAAATTCAAAAAGATTAAAGAGGGTAAATCGATTTATTACATCGCAACTTACCCGTTTACTAATGAAGAGATAGTAAAGTTTGATGTGCAAATAAAAGCACAAAACAAAACACATCGCTTGAAATTTCAACACAAATTTTACGTAGAATAAACAAAACAAGCTAACAGCGGGTATTTTCTAGGAGTTATAAATGAACAAGCAATGGGTATTAGCAACAGGTAACAAAGGCAAAGTGAAAGAGATGAGTGAGCTACTTAATAGCTTCTCAATCGAAGTGTTGCCACAAAGCCACTTTGATGTCAGTGAAGTGCCAGAAACAGGCACTACCTTTGTCGAAAATGCGATTATCAAAGCGCGCCACGCTGCAAAAGTAACCGGTTTACCTGCTATTGCAGATGACTCTGGCTTAGAAGTTGATTTTATCAGTGGCCAACCTGGTATTTACTCAGCACGTTTTGCAGGTGAAAATGCCAGCGATCAAGATAACATTGACCTGCTACTAAGCAAGTTAGAAGGTGTTGGTGAGGCACAGCGTAGCGCACGTTTCCAATGTGTATTGATTTATATGCGCCACGAATTAGACCCGACACCGATCATTTGCCAAGGCACGTGGGAAGGTATGATTACGCAGCAACAAAATGGTGAAAATGGTTTTGGTTACGACCCTGTTTTTTGGGTTGCTTCAGAAAACTGTTCATCGGCACAACTGAGTAAACAACGTAAAGGTGAGTTAAGTCATCGCGGTAAAGCACTGGCGTTATTAGTTGAACAGTTACAAGCCCAGTTAGGCTAATCAAGAAAGCAAAATAAAAACATGCAAGGCTAAAGCCTCACTTCCCAAAATATAACATCTGTTATTGGCTGTGAGGCTTTAGCCTTGCCTTAATCACCTACAATAAAATAGGCACTCCATGTTACAACTGCCACCACTTAGTCTTTATATTCATATTCCTTGGTGTATTGAAAAGTGCCCATATTGCGATTTTAATTCTCATAAATTACGTGGAGAAATCCCCGAGCAAGCTTACCTAGAAGCCTTACTAAAAGATCTTAAAACCGATCTTTTTTATGTTCAGGGCAGGATCCTAGACACTATTTTTATTGGTGGTGGTACGCCGAGTCTTATTTCAGCACAAGGTATCGGCTGGTTATTAAAAGAAGTAGAGCAGTTAATTCCGTTTAAGGAAAATATAGAGATCACCTTAGAAGCAAACCCTGGCGCCATTGAAAACAGTAAAATAGCAGAGTTTTATAAAGCGGGTGTTAGCCGTTTTTCTTTTGGTGTACAAAGCTTTCAGCAAGAGAAACTAACCCGTTTAGGTCGAATACATGGCGTTGATGAAGCCAAATCTGCAGCGCTACAAGCAAAAGAAAGTGGTGTAAGCACGTTCAACCTAGACTTGATGCATGGTTTACCTGATCAAAGTCTTGAGGATGCGTTGTTTGACCTGCAAACGGCCATTGATCTAAAACCAACACATCTTTCTTGGTATCAATTAACCATCGAGCCAAATACCCAATATTTTTCACATCCGCCTAAATTACCAGAAGATGAATTGCTCTGGGAGATTCAAGAAGCCGGACAAAAACTACTCGCTGAACATGGTTATCGCCAGTATGAAATTTCAGGTTATACGCAAGTAGGTTTTGAGTGCCAACATAACATTAACTACTGGTCATTTTCAGACTACTTAGGTATTGGTTGTGGGGCGCACGGTAAGTTAACGTTACCGCTAGAAAACAAAATAATACGCACCACAAAAATCAAACATCCAAAAGGTTATTTAGACGAGAGTCGTCCTTTTTTAGATGATTTACAAACTGTCGCGCAGGAAGATTTAGCCTTTGAATATATGATGAATCGTATGCGTTTGATTGCACCGATTCCTTTTGCTGAGTTTGAGCAATATACAGGGTTAAGCATTGATGCAATTGCATTACCCATACAGCAAGCGATTGATAAACAGCTATTGATTAAACATAGTGATCATTGGTTAATGACTGATTTGGGCCATCGTTATTTGAATGAGTTATTAATGTTGTTTATGGATTAGCGAGCTACGAGTAGCGAGAGATTAGCTGCGAGATAGAAGTTCGAAGCTCGAGACTCGAAGCTGATCTTAACCTGCTAACTCATTAAAAAATAATCGCGCACGTAATCCAGGGTAGTTATTGCTTAGTCCAATCTGCCCATCGTGAATTTTCATCACAGTATTGACTAACGCCAAACCTAAACCAAAACCATGTACTGAGCGGCTGGGGTCTAAACGTACCAATTGGTCTAACGCACGCTCCCTGTCTTCTGCTTTAATACCTTTGCCATTATCAGCAATCACCACCCCAAAACAGTCAATAATGATCTCTATAACACCATTTTCAGGTGTGTATTTAATGGCATTATCAAGCAGATTAAACACAGCTCTAAACAGTAAACTCGGGTTACCCTGTAAAATACACGGCATATCAACGGTGATGTATATTTCCTGATTTTTATCCAGCGCTAATGGCTCGGTAAAATCTAATACATCATTGACTATTTTATTGAGATCACAGCTCTTTTTAGCAACCGGCACTCGTCCTGTTTCTAAGTTGTAAAGCTCCATCATGCCGCTAAAAGTATCGATAAGTAGCGAGAAATCTTGCTGAATTTCAGATAACAGTAATTCATTTTTAGGCAAAAATTGGCCACTATTTAATAAGTCTTCAATACGTAACTTAATGCGCCCCATGGGTGTGCGCAAATCATGGGCAATATCAACAGTTAACGATTTAAGCTTAGATTCACTCTTTTCTAATTGGTCTAACATGTTATTAAGGTGTGTCGCTAAGGCATCAAACTCATCTCCTTTTTTACTCACACTTAAACGCACGCCTCGCTCGCCATCCATGACACGATTCATGGTTTGATTAACTAAGTTAAGGCGATTTAAGAGGTGCATCGCTATCCATGTGGCCATCACAAATAACGCTAGAAAAGGATAAAAAGTGCTCCAAACAATCGATATATCCAAATCCTTTTTAAATTGCTGATACTGTTCGCGATTAATACCCACCACTAATTCACGACCATCTGCGAGTATGACTTTTGTCGCACGCATAGTAGGGTAATCTTGTACTGTCTGTAACGGCTCCGCCTGAGTATCAATTTGTGCAATAGTCGGGTAATTATTGCTAGGTTCTATCTTGCGTCTTTTCTCACCGGTAAAATGATAAATGTAGCGTTTATCTTTTCTTAATTCCTGAATATTTTCCTGCAGGGCTAATTGCCCATCCACTTCAGATATTTGTGCTAATTGTTCTGATTCACCAATAAGCCACTGATCAAGATTCGCGTTATAAAGTTCCACTGAGCGATGGTAAAGCTGATACATTAACAGGCTCATCATTAGAAATAGCACGATCGCAAATGAGACCAGCCATTTTAAAATCGATGAACTAGAGAGCTCCTTACGGCTGTCGAATAACATAACCTGCTCCACGTACTGTTTCGATCGGCGAGCTAAACCCCTGGCTTTCTAATTTCTTACGCAATTTAGCAATATGCACATCAATCACATTTGTTTTTGGATCAAAATGATAATCCCATACGGCTTCAAAAAGACGCATACGAGAAACCACCTCATCGGCATGTTGCATTAGATAACTGAGTAGAATGAACTCTTTGTTTTGCAATAAAACCGGCTGTTCGTGGTAAGTGACTTTTTGTGACAACAGGTTTAACACTAACCCGCCTATTTCGATTTTATTGTTAACCTTAGTTGGCGTATGACGGCGTAAAATAATATTTACCCGCGCTAATAACTCAGCCAACGCAAATGGCTTAGTAAGGTAATCATCGCTACCCGCCGTTAACCCCTCAACTCTTTGTTCAACACTGTCTAAAGCACTTAAAATTAACACGGGTGTGGTATTACCCGTTGCACGCATTGCGGCTAGTACTTTCAATCCATCTAAACTGGGTAACATACGATCTAAGATAACCAATTGGTATTCACAACTAATCACCATCATCAGCGCCTCTTTTCCATCACCCGCACTATCAACCACAAAACCTTGTTGTGTTAATGCTTTAACAACAAATTCACGTGTTGTTTGGTCATCTTCGACGACTAATATTTTCATTGTGCTTCCTTTAGCAAAATATACGCTTTATTACTTTACGGATAATATCTATAGCGCTTCATCCCATCATGATGGTTTAAATAAAGCAGAGAGATAAAATAATAGTAACAAAAAAGGCGACCCGAAGGTCACCTTTAATTACTCACTAAATTAAACCGACTAGCGGTAGATTTAGCTAGGAGAGTACAACTATTTTTTTAAAATAATTTTCATTGCATCAGCAACTTTGTCTACTTTACCAAGACCAATGATAACCTGTAAGCCATCTTTACCCATTGGGACAATCGCAATAGCACCCAGCGCTTTTAAGCCAGCTTGGTTAGCAACAGATGAGTCTTTTACAGTTAAACGTAAACGAGTAATACAGTTATCAACTTCAACGATATTTTCACTGCCACCAATCTCTTTGATGTAAGCGGCTGCTAGTTCAGACATATTCACTTCTTTCTCTTCGCCAGCATTCATATCTTCACCACGTCCAGGCGTGTTTAAGTTGAATTTCTGAATGATAAAGCGGAATAAGAAGTAATAAATAGCAAAGAAAACAAGCCCTTGAGCAATCAGCATATACCATTGTGTCGCTAATGGGTTTTGGCTTGATAATACAAAATCAACCATACCTGCTGAGAAACCAAAACCAGCCATCCACTGCATACTTGCAGCAATGTATAAAGACAGACCGGTTAATACCGCATGCACAACATACAGTGCAGGCGCTAAGAACATGAAGCTGAATTCAAGTGGTTCAGTAATACCCGTGAAGAAAGAAGCCATGGCAGCTGCAATCATAATTGAGAATACTTTATCTTTGTTACGAGGCTCTGCACAGTGGTACATAGCAAGTGCAGCACCTGGTAGACCAAACATCATGATAGGGAAGAAACCCGCTTGATACATACCCGTTTTACCGACAATAGCAGTACCATTTGCGATAGACTGAGCGCCACCTAAGAAGTTCGGGATATCGTTAATACCAACAACATCAAACCAAAACACAGGGTATAGGGCGTGATGCATGCCAACCATTAATAATAAACGGTTAAAGAAACCAAACAGACCTGCACCCAATGCATCAAGTGACTGTAAGTATTGACCAAAGATGCTTAGACCTTCAAAAATAACAGGCCAAACATAAAGGAATACAAAGGCTAATAACATACCCGCAATAGACGTCAATATTGGTACTAAACGCTTACCACTGAAGAACGCTAAGGCTTTAGGTAATTCTACCGCTGAAAATTTATTATAAATTTCTGCCGATACGATACCGATTAGAATACCGATAAACTGATTACCGATACTGCCAAATGCAGCTGGTACTTCACTAATATCAATACCTTCTAACTGCGCAACCGTTTCAGGCGAAAGTAATGTTGTTAATACCATAAATGCAACAAAACCAGATAGTGCAGCGTTACCACTTTTGTCTTTACTTAAACCAAATGCCACACCGATAGCAAACAGCAATGCCATGTTATCGATAATCGCAGCACCCGACTTAATCAAGAAAGCTGCAAAAATGCTTTCGCTACCCCAACCAACAGGATCAATCCAGTAACCAATACCCATCAAAATAGCGGCGGCTGGTAATGTTGCCACTGGCACCATTAACGCTTTACCGACTTTTTGCATGTAACCTAATGCGCTCATAACTTACCCTCAATGATTAAAATTAAATTTCGAGGCTAGTATAAATAATGACGTGTTAAGCGAAGGTTGCACCAACATTAACTATTGTTAATGTTGGTGCTATTAATGCGTTTAATTGAAGGTTTTTATCTAAATAGCGCTAATAGGCAGGGTTAAGCGAACGTGCTTAGGAAGAATGGAATCATCACTGCATTCACTAAGTCGATAAAAAAGGCACACACTAACGGCACAATAATAAATGCTTGTTTTGAATACCCATACTTTTGCGAGACAGCGGACATATTGGCCATCGCCGTGGGTGTCGAGCCAAGTGATATTCCACCAAAACCAGCACACACAACAGCGGCATCATAATTTTTACCCATCGCAGGAAAAACGATATATAGGTTTACTAAAATCGCAATAATAAACTGCGCGCCTAAGATGGCAAAAATAGGGCCCGCTAAATCAACAAGTGTCCATAACTGCATACTCATTAACGACATCGCTAAGAAAGTACCTAAGGATATATCAGCGATTAAGGTAATTGCAGGGCTGCCTGTCGGCCAATGCGTTCCCGTAATAAGACGTTTCTTTTTAGGTAATAAGTTAGTGATAACAATACCTGCAAACAAACACGTTACAAAAAGAGGTAGTTGTAAGCCCATTTCAGCAACCACTTCATTGAGAATAAAACCAAAAATAGCGCAAATATGGATAGCAAAAACCGCATCTAAGAACTCAAAACTATTGATCCCTTTTTCCGCTGCTTTTTCCTGTTTTGAGCAAACAGCATCAATCTCTTCAGCCGGTTTTAAGTTATTACGCGTGATTAAATATTTGGCAATAGGCCCGCCCATTAAACTGGCTAAAATCAGACCAAAAGTTGCACTGGCAATACCAATTTCCATCGCGCTATTCACGCCATATTCTTCACCAATACGTGGCGCCCAAGCAATCGCAGTACCATGACCACCAATAAGAGAAACACTACCACCGAGTAAACCAACAGCAGGATCTTGACCTAGCAACTGCGCCACACTAATACCGGTGAAGTTTTGTAGAATCATGTAAGCAATAGTAATACATAATAAAATCACCAGAGGTTTACCACCCGTTATCAAGTCTTTCAAACTTGCATTGATACCGATAGTAGTAAAGAAGTAGACCAGCAGAATATCGCGCGCGGTTAAATCAAATTGAATCTCGATATCCGTTAATACAAATAACAATGTAATCAAAACAGAAAACAGAATCCCGCCCGTCACAGGTTCAGGAATACTAAATTCCTGTAATAATGTTGATGCGCTATTAATTCGTCGCCCAACAAACAACACAATAATGCCAATGGTCACGGTGAAAAAAGAGCTTAGGCTTAATACGCCATCCACAATAGATAAAGTGTCGTTCATTGAAAATCCTTTTCTGAGTAAATTAATTTATTGATACTGATGCTGATTTTTCTGTACTGCCCCTTTTATACTGAATCTTCAATAAAAGTAACTTGGTATTTTCCTAAGCCTTCATATTCGATTTCTGTTAAGCAATTAAAATCAACCTCAACCACGCCAGCATAAGACCCAGTAATGATGGCTTGGCCTGCTGTAAAACTAACACCACGCTGGCTCATGTAGTTAATTAACCAATGTAATGGCTTTTGTGGTAATTGATTTGGGTGTTTTCCCGCAAAGCGCTGTTTATTTTTTTCCTGATTGAAGGTGATGGTAAATTCATTCGCTAAATAAGCGCTCGCTTTATCGATTTCAGGGCCTATAAATAAACCTTGATTCACTAAGCAATCTGCTAGTTTTTCATAGAATGAAACATCACTTTGGCCACTAAAACGATCTTGCATCAGTTCAAGGGCCATATGACAACGATCAACAGCTGCATCAATCTCTGCTTCACTATATCCGTTTGTTGATGCAGGTAAATCCGCGCCTAATATAAACGCAATTTCAGGCTCAACACGCGCTTTTCCATTTTCAGAAAATAAGCTACATTGTTGGCCCGATTGCACGGTATCGCTAAAGAGTGGCGCCACGATCAGCTGATCTTCATTTAACGGTAACGAACACTTCCAACCCGCGACTTCATCACTGCGTAATTTTATCGTTTCACTTTGAATCTGTAATGCTTGTTCACTGTTTTGTGGTCTTAGTTCAGTGGCTAAACGTAATTTTTTAGGTGTTTTGATGCGGTTATTAAGCAACTGCTCAGCCGCTATTTGGTCAGTGTTGTTCATTATGATCTCGTTATTTTTATTAAGCTCGTTACACTAAAATCATTTGTGTAACACTATTACAATAAAGGGCTAAAAAGGTAGACAGTGCTTTCTAGTAGTTTTTTAAAATAGCTGCGTTTATTCCATTCATTAAGTGATAACGGTTTCGAAGCTAAAAGGTAATGCATCTGTGTGGTTAGTAGCTCACCGGCAAACTCATGATCGTCTACTAACATGGTCATTTCAAAGTTTAACCAAAAGCTACGTCGATCTAAATTCACCGTGCCTACTAAGGCAATTTTTTCATCCACGACAATGCTTTTTGTATGTAATAGACCGCCATGGAATTTATAGATTTTCACACCAGAGGTCAGTAACTCTTCAAAGAAAGCGCGCGAGGCATACTTCACCATAAAAGAATCATTTTTAGCCGGTACAATAACCTTCACATCTACACCACGTAATGCAGCGACCTGTAATGCCGCTAATAAACTTTCATCGGGTACAAAATAGGGGGTGGTTAATACCAAGCTATATTTGGCTTCGTAAATAGCGGTTAATAAAACTTGGTGAATACTCGCCCGCCCAAAACCTGGGCCAGAAGGGATAAGCTGCGAGTTTTGTTTGCCACAAATAGGGAAGCGCTCTGCCTCGGCACTTGGCAATGGAATTTTTTGATTCGTTTCAAGATACCAATCCCAACTAAAGAGTCCCTGCATCTGTTGGATAATAGGCCCTTTACAACGCACCATAATATCAACCCACTCTCCAAGTTCTTTGTCTTTTTTAAAATAAGCGGGATCCACAAGATTCATACTACCGGTATAAGCAACATCATCATCAATGCACACTAACTTACGATGCATACGTAAATCTTGTCGTTGAAACAGTAACCGAAAGGCTCCCACCGGTAAGGCTTCTACAACTTCTACGCCTGCGAGCCTTAAGGCTTGTGGTTTTTTCCCGTTAAAAAAATCATGGCTACCCACAGAGTCGAACAATAACTTACATTCAACGCCACGTTGAGCTGCTTGCATTAAGGCATCTAATAACGGGTCAACTAAGCCACCCTCATTACAGATATAAAACATTAAATAACAACGTGTTTTTGCTGTTTTAATTTTCTCAGTTAGCTCAATTAATATTTGCTGGGTGGAGTCAAGAAGATGGTGATCATTGCCTAACATCATAGGCACACCCGTATAAGATTCCACAAAGCGTTGCATGGGTAATACAGAGGGAGAACTCAGTGCTTCAGGCAAGCGATTTTCTTGCACTTCATTTTTTAACCAAGTTTTAAACTCTATGGCCATCGATTCACTGCGTTTTTGTCGTTTTTTACCTAAATGCAGTTCGCCAAAAATGAAATAACCAATAATGCCAAGCAGAGGAATTGCATAGATTAAAAATAACCATGCAAGAGAAATACCGATGGGTTTGCGTTTGATAATGACACGTAGGGAAGTCATTAATAAGAGAGAGAAGTATAACGTTGCAGAAAGCACCACGTAAATGGTGCTGTCCTGCCAAGCATGCTCAAAGGTGAGAAAATCCATCTATTTGATACCTATAACTGTTACTAATCAAAGCGCTTTATTTTGCACGTTGAGTAGCAACAAGTATTATAAAAAGGTCAAATTAACAGTTATTTTTTCTTGTGGCAACGTAAATGAAAAGTGGCTTCACTGACTTTCATCGGTTTGGTTTGAAATTCCCCTTGGCCTGACGATATTTGCTGATCTCTAAGGTAATCTTCCTGCGCCGCGTTTTCAATACCCGAGCCCACCACGTCAATACCCAGCTCTCTTGCAAGTACCATCACTGACTTAATCATTGCTTCGCCGACTAGGCGACCCGGTACACCTTGAATGTAATTTTTCGTTATTTTAAATTTTTCGATCCCTAACGGTTCAATAAAATGAAAAATAGGAATATCAGCACCAAAACCATCAACAGTGATGGCAATACCTAACTTGTGAATATTAAAAAGGTTTTCATGGATCGTATAATTATTACTTTCAAAAATGCTTTCAGAAACTTCAAACTCAATGTCTTTAGCAGAACAACCAGTGTCTTTTAAAATAGTTTGAATGTCGGCAATAAAGCTAATTTGCTCAAGTTGGCTCGTTGATAAGTTAACCGCAATACGCCCAAAGAGAATATTGGCTTTATTCCATTTAACAGCTTGCATGGCAATGGTATTTAACATTTTCAAACCGATTGGGATCAATAAACCACTTTCTTCGGCCAGACTTAAAAAACGATCAGGCAATAACACACCATATGTCGGGTGATTCCAACGTAGCAAACTTTCCATCGCAACGATGAGCTTTTTATTAAGGTCATATTGCGGTTGGTAATAAAGCTCAAATTGGTCTTCCTGCAACGCAATTTTCATCTCTGTTTCTAACTGTAACTGGTTAGAAGAATACTCGGTAAGTTGATCTGTATAAAAATGGTAAGGGCTTTTTTTGTCTAATTTAGCACGCCACATCGCTTTTTCAGCACTCAGCAATAAGGTATCCACATCGGCGCCGTCATCGGGACATAAACTAATGCCGATCGTTGCACTCAATGAGGCCTCAATGCCAGAAATTTCAAATTTATGCTCAAATTGCTCAGCAACTCGTTGCGCAACTAAGGCCGCTTCATGTTCATTTTTAAGGCCATCAACAATAATGACAAACTCATCATCACCAAAACGTGCGATGGTATCTTTTTCGAAAATACAGTTTTTCAAGCGCACCGCGATCTCTTGTAAGACTTTATCGCCGGCATCGTGCCCGTACTGGTCATTAACGGCTTTAAAACCATTAATATCAATCAGCACAACGGCCATGGCTATTTCATTAAAACTCGCACGATGAATCGCATCTTCTAATTTGGCAAATAGTGCAATACGGTTTGATAACCCCGTCAGCGGATCATGCTTGGATAAATATTGAATTTTACTTTCGATATTCTTATTTTGGCTAAGGTCAGTAAAAGAATAAATACGATTATTAATGCCCTTTTCTAACTCAACACGGTAAACATCTAACCATGCAAAACGTATCTCTTGCAGCTTGTTCCGATAGGTAATATCGCCTTTCCACTGTTTATTGTTTTCTAGCCCTTCCTCTATTCGCTGATAGAGCGTTGAATTGGGCTCTTCTGCCGATAAGATAGAAATATCAGAGCCTAATAACTCAGATCGTTTATAACCAGTTAATTGGCAAGTCGCTAAATTAGCAGAATTAATGATGCCCGCTTGATCGGTCACAATAATATTTTCTTGGCTGTTTTCAAATACCGCGTTAGCCACTTTAAGGCGTTTTTGTAAGCGATGATTAGCCGTAATATCTCGGCCGATGCCGATTAACCCTTGCACATCACCTTTGCTATCCAATAACGGCACTTTTCTCATGTCGATAAAATGACGCTCACCATCAACGTAGGTCAGGTGCTCTTCACCTGAATAGGTTTCATTATTGAACATCACATCTTTGTCTTGTTGCTGGCACATACTGGCCTGCTCAAGCTCAAAAAATTGATCGTCCGTTTTACCTATAATGTTTCTTTCTGGTTGTCCGATAAACTTTTCAAACTGCTTGTTACACCCTAAGAAACGGCTTTCTAAATCTTTGAAAAAGATTAAATCGGGCGAGATATTTGCCGTTGCGCGTAACATAATACGCTCTTTTTCAATGCGACGTTTAGCTTCATTTAATTCTGAAACATCGAATATCATGCCAATTTGAATATCACTATCGACCATTAACTCCTTGCGGAAAACAACTTCACGGGGATAACCATGGACATCATGTAACTGGCATTCAAAAAGATGAACTTGATGATCGTTAAACATCTTTCTATCTATTTTTTCAATTTCTTTTTGCAATGATGGGGGTAAAACTTCTGAAATATGCTTACCAATAATATCATCACAAGTTAGCCCTAAATGATTTGCAAAGCTGTTGTTACAGACAATGATATTTCCATCTTTGCTTTTGTAATAAATAGGGATATTTATATAGTTGAGGGCATTTTTTACATCGTCACTGATCAGCTTCTTAGTGCTCAGTGGCGGTATTTTTTCGTTAACGGGTTTGGATTGATTTAAATAAGTAACATGAAGTTGTGGGAAAAGGCTTTCGACTTGAGCGACAATAATATCAGGAACATATTGTTCAGTTATAAAATGATGATAATTACTCTCTGCTAATACGGCTAATATTTCATTACTGCTAAGCATATGTTTTGTATGATAAGAGACACCTTGGTTGTCATCTGTTAGAGAAGCTAATAACGCTTCGACCAATGCAACATTACGTCCAATATATAAAACATTTTTGACGAGTAAAGACAAAGAAACCACCTTTCAGTTATTTAAAATTCATTTATGCTATTAAATCAATACCTTAAGCAATAAAACACAGTTTAGACCAATAATAAAAAAGGGGATCAATTGATCCCCTTTTTATACGTTATAACAGACTAACCTAGTTGTTTACGCACGTTTCTAAACATACGCATCCATGGGCTATCTTCTTTCCATTCATCTGGATGCCATGAGTTAGCAACCGTTCTAAATACTCGCTCAGGATGTGGCATCATGATTGTTACACGCCCATCTTGAGAAGTTAGACCAGTAATACCGTTTGGTGAACCATTTGGATTCGCCGGGTAAGCTTGGGTATTGTTGCCGTAGTTATCAATAAAGCGTAATGCGATATTGCCACTCGCTTCGATAGCCGCTAAATGCTGTGCATCTTTCACTTCAACACGACCTTCACCGTGAGAAACTGCGATTGGCATATGTGAACCGGCCATATCATTTAAGAATAACGAGTTATTCTTTTGTACTTCAACAAGACTGAAACGCGCTTCAAAACGTTCAGAGTTATTACGCACAAAACGAGGCCATAAATCAGTACCCGGAATTAGCTCATGTAGGTTAGACAACATCTGACAACCATTACACACACCTAATGCAAACGAGTTTTCACGTTCAAAGAAAGTTTGGAACTGGTTACGCGCCTGTTCATTAAACAGAATCGATTTAGCCCAACCTTCACCAGCGCCTAATACGTCACCGTAAGAGAAACCACCACAAGCGACTAAACCAGCGAAGTCTTCAAGCTGAACATCACCCGCTAAAATATCACTCATGTGTACATCAATCGCAGAGAAACCCGCACGATTAAAGGCAGCAGCCATCTCTTGTTGAGAGTTAACACCTTGTTCACGAATGATTGCCATGCGTGGTAAAACGCCAGTAGCAATATAAGGTGCAGCTACATCTTCGTTGATATCAAAAGTAAGCTTAGTGTTTAAACCCGGATCTTTATCATCTAATTTAAGATCAAACTCTTGTTGTGCACATTCAGAGTTATCACGTAATGCTTGCATTTTCAGCGTCGTTTCAGCCCAAATACCACGGTATTCAGAACGTTTAGCCGCTAATACATCTTTACCATCACGGGTAAATTCAATTAAGTCAGTCTCATTTAATGAACCAATCACTAATGAGTTAGACGTTAGACCATGACCTGCTAGTACGTTTAATACTGCTTCTTTATCTTCACGTTTAACTTGAATAACAGCACCTAACTCTTCCGAGTAAAGGGCAGCAAAGTCATCGTTATCTAGTTGATCAAGCTTAACCGTGACACCACAGTGACCAGCAAATGCCATCTCTGTAATCGTAGAGAATAAACCGCCATCACTTCTATCGTGGTAAGCCAATAGTTTTTTATCTGCAACCAATGTTTGCATTGAGTTGAAGAAACCTTTTAATAACTCAGGGCTATCAAGATCCGGTGTCGACTCACCTAACTGTTTGTAAACTTGAGCCAGTGATGAACCACCTAAACGGTTTTGGCCGTTACCTAGGTCAACTAGAATTAAATCTGTTTCACCTTGGTCAGTACGCAATTGAGGCGTTACTGTATTACGGATATCACGTACCGCACCAAAGGCAGTAATGATTAAAGACAATGGTGAGATAACTTCTTTCTCACTACCATCTTCTTCTTGCCAGCGTGTCTTCATTGACATTGAATCTTTACCAACTGGGATAGTTAGCTCTAATTCAGGACATAACTCTTCGCCCACCGCTTTAACTGCTTCATATAAACCAGCGTCTTCGCCCGGGTGACCCGTTGCAGACATCCAGTTAGCAGAAAGTTTAATGCGTTTGAAATCACCAATATCAGAACATGCGATGTTAGTGATTGATTCAGCTACAGCCAAACGAGCAGAAGCGCCAAAGTTAAGTAGTGCAACTGGCGTACGTTCACCCAGTGCCATCGACTCACCGAAGTAAGTATCGTAACTTGCAGCGGTTACCGCACAATCGGCAACAGGAACCTGCCAAGGACCGACCATTTGGTCACGTGCTACTAAACCAGTAACAGAGCGATCACCAATGGTAATTAAAAATGTTTTTTCAGCGATAGATGGCAGACGTAATAAACGCTCTGCAGCATCTTTAATGCTTGCGCCAGATAGGTCTAGTGCTTTGCCTTTCGCTAATTGTGTTGTCACTTCACGATGCATTTTAGGTGCTTTACCTAATAATACTTCAAGTGGCATATCGATTGGTTTGTTATCAAACTCAGGATCGTTAAGTGTTAAATGCATCTCTTCAGTGGCTTCACCGATCACAGCGTATAACGCACGTTCACGTTTACAGATTGCTTCAAACGTTGCTAGGTTTTCAGGCTTAACGGCCATTACGTAACGTTCTTGAGATTCATTACACCAGATTTCGTGTGGTGCCATGCTGTTTTCGTCATTTGGAATAGCACGTAAATTGAAGACACCACCACGGCCACCGTCATTCACAAGCTCAGGCATTGCGTTTGATAAACCACCCGCGCCTACATCGTGAATAAATTGGATTGGGTTATCATCACCCATCTGCCAACAACGATCGATTACTTCCTGACAACGACGTTCCATTTCTGGATTTTCACGTTGTACCGAAGCAAAATCTAAGTCTTCCGTAGAAGCACCTGAATCCATTGAAGAAGCAGCACCGCCACCTAAACCAATGTTCATTGCTGGACCACCTAGTACAACTAACTTAGCGCCGACTGGGATCTCTTTTTTCTGTACATGGTCACGACGAATATTACCTAGGCCACCCGCCAACATGATTGGTTTGTGGTAACCACGGATTTCGTTGCCGTTATGGCTTTCTACTTGCTCTTCGTAAGTACGGAAGTAACCAAGAATGTTTGGACGACCAAATTCATTATTGAATGCAGCGCCACCTAGTGGAGCTTCAAGCATAATATCAAGAGCAGAAACAATACGACTTGGTTTACCAAAGTCTGTTTCCCATGGTTGCTCAAAGTTTGGAATACGTAAGTTAGAAACAGAGAAACCCACTAAACCCGCTTTTGGTTTAGAACCAATACCGGTTGCGCCTTCATCACGAATCTCGCCACCAGAACCCGTCGCAGCACCAGGGAATGGTGAAATAGCAGTTGGATGGTTATGTGTTTCAACTTTCATCAAGATATCGATATCTTCATGGTGGTAACCAAATTCACGATCATCAACGCTTGGGAAGAAACGACCGGCTTTGTAACCTTCCATTACTGCTGCGTTATCGCTGTAGGCAGATAAAACATGTTCAGGATGAAGTTCATGGGTATTACGAATCATTTTGAACAATGATTTAGGCTGTTTTTGGCCATCGATTGTCCAATCAGCATTGAAGATTTTATGGCGACAATGCTCTGAGTTTGCCTGTGCAAACATCATTAATTCAATATCGTTAGGATTACGGCCTAACAAAATAAAGTTTTCTACCAAGTAATCAATTTCATCATCAGCAAGCGCTAAACCTAAGCTGATATTGGCAGCCACTAACGCACTGCGACCTTCGCCAATAATATCAACACTACTCATTTTGCCAGGCGTACCCTGTACAAAGAGTTGAGCAGCATCATCAAGTGAAGTAAATACCACTTCCATCATGCGGTCATGTAATAAACCAGCAAGTTGTTTGCTTTGCTCATTTGACAGTTCGACTGATGTTTCAATGTAATAAGCAACACCACGTTCTAAACGTTTAACTTTGCTTAAACCACAGTTTTTAGCAATGTCCGTTGCTTTTGAAGACCAAGGAGAGATAGTGCCTGGGCGTGGTGTTACAAAAAGTAACGTACCAATTGGATCGTGCTCGGCAATTTTTGGTCCATATGTTAGTAATTTTTGTAAAACAACTAACTCTTGCTCATCTAGGTTTTCCGTTAAATCAGCAGCATGCATAAACTCTGCATAAATTTGCGTAACAGGTAGATTTAATGCTTCACAGTTTTTTAAAAGCTGGTTAACACGAAATGTAGATAGGGCTGGTGCCCCACGCAAAATTTCCATAGGTTATTTCTCTCGTTGGATAAATAAAATGATCTTGGGTTCAGGCTCGCGATTATACTTAAAAAGCGTTTTTTATTAAACAGAAACCCTCTATAGTCAGAGTTTATTTCGTTCTTCAATGCACTTTTTGATTAAAAAACAATCAAAACAGTCTTAAAATTTAGATCTGGACCCAGTTATGCCCATTAAATTATTTTCCCGAGTAATAAAAGTATTTTTTATTAGCGTTTCACTTTTTTTCTTGGCTGCGTGTAATCCATTTGTACAAACCAGTAGCTTAGAAAAAATCCAAAAACGTGGTGATATCATCATGGGCACAATCAATAGCTCATTAACTTATAGTTACGATGGTAATACTTATAGTGGTTTAGATTATGAACTCGGTAAACAGTTTGCAGCTTACCTGGATGTTAAAATAACCATCAAAACCTACAATTCTCTTAATGAATTATTTTTAGCACTCGACAATAATCAAATAGACTTTGCAGGCGCAGGTCTCACGCTGACACCAAAGCGAGCAGAAAAATATCGTAGCTCTCCCCCTTATTATTATGTCTCGCAGAAATTGGTTTATCACAAAGGGACTTACCGCCCACGCAAGATTGCAGATGTTAATGCACCAATTACTGTATTAACTGACAGTAGCCATGCCGAAACATTGAACGCATTGATAGAAGAAAACTCACATCTTGAAATTGACTATCTTGATAACGAAGATCAAGAAACCTTATTACGTAAAATCGCAGAGAAAAAGGTTAAATTTGCTATTGTAGACAGCTCAACACTGGCTCAAAAACAGCGTTATTACCCTGCACTTACTGAAGCATTTACAATTTCAGAAAAGCAACCAGTCGCTTGGTTAATCAATAAAAATCAAGATGATAGCGTTTACTCGGGCATGATAGAGTTCATCGGTAATAAGTATAATGACCAAACGATTGCACAGCTTGAAGAAAAATACTTTGGTCATGTTGGTCACTTTGATTATGTCGATACCCGTATCTTTCTAAAACGCATTAAAAAGACATTACCGCGCTATGAAGCGTTGTTTAAAAAGTATGAAAATAGCGAAGTAACCTGGAAATTACTGGCGGCAGTCAGCTACCAAGAGTCGCACTGGAAACCTAATGCACGTTCTCCAACAGGTGTTCGCGGCATGATGATGCTGACCTTAGACACTGCAGATTATGTGGGAATCAAGAATCGCCTTGACCCGGCGCAAAGCATCAAAGGTGGCGCAAAATATCTATCACAATTGATAAAACGCTTACCCGATAGCATCCATGAAGATGAAAAATTGTGGTTTGCTTTAGCCAGTTACAATATTGGTTACGGCCATTTAATGGATGCCAGACGCATCACTGCGATGAAAAAAGAAAACCCTAATTCATGGTCTGACGTAAAAGATAATTTACCGCTATTACATCAACAAAAATGGTATAAAAAAACCCGTTATGGTTATGCACGAGGCCGAGAAGCACAACATTATGTGAATAATATTCGCCAATATTTAGAGACGCTAAACTGGTTTGTTTATGAACGAATGAAAGCATTAAAAGAAGAAGCTGAAAAACAGGCTGAGATTGAACGATTAGCAGCTATTGAAGCGGCCAGTCATGCTGTCGTTGAACTGGCGAATGAGGCGATAAAAAGTGAAGGTGAAGTGAGCGGTGCAAGCGCAACCAATAACTAAGAGCTGCGAGCTAAGAGCTAAGAGCTGCGAGCTAAGAGCGGCGAGCTAAGAGCGGCGAGCTAAGAGCTAAGAGCTAAGAGCTGCGAGCTAAGAGCGGCGAGCTAAGAGCTAAGAGCGGCGAGCTAAGAGCTAAGAGCGGCGAGCTAAGAGCTAAGAGCGGCGAGCTAAGAGCTAAGAGCGGCGAGCTAAGAGCTAAGAGCTAAGAGCGGCGAGCTAAGAGCTAAGAGCTAAGAGCTAAGAGCTAAGAGCTAAGAGCTGCGAGCTAAGAGCTGCGAGCTAAGAGCTGCGAGCTAAGAGCTAAGAGCTGCGAGCTAAGAGCTAAGAGCTAAGAGCTGCGAGCTAAGAGCTAAGAGCTGCGAGCTAAGAGCTACGAGTGGCGAACTGCGAGCTAGAAGCTAGAAGCTAGAAGCTTTTATCACTCCACCAGCGCAAACTAAAACGTCACCGAGATCTCGTGACGTTCATTTTTCTATATTGATTTAAAAACCTTAAACTAAGCCGTTACGAGCAACTGACTTGGTCCCAAAACCATGAGCTTGCGGTGGGCGTTTCCCAACTACCGGGGTTATTTTTAGCTTGATAACAGCTACCTTTATAAATAACCAGCTCGCCATTGTTCGCTTTAGTGGAACCCACAACAAATTCCTTGGCATCACTAGGCTGACTCGGCTCTACAGGTTTCACCGGTAATACGGGTTCTACAGGAATAACAGGCGCAGTGACTGGCGGGTTATCGTCACAGGCAACATTAGACCAGAACCAGGAATTAGCTTTGGGTATTTCCCAAATACCTGGATTATTTTTGGCTTGGTAACAATTTCCGTTATAAGAAATGCTATCACCATTATCTATTTTACTTTCGCCAGGAATAAACTCAGTAATAGGAAGTGGTTTTTCAACATCAGGAATAGCCGGCACATCAGGATTTACCGGAGTAATAACGCCATCAACACCCGTGGGTAATAATAACCAATCATCCAGATAAGTTTTTACATAATCGGTGCGAATACCAATAGTGCCTTCGCTTAACAAGTCATTATTTACCGATAACAGTTCAATGCCATCTAAGCTTAAGGTCAATACACTACCGATGGCTGAAAATTTAATTTTATACCACTGCCCAGCGGCTAAATGCCCACTTTCATCAAGGTAGGTTTTAACACCATTGCTTAACGTTGTTTGCCCAAGCGTTGTATAACTGCCTTGATACTTAACCTTTATCGTGACATTTCCATCATAACGGACAGAGGCGACATAGAGATCATCCGATGTTTGGTAACGCGTAAAGGCATGCAAGCCAGACCAAAGAGGAATGTTTGATTGGTTTTTCCACGCTTTAATTTTGGCGCGATATTGATTAGTTTGATCGCTGTATTTTAGTTCATTACCCTCGCTATCCTTAGCGATAGCAACAACACGAAATACTTTGTCATCAGTCCAACCCTGCTGCCAACCGTTGGCCACATCAGAGGCAGATTTTGTAGATAGGCAACCCGAAGTGATATCAAAATGTTGAATGGAAGATTTATTATTGGAACACTCAAGCAGTTGTGCGTCTTGATAGCTTTCGAAGTTTTCACCTAACCAAGGTTGGTTTTCAGCGGTGCTACTTGTATAAGGTCCCTCACTTTCAGGGTAGGCATCGTAAAACGCAGAGGCGGAACCACTAACAGTCATAAAGCAGAAAGTACTGAGATAACTAAATAGTTTTTTAAATTTAAAATTTTTCTGGTTAAGCATCATAGTATCCTTACAGTATGCTAATAAAATCCTTTTCTCATCGCTTTAACGGCAGTCTATTTAGGTTATGCTAGACAGACAAATTCCAGTA
>NZ_PJBZ01000064.1 GCF_002835995.1 Psychromonas sp. Urea-02u-13 | reverse complement strand
TTTCGATTATCTCAATTGATTTTTCACTCCCTAACTTAAGTAAGTGAACAATACTTGGCTCTATTTTACTTTGAACAATCAATAAATCAGTCGTTGTTAACCTACTGCTCGCTTAGAGAGTAAGCAACTTCGAATTCAGGTTAACTGATTTGGACTACAAGCCTCAAGTGATATTTGTCATTTTCCTATGGCGCTTTGTATCCCTTCCGACATACAGAGCTAAGCCACCCCACCCCCTAAGCCTCCAGAAAGTTATGGCCAATATTACTTAGCTACTGCAACCCCCATGACTTCAATCATATAAAATTAATAGGTTAAGGTATTACAATTTACGGCTGTCCCCGATTGTTTTCGATTGTTTTGGTTGATTGTTGCGATTGTTCCACAGCCATGTGCGACGCCATAAATCACTCGGTGATTTAACATCGATTAACGATGAAAATTTACAAAGTTAGGTGCTCGGTTGGGCTTGACCAGAATAATTTTTCGAATGGCTAATTGTAAACATTGCAGCCCCCCTTTAAGAATTCCTTAGAGGGGAGTGCTTTTAGGTTAGAATTGAGTAGACTCAGATATGAAATCGTCTACGATATAAGGAGCAATCCAAGTATATTCTCCGTTAATTTTCTGTATTGGAAAATCTTTTGGAAAATCAAAAAAGGAAGGTTCTTCCACACGATTGGTTGGCAGCGTTATAGTATCGGTATCGCCGAAACGAATTGGGGTTATCCCTGTATCAGCGAAATCTGTAACGTTAAACTGATGACAAACATTACCTACCTTATTATATTTTGAAGCACCAGGTATAACAGACATACTAGGAGCATAAATAGCACAAAACTGTTTTGAAGCTTGAACTAATTCAACCTGAGTAGGTGTTTGTGAAGTTCCAGGGATAGGACTATCTGGTGGAAGTTGATTTCCATGCCCGTCTAATTTCAACCCCTTAAAGTCTATTTCCCGGGTATAAGAAAGGCTCACGCCATAATTGCGAGTCAAAACTGGTAGTGGCATTCTGTGTCCCATTTGCACTTTTTTGGTTTCAGTTCCACTAGGTATATAGGTTATATATTCCGGGTAGGTATCAGGATTCTTTAAAATATTTTCGGCATAATCAATATTTTCTTTTAAACTCTGTTGCGCACCTTGTATGTAAGTATGAACATGGTTTCTTCCTGCCTGATTAAGCTTAGTACCCAGCGTAAGATTAACTGCTCCACGCTGAATTTTATAACTCTCTCCAACATCTAACGAGGCTTTAATTGCTGGAGTCAAGTTTGCTAAAATAGGTGAGCCAGTACCTAAAATATTTTTGGGCTTAAATAAAGCTCTGATTGCTTTAACAACATTACCTCTTTTGGTCATAGGTAAAGAGTGAGCTACTGTCATCGCAGCTATTGTCTCAGTATGTGACAGAGATGATGTAGGAATTACCTTAGCTCCCCAAGGCCAAGGCTTATGAGGCGAATCGTAAACCTTAAGCATATTTTCTGGACCAGAATTGGCAATAGCTAGCTCAGGACTTAAGAAAAACATTTGATTATTTGGCCCTATTTGACTATCAAATGATGACGAGAATTTAAATTGACCTCCTTCATTTCTAGACCATTTCATACCAACTACACCCTGCCCTTCTACGCCATATCTACCTGCAACACCATAGCCATCAGGGCCTTGTATTTTTACTCCAGGAATATGATTGCTTGAGCCGAATCCTATGACATTAACATTAAAACTATCACTAATACTTGCTTCTATTCCGGTGTCCATTGAAGCAACATTTAATGTTCCTGCTGATAACTCGTCCAAATATACATCTAATTCTGTTTTTGTTACCGTTTTTTCTAACGTTTTTAATCTGTTATAACTTGGTCTTAACTCAGCTCTGATAGTTAAGAAAGAATAAGTGCTATCAGTTGGTGAGCCAGAGATTCCTCCACCGGCCCCACCGCCAACGGTATAATTTTCTGTATATTGTAACTTAACCTTAAATTGTGCTTGACCTACTTCACTAGCATTAGCAATCTTTTTGAAAGAAAAAGAACTATTTGTAGCATTAGAGGCCATAAGCAAAGCACTAATATCACCAACATTAGATACTATACTTGGTCTAAAATTAAGGCCATTATTGCTTGTTATTTCTAGCTTAACTTCTGTGTTAATAGCAGCATTGTTGGAATAATCTTGAAGCGTTGTGGCAACATTTGCCTCTTTATAAGCGACTCCTGCAATTCTCCCATCGTTGTTTTTAAGTGAAGACTTAACAAGGAAGTTAGCGAAAGAATCTTTATGTTTCATTTCTGTATTTAACATAGCAAGCGCAATTTGGTCTCCTGGCGCTTTATTTAGCCTCAATGTTTGTGACACTCTTTTCATTTCTTCCATCAACTGAGTTTTGTTCGCCTTAGCGGCTTTAAAATGTGTAATCAATTCATCACGCACTTTTACATTAGGAAGTTTTGATGGGTTGGCAAGCGAGGAAATACTGTGGGGGCTTATTACACTTAGCTCTTCTAATGCCGATTTCTTTATAATATTGGCAAAAGGGGTATTGGCACTCATAATATTTGGAACAGGAACTGGTCGTGCAGAAGCAAAAACAGGACTGAGCGGTATTCCAATTTGACCATTAATTTTTTGTAGCTTAGAAAGTGCTCCTTTTACACTTTTGACTGCATCCAATGGTGCTAACACATAAGAGGCAAGTTCACTAATCCCTGTTTTTCCACCAACACGAATTGCATCAGGAAGGCTATTAGTCACAATTTTGGCTATTGTTGTGTATCTTGTCATTCCTTTTAAGCCCAATGTTCCGGCCTTTATTAAAGATTTAATGCCTGTTTTAGCGGCAACTTTTCCTGCGATTGCAGTCCCTGCCGAACCAATAGTGATAGCCAAGTCAGCAGTCTCAAAAAAAGCCTCAAGCGTATTAATAGGCGCGCTTGAGTCATTTATTGATTTCTCGATTATAGAATAAAAAGGAATGATACTCCCAAATACTCGGTGTATTAAAGCTTCATCATTATTACTTGCTTTGAACTCAGCGACAGAGACTCTAAGATCTTCAATAGTACTTCTTCTGTAAAACCTATGGAATGAGCCGACTCTATTTATTATACGACTACCGCGCCATTGAAGTGCACCAGTGCCTTGAGCACCATTACTAAACCTTTCTTTATATCCGGCTTTATGGACAATACTTTCAATATCTTGAATCGTTATATTTGAGGCAGGGACTTCTAATATTCGTTTTCCCAAAGTGGAATCTATCTTAAAAACTCTTGCTTCTTTGTGTGTCAATTCATTTGAAGATTCATTAGCATAGTAAGAGACAGCTCCACCCGTAATAGCAAAGTATTCAGCCTCTTCTCCATCACCTTTTTTTCCAATTCTAATCTCTGGTAAATAAAGTTCGCGCCGTTGGCCAAAGTTTGTACCACTAGTGAATTTACTCGGTCCATAATTATATCTATGATACTGGAGTAATAATCCTTTAAACTTAGTATTATCATCTCCGAATATTGAAGTAGTTTGAGTGAAGTTTTTACCGAATATATCTGAATATTTGAATCCTGCGGCAGTCAGAGCATGGATAGATGAATATGTTGGTAGTTTTTGAGCGTCTGAATTTACATCAGATGCATTAACCCAATTTGTAAATTGGTTATTGTATGCTTTTCCGACCCAATCGTTATTAAGGATATGTGCAATTTTTTCTTCTCTTGTTTTTTCACGGCCATGGCTGTTCTGATTTCCACCTACATCGGGGTAACTTTGAGTGGGATTGCTATCATAAAATTCGACAGCCATTCTATACTCAGTCTTAAACTCAGGCATGTTAACAACAATATCCATAGCGTCAGAAACTGAACTAAAATTACTGTGAGCTTGTTCGTAGCTAATAGGCTCAAAACCATGATATATATTCCAATTCATTAAAAATTGCAGTTGTAATTCACTGGTTTGTAGTGGGTTATTCTTTAGATATTCTGTTATATCTATATTTGGCACTCCTGCCAATCTTGGGTATAAACTAATCAGGGTACCTGATAAAATTTCCAAGTAGGAGCCTGCAATAGAAGGGTTTGAGTTTTCAGTTGATGTATAGCCTTTAACCCATTCGTTGGCATAAACTTTTGATTCTAAAAAAACTTGGTTATTGAAATCACTCTCTGTGGCTTGGAGGATTTTCTGTTGCTGGCGCTGTTGATTCAAAGCGATCGCCATTTCGTTCGAGACGTTTGAAATTCTCCCTAATGGTCCTACAACACCCCAGCGTTCACTTCCTATTTCGTATACGTAACTAATTCTCTCATTTAGCGTAGATAGCCCGTTAATAGTATAATCGTCTGTTGTCGCGCTTTTATAATATTGCTGAGCTGAGTTAGCAATAACCGGGGCAGCAAGTAAACCAATACAAAGTAAGGCAATATAATTTTTTTTACCAATATACATTTTAATATCCTTTTATTTATAAAACAATAAACTCCATTTTTTTACATACGGCAGATTCAACCTTGATGTGAATAACGACTAAGCTGCGATAACTACTATATGTTCAGCCATTAATTTGGCTGGCGTTTTGTAATTCAGTTACTTTCTTGGTCTATCATTTAGTTTCATATGTATTTTTCTTATATGTTAAGAGGAAAAACACCTAAAGAGCCCAGCAATAATATCCACTGAGTTCAGTAGGAGAGAGATCAATCTTGTCGATAATTACAAATTAAGTGGCGCGTGATTAGCCACAACCAGTCTATCTAGAATATAAGTAGGTGTACGTTGAATAAATTTTGACAGATCAACTGATATTGGGCCCGTCGATCCCGAACGACACATAACAAGAGGATAGTCTCCTACAATCAGCAGTGTTGGTGTCGCCCCCTCCCATTTCAGTTTTGCTTCTATGTCCAAATCACTAATATTAATACCGCAGTTGAATGTATTTGAGGTTAAAATACCATTCTCAATTTGGTAACCGCCAACCAATGGCACAGGTGTTTTATCTACAGGAAAAACAACCGGCACATTTGCGACTGCTGTATTTGATGGTTCAGGGAACACAATTGCATTATTTGCAGCAACCGTCATTGATGTAGCAAAAGCCAGTAAGCCTAATATTTTAATTGTTTTCATTATTACTCCGTTAAATTTAAATGGTAATGATAATCTATACCATTTGATCAAAAAATAAACAAACCAATATCCATAAAAGAGATCTACTTCGCATAAATATGTAGCTATTAGCAATAGTGTTTACATTAAATCTGTATTTTACGTGAATTTAATGATTAGGAGATTGAAGGTAAAAATAAA
This sequence comes from Psychromonas sp. Urea-02u-13, assembly GCF_002835995.1. Classification (GTDB taxonomy): domain Bacteria; phylum Pseudomonadota; class Gammaproteobacteria; order Enterobacterales; family Psychromonadaceae; genus Psychromonas. The sequence goes on along the minus strand of NZ_PJBZ01000064.1, from coordinate 39,027 downwards.
AAAAGAAAGGAAGTCTGTATCTTCTAGTACTACGAGGGCCAGAAACGGCGCACAGTTAGACAATAGAAGATTTTTCTACGTATTGCGTTAAATCGTGATTATTAAGTTCATTAATGAAAGTTAAACAATGTGTAAATAAAAACCAATCGGGGACTCACTCTGGCGCTAATAACGCTAACATTTCCTGCTCAATTTTTTAAGGGTATCTTTAGTCTCTTTATACTCAACTGAAGATGACATTAAGTTTCTTAATACATCAAAGCAATAATGCTGGGCACTCATACTTTGAAACTCATAATCAAAATTAAACAAATCATTTTCCAAACCACATATTTGAGCCGTCACCTTCAGATCACCGCCAAGCATCTTTCTCCCGCCTGGAGGTTGATAACTGCCCTCCAGTTCAATCGCCACGTTAATATCGTAAATTAATTTATTCATGTTATCTCGAGCAAGCGCTAACTCGTCAGTGCTAATTTGGGTGCTGTGTCGATTCCAAATAGGGTTAGCCATTTTCTGTTGTTGGTATGTACTTTCAGTCGCCTCAGCAGAGCTTGAAGATGAGATAATCTCTTCCTCTGGTTCAAATTGAAAGCCAGAGAAGTCAATTTCCTGCTCACGGTTAATATTAGCAACGCCAGCCTCAGATACACCGACAGACGCGCCAATAGCCTTATCCCCAAGCTCAACCCTTACCTCAACGTCGGTCACTTCATCCAACACTGAAGTGGTCTCCATAACCGTCTCTTTCGGTGAAAAAATGACGACTGAAACCACCATGATGATAACGGCTAAAACGAATAATACTTTCTTCATTATTTTTCCTTTAATTGCTCGATTGGTAGAACTACTAAGCAACTATCCAGCCAAATTATAATTCATTGATTTTATTGGATAATAGTAATTATCCGCATCGTGCAATAAAGTAAGTTCCCATAAATGGGATAAGAAAATCTCGATATTGGGACTCTGTTATCTGGCAACTTAAACATGTTGTGTATTAGGGGTACTGAAGGAGGTGGAATAATAAAGAAGTAAACGTGACAATAATCGAACAGCTGATTTTTCTAGCGCTATGCACCCTATTATGAGCGAGGAAATATAAAGAAGACTTGTGAAATAGAGAAATAAAACGCTAGAAAGCAAAAAGGCTCAACCAGTAAACTAGTTGAGCCTTTTCAAATGTGGCGGAGGAGGTCGGATTTGAACCGACGGAGAGCTATTAACCCTCGCTGGTTTTCAAGACCAGTGCATTCAGCCGCTCTGCCACCCCTCCGCAGAACGAGGCGCATAATAAGCAAGTTTGATGAAAAAGCCAAGCTCTTTTTAACATTATTTTAATAATTTCTGATTTTGCGCATTTTGCCCTTTTATTGCATCGGATAAATCTTTATATTCCTATACTCAATTTTTTGTAACCTGCATTCATTTTTAAGGTTTTATTTTATGTTTCAAAACAATCCGTTGCTAAGCCAATTAAAAGAGAAAATTCAACAAGACATTCCGAAACGGCAAGGAATCGTCAAAGCAACTGACAAAGGTTACGGTTTTTTAGAAACAGACAAAGGAAAACGTTTTTTCATTCCGCCTAATGAAATGAAAAAAGTACTGCATGGTGATCGCATTAATGCCTTTATCCGTGAAAATGGTGATAAAAGTTCAGCAGAGCCCTGTGAGTTAAAAAAGAGTGAAACCGATGTTTTTGTTGCGCGTTTATCGATGCAACAAGGCAAGATAACCGTCAAACCTAATAACGTTTTGTTAAAAGGTTTTTTCAAAATTCAAGGCGGTCAAAAGCTCACAGAACAAGGTTTTCAAGATGGCGATTGGGTTTCTGTAAAACTCGTAAAACATGCACTTAATGAAGGCAAAGGATTTTTAGTTGAAGTGACCGAGAAAGTGGCAGAGGCGAATGACCCTTTTGCTTATCGCTTAATTACGGTTGCCACACATAACTTGCCTAATAAAGCCCCTGAATTTGATCACCCTTGGCAAGTCATTGACCCTGAACTTGAACGTCAAGACCTCACTAAATTGCCCTTCTTCACTATCGATGGTATCAATACCCAAGATATGGATGATGCGCTTTATATCGAAACCACTGAAAATGGCTGGTCACTGACGGTTGCGATTTCTGACCCAAGTGCTTATGTACCAGAAAACAGCGACATGGATGCAGAAGCGAAGCGCCGCGCATTTACCTTGTACTTACCTAACTTTAACGTGCCTATGTTGCCACGTGATTTAAGTGATAGCCTTTGTTCACTCAAAGAAGGTGAGAAACGCGCGACCTTATGCAGCAAAATAGAGATTAATCATCAAGGAGAGATTGTCGGTGAAGCGCAGTTTTTTGTTGCGTGGATAAAATCACACTACCGCCTTAATTACTGCGATGTATCAAACTATCTTGAAAGCGAACCCGATAACAATGATCAGTTAAAAGCTAATGATCAATGGAAACCAAATCGTCAACTTTCAGAGCAATTAAAAACACTCAGCGATGCAAGTCTAAAACGTCTAACATGGCGCACGGAAAACAACGTCGTGTTTAAGAGCCAACCCGATTACACCTTAAAACTAAATAACAAAGGTGAAGTCTACGAAATTCTTTGTGAGCCTCGCCGCACTGCAAATCGCCTTGTTGAAGAGTCGATGATTGCAGCCAATATCTGTGCCGGTCAATTTTTAACAAAACATAAGCAACAGGGTGTGTTTAATGTGCATTCCGGTTTTGCCACTGACCGTTTGAATAAAGCCGTTGAGTTATTAGCGCAATACAACATCATCACCGATGTAGAAACGCTGAGTAGCCTTGAGGGTTATACTAAAATGCGCCAAGAAACGGCACTATTGCATAACTGTTATTTAGACCATCGTTTACGTAAGCTGCTTGCTTACGCTGATACTAAAAACACACCGGCGGCGCACTTTACTATGGGTGTTGAAAGTTACGCAACTTGGACTTCACCGATTCGTAAATACGGCGATTTACTGAACCACCGTTTAATTAAATCTATTCTGCTTGGCCAAGACGATGTCGCTATTTGTGATGAGATTGGCGCACATCTGAATGATGCGCGTAAATCACAACGTCTTGCTGAACGTGATGTTAATAATCTTTTGTATAGCCAGTATCTTAAAGATCAAGTGCAATCAAAATGGCGTTACAAAGCAGAGATTTTTGACATTGTTAAAGCGGGTGTACGTGTGCGTATTCAAGAGAATGGCGCGACTTTCTTTGTGCCTTGTAGCTTGTTATGTGCCGACCCTAAAGACGCGAAGAAAATTAACTGTGATCGTGAACTTGGCAAAGTGATTGTCGGCGAACAGACAGAAATGCAGCTTGGCGATATTATTGATGTGATGCTCAATAACGTGAAGGTTGAAACGGGCCAGTTAATCGGACGTTTAGCAGATGCTTTAGTCGTACCTGAATAGATTAAGCCAGTAATAATAGAGTGGGTTCTGCCCTTCTATTATTAACAAAAAATCATATAGCCGTTATCAATTAAAGTGTAATACTTTGATTGATAACGGCTATAAACTAAGCAAGTGTTCCACTCAGTAATCACCCCTGTTACACGCTCAAATCCTCCTCGCATACCCCCATAAAATTCGCGGTTAAGATATTGGCACTGTTATGATAGACTGCGCGATTATTTTCTACCACAGGCAACAATAATGAGTCTCGATTTACTACAGGCTGAGCGCCCTCTTTTTTCATACCCTTCTTATAAAGGGCGTAATGAAAAACCCGCACCATTTTTACCAATGTCGCGTAAAGAGATGAAACAACTCGGTTGGGATAGCTGTGACATTATTATTGTTGTTGGTGATGCTTACGTCGATCACCCAAGCTTTGGTATGGCGGTTATCGGCCGTACATTAGAAGCTCAGGGTTATCGTGTGGGTATTATTTCTCAACCCGATTGGCACAGTAAAGATGCCTTTATGGGCCTGGGTAAACCTAATCTATTTTTTGGTGTTTCTGCGGGTAACATGGATTCCATGATCAACCGTTATACAGCAGAACGTCGTATGCGCCATGATGATGCTTACACGCCAAATAACGAAGGTGGCAAGCGCCCTGATCGCGCTGTACTTTCTTATACACAACGCTGTAAAGAAGCTTACAAAGACGTACCGGTTATTATTGGTGGTATTGAAGCCAGCTTACGCCGTATCGCACATTATGATTACTGGTCAGACAAAGTACGTCACTCGGTATTATTAGACTCAAAAGCTGATATTTTATTATACGGTAATGCTGAGCGTCCGTTACTTGAAGTGGCACACCGTATTTCGCTTGGCGAATCAGTGAAAGAGATGGTTGATATTCGCGGTACTGCGATTTTAACTAAACAAGCCTTACCCGGTTGGGAAGGGATTGATTCTCAGCAAGTTGATCAATTAGGTAAAATAGACGCCATTATTAGCCCTTATGCGGATATTAATGTGGCCTGTGCGACACAAAAATTAGCCGATGAAAGTAGTTCGGCACAAGAAGATGTCACGCAACCTATTATGGTATTGCCTCCTCTGGCTAAATCTCACAAAAAGAAACCGTGGGAAAATACTTATATTCAGCTACCAAGCTACGAAAAAGTTAAAACCGATAAAGTGCTTTACGCACATACGTCACGTGTTTTACACCAAGAAACAAACCCAGGTTGTGCACGTGCTTTAGCACAATTTCATGGCCAACGTTTATTGTGGGCAAACCCACCGGCTTACCCGCTAACCACCGAAGAAATTGATGCGGTATTTGGTTTAGAGTATCAACGTGTACCCCACCCAAGTTACGGTGATGCAAAAATCCCCGCTTATGACATGATCCGTTTCTCGATCAATATCATGCGTGGTTGTTTTGGTGGTTGTACGTTCTGTTCAATCACAGAACATGAAGGTCGTGTTATTCAGAGCCGTTCTGAAGACTCTATCATTAAAGAAATTGAAACGATTCGTGACAAAGTACCGGGCTTTACCGGTGTTATTTCCGATTTAGGTGGTCCAACGGCGAACATGTATCGCCTTAAGTGTAAGAGCCCTAAAGCTGAGCAGACTTGTCGTCGTTTAAGCTGTGTATTCCCTGACATTTGTCATCACATGAATACCGATCACGAACATACGATTAACCTTTACCGCCGCGCACGTAAACTAAAAGGCGTTAAGAAAATATTGATCGCCTCTGGTGTACGTTATGATATCGCCGTTGAAGATCCACGTTACGTTAAAGAGTTAGTTGAACACCATGTTGGTGGTTATCTTAAAATCGCGCCTGAGCACACTGAAAAAGGCCCGCTTGATAAGATGATGAAACCGACCATGACCAGCTATGAAGCCTTCAAACAGATGTTTGAAAAGTATTCTAAAGCGGCCAATAAGAAACAGTATTTGATTCCTTATTTCATCTCTGCGCATCCGGGTACAACGGATGAAGACATGGTTAATTTGGCGCTGTGGTTAAAGAGTAATAACTTTAAATTAGATCAAGTGCAAAACTTCTACCCATCTCCGATGGCGAACGCGACCACTATGTATCACACAGAGAAAAATCCGTTACATAAAGTGAGCAAAGACAGTGAAGATGTATTAATCACTAAAGGCACACGTCAACGTCGATTGCATAAAGCGATATTACGTTACCATGTGCCAGAAAACTGGCCTCAAATCCGTGAAGTACTGAAAAAACTGGGTCTTGCACGTCAGTTGATCGGTCGCTCTGCAAGCTGTTTAGTACCAGCAGAATCACGTGATGAACTAAAATCGTCAGGCAGAAAAGTATCAACGAGCAATGCACAACCTGCATTAAGTCGACACACAGGGTTAGAGCAATTTAAGCAACCAGGTAAAGGCAAACCAACGGTTAAGAAACGTTTAACGACTAAAAATAAAGTTGGCTCAACGCGTAAAATCAAGTTGGGTAAATAGACTAGTTAGATAAAATAACATCGACAAAAAAGGCCTTACTGAATTTTCAGTAAGGCCTTTTTTTATGCTTATAAAACGTTAATGACTTAATGCATTAAGAACACAGGTATTAAAACGCAGAACGCCCTGAGAATGAGTGTGACAGTGTTGTACTATCAACAAACTCAAGCTCCCCCCCTACTGGTACACCATGCGCGATACGACTTACTTGAATGTTGTGTTTTTTGGCCATTTCAGCAATGTAATAAGCGGTTGCTTCACCTTCAACGGTTGGGTTGGTCGCCAAAATAACTTCAGTGATATGACCCGATGAAAGTTGCGCGCCTAACAGGTTTAAACCCAGTTGATCAGGGCCAATACCATCTAACGGCGAAAGATGTCCCATCAATACAAAATAAGTCCCTGAAAACAAGGCGGTTTGCTCAATCGCTAAGACATCAACGGGCATTTCAACAATACAGATTAACCCGTTGGTATTACGTTTTTCATTGGCGCAGAGATAACATAGCTCAGATTCAGTGAAGGTACGGCACTGTTTACAGTGGCCTATTTCATGAACGGCACGCTCTAATACATTACTTAATTTTAAGGCGCCTTGACGGTTTTTATCCAACAGATGATACACCATGCGTTGTGCTGATTTGGGGCCAACACTTGGCAAACATTGCAAGGCTTGGGTTAACTCATCTAATAAAGAGGTGCTCATCTGATTTTATCTCTAGTTAATATTTTCAGGGATATTAGCATATAAAGCCTGTAAGTATTGCAGTCGTTGTACACTATCACTCAGCCCACCTTCACGATTATCTATTCGCCATAAACGTTGATATTCGCTGATCAGAGGTAATAGATTTTTAGCGAGTTTATGACGGGTATTTTTATCTAGGCACTCGGCTTTCAACGTGTTTTGTTTAACTAATTCAGTCCCTAATAAACAAGCATGTTTTAATATTTGAGCACTCCAAAGCAGCTGTTTTTGTAAAAAGGAATCTGCAAGTGTATTTATTTCAAGTAGATAACCATTTAGCGTTTGTAAGGCTTTTTCAAACCCTGCTTCACTCAAACCAGTAGAACGATTGATATGACGCGCTGATGTTTGATCAAATAATAGCGGTCCAAAAAAAGCACAATTAGGGCAATCAATGCCACTTTCAAGATACACATCTTGCAAGGCTAAGTTTAAGGACGCTATTTGGCGATCTCCTTGGTAATACAATTCAGCTAACCAATCAGTCACATCAAGGTCTTTATTGTCCTCAGTGCCCCATGCGAGCGCCGCACCATAGATATAAGCCGCGATTGGCATTGCCGATTGCTGCGCGTGTCCCATGTCGCCCCATTCTGAAATATGGTATCCCGTTGCTGCAAATTTTAATCCTGAGCGAGCCCCGTTGAGCATTTGTTCTTTACAATTTTTCCAGCGCCCAGTGATAGACGCAAAACAACAGGTTGAAACAACCACTTCAAAGGGAAGCCCTGTTTTCTGTAATTGTTGATGTTCTTTATCAAAGGGGTGATCGGCTTCATAACCCCAATTTAACAGCGTTAAATTGTTCGGTAGCTTGTGTAAAATATCAGGATAATGAAATAACATGTCACTGAAAATTTGTGTATGTAAGCCCTTATTCTCAGTCAGGGTGAGCAGTTTATTGAGGTAATTAACATAAACCTCGCCTTTGCCTACTGTTTCACAGGCAATACGACTGGCATCGACACCCAAATCCATCGTTTCATCAAAATTAATGTTAATGGTTTTACTGCTAAAATTCGGTACCAGTTCATCGAGCAAACCTTTTATAAAATCACGGCTGTTATCCCCCAAGGGGTTAAGCCCAAAGGAGAAAGGTCTAAAGTCACCTCGTTGATCACTAAATCCCGTTGTTTGCTCTGCCAGGTACTTATAATCATCATGCTTTAACCAGCGTTCCATATGGCCAAAGGTGGCTTGGTTAATGACTAGCTCAATGCCTTTGTTAATACAGTAAGCATCAATCTGACGAATATCTTCAGCACTGTAAGCGCCACTATTTTCCCATACTGTTGGATGCAAAGAATAGGCAAAGGTATGTTCGGTATAAAGCTGTAGTTTGTTAATACGTAAACCCGACCAAAGGTCGATTAATGAAAATAGCGTTTCACGTTTGGGTACTTTATCGCGGCTAATATCTAAAATAATACCGCGATTCAAGTAGTCGGGATTATCTTCAATCCGCCCACAGGGGAGTTTTTTAAATTGCTGTTGAAGTTGCTGTAACAGATTCAATGCATACAAACGCCCAAGTTTATCTGAGTATGAAAGCGTAATAGCCTGCATATCGATAACTAACTCAAAGGCTTGTGGCGCTAAGTGATGGCTATTATGTTCTGTGATGCCCTCAACTGAGGCGCTATTAATTGTTAAGTCAGTGGGCAGGGTTATATCGAGATGACAAAAACAATCTAACCAGTCGGCGTTTTTAGGGATAGGAATAAGTTTTATATTTTTCATGTTTAACTTTTAACTTTTAACTTTAAGGTTATGTTTATTCACGCATTATCAGTCAATCGTAGCAGTCAATGCAGCGAAGCTTTAGCGCTAGAAAAGAGAGGCGTGATTAATCACTGAAGGCAGACATTAGGTTGTTATTTTATATCACATGAGCAAACTTGTTTGGTTACTTTGTATGAAATTAAAGCGCTCTGCTACACAGTTTTAATATTAAGAGAGAGGTTTTGATAAGTCGCTAAGAAAGGGCAACGGGGAACGGACATCTATAAAAACATTAACGATAAAAAAAGGGATAATACAATTGTATTATCCCTTTGAAAGGTTGAACTGTTGAAATAAAAATTTACGCGAAATTTTTATTTACAAAATCCCAATTAACTAATGCCCAAAAACCGTTTAAGTAATTAGGGCGAACATTGCGGTAATCAATGTAATAAGCATGTTCCCATAGATCCACTGTTAATAGTGTTGTTACACTTTCATCTGTTAACGGTGTTGCCGCATTTGAAGTGTTCACAATCTCAAGCGTACCATCTGCTTTTTTCACTAACCAAGTCCATGATGAACCAAAGTTATTAACTGCTTTGTCGTTCCAAGCAGCTTGAAATGCTTCAAATGAACCAAAGCTACTATTGATAGCGTCAGCAATAGCGCCCGTTGGGTTGCCACCTGCATTAGGTGCTAAACAGTTCCAATAGAAAGTATGGTTCCAAACTTGTGCTGCATTGTTAAACAAAGGACCTGAACTGTTTTTAACGATATCTTCAAGTGAGCTGTTCGCTAAATCAGTTCCTTCAATAAGGCCGTTTAGCTTTAAAACGTACGTTGCATGATGTTTTTCATAGTGAAACTCTAATGTTTCCGCTGAAATATGAGGCTCTAATGCGTTTTTTGCAAAAGGTAGTGCTGGTAATTCAATTGCCATGATACTTTCTCCGGTTAGACGTAACTACATAATAAATAGGGTTTAACGATTTATATATGATTTTTAATGTTATTTGATTCTCGGCAATAAACTGATCTATGTCAATCTTAATTTATGATAAAATTAGCATAGGAGCACAAGTTCATTGTACCCAGTTCACTAACTATGTGACCTTGTAAAATGTAAGGGAAACCAGTGTTATCAAGGCATGAGTTGCAGGAGGTTGTACTTCTGCTTTTAAAACACCTCACACAGATAGCGCGGGTTTCACCAGCAAGGTAGAGCATTAAATTCTGTTGGTATAATAAAACCGCTTATTGACCCTATTGATAATAACGTTTTTTTCAAAGCGATTAACGGGTACAATTCATAAAAATCATTAATAGGAAAGAAAAATGGAAACTTTAGACAAGATCAAAAGCCAAATCAGCGAAAACAACATCCTTCTTTACATGAAAGGATCACCTAAATTACCAAGCTGTGGTTTTTCATCACAAGCATCACAAGCATTAATGCAATGTGGCGCACCTTTCGCTTATGTTGATATTCTACAAAACCCAGATATCCGTGCTGAATTACCAAAATTCGCTAACTGGCCTACATTCCCACAACTATGGGTAGACGGCGAATTAGTAGGCGGTTGTGACATTATTATGGAGATGTCTCAAACGGGTGAACTACAGCCAGTCATTGACCAAGCTGTAGCAAAAGCAAACGCAGCTGCTGAAGCCGCTGAGTAATCGCCTTTAACTTAATAAGGTTTCATAAGAAGCTTATTAAGTTAAAGTAAAAAGCCCGCTTAAATCGATGATTTAAACGGGCTTTTTTGTGTTCTTCATAATGAACAATCTATAAATTTATTTCGACTCTGCCAGCCAAAATGCATCTTTTCTTGCTTCATACACGTCAACAAAAGGCATCAGTACTTCTTCATTGTAAGGTCTAAGACCTGCCACTACTAATTTCTTAATACCTTTACCCGCCACTTTATCACCATCAAAAATATCGAAGTGTAAAAAGCTATTCGCGCGTTTAGGTTCAACTTCTAATGTGCTATCAGCCAATTTAAGTTGCATTGCATGTTCAAAATCAACCGAAGTAAACTCAAAACTCATGCTGTTATACATCACTAAAGGACGACTTGGGTTAAACATCACACCGTGCTCTTTCATCAACGGCATTAATAACGTCGGGAAATTTTGACCTGAAAATTTACCGTAATGTTTAATCAATGATTCAATAAAATGACTGTCTTTGTTCACTTTACCTTTACGTGTTATTTCTAATACGCTTTTACCCTGCTCATTAGTGACAACAATCAGCTCATCGTCTGTTTCAGGGAAAATAAGACCAACATCGGCACCGACCATGTTAGTAAAGGTAAAACTCATCGACTCACTCACCCCGTAGGTATGTAATGCCAATGAAAAAAGCAGATCACCAGGGACACAGAAACGTTTGTTTTCTGGATCATGAATCGGATTAAAATCGAAACATTGGCGTTTAGCAAAGCTACTTGCTTGCTCTGCTGAAACGACAACTTTATTGTCTTGCGTGTTATAAAATGGGGCTAGTAACATTAATTTTCTCAACTATTTTACTGTAAAAGAGAGTGTTCAGGTGGCAGATGCTTCATTATCCAAACCACTAATTTGTGGCGAATATTTGCCGTTGTTTCATCATTTTTACTCAGTGGTGTCACCAGCTTATCTTGTACTAATAAGCGGTAAATCACTTCTTGTTTGTCTTTAGACGACGTTGTACCGTCAATGCCAGCATAACCTCGTTTCAGCGCGTAATTCGCACCCAGTGTGATCGCATGTTGTAATAACTGAGATTCATTCTTTATTTTTTTCATATCAACACCTTTATATTTTGTTTAATAAATTAAGCAGTGTTTCTTCGTCCATTATCTCAATACCCAATTCCTGCGCTTTAGTCAGTTTTGAGCCTGCAGCTTCACCGGCAATCACAGTGGTTGTTTTCTTTGACACACTGCCCGCCACTTTTGCGCCTAAATCTTGTAACGCGGTTTTAATATCACTACGTGACATCACATTAAATGAGCCAGTAATAACAAATATTTGTCCCGTTAATGACAATTCACTCTCTGCTACTTTTTTGATTTCAGGCCAATGAATACCCGCTTCAAGTAGTTGATTTACAACTTCTATATTATGCTCTTGGCGGAAAAAGTAATAAATATGTTTAGCAACAATTTCACCAACATCAGACACGGCTTGCAAATTTTCAACCGATGCGACTTTGACAGCCTCAATGGTTTGATAATGATTAGCGAGGTTATTAGCGGTTGCTTCACCCACTTCACGAATACCCAGAGAATAAAGGAAACGCGCCAGTGTTGTTTTTTTGCTTATTTGTAAACTGTTAATCAGTTTTTTAGCAGAGACTGCGCCCATACGTGGCAATGACGAAAGTTGCTCCGTGGTTAAATCAAACAGCTGTGCCGGTGACGCGATAAGGTTGTGTTCAACCAATAGCTCCACCAATTTATTGCCTAAGCCGTCAATATCTAACGCTTTACGTGATGCAAAATGTTTAATCGCTTCTTTACGCTGTGCGCCACAATATAAACCGCCCGTACAACGAATCGTCGCTTCGCCTTCAATACGCTCAACACGGCTTTCACAAACCGGGCAGACATCAGGAAAGACAATCGGTTGTGTTTTCTGTAGATCACGTTTGTCCAATAAGACTCGCGCAACCTGCGGAATAACGTCACCTGCGCGTCGCACAACCACTTCATCGCCAATCAATATACCTAGGCGCTTAATTTCATCTTTATTATGTAGCGTGGCATTAGACACCGTTACACCACCCACAAAAACAGGTTTAAGTTTTGCAACCGGTGTTATTGCGCCAGTACGCCCCACTTGAAATTCTACGTTCTCAATAATGGTTACGGCTTCTTCAGCAGGAAACTTAAAAGCAGTGGCCCAACGGGGTGCGCGTGCAACAAAACCTAATGTCTCTTGCAAGGCAATGTTATCCACTTTATAAACCACACCATCAATCTCGTAGGCTAAATCAGGACGTTTTTCGCCAATCGCTTGGTAATAATCTAAACAAGCTTGCTCACCCGTTACTTGTTTCACTTCTTCAGAAACAGGTAATCCCCAGCCTTTTAATTGTTCAATACGTTCAAATTGACTATTCGCTAATTCACCTTCAAACACACCCACGGCATAACAGTAGAAACCTAAAGGACGACTTGCAGCCACTTTTGAATCAAGTTGACGCAAACTACCGGCGGCGGCATTACGTGGATTAACAAAGGGTTTTTCCCCTGCGTCACTGAGTTTTTTGTTTAATTTATCAAAACCCGCTTTAAGCATAAATACTTCGCCACGTACTTCTAATAACGGCGGAATGTTCTCACCACGTAATTTAAGCGGCAAGTTTTTAATGGTTTTTACATTTTCAGTGACGTTTTCACCCGTTTGACCATCGCCACGAGTCGCCGCTTGAATCAACAAACCATTTTCATAAATAATACTAGCAGCTAAACCATCGAGTTTAGGTTCGATACAAAAGGCAATATTAGCGGTGCTTGATTTATCCTGTGCGCGTTTCATAAAGTCTTTTAAGGCTTGCGCTTCAAATACATTATCCAGACTCAGCATTGGTTTCTGATGTGTCACTTGCTCAAATTTACTCAGTGCAAGTCCACCTACTTTTTGAGTCGGAGAATTGGCCAGCGGATGCCCTGGCGAGACTTCTTCAAGTTTTAATAGTTGCTGGAAAACACGGTCATATTCCGCATCAGGAACAGAAGGTTCGTCAAGTACATAATACTGGTAATTGTAGTTTTCGAGTTGTTCACTTAATTGAGTGATAGATGCTTGAATTTCGTTGTTGATGCTCATTTTAAACCTGATTTTTATTTATAAAAAAACCTCGTAATACGAGGCTTTAAAAGAGAATGCAGTTTATCACAACATCTCTATAGAGGTGCAGTAATCGAACGCTTAAATATGGTGCAATAAGCGATGATTATATTCAATAAATTGTGCTTCTGTCATGAGCTCGCGCCCTGCGTTTAATACGATGCAATCAAACTCATCGGCCATTTGCTGTACCGCACGTAACATCAGCTCAAAAGACGATTGAATATCGATATGTTTATTCGGTGCAGTTAAGAAAAATGACACACCTTCCGACTTAAATTGTTCCATATTTTCAGGGTCAAAGACCCCCGGCGCCATCATGTTTGCAATACTAAACAAAACCGGGCCCGTGCCATCTGAATGCTCATGGCGATGGAAAATAGCCATTTCACCAAAACGGAAACCAGAGGTTAAGAAGAACTGTAATAACTCATGACCACCTAATTTTAAGTCGTCTTTAGCAACAACATTAAAGATAAACAGATCTTGCTCTTGGCTTACTTCTTCAGATTCTTTATCGACCTTTTTAGTTTCAACTATTGTTGCATCAGCAGAAAAATCAGACTCACTGTGTGATGTTATTTCAAGCTCATCAGAGGTTTCATTAATAACCTCTACTTGTTGTTCTGTTTGTGGCTCTGCATGTAATTGTTCAAAGGGTTGTGCTTCAGCATCAGAATCGACATCAGAATCAGTGCCGTTAAGTTTAAGTGGCGATTGTTCAAGTGGCGACTGTTCAGTTGTTTCACTAAAGGCAACGGGATCAATTTGATCGTCATTAACGGCATGAGAGAAGTCGATACTTTCAGTTTCTGGCTCAGCGTGATGGCTGATAATGCGCACTTCACTAATGATGTCATCGCTAGGAGACTCATCTAACACAGCGGCTGTTTTTTCAGCAAATAGGTCAACATTAGCAACCGTCTCTTCTGTGGCTGCTTTTTCTTTACGGCTTAATAAATAACCATGGATTAAAACACCACTGATGGCGAGTAAGCCGACGACAATTAAAATAGATTGGAAATGTTGCATTTTTGTTACTCTTAATTGGTAAACAGATATTGAATGATTGCTAAACTAGCATTGAATACTGGGGATCGTCCATCAATAGGCCCTTTTTTTTTATAAAACTGTTAAGGAATAAATATTTTCTGTCTTTATTTGACGAAAGCAGAGTAGAATCGAGTCATTAATATCTATTTTGGAACAAACGAATGTTAAACAACAGTACCCCTTTTTCAGGATTTAATTACCTGCTTAAAGGCGCAAAACTATTAAGCCATCCTAAATTACGCGTTTTTGTTATGATTCCGTTGATGATTAACATTCTGATTTTTGCCAGTGCGTTTTGGTTTCTCTTTAGTACGATCACCGAGTGGATAGACAGCTACATTTCAGGATTACCTGATTGGTTAAGCTGGCTTGCTTATCTATTCTGGCCGTTTTTAATCTTCTCTATTTTGGTTTCTTTTTCCTTTGTATTTTCCACGGTCGCTAATATTATTGCAGCTCCTTTTAATGGATTATTAGCCGAGAAGACCGAACTCTTATTAACCGGAAAACCGATCAATAATGATGGTTTTACCGACTTATTAAAAGATTTACCACGCATCTTTAAACGTGAATTACAGAAACTCATTTACATTTTACCGCGTTTATTAGTGTGTGCTTTACTGTTTTTCATTCCCGCTTTTGGGCAAACCGTTGCTCCCTTTATCTGGTTTGTTTTTGCTGGTTGGGTGATGGCTATTCAATACGCTGATTTTCCGTTTGATAACCATAAAATCCCTTTTAACGATATGAAAAAAGCACTCTCTGCAAGATTAGGTAAGAATTTAACCTTTGGTATGTTAATTAGCTTCTTTACCACTATCCCAGTGCTTAATTTTATCATTATGCCCATTGCAGTCTGTGGTGCGACCGCATTTTGGGTTGACCTTTATAAAGATGAATTATCTAATCAAGCGGTATAACGTTTGTGCATCGAGTTTTTCAATGTACGGTTGATAGTCGATGCCACGCTCAACAATGTATTCCGTCAATAACTCTTTGACGGTTTGTAGCAACTCCTCAGGATCCCATACCTTTTCTAAAAAGTTATCAATTTTGGCATTATTAATCGCTTTAATGGTATCGGCTTGTGTCGCAAGGCCAGTTAATAAGAGCTTCTTAGTGCCCATAAAACGAGGATCAAGCTCAACCTCAGTTAACAACTCTACCCCCGATTTTTCCGGCATCACATGGTCTGAAATAAGCACTGCAACATGCTCTTGGTTTGCATCTAACTCCTCCAGTAAATTCAAACATTCAATGGCAGACTCACACTCTTCGATATTAAAAAGATCACTGAAATAATCAAGATCACGTACTACTGAATCCAACACTTCACGCTCATCATCAACACAGATAATATTTATTTTTTCCATCTTTATGCTCCTAAAAAAACGAAATTTTATTTAACAGGTATAACATCGCATAACAAATCAATAAACCGATCAACCCCAGTACCATACCCACTTTGGCCATCTGTTTTGTTTCAATATGGCCCGATGCATAAGCTAACGCATTGGGCGGCGTGCTAATGGGCAAAGACATGCCAAGGGAAGCAGCAAAGGTCACCGCTAAAATAAGTATCACGTCACCGCCATAGGGCAGTAAGCCTTGCATCGAGGCGCCAAGTGCAGCCACCAGCGGCAATAATAAGTTGGCCGTTGCGGTATGCGACATGAAATTAGCCATCAATAAACACAGTAACGAAGCGCCAACAATCAATAACAAGGGATGTAATCCGGCAAAAGGAATCGCGTCTATCGCATTTTTAGCCAGTCCAGATTTATCCAGTGCGACACCTAATGCAATACCACCAGAAACCAGCCATAACACATCCCAGGATATTTTCTTTAAATCCTCTTTGCTGATGATATTAAACATAGAGAAAACAGCGACAGGAATTAACGCCACCACATACGCGTTCATGCCATGAAAATCGCCCATCAACCACAATAGAATGGTGATAATAAAGGTCACGTAGACTGTGATTGCTTTGGGTGTTTTTAAAAATTGTCCTTTAATATCAAGGTCTATTTTTTTGATCGTGGCGGGAAATAATTGCGTTAATAATAACCACGCAATAAACAACATTAGCACCACAAAGGGCACAGCAAAGAGCATCCATTGGCCAAAACTAATAGCGTTTTCATCCACTAAATACTTTAACGCAACCGCGTTAGGTGGCGTGCCAATAGGTGTGCCAATGCCGCCAATATTAGCGGCAACGGGCACCGAAAGCGCAAAGGCAATTTTGCCTAAATCTGCACGTGAAAACAGCGCTAATACGGGCGTTAAAATAGATAACATCATGGCAGTGGTCGCGGTATTGCTCATAAACATAGAGAACACCGCGGTGATCATCATTAAACCAAGCATGACGTATTTAGGATTTTGGCCAAACGGTTTGAGTAATACACGTGCTAAGTTGACATCCAACCTGTATTTAGTGGCCGCCATCGCCAGAAAAAAACCGCCTAAAAAAAGCATAATAATGGGCGATGAAAAAGTGCCCATAATCACTTTATGGCTAATCAAATGGCCTAACTCTGGCGAGTCGACTTTGGTAAACCACAGGCC
Source organism: Psychromonas sp. Urea-02u-13 (assembly GCF_002835995.1). Lineage (GTDB taxonomy): Bacteria > Pseudomonadota > Gammaproteobacteria > Enterobacterales > Psychromonadaceae > Psychromonas. The sequence goes on along the minus strand of NZ_PJBZ01000064.1, from coordinate 22,148 downwards.
TTTATCGGAAATGATCAGTAACTCTAATACGATGATTAAGACGGACGTAGCATAGATTGGAATGGGCTCTAATACCCAACATAAAGCGGCCATCACAAAGATAGCGATCACGCGCTGTTCAACCAAGGTTAAACCGTCGATGCCAAAGCTTGTGGCAGGTAATAACAATATAAAAAAAGGGATGAAAATAGGCAGAATATACTTGAGATATTTTTTCATGACAGGCTTCTTTTTTTGGTCTTTATTGTTTCATTTTGCGCCTGTCGTTATAAAAAATAATGTAGTAGATCAATAGACAAAAAAAAAGCCTTGCTGAATGTTCAGAAAGGCTTAGGCGGTCACATTATTTTAGTGAGCGAGTGCTTTGGTCACTTTTTCAAACAAGTCTAATGACAAGTTATCAATCGCCAGTAAACGCGTTAATTGCGTTTTAATTAACGCCACACGTTTGGCATCTAAACGTTTAAACTGAATCAGTGGTGTAATTAAACGGGCTGCAACCTGTGGGTTTTGGCTATTGAGTTTAATTAATTGATCCGTTAAGAAGACATAACCACTGCCATCAATCGCATGGAAGTAATAACTGTTGGCATTAACAAACGTCCCTACTAACGCGCGTAAACGGTTCGGGTTACTGTAATCAAAACTACGATGATTAAATAATGTTTCAATATTGGCTAATATCGTTTCAGAAGACAAACTCGCTTGCAGCGCAAACCATTTATCCATCACTAAACCATTTTCAAACCATTTATCATCAAAGTCTGCCATCACTGCATCGCGACACGCAAGCTTGCCCGTATTAGCAGCCAGTAACGCGCCAAGATGATCGGTCATGTTATTGGCACGACTAATCTGTTTTAACACTAATTCGTTCGCAAGTTTACTATCACTCTTAGCAATGTAAGACAGTGCGCAGTTGGCTAATTTACGTTGCGCAATATCTTCCGTTTTAGGTTGATAGTCAGCCGTTAATTGATGTTGATGATAAACAGCAACAAATTCACTTTGTAATTGCTCAGCTAATTGCTGCAAAATAAACAGTCGCGCTGCATGTATCGCTTCAATATCAACCGCCTCAAATAGCTCCATTGCGCCATTTTCGCTGATAAACTCAAACATATCAGCAATCAACGCAGGATCTAGCTGATCGCTAGTTAATACCGCTTTAAACGCTTCAATAAACAAAGTCGGCAGTGAAAATGCATTACCCGCTTGTTGTAATTGAACATTTTTAACTAAGTATTTGTTAAACAGTATTTGCCCTGCATCCCAACGCGAAAATTCATCACTCGCGTAGCTAATCAGGTGCAACAATTGCTCATCACTATACGCGTACTGGTATTTAACCGGCGCTGAGAATCCACGGAATAAACAAGGAACGGGTTTTTGCTTCAAATTATCAAAAACAAAGGTTTGCTCTTTTTGCGTTAAGCTCAACACTTTACTGGTTTTACCGTGGCCAAGATCAACCGCATTACCTTCACTATCAAGCAGTTCAATATCAACCGGAATATGTAAAGGTTGTTTGTGTTTTTGATCCGCTGTAGGTAGATTTTTCTGCTTAAAAGTTATTTGGTAGCTGTTGGTATTCGTATCAAAATGATCTGTAATATTGACGTTAGGGGTACCCGATTGTGAGTACCAACGTTTAAATAAGGTTAAATCGATACCACTTGCATCGGTCATTGCCGCCACAAAATCATCACAGGTAACCGCTTGGCCGTCATGTCGTTCAACATACAATGCCATGCCTTGCTGGAATTTTTGCTCGCCTAATAACGTATGTAACATACGAATCACTTCAGAGCCTTTGTCGTACACAGTTACAGTGTAAAAGTTATTCATTTCCATCACTGAAGCCGGACGAATCGGATGTGACATTGGGCCTGCATCTTCAGCAAACTGGTGATTACGCATAATTTTAACATTGGCAATACGGTTAACCGTGCGGCTACCCATATCAGAGCTGAACTCTTGATCGCGAAACACCGTTAAGCCTTCTTTTAAGCTCAGTTGGAACCAATCACGACAAGTAATTCGGTTACCTGTCCAGTTATGGAAATATTCATGGCCAATCACCGCTTCAATGCCTAAATAATCTTGGTCTGTTGCGCTTTGTGAATTAGCTAATACAAATTTAGAGTTAAAGACATTTAAGCCCTTATTTTCCATTGCACCCATGTTAAAGAAATCAACAGCGACGATCATGTAGATATCAAGATCGTATTCAAGATTAAAACGTTCTTCATCCCAAGTCATTGAATTTTTAAGTGATAACATCGCATGCGCGGTTTTATCTAAGTTGCCTTTATCGACAAATAACTCTAATGCAACCGTACGGCCACTTTTAGTCACAAAGCTATCCGCTAAACAGTCAAACTGCCCTGCCACTAATGCAAACAGGTAAGCTGGTTTTGGAAACGGATCAATCCATTTAACAAAATGACGACCATCAGCTAAATCGCCTTGATCAACACGGTTACCATTTGATAACAATGATGGGTAAAGGGTTTTATCAGCACTAATCGTGGTGCTGAATTTAGCCAGAATATCTGGGCGATCAAGGTAATAAGTGATACGACGGAAGCCTTCCGCTTCACACTGCGTACAAAAAGCCTCGCCTGATTTATATAAACCTTCAAAGGCTTTATTGGCAAGCGGGTTAAGTTCTGTTTCGATTGAAAGGACAAAAGAGGTTGGCAAGTTAAAAAGCTCAATGCCGCCTTCTACTAACGTGTAATCAGTAAAAGCACTGTCATTCACTAAAATACTGCGTAACACGAGATTGTCACCAAACAAGAATAACGGCGTATTATCACCGGTTACACGATTAATCTGTGTTGTCGCCTTCACAATGGTATTTTCATCAAACAGATCAAAGACTAAATCTAAGCTTTCAATTAAATAATCAGACGGTTTGTAATCGGCGAGGTGTTTTTCTTGTGGGTTCTTTGTAATGTCGTTGTGATTGCTTTCGTCAGCATTTTCTTCAATAGAGGAAACTTGGGTCATGATAAGGCACTCTTTTAGAATAACAGGGAATTTATTACTTAATATCCCTTAATATACCCGTGATACCTCAAGATGCAAATCAAGATGTAACGTAAACAGCGATTCTATTTTTATGACTTAATTTAAATCGTTTTTTGTACCTAATAATGTACAAAGTTGTTGCTTATCAAATAGCTTTGCACAGTTACAATGTGTTTTTTGAATACCCTCAGATATTGCCTTCCTGTGAATTAATGGTCTGTTTATTGATGCTATACAGTAACGGCACTTCAAGTGTAAAGGTGCTGCCTTTCATCTTTTGACTTTCTACTGAAATCTTAGCGCACATTAAATCACATAACTGTTTACACATCGCAAGCCCCATACCGCAACCTGCATATTCACGTGTTGAGCTGTTATCCCCCTGATTGAAGGACTCAAAAAGATGTTTTTTGGTCTCTGAATCCATGCCAATTCCACTATCTTGGATAACCACATTAAGCAGTGCATTTTTCTCATCAAGACAGTCTATCGTGGCGCTGATACGAATCGCCCCTTGCGGGGTAAATTTAATGGCATTATTAATCAACTCCATCACAACACTGGTTAGACGTTTTTCATCACCACTAAATAGGTAACCTTCGAGCGTCTCATAAGTTGAGAAAAGAGTAATACCTTTTGCGCTTGCTTCAGGGACCATTAGCTTAATAATATCGGCTAATAATTGCGTCGCTTTAAAATGACCTTGTTGAAGTTGTTCACGCCCAGACTCAATGCTGGAGAAGTCCAACATAGTGGTCACTAATGATAATAAATGTTCGCTGCTTTGACTCGCGCCCTGCACATACTTGTCTTGAACATCTGTTAATGGACTGCTTTTCAACAAATATAATAACCCTTTAATGCCGTTAATCGGCGTGCGTATTTCATGGCTTATTGTGGCTAAAAAGTCTGATTTAGCTTGGGTCACCACTTCAGCCTGTTGCTTGGCCATGTTCAGTTGTTGGGTTCTTTTCTCCACTTTTTCTTCTAGTTTTTTATTAAAATCGAGCACTTCTTCTTTAGCCACCGAGAGTTCTTTTATCATGTCATTAAAGCGATGTTGCAGTTGATCAAGTTCATTATCTTTTTGCGTATCAATGTCTATGGGTGCAGTCGATAAATTATCAAACTTAACTTTAACCACCGCCTCTATAAATTTATTTAACGGCGCTAATAACAAACGCTTGCTAACAATCCAAAAGATAAAGCCGAGGGCTATACCTTTGATCAAAGCATTAATGACCAAAAATATAAAACCAAATTGGACACGATCTAAAATAACGGATGAGCCAGAATAAAGCGTCACCCTGCCTATCTGTTTATCGGTACCGTAAATAGTGTAATTAATGGGGAATTGATAGGAAAAAATATCCTCTGTTGTTGCACTAGCAACAGCCAAACGATCACCATTGATGGCCAAATTTACTATTTGTTGTGCCTCATTAGTTACCAACCCTTTTCCACCTAAGGGCACAAATTCATCACCTTGGGAGCGTTCAATTTTAATACCCACAATAATAGCCGACTCGGAAATACCTAATACAATATCCTTCACTTGTTCTTTGTCTAAGTTCCATACGGCTTTGGCAATAACAGGCCCGTAAATATCTTGATAAGCGTTTAACTCACTCTTAATGCGCTGCTGCGTGTATTTGTATTCACTGATGATATGCACCGACGTCACTATTACGGCCACCAAACAGTACAAAACAAACACAACATTAAATAACTGTGTGGCGATAGAACGCTTTTCTCGAAAAAGAAATTTCATAATTTACAATCCGTGACTATCCAGGTTTTCCATAAGCGTTTATTTTCTGTTAACCATCTTGTCGCAGCTTGTTGATAGGAGAGTTTTTCAACATCAACCAACGCCGACACCGCTGAAATTTGTTGGTTAGTAAAGTTGATATTTTGCAGGGTATTGAAGGCACATTTGGCCTCGGTTTTGAGCTGTATTGATGCAGCTTTTTTAAGCCAGCCTCCTTTAGGATTACCGCAGTCGTAGAGGAATTCTTTATTTTCACCCCAGCTTGATTCGGTTTCACATTTTCTATCGTAAGCAGGAAACTCAACAAATTTACCTTGGTAGCGCGACTCAACCCAATTAGGAGTCCAATTGAATAATACAATCGGTTGTAATGCAGTGAGCGATTTTTCGAGTTCGACCCAGAGGTCATCCCCGTTTTCGACAGTGTGCACAACAAAGTCCATTTCTAATGCTCTTATTCTTGCTTCATCGGGTTTTTCCCACGGGCCCGCAAAATAAACCCCTTTTTGATTGGAGCCTTCGCGCGCAAATAATGGCGCACAAGCTTTCAGCGCTTTCCAGTCCGGTAAACCAGGGCACAATTTTTCAATATAATCAGGGTACCACCAGTCCTCTCGCGTTTTGGCACTGTGTTCACCCGCGCTCATAAATAGACCGTCTTCTACCATGCGATTAAAGGGTTCAGCCATGGTGCCTTCCCAGACTTCAACTTGCACATCCGACACTCCGTAAGCGAGTGCGCCCCATTGCTCAGAAATAGCCATTGGTTGATAGATAACCTGATAACCCATCTGCTTAAAAATATCCCCAGTGATATAAGAAAGCACCACCTGGCTAGTCCAATTATTAACGATTATTTTTACGCGATGGCGCTCTGTCGCCTGTATTGATGTACTATGAAGATTCAATATGATAGTAATAATTAACAGATAGAATGTTTTCATGTGCCACCTTCAGGTTGGTTAAACACTGAGTATAGTTTCACATTTAGATATTTAACCTGAATTTTGGATAAGCAACGCTCCCCAATACTGCACATTTGAACATTGATCAATTAACGCGAAATATTTATTAACTAATAACAAGGCCAACAGGGTATTTAAACATGACGGAATTTGAATCTTCTCTGTACAATATTTTAGCGCGATTACCGCAAGGAAAGCTCACCACTTATGGGCAACTTGCTAAACAATGTGGCTATCCGAGTCATGCCCGCCTAGTGGGTAGAACCTTATCGAAACTGCCTAAAGACACTAAATTACCTTGGTTTCGAGTGGTCAATAGTCAGGGAAAAATATCACTTGCTGGGGATGCCTTTATCAGACAAAAAGAGCAGTTAAGCGCGGAAGGAATAGACATTAATGAGAGTGGGAAAGTAGTAAATTTTCGCCACTATTTATAACTTGAACTTGAATGACGCAGAGACTCGACTTGATCATCAGCATGAACAAATCGAGTTTGATTTTCAATCTATTTAACCTGAGCTCTAACGCATAATTCAGAGCGTTGCAAAGGTGCTTTGATTGCTGCTAATACCTTTTCAGGGGATTGCTTGAAGGTCTCATTCAACGATGTCACCTTCAGATTCGTTTTTAAATATACGCTATAGTCATTCACGCGATGCTCAGCGTAAGCCCCCGGATACATGGCTTTACAGCTTTGATACCAGCCCACGTAATTATCAAAAAACTGGGTCGCATTTGTTGTTGTCATGGCAGTCATTAAATAAGCCATATCACGACTCACCTGAAAGTGTTGATAATCAATCGGCGTATTCCAAAAACCTCCCCAGTATAAAAAGCCGCTATCTGCGAAGGTCGTTAATACGTCTTCGGCAAAGCCATTTCTTTCTGCTTTGGCATATCTATATTTCATTCTATTTGCGTACTTAGCGCCCTCTACCGGACTAATCGTTGACTGCCCTTGCTCTGCAAATTCAATAAAAGGATTTTGTTTGGGATTAATATCAATCGCTAATCCGTAAGCATGAATAGAAAGCGATGATTTTCCTGCGATAGGACGATAATTAAAGGCAGAGGTATTATTCGCCGCCATGGATTGATTATCATCACCTTGGTAATTGAAAATCGGTTGCGCCTGTTGAATAGGAAATTTCAGTGCATATAAACGCTCAAAAATAGTCGCTACATGACTGGCAACCGCATCCAATACAATCACTTCACCGTTGTTATGTGACTGCCCCTCAAAATCCATATAATCAAAATTCACCGCACGTAAACGATCACATTGCACGGGAGCATCAGGCGTTAGTACACCCGCCTCAACCATTTTTTGACATCTTTGTTCGGATAACTCAGCAACACTTGAATCCGCCAATAACATCGGAGAGACTAAGGTAAGCGCGAGGGGTAATAGGGTTAGTGTCTGTCTTTTCATTGTTTTTTTCACTTAGTATTTATTGAGTGTTTATTTACGTTTGTTTATTGGCTAACGCGTTTTTGCTCGTTAGCCAGCGGTTCATTTTTCACTAAGGGCTTCATCATCATGTAATAACAACGACATATTAATCACCCCCTCTTCGATATCGCGTTTAACCACAAAACCTAGTTTTTTGGCCAGTGTTGCCATGCCAATATTAGACAGCATAGTCATGCCTGATAAATAAGTGGTGCCTTTGGTTTTTTGATAACGAATCAATTTATTCAAGAGAATTTTACCTAGCCCTAAGCCTTGTAAATCGGAACGTACAATCATTGCAAATTCAGCATCAATGTTATCAGGATCAATAGAAGCACGTATCACAGCCAGCGTTTCCTGCTCATTGTTTTCATCAATACGCACGGCAATAAAGGCCATTTCACGTTCGTAATCTATCTGCGTCAGAATCGCCATTTCCTCATGGCTCATTTTACCTCGTTGCGAAAAATAGCGTTTATAACGGTCTTCCTCGGTTAAGGCTGCATCAAACAGTTGATGACGCGCTTCGTCTTCCGCAATAATCGGGCGAATAAGGACATCTTGACCATTTTTTAAGGCGATGGTTTCTTCAAGTTGTTTTGGATAAGGACTGATCGCAAGCTGACCAAAATAACCTTCGCTGGCTAATGCGAGGTGGATTTGGCTATCTAATATGGTGACTTGATCGCCAACCACTAAAACTGGATTAAGGTCTAAATCTTTAATTTCAGGATTATCCAGTAACATCTGTGAAATACGCGTTAATAATAAACACACCGCATCCATATCAAAATCTTGGGCGGCACGTTTAATCTTAATTTTTTTGTCTTTTATGCCCTGAATCATTAAATAACGGGCTAAGGCCATGTTCAGAGGCGGCAAGGCAACCACTGCATTTTCTAGTGTCGTTTGTAAATCACGTGCATCACTCTCTTGCGAAATCGCAATAATAGGTCCAAAGGTAGGATCCTGTTTAATCATCACTCGTAACTCTAAGCCAATACCACTGGCGACCATTTTCTGTAGCGTAAACCCGGTTAAACGCGCATCGGGTAACATGCTTTTCACACGTTTATTAATCGCGCTTAACCCTAAAAACAACTCCTGTTGATTATTGATATTCAAGATCACGCCATGAACCTGAGATTTGTATTCGATATCGGGAGAGTTAATTTTGACCGCCAGCGGGAAACCTATCTCTTTACCGAGTTCCAGCGCCTGCTCTTCATTGGCCGCCACTTCAGTTTCAATGGTATTCAAGTGGTAAGCGGCTAATAAAGGCGTGGCTAAATAGGTATCAAGCTTGGTGCTTAATGTTTCAGGATGCACAATGCCTTTTATATATTCATTAGCATATTGGCTATCGTAAACCAGATTTTCAGGCAAAGTTGTGGGCGTTTCTAATAATAATTTTTTGTTACGACGGTATTGCACTAAATGCATAAAGGCAGTAATTGCGCCTTTAGGGGTTCTTAAGGTGGGAATTTTTGCTTGTGAAAAAAGTAATCGCGCAGGTTTAGCCGCATCTTCACCTGTCCAATTGGTAAGAATATTAACTTGTTTACGTTTAGGGTGGTTTTGTATGACATCAATGATCGCTTTGGCGCTGTTTTCACTGTCAGAAAGCGCAGAAGGCGAATGCATAATCAAGATAGCATCAACCTGATCGCTGTCCATTAAATGACTAAGTGCTGTGGCATAACGTTTAGGGTCGGCATCACCAATCATATCAATCGGGTTATTACGCGACCAGTTTTTCGGTAAGCAACTATCTAATTTGGCTAATAAGGCTTCATCTAATTCAGCTAATCGCCCGCCTTCACTGACTAAGTTATCAACGGCTAAAATACCTAAACCGCCACCGTTAGTAATAATGGCTAATCGTTCGCCGTGCAGGTAATTAGAATAAGCCAACGTTTCAACCGCGGCAAATAACTCATGTAAATCATGTACACGCAGCATTCCTGCACGTTTAATAGCCGCATCATAAACACTATCGTGACCAAATTGGCCTTTACTGTGTAGCGCAGCCGCTTTTGCGCCAAGCAGAGAACTGCCTGCTTTAATCACTAATACCGATTTGTGTTGTGCAATCGCGCGGGCTGCCGATAAAAATGCGCGTGCATCTTTAATGCTATCGATATACAAGAGAATGGATTGGGTTTTACTATCACGTGCTAAATAATCTAATAATTCGGCAAACGAGATATCTTGCGCGTCACCTAAGGAAACAAAGGCCGAAAAACCAATCTGTTTGCTGTTTGCCCAATCTAACACTGTGGTGCAAACCGCTGCCGATTGCGAGACAAAAGCGATATTGCCTTTTAAGGCACTGCAATGTGCCAAGCTTGCGTTTACTTGAGCATAAGGGTTAATAATGCCTAAACTACTCATGCCTAATAAACGAATTTTTAATTTTTTAGCCAGTGCATAAACGTTAGCCGCAACCACATGATCACTTTCAGTGGCCACCACAATCGCAGAATGACAACCTTTGTCAGCCAGTGCCTGCAATATTTCAGCAAGACGAAATTCGTTAGTACAAATAACAGCAAGTTCAGGCACGATAGGTAAATCGTCGATGGATTTATAGGCAAGCACCCCATGCACGGATTTGTATTTTGGCGAAACGGGCATTATCGGGCCATTAAAACCTTCCGACAACAGGTTATTCATCACTAAATAACCGGCACGATGTGGTTGCACTGAAGCGCCAATAACCGCTATCGATTTTGGATTGAAAAAGTGTTTAAGTGTTTGTAAGCCCATAATAAATTCCCCTTTTGCTGTAACTGCATTGAGTTTACTCGGCAGAGTCGTTCATGCTTAACTTTTTTATAAAAACATGTGTTTGATCATGACTATTCATACCCATGCTACTTCAAGATGCAAAGTCAGCAAGGTAAATTGTGCCGAGATACTAGGCATAAAATTGAAGCCTAGTCATTCTAAGTCGAATTTTTATAACGACGTAGATGGGTACAAGTTATCTTGCCCTACAGGGCGCAAGCTCGCTTCTTATTCAACCATGGCAGATCCGCGTTACAACAATCAAAAAGTGAATAACAATAAGGGATTAACGTCTTTTTTAATCCTACCGTTAGAAGGTTCACGTAGTTAACGTTCGATAGGTTATCTCATGTTGTGCCTTGCTCTGACTCTCGAGCTTGTGCCTGACAAAACATCTTGAGGCAGCATGGGTATATTACGAAAAATAATCACATTCGCCATTGCTACCCGAATACGATAGGAATAGACTGAATCTTTGCTTTTTATCCGGAGTGCGTGTGTCCTATTCTCAAGAAACCACTAAGATTCTTAAACTTAGTATTCCCCTTTTTATTGCTCAATTTGCGCAAATGGCAATGGGGTTTGTTGATACCATCATGGCCGGCGGTGTCAGCGCCTATGACATGGCAGCTGTTTCAATTGCCTCAAGTCTTTGGCTCCCATGTATCTTATTTGGTGTGGGTGTATTAATGGCGTTAATCCCATTAACCGCGCAAGCACATGGCGCCAATAAGTTAGAAGAAATTCCAGTGACCGGTCAACAGGGTTTATACCTCGCGTTACTGCTGTCTATTCCTATTATTGCCATTCTCTATAACGCCGGTGCGATTGTCGGTTATATGGATATTGAACCCGCATTACAAAAAATAACCACCGAGTACCTGTATGCGGTATTACCTGCTGTACCCGCTTTTTTACTCTTTCAAGCATTACGAAATTATATTGAAGGTCTTTCCCTTACCAAACCTGCGATGGTGATTGGTTTTATTGGTTTATTAGTGAACATTCCACTGAACTGGATATTTGTTTACGGTAAGTTTGGTATGCCAGCAATGGGGGGTGTCGGTTGTGGTGTCGCAACAACATTGGTTTACTGGTTTATGTTATTTGCATTAGTGGGTTACGTGTATTTCACTAAAAAATTAGCGCAATACCCACTGTTTAAAAACGTCGCAAAACCTAATTTTAAGCACCTGGTCAGTATTTCTAAACTGGGTTTACCAGTGGCTGTTGCGATGTTCTTTGAGGTCACTATCTTTGCCGGTATTGCTGTTTTAGTCGCGCCACTTGGCGCATTAGTGGTTGCTTCGCACCAAATCGCAATGAACTTCTCAAGTATGGTCTTTATGTTACCAATGAGTATCGCCAGCGCAGTAAGCATTCGTGTTGGTTTTAACCTTGGACAGAAAAACAATCGTGGCGCTAAAGTCGCTACTTATGCAGGTCTGGCTGTGGGTCTCGGTCTATCAGCGATTACCGCGTTATTAACCATTATCTTTAAAGAAGATATTGCGATGCTCTATACCGATAACCAAGAAGTTATCGAATTAGCCTTAGTATTAATGTTCTTTGCCGCACTGTATCAATGTGTTGATGCTATTCAGGTAGTGGCAGCAGGTGCGTTACGTGGTTATAAAGAGATGACCGCCATTTTCACCCGTACCTTTATCGCTTATTGGGTTGTCGGTTTACCATTGGGTTATGTACTCGCAATGACAGATTGGCTTATCGAACCTTTGGGCGCAAAAGGTTTTTGGGTTGGTATTACCGTCGGGTTAACCGTGGCCGCCATTTTATTAGGGCAACGATTATTTGTAATACAAAACAGATTAAACACCCGATTGATCACAAAATGATCAAACACAATAAGCTATCATCTGGCTTCGATTTACCTTGAGAAGGATCTCATGTTTAATTTTTTAAAAACAAAACCGTTACTCGCAGATGAGGATGCTCTGTGGATTTTATCGACTTTTCATTGGGCGCTCACTGAATTTGACAGTGCGGAGTTTTTCCAGCGCACGCAGCTCATTGAGCCCAGTGATAAGTTCTTCCCCGGCGCCGTTGATAGTCATCAAGCGATGGCTAGCACTGTCTTTAATGCGACACTTAAATATACCGGTCTTAGCCATTGGCCGATGCAGCTGATACACCCGGCTAACTTTAATAGCACTCCACCTCCTTTCTTGAATTTAGATTTTAGCGAGGGCATTAAACGTAACTCTTCAGCGCAACCTATCATGCCACTGCACAGTGAGTTTCCGTTAGCGATTACCTATAATATTAATCAAACACTTAAACCCGAAGATCTCAGTGCTAGCTTTGCCCATTATATGACGCAGCACTTGGTCGCTCAGTCACAATTAGTGCCGATGGGAGGGAAAAAGTATTTTGCAGAAGCGACCGAAATAGTGGCGGTGTTTATGGGGTTTGGCATTTTAATGTCTAATTCGGCTTATACCTTTAGAGGCAGTTGTGGGCGTTGTTATAATGCAGATGCAAATCGTCATGCGAGTTTATCGGAAGATAAAATGATTTTTGCCTTGGCGATATTTTGTCACTTGAAAGGCATTGAAAGCAATCGTGTTAATAAACACTTAAAGAAGTATTTACGCAGTTACTTTAAACAAGCGCTAAAGCAAATTGAGACTTATCCTATTCAGCTTGCTTTATTAGCGACTAGCAACCTACAACCCGCTTAAGCTGAAACTTGGTTACGGCCATTTTCTTTAGCAATATATAAATGCTCATCGGCTGCATCAAACAAGGTTTCAGCCGATTGATCATTATCTAAATAATTCGCCACACCAAAACTACAAGTCACGTCTCGTGCTAAGAAAAACGCATCATTAATGTCGCCTTCATCGGAGAGAATATTGGCTTTTGATAAATCAAAGGCAGTCACATGATTCAAGCCATAATTACCAATCTGTAAACGTTCATCAATCACTAAGCGTAAACGCTCCGCTACTAATGTTGCTTCGTGTAAACTGGTTTCAGGTAATAGAATAAGAAACTCTTCACCACCATATCGGTAGGCAAAATCAGTGGGACGTAATGTTTCTGTTAATAACTTACCAAAGAGAGCCAGCGTATCGTCGCCAGCGGAATGTCCAAAATCATCATTAATCGCTTTGAATTTATCTAAATCACACATTATTAGCGAAAAATCAGCCAATTGTCCGAGGTAAATTTCGCTTTCAAGGCTTATTAACTTGCGGTTTAAATACTCTTTTTTCTTTAACCCGGTTAAATTATCAAGTGAGAGGTTATTTATCTCGTTAAGGTTTTTGGCCGCTAAGTCTAAACGTCCATCCTCAAGATGTTGATTATGGGAATCAACAAAGGCGTAGTTCATGGTATCTCGGTAAAAGAACTCACACTGTAATTCACTGGTTGTGCGTTTTGCATCTTCTAAATCTGGCGTTTTAATGAAATCCAATAACGAAAAAAAAGCGTTCGAAAAACGAAACCCAGTGTCCAGTTCAATCTCTTCCCCCTGTTGGTTTAAAACGTTCATATAATTCCTTTTGCATGAAACTTAATTTTAACTGTAACTAAATAATAGACCTATGATACTTTAAGATGCAAAAGCGACAAAGAAAATGCATAACATAAAGTGCCAATACTGTATAAAACTCACACTACCAATAACAACACCTTTATTCTTTAAGCACCTTTTACCTGTCCACGTTGCCAGTAATAAATGGCCATCACCACAACCAGTAACATCGGTAAACTAATGTAGATTAAGATTTCCCAGCCAAATTGATACAATACCCAACCCGACGAAAGTGACGCCAGTGCTTGAATGCTAAAAACGCTGAATTCATTTAATGCTTGCACTTTAAAGCGCTCATTGTCTTTATACGATTGCGGTAATAATGACGTTCCACTAACAAACAGAAAATTCCAACCAATACCTAATAAAATAAGCGCGATCCAATAATGTAATAAACTACGATCAATTAAGGCAATAACGGCACACAAAACAAAAGCCAATACGCCTGTCATCATCATTTTCGCTACGCCATAACGGCGAATAAGAAAACCGCTAAAAAAGGAAGGAATAAACATCGCCATAATGTGGCTTTGAATCACCCACTTGGTATCCGCTAAACTATGACCATCATGAATATGCATACTCATCGGGGTCGCGGTCATAATAAAACTCATCACCGCATAACCCACGGTGGCAGCCAAAAGCGCGACCCAAAAAACAGGTTGCTTGATAATCGTTGTTAAGGGTCGACCTTCTGATGTTTGTGTTTCGCTGTGTATATGATTCGGACGATATAAAAACAGTAATGTTGTTGCTAACAGATAAAGCCCTGCTAACGACAAATAAGCGCCCGCAAAGGGTTGCGCAAACATATCTTTACTTAGTAGCGCCAATTCAGGGCCAATAATGGCAGCTGCCAATCCACCTAATAATACTTTAGCGGCGGCACTGGCCATCTGATCAGGCGAGACACTTTCCATGGCAGCAAAACGATATTGCTGCACATAAGCTAAACCTGCCCCGAGTAAAAACGTACCAAAACAAAACAGCTCAAAATGGCTTTTCATAATAGCAACACAGGTAACAAGCGATCCAACAATGCTAGTACAGGTACCTAAAATAAAGACACGTTTACGTCCAAAGCGTTGCATCAACATCGTCACAGGAATAACCGCCAAGGCCGTACCCACAATCATCAAAGCCAGTGGTAATGTCGCTAATGTTTCAGAGGGTGCTAACGCGCTGCCAATAATACCACCGGTAAAAACCACAATAGAGGCGGCCGACATCGCAAGCGCACCGACACACATTAATAACCAAACATTAAAGGGAACTTTTATCATGCATACTCTTCAAATTTGAAAGACAATAAAAAAACCTAACATAACGATTTTAAAGCGAACAAGCACGTGCTTTTGCGTTATTATTATTATTTATTTCTCAAAAGTAGCCTTAATGTGTTTAACAAACCGATAAAACCCGCAACAGACATTGAAGGCGTAAAGCGTTCTGCTTTTTGGCATTTAGGCAGACGTGATCATAGCGAGCATGAATTACGCGTTAAGCTCGCCCGTAAAACCGATAACCAACAATGGATTGATGACGTTATTGAGGCCTGTTATGAATATCGCTACCTCGATGATGCACGTTTTGTAGAGTCCTTTATGCGTAGCGCGCAAAACAAAGGTTTTGGCATTAATCGTATTCAACGCGATCTGAAACTCAAAGGCATTCCTGAACAGCTCTGCAGTGAGCACTTTCAAAACAATGATTTTGACTATATAAACAGTGCCACCGAGTTACTTCAAAAGCGTTATCACGAGCGCATTGAAAACGCCCATTTGAAACAAAAAGTGATGGCCTTCCTGCAAAACAAGGGGCATAATTTTGAGCATATATTCAGTGCTATTGAATGTCATAATGAGCACTTCCCCCTCGAAGAATATGACGCCATTGCTGATGCGCTTGCCCTACTTTCAGGTAAGTTTCGTGTTGAAATTGAAGGCAAAGCGTTACAAGACAAAGCAAAGCGTTTTTTAATCTCGCGCGGCTATTCGTTTAATGACTGCCAAAAAGCAATCAAAGAATTTAATTTACAAATTACTGACTAATAAGAGTATTTCCCATGGCCAAAGCAAAAACAAAAATCGCCTACGTATGTAGTGAATGTGGTGCAGACTTCACCAAATGGCAGGGTCAATGTGCCGAGTGTAAAGCGTGGAATACCATCACTGAATTTCGTGAAGCCACCAGTACTACAAAATCAGTAAATGCAGCAGTGCAACGTAATAACAATGGCGGTTATGCGGGTATCGGTGCGGGCACGGGTGTGCAGCGTATTAGCGACGTTAAAGTAGAAAATGCGACACGTATTTCTACCGGCCTTTCTGAATTAGACAGAGTATTAGGTGGCGGGATTACCCTAGGTTCGGTGGTATTAATCAGTGGTGACCCGGGATCTGGTAAAACCACACTACTCACTAAAGTGGCTGAAGTCATGTCACAGACCATGAATACCCTTTATGTTACCGCCGAGGAAAGTTTAAGCCAGTGGGCTAAACGTGGTATTGAGCGTCTTAAGCTTAATTTTAATGAAGGCCAATTTATGCTTTCCGATACCGATTCCCTTGAAGACATCGTGGATCAATGTATTGAAAACAACATCAAATTCTTAATTGCTGACTCGATTCAAGCCTTTGAATCAAATACTGTTGATGGAACCGCAGGTGGTGTGACGCAGGTAAAAACCTGTGCAAAAATATTAAACCGATTATGCAAACAACACGGTATTACCCTGATTTTAGTGGGCCAAGTAAATAAAAATTCACAAATGGCCGGCCCACAAACACTGAAACATATTATCGATACCGCGATTCATATTGAAGTGAATGATGCTTCGGTGCGTATTTTACGTGCCGATAAAAACCGTTTTGGTGATACCGAACAAGTGGGTATTTTCCAGATGACTGAATTTGGTATGCGCTCGGTAGATAACCCAAGTCGCCTGTTTTTATCGGGCAGTGAAGAGCATTTTGAAGGCTCTGCTATTTCCGTGATTAAAGATGGTTCGCGTAATTTATTAATTGAAATTCAAGCACTGGCCACTGAAGTGGAAGGTGAAAAATCGATTCGTAACTGTATCGGGGTTTCTTATAGTCGTTTATCACTGATCACCGCCGTGCTGAAAAAACACGGAGGCATACCCACTTATTACGATATTAATATCAGTTTAGTGGGCGGTCTTAAAATGGCCGATTCGGAAACCTCAACAGACATGGCAGTTATGGCGGCGTTACTGAGCTCAATTAACTCAAAACCGTTACCAGTGGATGCCGTGTTTATCGGCGAAGTGGCGCTCACGGGCGAATTACGCCAAGTGCCACAAATCGTGCCTCGTGTTCGCGAAGCCTTGAGCCACGGTAAGAAACAAATTTTCATCCCTAAGGTGGCTTATCACAAGTCGATGGAACAGTTTGTCAAAGGCGATCAAAGTATTCAGCCCCTTAATAATATTAAAGCACTGATTGAGGCGTTGAGTTAATGCCTCATTCACCTTTATTAACTGAATTTAAAACCTTGTTTAAAGCGCAAGGAAAACCGATATTGGATCTTGCCTGCGGCAGTGGTCGTAATGGTTTGTATCTGCATGAGCAAGGTTTTCCCGTGCACTTTTCTGATAAAAATAGTGAAGCGTTGTTAACCTTACAGGCTGAACATAGCATCAGTACAGAGCAATGCTTCTATGCTGATTTTGAGCTTGGTGAAAAGGTATTAAAGGCAGAGAGTTATCAAGCTATTATTGTGTTTCGTTATCTACATCGTCCCTTAATGGAAGAGATAAAAGCAGCGCTGGTGCCCGGTGGTTTAATCATCTACGAAACCTTTACAACAGAAAACAGACAGTTTGGACGGCCAAATAGAGATGCTTTTTTATTACAACCGAATGAGCTAAATACTATTTTTAGCAACTGGTCTTGTTTGCATTATTTTGAAGGTATTAAACATAATCCAGATCGCGCTATTGCCCAGATAGTGTGCCAAAAACCATTTATTGAATAGTTATTATTAGAGTAACAACCTAGTTGGCGATAGATATCGAGTAGGGGGAGGATTTTGCCTCATCCCTCTCACAGAACCGTACGAACCTCGTATACGGCTCATGTAATTCACTGTTCCTTAAGAATAATAAGCAGAACACCTGTATCGCTATGTGCATATGGATTTTCCGCTCAGTCACTCTAAGTTTCAGTGTGACTTCAAGGTACTTTGAGGCTACTTTTAATGCGTTCTTTGCGCCTGATTTGAGGTGAATAATATCAATATATCATCGGCATAGCGCACTATTCGGTGTGCTCACTTCATCATTTCTTGGTCAAACTCATCTAAGTATATATTGGCAAGAAGCGGACTGATAACAAACCTTGCGGACTACCTAACTCACTTTCTTCCCAATCCCCACCAACCATTACCCCACTTTTTAGAAACTGTCTTATCAAGTTTAAGATACTACTGTCTACAATACGCTTGCACACAAACTTAATGATTAAGTTGTGGTCGAGCATATCAAAGCATTTCGACAAATCCATATCAACAACGTGTTGCTTGTTATACTTATGTATAAATAGCGTCGCTTTGCTAATGGCTTGATAACGCTTTACTGGGCAAATAAGTATAATAATGCCACATTACATTTAATATCTAACCTATGCACAACTTGTTACATTGAAAGGGTTATAGCAATCCACTTAACTATCTGATCTACCCTGCAGGTTAAAATTGCTCAATCAAAAATCTTGTTACGTAATACATCACTTTTACCTTGCCAACCCACTTAAAAACAAAAATAAGCACAGACAGTGCAATCAGTAGTTGCTTAAGGTAGTTGCTTAAGATGGTTGCTTAAATAGCAAAGTGTATTTATTCTGCCTGTTATTCATCTTGCGCGGATTTTAAAGAGTGCGAGAAAGAGTTTATCGGCCTTGCTAGCAACAATAAAAGTGCATCAAATAATGAGCCGATAAGATAATAAATAGGTTATTCAACGTTAAAAAAGGAAATCTAACAAATGCCTGTGCTCCAACGTATTAATGTCATCATGCTTTTTGTGCTCATTCTCACGGGTTGTTCATCACTGCCCGAAGAGATTAAACATTCAATTGAGCCGCTCATCGCCCCCGCACCCAGCGCATTGACCGCATTGACTGAGACTCATCAGACAGCGCAATCTCAACAGGAAACCAGTGCGGTGTTATTACAAGACACTGGTTGGGACGCATTAGCACAGCGATTAGCATTAATTGAAAGCGCCGAGCACAGCATCGATATCCAATATTACATTTGGAACTCAGACACTTCAGGCCATTACTTAGCAAAGCGCTTAATGGCGGCTGCAGAGCGTGGTGTTCGAGTGCGTGTCATGCTTGACGATATTAATCTGAACCAGCGAGAGCAACTACTCTCAGCACTGGATCTTCATCCTCAAATAGAAATCCGCATATTTAACCCTATCCCTAGTCGTCGTGGATTAACAAAATGGATCACGTTACTCAGTGATTTACCGCGTCTAAATCGCCGTATGCACAATAAATCATTTACTGTAGATGGGGTTTTATCCGTTGTTGGTGGGCGTAATATCGGCGATGAATATTTTGACTTATCCAATGAAATAAATTTCCGCGATCGTGATGTATTAGTTATGGGCGCCGTGGTAACCGATATCCAAGCGAGCTTTGCCGAATACTGGGACAGCCGCTGGTCTTACCCTGTTGACTTGCTGACCGATACCGTTTCACAAGAGCAAGCTCGATTAGGCGAAATGCCCGCACCTCAGTATAAAAATTACCCCGCGTTGCCAGAAGGCACTAAAAATGCGCATCGTTTCTTAAAGGATCTAATGAGCAAGATGACTTGGGTTAACGCAGAGTTTGTTGCTGATCGCCCTATTCCTATCGATGTCGATAATACTAAAGTACCCAAAGCAACCGCTAAATTATTAGCCGAATTAGCGCAGCAATCTGAACAAGAAATCGTATTAGAATCCGCTTATCTGATATTTGATGATCGCCAATTAGCCGCCATGCAGCGTTTGACCAACAAAGGTATTCAGATAAAAGCACTAACCAATTCAATGGCCTCTAATGATCTCGTTGCAAATCATTCTGGTTACGCAGGCCGACGCCAAGACATGCTTGAACACGGTATGCAGTTATTCGAGTTACAACCAACGACCGCACTCTGTGAACAATCGACCAAAGACATCTCCAAATGTGCACCAACAACAGCTTACGGCCTGCATGCAAAATCCGCAGTGTTTGATAGAAAAGTGGCAACCATTGGCTCTTTTAACTTCAATTTACGCTCAACCTACCTCAATACAGAATCCCTGCTAGTGATTGAACATCAAGGCATTGCAGAAAGCTTGGCCAATGATATTGAACAAGCGATGAACGAAGATAATAGCTGGCGTCTGGAGTTACATGAAGGTGACATTCGTTGGCATTCTGGGGGTAAAACCTGGCAAAGTGAGCCTGAAACAGGTCAATGGGAGCGTATGAAATCCTCTTTATTACAATTATTGCCAATAGAGCAACACTTGTAAGACTAGAAGGCGGGAAGGCGGATTAATTCAAGGCGTAAGTTGACCTACTAACGAGCGATTAACTGCGTTAATCCTCTACAGCACATTAAATAAAACCAACCATTTAATGATTAATGGTTGTTCCCTTTACGAAACTTATAACGCCGAAGTAAGTTGTTTTAACTAGCCAAATAGATCAGCTATTTATTGTAATTGGTATTACAATAACCTTCGTTTTTTATTAGGTGTGTACAGTTATTATGTCAATTAGAATTGCTATCAATGGCTACGGACGAATCGGACGTAGCATACTACGCGCATTATACGAGAGTAACCGTCAGGGTGAAATCACCATCGTGGTCATTAATGAGCTAGCGGACCCCGCGGCCATCGCGCATTTAACACAATATGATTCAACCCACGGTCGTTTCCCATTTCCTATTGAGCTACAAAACAATCAATTAAAAATTGAAAATGACATGATTGATTTGGTCCATTTTTCTAAACTCGATGAGTTGCCATGGGCACAATATGATATTGATATTGTACTCGACTGTACTGGTATTTATGGCACAAAAGCAGATGCTGATGCGCATATAGCAGCAGGCGCTAAAAAAGTGATATTTTCTCATCCCGCCAATTCAGACGTTGACGCAACAGTTGTATATGGTGTGAATCATCAACAGCTCACAGGCCAAGAAACCTATATTTCAGGCGCATCTTGCACTACTAATTGCATCGTACCTGTGATTGATATCTTAGATAAAAAGTTTGATATTAAATGTGGCACAATCACCACCATTCATTCGGCAATGAATGATCAACCCGTCATCGACGCTTACCATCCCGACCTAAGACGTACCCGTGCAGCCAGTCAGTCAATCATTCCCGTTGATACTAAACTAGCCGCCGGCATCGAGCGCATATTACCTAAATTTGCCAATAAATTTGAAGCTATTGCCGTGCGTGTGCCCACCATTAATGTCACCGCAATGGATTTAAGCATCACAGTCACTAAAAGTGTAACCATTGAAGATATTAACCAGTGTTTACTTCACGCATCACAGACTAAGCTTCCCGGCATCATGGGTTACACAGAAGCGCCATTAGTTTCAATCGATTTTAATCACGATCCACGCTCTTGCATTATTGACGGTACACAAACCCGCGTCAGTGATGGCCATTTAGTGAAGTTATTAGTCTGGTGTGATAATGAATGGGGATTTGCCAACCGACTACTAGACACCACGTTATACCTGGCGCAGTTAGCCCAAACAGCCTCAAAGAAACAATACTTTAGTGGTTTTAACTAAACAAGCAGTTGATAACCGAATGAATACGCCGGCTATATAAAAGCTGGCAATACTCACTACTAGACATTCAATTACATGAATAACAATTAAGAATCTAACTTATTATCTCTAAATGCTTTTCAAAAAATTAGTATTAGAAAAACTAAATAAACCAAGTCTTTTTTTAAACTATTTGTTACTCATACTCAAAGTACTACACACAAAAAATACGGATAGTATTGATCTAAATAGTAGTTATAAAAAAGGTAAAAACTGATTCCAATAGTTTACGATATAAAAAGTGATGAATTACCTAAATATACTTACAATGATTTGAAAGTATATTTAGGTAATTGGAAATGAAAATCGTAGAAACACAAAAATCACTTATTTTACAAATACAAGCATTGAGAATGTAATAAAAAAACCAGCTAAACTTATCATGTCCAGCTGGCTTTTATCATATTAAAGTAAGGTGAATTACCTCCTATAATTCAGGAGAAACAATCACCTCCTGATAGGGTGCTGATACTAAGTTATTAGGATCTGTAGCGACGCTCTCACCCACATCAAAACCAGACATTACAGAAACTAGTTTTGCTACCTGGTCAATAATTGGCGCTATATATTCAGGCAACTCAAAAATAGCAGTTCCTGTAATCACACTCTCATCCGCCAGTACAATCTCTTCAATGCGGTAACGACCATCCGTATACGCATTCTCAATCGTAATACTGTCCCCTGAGTCTCCGCCTCCAATAG
>NZ_PJBZ01000063.1 GCF_002835995.1 Psychromonas sp. Urea-02u-13 | reverse complement strand
TGATAACGTCTCAAAAGGATCAAGCAAGTCGATCCTTTTTGATTCTTAAATTAATTGTTTTTAAGACTTTTTTAGGGGCTGAGTAGTAACAGAAAATAATGATAAAAGCACTGCAGAGTAAGAGGTGAGAGACCATGTATAAAGGAAAGTCATAATTAGACAGTGCATAGACCTTTTGAATAACGGGGTGGTTCAATACCACGGCAAAATAAAGGGACACTAAAATAATAACTATATTTACATTTAGTGATAGTTGGCTTGGTAACTTTATATTCTTAAAGGAATAGGCTTGCATAATAAATATTTCCATACGTCTGAGATAGTATGAAACATTTTATGCTGTCAATCTTAAGGATGACTGAAGATAAACTTAACGTTTACTGAGGGTGGGGCGCAGCGAATATGTTTAGGAAAGACTAGCTCAACAATATTTTACCATCGGCTCAAAGGTCTTCTCTAATGAGATTCACTCTATTGATCACTTTTGGCTATTTATCGGTTGGAGAGTAATAAAGTGTCATACTCAATTCCGATATGCTCGCTGCTTCTCGATGACGAGCTGAGTAAATTTGGTTTTTTTCTGAGGCGCAAAGGTTCGTAATGCGACTTACAAAATATCGTAGCTTCACTCTTAATGAGTGGCCAGGTTCACTGAACCACAGCCGTTAATTATTGATCTGATCAACGTGTGAATTCATCGAAATAACGGACGCAATTTTAGGTTCTTTATTTGCTAAAAAATGAAATGATTTATCTAATTCCCCCATTAATGTCGCATGAATATCTTGATAATACTCAACAGCATTTTTGTTTTTTGAATCCCAAGAAGAGCTCCATACCATCTCAGTGATCCCCTCCTTGGTTTCATTTAACTTAATAGTCCCCACGTAATTAGATATATCCCGTTTGATAATGGGGAATTCCCCATCGTCGATACTATATTTAACTTGATGTTTCACTTCATCAATGGCTAATAAATTTTCATAAAGAGATCCATTTAATCGACGTCTTGCCCCAGGGGCATTACCTGCTAAATTTCCAATTTTTTCGACATGATTAATCACTGTAGGCGCCCAGTCTAAGCGATGAAAATCGTGAATTCGGTTCCAAACGTGATCAACACTTGCATGAATTATTTTGACTTGGTTCGTTGAAAACATACTAACTCTCCTAGTAAGACAATCACAAAAACCGTGATCACTATCCTTTATTGTAGTGCATCTGCGGGTAAATCGTGGCGACAATTTCTGTGATAGATTACGCAATAAATAGACTCTGAGGGTACTGTCTAAGAACAAAGAGAAGACAAATAGTAGATTGCTGTGGCTAGCTAAAATTGGCCACTGTTTTATAAGCGAGTAAGGGGTAATGGGGCTAAGTACGTTAGTGGTCAAACTTTTTTTGAGTTAATGCAGCATCCTCGACGTATTTTATCGAGGATGATGGCATTAATTATGTTTACCGGCTACGCGCTGAGATTCCCGATAAAAGAACTCGGGAATGACGAACCTCTAAATTTGAGGCCAAAACCATTTAACCACAGCACCTGCCATCATAGCCTTGTCGTCATTAATGTATTACAAAATATATTCTTTTATATCCTCTAAGTAGCCAACTAAATTAACTCTGCCATTTCAATCATCTAGCACGTAAAAATCATATCAGAATACTTTTACTATCCCCTATAAAAAGAGAGTTTTGTTTTAAGCAAATATTATCTGCATTTGATGTTTTTAAAGTCAACAAATGAAATCGCATTTATTTTTGATTGATTCTTTATGTATTATTAGTGTGTATTTCAAGTTGTTTTCTTGATTTACTTTGCCCTATAAATTAGAGTCGCCTCCCCTCATTATCTATGGAGGGGGGTTAAGTGAATTTTTAAGTAATTAATAAAGAAAAATTTCAATTAGTTACTTATATGATGAGTTTTTAATTTAAACAATATTAAAGAGTGAGTTAGTTATGAGTGAAAATTATGTTCAAACGGTATCAAGTGTTAATTATAACAAAGGTATTTTCTCGTTGTATTTTGTTGGTCAGAACCAACAGAATATGTCTAATGGTGTGATGGCTGAAAATGATTCAGAGCTTGAATTGAAGCAAGTCGTACATATGCCTGCTTCTGGTTTTATGTACATGGTTTCTATGGTTAAAAATATGCTTGAAGATCCTCGAATGGCTGCTGAATTTGAAAAACTAGTTGCTGCTGGTTTTTTACCAACTGATCCGTCACAAGAAGCTAGTGCAGAGTCAGAAATCGTCAAGGCAACGCCAAAAAAGCAGACTTCACGTAGTAAAAAATAACATGATGAGGTTGATACATGGAAATTAACTATCAACCAGCAGATCTTGATTATTCAAAAATACAATCAATGATTGGTGGGGTAATGTTGCTAAGCCAACACTCTCCTCTACACCGACATTACGTTGTTGCTGAATGGCAACAACGTATTATGCCTGCTTTTGAATTGAATCAGTTTTGCTATTACGAAGATGATCAAGGACGCCCAATTGCTTTTTGTAATTGGGCGTTTTTATCTGAGCAAAATAGAGATGAATTGCTGTCTGGAACAAGAGAACTTTTGCCTTCCGATTGGCGTTCTGGCGAGCATATTTATATCCCAGAAATGATTGCTCCATTCGGGCATGGGCGAAAGATGGTAAACGATCTTCGTCGTCGGGTGTTCTTGCCATGGAAAGGACAAAAAGTATGTACTGTGCGTGGCAAGCTGGATGAACAAACGAATCTCTGCACTCGAAATGTGCAGTGGTTTTCTATTTAAATAAAGATAAAAGAGGCTTACTTATGGGTAAACCATTTTGGAGAAGTGTTGAATACTTCTTTACGGGAAATTATTCTGCTGATGCTGGCAATAATAATATTGTTGCTATTGGGTTCGGCGGTGCAATAAATGCTTATGGAGGAGATGATACTATTACAGTTGGTTCCATCGGAGCCTCCGTAAATACGGGCAGTGGAAACGATAAAGTATATGCGGGCGCTGCTTACCTGAAAGTTGAAGACAGTACTGGTAATCTAGATGTTTACGGTGCAGCAGGATATGCAGACATAAATAAAAATGGCGATGGCAATGTTTCTTTTGCCGGAGCCACTGGTGGGGGATCTATTGACCATACCGGTAATCATGGCAATGTAAAGTATAGTGGTGTTGCTGCTTATAATGCTTTAACGCGCAAAGGCCTCAGTGGTGATGTGACATTCGAAGGGGTTGGTGGTCATAACCGTCTTTGGCATGAAACAAATCAAGGCAACCTTAATTTCGCTGGTGCTGGTGCAGGTAATAAGCTCGATCGTACCTGGTTTAATCGTTACCAAGGCTCTAGTGGAGATATCAGTTTTAATGGCATTGGCGCGGCTAACAGTATTAGCTCTCGAGTCGAAACCGGTAATATTTCTTTTCAAGGTGCCGGTGCAGATAACCAGCTAGTTCGTAAGGGCAAGGTCGGTGATATTACCTTTCAGGGGGCCGGTGCATCAAACCGCATCGAGCGTACCCGTCAGGCTGATGATGTCTACAGTGAAACTCGAGGAGATATTCAATTCGAAGGAATCGGTGCTTATAACAGTATTTATTCTGATGTTGCTCACGGTGATATCAATTTCTCAGGTGCTGGTGCATATAATGAGATCACGCGTAAGGGCACTAAAAATGATTTCGAAGGGAAAGGCTTAGAAGATGCTAATGCTAATGAAATTGTACTGACGAGTGCGAACTTAGGCGGTAATTGGATTAAAGAAAGCCAAGCCGTAAATGGTGTCAAATCAACGACAGAAGCTAACACCTATCTCTTTGCTTTTGCTGATGCTACGTATACCAAAATCAGTAAAGTGAAGTTACATAACGATCCGGTTACCGGAAAGCTGAGTTACTACGCAACGTCTTGGTACAAAAAGGGTAATCACTTAACCAATTTAGCAGATCAACAGATTTCATCTGAGAATGGTTTTGCAAACGTAAATAGAAACGGTGCTTATACGCTTTCAAAACTCAACGTTGATCATCAGCAGTCGGTAACCGTCCACGCAATTGAAAAAAACCTGACAGAATACGAATGGATCACTTACGGAGGCGGCACTTCCATTGATGCTGCTGATGTTACCTTGTCTGATAGTAAAATGGGCGGTCCGTCTATTTCGACTATTGGTACAACCATTGATGTAAAGGCTGTTAAGTCCAACAGAAACCCAAACACCTATATTTATGCTTCGTTACAAGGTCCGCACACCAAAATAGTGGTAGTAGAGCTGGCTAATGATCCAGAAAGCGGTGAGCTGAAATACCGATCAATACCTTGGTATAAAACAGGCGACTATACGGCTAATATTGCGGACGAAAATATCTCTGCAGGTAATGGTTATAAGCATGCCGGATATTCGCTGAGCGATCTACAGTACAGTGTTGACACTGTGAGGGTTACTTCCGATCAAATCGCTGATATGGAGGAGTATAGTGAAAAACCATTGATTGAAGCTTCGACAGACAGTGGTGAGAGTTCAGGAGATGTACGCTTTATCGGCGCGGGTGGTGGTAATGTCATCAAGTCCAATGTGACGCAAGGCAACGTGTATTTTGATGGTGCAGGTATTGCCAATGTAATCATTCATAGTTCTGATTTTGGTAACACCGACTTTAATGGTATCGGTTCCGCAAATGTGATTGTTAAAAGCGGGCTGAAAGGAGATTTGACGTTTCATGGAGCAGGGTTTGGCAATGTGCTGGTTCACCAAAGTCAGCAAGGTAAAATGGATGTTTGGGCTGGTGGTCTTGCTAATGTGTTGGTGCGTGTTGGTGATGGTGAGTATCTAGCGCATTTACTTGCTTACGGAAATACTTCCGTGCAGCAAGGTAACGGCGACAGCAGAGTTATGATGTTCGGTGGTTATAATACACATACGCAAATTGGTAATGGTAGCGGTACATGGGTTGCAGCTGGTGGTTTTAATGTGATGACCCAAGTAGGCGACGGTGATATTACCTCTGTTTTAGTTGGTGGTGCTAATGTACTGAGCAAAATCGGCGATGGTGATTTGACATCAGGTATGCTCGGTGGCGCAAACATAATGACTCACATTAGTAGCGATGATCAATCTTCTGATACAACTTCAGTTGCGCTTGGTGGCTTGAATGTGTTGACCAAGAAAGGTAAGGGTAATGCACTTGCGGTAATGGCAGGAGGTGGCAATGTCCTAACCCATATTGGAGATGGCAATACTACAGGCGTAATGATTGGTGGCGCTAACGTTTTAACTAAAGTGGGTAACGGTGATACTACTGGCATAATGCTGGGTCTGGGTAACGTATTAACCCATATTGGTAGTGGTCAGACTCTTGGCGTGATGGGCGCTGTGGGTAATGTATTTACTAAAATGGGTGATGGGGCTGCCATTGCTGCGATGGTTGGTGCTGCCAATATCTTTACCCATATCGGTGAAGGTGATTCTTGGGCGCTGATGGGCGGTTTGGGTAATGTATTTACCAAAATCGGCGATGGTAATGCACTAGCGCTGATGATCGCAGAAGTGAATGTGTTTACTCACATAGGGAACGGCAATACGGTTGCGCTGATGTTAGCTAAAGGCAATATTGCAACTAAAGTTGGCAATGGCATGACCATGGCGGCTATGGTGGGTAATGCTAATGTTTTCACTCATGTTGGTGATGGTGAAACATTCGCTGCTATGATTGGCCAGGCAAATATTTTGACCAAAGTCGGTAATGACTTAACCGCTGCATTGATGGTGGGTAAGGCAAATATTTACACGCATGTCGGCGATGGTACCAGTCTCGGTATTTTTGCTGGTGAAGCGAATATCATGACCAAAGTGGGTGATGGTACAACATTGGCCGCTATGTTTGGTAAAGCCAATGTTATGACTCATGTTGGTGGTGGCTTGACCGGCGTGCTTGCACTTGGTGAAGCTAATATCGTCACTAAAGTGGGTGATGGCTTTATGGGGGTCGTTGCTGCGGCTAAGGCGAATGTGGTCACACATGTCGGTAATGCGACTACTGCGGCGGTATTGCTTGGTGAAGGGAATATTTTAACCAAAGTAGGTGACGGTACAACTGTTGGTTTACTGATTTCTAAGATCGGTAATATCATGACTCATGTCGGTGACGGTATGACGATTGGCGTTGCTAAAGGTAAAGCTAATGTCATCACTAAAGTGGGTGATGGACTGGGTGTTAATGTCGCCTGGGGCGAAGCAAATATACTGACGCATATCGGTGATGGCGATCGTTATAACTTTGCCAAAGGTGCCGCTAATATCATCACTAAAGTGGGTGATGGACAAGAGGTTTCTGTTGTTCATGGTAAAGCTAACATTATTACTCATGTCGGTGATGGTGATGATTATACAGGCGCTTGGGGTGAAGCGAATATTATTACCAAAGTGGGTGATGGTCGTAATGTTGTATTAGCCAAAGGTGACGCGAATATTGTTACCCAAATTGGTGATGGTGATAGCTTCAATGCCTTATGGAGTGAAGGTAATATTGTGACCAAAGTGGGTGACGGTATGCAAGTCACTGCGGCGAAAGGCAAGGCGAATATTGTTACGACTATTGGTAATGGCTTAAGCGTAACGGCGACTTATGGTGATTTGAATATCAATACCAAAGTCGGTGATGGTATTTCTGTCAATGTTGCTTGGGGTAAATACAACATCAACACTAAAGTGGGTGATGGCCTCAACGTTGCGGTGATGAAGGGTAAAGCTAATGCGAATATCCAAGTGGGTGACGGTTTAGGCATTAATGCTTCTTACGCACAACATAATGTTGCCATTAAAATTGGTAACGGCGATTTCTATAGCTTGTCTGTGGCATCAAGTAATACTAAGAGTAATAAACTGTCTTCGCTATTCGCTAATATCAAACAGACGGTATTAGGCATGGCAGGCAGCCAGGGCATCAATTTCTTGGTGCAAGGTGATGATGCTTCGGCATCTGGTTACCGTAAAGGCCGTGGGGCAATTGCGACTCCGGAAATTACTCAACTCAATGGCTTCCAAATGGAAGAAATTGCAGAGGTGGGAAGTGAGCTTGGCGATAACATGTCTGGAGGTGTTACAGATGTTGAAACGCCGGATGTGGCGGCAATGAAAAGCGAATTAAATGTCGACGAAGATACGCAATCAACAGAAAATCTAAACTTGATCACTAACGGCGATTTTGAACAAGGTGCTCAAGGTTGGTTATCGACCAATGGTATTGAAGCGTCGTATTCAGGCAGTGTTTACGGTGTCGATAATACAGGCCACGGTGCTATTGTTAATGAGCTTGCTACCCATGTTAATACCACTATTTATCAAGATATTCAACGTTTAGAAAGTGGTGAAGTTCTTTCTCTAAGTTTTGATTTCGTGCAGCGCGCTGGCCTTTCTGCAGGGCATGGCATGCAGGTTTTATGGAATGGCAGCATCGTCTTCTCAGCCTCTGGTGATGAAAGTACCTGGCAGCAACAAACATTGCAATTGAAAGCACAAGCGGGCAGTAACAGAATTGAATTTAAAGGCACGGGCGAAAGTAATGGTCTTGGTTATATTTTGGATAACGTGGTTGCTAAATCAGATAAGATAGCCGCAACCAGTGCCGTCAGTGACAACGCAGAGCAAAATAAAGCTGCCGCGAATGCTTTGAGTGATAAAGAAAAAGCGGAAGCTGATGCGCAACGCTTGCAACAAGAAAAAGATCAACAGTTAGCTGCTCTTTCAGACTCACAAGAGCAGCTTGAGGCGACGGATGAAGAAGCGTTAAAAACCAATGGTCAAGCAGAACGCGAAGCGCTTGCCGCAGAACAACGAGACATAACCAAAGAACTGACAGACTTGACCCAAGGGCTCGATGCGCTTGATGATCAAAATAATTACCAAGGTGAATCAGGTGATAGCTGGAGAGATAACTTTGCTGGTGGCATTTTAGATAATGTCCAAAGCAAACTTGACGATGCTAAGTTGAATTCAAATGAGCAACTTGATAAAGCGGCTCAGCAAAATAAACAGAATCAGCAAGATGCACAAGTAGCCGTCATTGCATCTGAATCGGGTGTCGCTAAAGGCGAAGAAAACCAAGCCAATGCACAGCAAGAGATTAATGATGCTAAAGCCAATGCCAATTCACGACAAGATGAAGCTGTAGTTAGCCAGCAAGATGCGCTACAGGCTAAAACGAACGCTAATGCAGGCAGTAATCAAGCACAGCAACGCGGAGAACAAGATAGTACTGCTGCGAAAAATAAAGTTTTGCAAGCGCAAGCTGATGCGAAAGCTACAAAGCAAGATGAAGATGATAAGCCGGATCGTAATGGCGTTTCAGGAAGTGGCCTTTCTGGTAAAGCATATGAAGCGCAAGCCGCGGCTGAAAATGCAAATAATGTTGATGTTCATTCTGAAGTTGCTGCTGATGGGCGATACAGTGAAGGCCTGACAGAACAAGAGTTAGACGCGTTGGAGGGGGCTAAGGAAGCTGTTAACCGTCTACAAATTAATGCCGGTGTTCGTATTAAGAATACAGGCACGTCGGTTACCGATAAATTTAGTAATGCAAGTTCGCATAAACCTATGGTTTCAGATGTCGTTACGTTTGACGAAGTTCGTCGTAACGAACAACAGGTTTCAGGAGTTAATCTACAAGGATTAGGTGATGTTCTTGACATGGCAATTGATCCTAAGAATGCTGAAATATTTGATTCTAAGGGGGGATTTGATGGTTTCGGTCGCGTAGCAGGCTTAGTTGAACCGTTAGCTACTGATGAGCCTCGCCTCTTGAAGTATCATAAACTCGATACTGAAAACGTATCGCAAGATACACCTAAAACAGAGCTGATGTCTGTAGCGGATCTGCTTGAGACGGCTTACGTGAAGGGAAAAATCCGAGGTGAGAGTTACCAAAAAGTGATTGATGCACTTGCTCATTACCATACGACTTCGGGCGACAACGTCGATTCTGAAATGGATGCGATGGTTAATCTGCGTCAACAAGTTGAAGGCTATTTACTAGGGCATCCTGATTCAGGTCGAGTATCTGCTCTTAATGTGCTGTTATCTCAAGTGAGTCAAAACATTGAAGTCGGTGATAGCAGTGTCTATCAGGATACATTCAGCACGCTCTATGCTCAGCTTGATAATGCCAATATTAACGATAGCAAACATTTGTATATAGATGTTAATGGTGGCTTTGTTACCAAGGGTAAAGAAAACATTACTGATGCTCAAAAGCTTGCAAGTGGAAAATTGGCGGTAGATAAACTTAAAAGTGCGGTTGTTAAGGAATATGGTCAGGCTATTGCTGACGCGGTTTTTAATGATTTTCAGAAAAATGGTCTTGCTAAAGATAGCAAGGGCGTTGATGTCGAAGGACTGAAAAAAGTTCACCGTGCTATTGAACAGCAACTATCTCCCGTTAGCGCAACTCTATTTATCTGGAAGCCGAGTGGCCACAGTTCTCTTGGTCACGCTGCAATGCAGATCGGACAAGGTCGTGTTCAAGTAGATGCACAAGATACGCCTGATTTCAATCAGAAAAACTATGTGAGCTGGTGGCCGCAGCGGACGATTCCTACGAATCCTGAACAGAATATTAGTAAGAATGATTTTAATTTTAATTTTAATGAACCAGCATTCCCACACAACACTCTTGAAAGTGACATATTTTCTAAAAAAAATGCTACATCTGATAAATTCGGTATGGAAAGCGGAGATGACACACTCAGCTACTTTATAAAAACATTGAACGCTGCTAAAAGTAGTGATGCCCAGTTTAAAGATATCTCCGCAGCATATACGGCGATTGCTTTAAATAACCCAGACATGTTAGATTCATTGGGTCTTCCTGATCATGTTTCTAGACGGTTTGTTGATGAGTGGAATGATACAAGTAATGACATGATGGACGTGGCTAAACGTTTTGCTGAAGAACTGCAAAAACAAACTGAGGAAAGCAGTGACGAAGCAGCAATGGAAAAACGTATTAGCAATATAGTCCGTGAGTTTGCTGATCGTGCACTAAAAAATATTAATGACTTTAAAGCTCAAGAAGCTAATTTGGGTAAAGTATTCCGCATTAATTTAGAAGGTTTGGATGTTGCTGCAATGCAGGCTGAATGGAATAAGCTCAGTAATGACGCTGATCCCCGTTTTAAGTTGTTGACAAATAACTGTTCAACGATTGTTGCAAAAGTACTGAAAGCGGGTGGTGCGGATAAACTGATTGGGCATACTTGGACGCCGAATGTTGGTGTTTGGACGCCGACAGTGCTGTTTAATTATGGACAAGCGCTACAGGAAGCTCAGTTGGAGATTGCTGCGAAGAAGCAAAGTCGTCACTCTATTGATGATGTTGATGTGCAGTCCGGTAAAGATAAATTGCTGGAATCCGTCGTCATGGAAAATGATGACAATCCACCACGCGATAAAGCGTCACTCAGTCCACTGACTCGTTTCTTGAATAATAGACTGTACGGAAGTAAAGATGTTCGTCGCGAAATTGGCTACATCACCCAAGCATCGCTTGATCGTGCTGTCACTGATGAAAAGTCAGTTAAGGTGACACTGAAAGGTAAGTCAGGACGATTGAGTGGTTATTATCATCATGGCGACACGCTTGAAGATACCGGCCAGACTCAAGAAACTGCTCATAAAGTGGTATTGTTTGTACATGGAGCGGGTTCTTCAGCTGAAGAACAGGCGAATGCAGTCCGTCAACATTATCAGAAGCAAGGTATTGATATGCTCGCTGTTAATATGCGTGGCTACGGTGCAAGTGATGGTGGCCCTAATGAAAAAGGCCTTTATCAAGACGCTCGTACGATGTTCAGTTATTTGGTAAATGATAAAGGTATCGAGCCTGGTAATATCATTATTCATGGTTATTCGCTGGGTGGACCGATTGCCGCTGATTTAGCACGTTTTGCAGCACAGAATAATAAGGCTGTTTCAGGTTTGTTATTGGATCGTCCAATGCCAAGCATGACGAAGGCTCTCACGGCGCATGAGGAGGAAAATCCAGCGGGTATCGTCGGATCATTGTCTAAAATAGTTAATGGTCAATTTTCGGTAGAGAAGAACCTGAAAGGTTTACCGAAAGAGACGCCAATCATGCTGCTAACGGATAATGACGCCTTGGCTGACGAAGGTGAAAAACTACGTGCCAAGCTTACTGCGGATGGTTATCAGGTATCGGGTGAAAACACCATCTATGGACATCAAGCAAGTAATCGCTTGATGAGTCAGTATGCTAAGGAAATTGTAGTTGGTTTATTTGATACGAAACCTCAAACAGTAGATGAAGGCTATTTGCTAGGGCATCCTGATTCAGATCGAGTGTCTGATCCTAACGCGCTGTTATCTCAGGAGACTCAAAACATTGAAGTCGGTGATAACACTGTCTCTCAGGATACATTTAGTACGCTCGAGGATCGTCATCAAACGGAAGGGGAAAATGTCGTACCGGATAGTTTAACCAATAGAGAAGAGTCTGGTGATATTGATAGACCTTATCAGTCGCGCGATTTACTTTTGGAACCAATCAAGCCGCGAGAAACCATTGAGCTGGGTATGCCTGAAGCGGACCAAAAAGTACTGGCGGATATTGCTGAACGCGAAAATGTGATTATTGCTGTTCGTCCTGTCGATGAAAAATCAAAATCACTGATTGCCTCTAAGATGTACAGTAGTAAAGGTTTGTTCGTTAAAGCTAAGAGCTCTGACTGGGGCCCTATGTCCGGTTTTATTCCGGTCGATCAGTCGTTCGCGAAAGGTTCGGCAAGAAGGGAATTAGATAAATTCAATGCGTATGCACAGCAGTCAATTAACACTGGAAATGCGGTCAGTGCTGACCTCTACTTAAATGATGTCCGAGTCCATGAATTGGTTTCCAAATATCATTCTCTGACATCATTAGAGCTAGATGCCGAGAGTGGTATGTATAAAACAACCGCAACAAATGGCGAACAAAGCACAGAGTTCTTTTTGAAAAAAGTGACCGTTGATGACGGCGAACTGTGGCAGGTTCATTATTTAAAGGATGGCGAGTTGGCACCGTTCAAAGTGATTGGCGATCCTGTTTCTAAGCAGCCAATGACAGCTGATTATGATTTGCTGACCGTGATGCATTCCTATGGTGATTTAGGACCAAAGGACAAAGTTAAACAGCCGATGACTTGGGAACAATGGAAAGATTCTGTTACTTATGAGGATTTATCTCTCAAACAGAAGGCGTTGTTTGACAGTGAAGCGTTATTTACTAAGAAAGACGGTGAAAGTCTGGGTATCGTGAGTGATCGTCTGAAAGAGCTGAAAGATGTTATCAATACCGGGTTAGGCAGAAATAATGGACTGGAAATGGTTCACCATGGTGCAGATGATGCGAATCCTTATGCGGTAATGGCTGATAACTTCCCAGCAACCTTCTTTGTGCCTAAAAGCTTCTTTGCAGAAGACGGTCTGGGCGATGGTAAAGGCGCAATCCAGACATATTTCAATGTGAATGATCAAGGTGCCGTGGTTATTAGCAACCCGCAAGAGTTCTCCAACTTCCAGCAGGTAGCGATTAATGCAAATTACCGTGCGTCCTTGAACGAAAAATGGAATGAAGGTCTAGCAGACCCTCTATTTACGAAAAAGCGTAAGTTGTCCCATGACTATTTGGATGCGAGAGATGTATTGGCTAAGAAGCTTAATGGTGAGGTTATAAGTACGCTAAGTAATACGCTTAACCCTGACTCTAAACTTGAGCAACTTAATGGCCATACCGTCAACAACCAAAATGTTGAAAGTTGGAACAAAGTAACAGTCACTCCTCAAGATGACGGTGGTGATACTCGCTTTGACGGTCAGCTTATTATTCAGACCGAGAACGATTCAGTAGCAACAAAAGCAGCCGCGGACCTAGCAGGTAAACACCCTGATTCAAGTGTTGTTGTACAACTTGATGCAGACGGTAAATATCGTGTTGTTTATGGTGACCCGTCACAATTATCTGGCAAACTACGCTGGCAAATTGTCGGTCATGGTAGAGATGAGAGTGATAACAATAACACGCGATTAAGCGGTTATAGCGCAACTGAACTGGCTGCTAACCTAGTACAGTTCAGTGAGGACTTTAGTCTGGCGAAAAAGATCAGTAGTAAACCTGAATATATCAGTATTGTTGGTTGTTCGCTTATCAGTACAGATAAGCAGAAGGGCTTCGCTCAAACGTTCATTACTGTGATGGCGGAAAGCGACATTCGTGTAGATGTTTCTGCGCGCAGTAGTGAAGTCGCGGTTGATGCTACGGGTCGTAAGCATACCCGTGATGCTGATGAACAATGGGCACAGAAACTGGTCGATAACAAAGTTGTTCTTAGTTGGAATGATCAGGGGGACGTGACTGTTCGTGAAGAAGCGGTACGTAACACTATTGCTGAAGGTGATATTGATCTTAGCCGTGTCGGTTTAAGTGATAATGATACTGTGGCTCGTGGTGCGATTGCCGATAATGCTGATGTATTTACTGCGCCAGAAAAGCGAAAAAATAAAATCGAAATGAGCAGCTCGGATAAATCGGATAACAAAGTGAGTTACTCTGGCAATATCCAAGTTAACGTCGGTGATGGTGAGTTTACTGCGTTGAACTGGGGCACATCAAACGTAGGTATTAAAGTCGGCACTGGTGGTTTCAAGTCGCTGGCCTTTGGTGATAATAACGTGATGGTGCATATCGGTAACGGTGACAGCAAACATAGCGTTGATATGGGTGGCTACCAAGCACTGGAAGGTGCGCAAATGTTTATTGGCAACCGTAATGTGAGCTTTAATATGGGACGCAGTAATGATTTGATCGTAATGATGGACAAATCAATCCCGACTCCACCATTAGTTAACCCTTTTGATGGTGCTGCACGTATTTCAGGCGTACTCCAGAATATTTCTGAATCAGGTAAAGATCAGGATTGGTTAGTCGCTCAGGACAGTCAATGGACATTAGCGGGTGCGCATAAATTCGTTAAAGATATGTCAGGTCTGGACCAAACCAGCAGTGTTGATTATACAACGCTAGTTAATCTCGATTCTCAGCACGAACGTAGTAGCCGTGGACTGAAAAGTGATACAGAAGCAACATTGAACAAGAAGTATAACGAGTGGTTAAGCGGTAATAAGGGGTCAGATAGCAGTAAGATGAGCCGTTCAGATCAGTTCCGTCAGAAAAACGAGGAACTGGCATTTAACTTAGCGGTAGGTGGTCGAGGCGCTGATATTCAAGTAACGACGGGTAACTGGAACTTTATGTTCGGTGATAATATTCACTCCATTCTCGATACTAATCTCGGCTCGTTATTTGGCCTAATGACTCAGCAGTTCTCTGCATCAGGAAAAGCAGGGACAACTTTCACTTATAACCCTCAAGATTTACCTCGTCAGTTGAAAAATAAGCTGTTGGGTAAACTTGCTGGCGTCGGCGCTAATACGACATTGGCTGACATTTTTGCGGTTGATTATACTGCAGATGGTCAAATAATAGCGCGTAATGGTGAGGCTGTAGATAGCGTCGCTATACTGACTGAAATGGTGGAAGTGGTTGCTGAATTTGGTGGTGAACAACTGAAATCATTTGTTAATCCATCGGCATTGTTAGATAGTTTGAAATCAAGCTTAGACATGGGTAAAGATGGCCTTACCACGTTTGTTGAAAGTCATGGGTTAAAGGATAAAGCACCGGAAGAGCTGGAAAATGAATCCGCAGTTAGTGTTAGTCATGAGACTGATGGCCAGGTTAAACCTGCAACAATAGATAACGTTGCAGATAAAGAGGAGCGCCCATTTGGATTCAATGCGCTTAATTTACCTAACTTATTTGCAACTATTTTTAGTTCAGATAAACAGTCAGAAATGAAGTCTTTAGTCACCAATCTGAAAGATAACTTGACTGCAGACCTGCTTAATATGAAAGAGGCAACGTTTGATTTCCTTCGCAATAGTGGACATTTGCAAGGCGATGGAGATGTGAATGTATCTCTAGGTAATTATAATTTCAACTGGGGTGGTGACGGTAAAGATCTCGGTGCTTATCTCGGTGACAATAATAATTTCTGGGGTGGTCGTGGTGATGATGTTTATTACGCAACCGGTACGTCAAATATCTTCACTGGTGGTGAAGGTAATGATATGGGAGTGCTAATGGGCCGTGAAAATATGATGTTCGGCGGTGATGGCGATGATACTGCTGTTGTTGCTGGTCGTATTAATCATGTGTTTATGGGAGATGGCAATGACCAAGCCTTTGTCTTCGGCGAAGGTGGCACCATTGAATCTGGCTCAGGTCGAGATTATGTTGTCACATCAGGCAACTATAATTCTGTACAGGCTGGTGGTGATCAAGACTATGTAGTTACGATTGGTAACAACAATCAGATCGACTTAGGTCATGGTGATGATTTCTCGAATGTTTTCGGTAATTATAATCGGATTGACGGTAAAGCGGGCAACGACGTTATCAAATTGATGGGGTACCACGCAGTGATTGATGCAGGAGCTGATGATGATCACTTAATCGCTACATCTGTCTCGAAATTCAGTGAGCTAGATGGTGGCGAAGGTAATGATCTACTCGTTCTTGGTGGTTATAGTAATACCTTCTTAGGTGGCACTGGTATTGATAGCTTTATGATCAATGATGGTGTGATTGACAACCAAGTTACTGACATTTCTAAAGAAGATTTTATCATCTTTAATGATCTGAATTGGAATGATCTCTGGTTGCAACGCAGTGGTTCGGATTTACAAATTCAGATAAATCGTAAGATGGATTACAGTTCTGATCAGGCTAAATTTGAAAGCATGGGGTCGGTAACCTTTTCTGATTACTTTTCTGATAATCGTGCTGAATTAGTTATTAGCATGGGTGACAAGCAGCAATCAGGAGAGCGAGATTATATCGCGTTATCCAATGATGCTGTCGATAACTTAGTGCAGGCGATGAGTGGTTTTGCGCCATTAGCTGGTGATGCTGGACTTATTGACCCTCTAGGTAGTAACGCAAAACACAATATTGCGTTGGCATGGGGTAATGTAAATAAGGGGAGCGGTCATCTAGCATAATTTTACGATGAAGCTAGTGTGATTAACAATAATTTAAAGTGACGTTAGAAGTGTAAGTTTTTTTTAACCGCTAAAAATTAAAATTAGATATATTAACCTAGGTCCCTGTCATTACTGATTAGGGGCCTTTTTTTTACTTTGAAATTTAAGATAATTTCATCATGTAATAATCATTTTAAAGGCGCTTGTGAATGTTAAGTTATCGTTAAGTCATTTTTTGTAACACAGGATATTTATGCCTGTTTTTGGCACTGTTTTGTGTTGAAAATGCTATTTCTTTACGTTAGTGTGCGCTAATTTTTATTACACGGATTAATGGTTTCATGAAAATGTTCACTTCCAGAGATGAAGGCGATTTAGCGCAATCTAAGGATATTTCTTCAGCGTTAGCCTGTGCTGTTTTACTTTTAAAATTATCAGGTGTTGAGATTGTAAATGGTCTCGAAAATACAGATGATTTTTCTTTTAAAAAAACGCTTTTAAAATTTTCGTTGGCTAATAACGTTAATTTCATCCAATCAAGTTTACCCGTTAATAAACTCTCTTCTGATATGTTGCCGTTAGCTTTTAAAAATAAAGCCGGTCGCTATGTAGTACTTGCTAAAATGTCTAGTGAACAAGCATTAATACAATCCCCTGAAGAAGCAGAACCACAAGTTGTGAGTCTCGATGAGTTGAAAAAAAACTGGAGTGGAGAGGTGATAATAATGCAAGGGGCTTCATTACGCTTCGATGTGTCGTGGTTTATTCCTGAGTTTGTACGGCATCGAAAGTTATTTTTCGAAGTACTGCTGTTCTCTTTAATGCTACAACTATTGGCACTCGCTACACCACTATTTTTCCAAGTCGTGATGGATAAAGTACTGGTGCATAATGCTTTGTCGACGCTAGATGTGTTAGTGATGGTGTTGGTTATTGTAGGTGTTTTTGAGGTTGTATTGAAGGGCTTGCGTGAATTTCTGTTTGCGCATACCACCAATCGTATTGATATCGAACTGGGGATAAAGCTATTTCGTCATCTGCTCGGATTACCGTTATTATATTTTAAACAGCGTCAAGTCGGTGCCATTATTACGCGTGTGCAGGAGCTTGATAGTATTCGTGATTTCCTTACGGGATCCATGCTCACTCTTTGCGTCGATGTACTATTTACCTTTGTGTTCTTTGGGGTAATGTTCTGGTTATCACCACTGTTAACCTGCATTGTTCTATTCAGTTTACCTTTCTATTTTATTCTTGCTTGGTTAAGTACCAAACCTTTACAGAAACGTATTGAACTGCAGTTTCAAACTTCTGCAATGAATGCTTCTTTTTTGAATGAATCGGTAAGTGGTGTTGAAACGATTAAGAGCTTGGCTGTTGAACCCTTTATGCAAAGGCGTTGGGAATCACAAACACAAGAAATGGTGAAAGCTGGTTTCTCTACACAGACATTAAATAGTGTGATTAGTCACATTGTAACCTTACTTCAAAAAGTAACTGGTGTCGGAGTTATTTGGGTGGGCGCCAATTTGGTTATTTCATTAGAGATTACGATTGGACAACTGATTGCATTTAATATGATGGCCTCACATGTTAGCCAGCCCGTTGCCAAGCTAGTTGAGCTGTGGCAACAGTTTGTACAGACACGTGTTGCCGTTGATAAATTAGGCGATATGCTTAATTTGCCGGTAGAAAAAGAGCAAGGTAGTGAAACCCCACGCTCTGCACTTTGTGGCGAGTTACGCCTTCAAAACGTCTCATTTAAATACCAACCTGATTTAGAACCAGTGCTTTCAAATATTAATCTGCATATTCAGGCGGGTGAAAGCTTGGGAATTGTTGGTCCGTCCGGATCCGGGAAATCCACGTTAACGCGTTTATTACAAAAGCTCTATATCCCTCAAAGTGGCAGTATTTTAATCGACGGTATTTCATTGCATCGTTTAGATCCTGATTATTTACGCAGTCAGATAGGTGTCGTTTTACAAGAAAATTATCTATTTAACCGAAGCGTAAGAAATAATATTGCGATTAAAGATCCTTCTGCAAGTTTGGAGGAGGTCGTCGCGGTGGCAAAATTAGCCGGAGCACATGAGTTTATTTTACAACTCCCCTTGGGTTACGACACCATTTTAGCCGAAGCTGGGAGCTCCTTATCAGGAGGTCAAAAGCAACGAGTTGCGATTGCGAGAGCGTTGATGGCGAAACCTAAGATTCTTATTTTTGATGAAGCAACAAGTGCGCTCGATGATGAATCACAAGCGCTTATTCAGGAAAATATGAAAGAGATAGCACGTAGTCGTACCGTTATTATTATCGCCCATCGTTTATCAACGGTATGCGACTGTGATCGTATTATTACTTTAGAAAAAGGCCAGATAAGTGAATCAGGCGATCATAAGCAGCTCTTAGCGCTTGGTGGTTGCTATGCACGTTTATGGGCGTTACAACAAGAATTACGCAAGGAAACTGATTAATGTTTAGGAAGCACTTACAAGTTATTCAACAAGCTTGGAAAGCACAGCGTAATGAAGCTGTAGAAATAAAACGTAGCCGTGATGAGTATGAATTTCAGCCTGGTTATTTGGAAATTGTTGAGCGTCCGCCAGCCCCTTGGACAAGACGGACTGCTTTAGCATTGACTTGCTTATTGATTATGACTCTGCTGTGGTCCATTGTCGGAAAATTGGATATTCATGCCACGGCGACAGGGCGTTTATTAGTGTCTAGCCACTCCAAA
Source organism: Psychromonas sp. Urea-02u-13 (assembly GCF_002835995.1). Taxonomy (GTDB): domain Bacteria; phylum Pseudomonadota; class Gammaproteobacteria; order Enterobacterales; family Psychromonadaceae; genus Psychromonas. The sequence continues at coordinate 29,217 of NZ_PJBZ01000063.1, read as the reverse complement.
GTAATCCAATCAATTGAGCCAGGTGAGGTACTGGCCATTAATGTACGTGACGGACAATGGGTTAACAAAGGTGACGTACTGATTGAGCTTAATCCGGTTGGTGTTATTAGTGAAGTACAGGAGTTACAACAACAGTTAAATTTTAAACGCTTGGAGATGGCACGTGTACAGGCTTTATTAAACAAAGATCCGATAAATAGTTTTATTGCCCCAGAGGGAGCCTCAGCGCCGCAGATTATAATTGCACGATCCCATCTGCAAAGTAAATGGCAGGAAGTTCAAACCGTTATGGAGAGTATTGATAGTGAAATGCAGGTTAATTTAGCTAATCAGAAAGCGCGTAGTGTTGCTATCCGCGGTCTAGATAAACTGGCTGTCAACATTGAGAAGCGGCTCGATGCGCAGCGATCTCTGGCTGCTAGTAATCTGCTCTCTCGAGTGGAATTGTGGGAGCAGGAAAAGGAGCAACTAGGGATTGAGAGAACGCTGGCTGAGCAGTATACGGAAATTGATATACTCGAAGCACAATATAAAAGTAAACAGGAACAACGTAATAGCTATTTGGCTAAAATTCGCCATGAATTTTACGATAAATTAAACGAGGCACAATCCGCTATTGCTGTTATGGAGCAGAAGCTAATCAAAGCGTTGGAAAAATATCGCTTACAAAGTTTACGTGCACCAGTAAGCGGTGTTGTTCAGCAGATGGAGGTACACACAATTGGCGGTGTAGTGCAGGCTGCCAAACAATTAATGATTATTGTACCTGATGATGCTTTGTTGGAAGTTGAGGTGATGTTGCTCAATAAAGATGTTGGATTTGTACATCGTGGTCAGAGAGTTGAGATTAAAGTCGATTCTTTTCCTTATACTCGTTATGGAACGGTTAAAGGTGAGGTTGCTTATGTTTCTCGTGATGCAGTGCAGGATCAGAAACTCGGTTTAGTTTTTCCTGTCAGATTGAAGATATCACAACGTAGCATATTGGTGAGAGATAAGGAGGTTCCATTGCAGGCCGGTATGAGTGTTAATGCTGAAATCCTTACTGGTGATAGAAGAGTCATTGATTATCTATTAAGCCCGTTGCAGCAGTATCAATCTGAAGCATTGAGAGAGCGCTAATGGTTAATATGGATATTAAAAATATAAAAATAAGTCACGAACTTGAGGGTGACCCCGGTTTACTAGCACTGGTTCGCGCTGCTGGTAAATTTAAATTGTTTGCAGATGTCGGTCAATTAACACATCAACTTGGTCGCCGTGAAGGCGTTGCTGATGATATCGATTTGTGCCGTTGTGCATTATGGGTCGGCTTACGTGCACGACGCAACCACAGCAATATAGATCGCCTTAATGCGCTACCGTTACCTGCATTAATGTCAACTGACATGGGGTGGGTGGTGCTGGAAAAAGTAGAAGCAGAGTCACTTCATTTATACCTGCCGGAGCAGGGAGAGTGCAGAGAATACTCATTTCATGAATTTGAGCCATTGTGGCAGGGCGAGCTAATTTTACTTGCTGAAACGATGGAGGTGCCTAAAAAAACAAAATTTGGTTTTACATGGTTTTTTCCTTCAATTGTTAAGCACGCACGGCAGTTCCGCTATGTATTATTAGTGTCATTTATGTTGCAGTTGATTGCATTAGTCACACCACTTCTTTTTGAAAATGTGATCGATAAAGTGCTAGTAAGCCGCAGTTTATCGAGTTTACAGGTGCTTGGAATCGCAATGCTTGCCTTGGCGATTTTTGAGCCTATGTATGGTTTTTTACGTTCTTGGTTATTTTCTAACCTTGCGAGTAAAGTAAATTCGGAGTTATCTAGTCGTCTTTTTCAACATTTAATCTCTCTGCCACTTAATTATTTTCAGCAACGACAAACGGGTGAAATTATTGCGCGGATCAGCGAAATGGGGCAAATAAGGCAGTTTTTAACGGGATCTGCACTTACTATGATTCTAGATTTGGCGTTTGTTGGTGTTTTTATCGCGGTGATGTTTACCTATGCAGCCAAACTTACTTGGGTAGTGCTGGCCTCATTAGTGTTGTATTTTTTATTTTGGTTTATTGTTGGGCCGGCGCTACGTGCTCGTGTGACTAAAGAGTATGAACTAAGTGCAGATAATACCGCTTTTTTAACAGAATCAATCACAGGTATTGAAACAATTAAGACTACTGCGACAGAGTCTTCTTTTTTACGCCAATGGGAACGTAGTTTAGCCAGTTTTGTACGGGCTTCTTTTCGCGCAAAAGTGATGGGTATTTTGGCAGGGCAGGGAATCGGTTTAATTCAAAAGCTGACATCTGCACTCGTCTTATGGTGGGGCGTTACCTTAGTCATGGACGGTTTATTAACTCCGGGTGAATTGGTGGCATTTAATATGCTCTCCGGTAACGTTACACAACCTATTTTACGTCTTGCACAAATCTGGCAAGACTTTCAGCATACGCTCATTTCATTACGCAGGATTGGTGATATTCTTGATGAAGACGGTGAACAGGGAAGTGGTGGTTTGGCTTCTGTACCTAAATTAGCAGGTGGAGTGAGCTTTAGTGGTGTACGTTTTCGTTATCACAGCGATAGTCATGAAGTCTTACGCAATTTGAATCTGGAGATAAAGCCCGGTGAGTTTATTGGCATTACTGGTCCATCTGGATCAGGAAAGTCAACACTAACGCGTTTATTACAGCGTTTGTATATTCCTCAACATGGTCAAGTACTGGTGGATGGTATTGATTTAGCAATTGCCGACCCGGTAGCATTACGCCGTAACATGAGTGTTGTTTTACAGGATAGTCTGCTTTTTTCTGGCTCTATTGCAGAAAACATCCGTCTTTGTAACCCTCTCGCCAGTGATGAAGAGGTTAGGCAAGCCGCTATTCTCGCTGGCGCTGATGAATTTATTATCGAGTCTCAGGAAGGGTATGCGACACAAGTCGGTGAAAAAGGATCGCGATTATCTGGCGGACAACGCCAGCGAGTTGCATTGGCTCGTGCATTACTCACTAACCCACGTATTTTACTCTTAGACGAAGCTACGAGTGCATTAGATTATGAGTCCGAAGCTGCTGTTATGGCTAATATGGGAACGATTTCGCAAGGACGTACTGTAATTAGCATCGCACATCGTCTTAATACTCTACGTTATGCCGATCGTATTTTGGTACTTGATAAAGGTGAAATAGTTGAAGAAGGATCACATGATAAGTTATTGGAAATGAACGGAATATATTGCAATTTATGGAAGTTGCAAGTTAAATCATAAACTTCAATATAGTGAAGTTTTAATATACAGACGTTTATTTTATAGAAGAAAAGCAATGTATAAAGAAGGATTTTTATACATTGCTTCGTTAATCATATTTATCAACATTGCTCGACAAAATATCCTCTACAATCCGCTATTTGCTGAAGCGTTGATCATCTTTTAAAAAAGAAGATGTGCTACACCCGCAATAACAGGCAAAGTGACTAAGGTACGTAAGATAAAGATAATAAACAACTCTCCAATATTAACCGGTATTTTACTGCCTAATAATAATGCCCCTACCTCACTCATATAGATAAGCTGTGTCACTGACATAGCGGCAATAACAAAACGGGTCATGTCGGATTCAATAGAGGTGGCAATAATAGAAGGGATAAACATATCTGCAAAACCTACCATGATCGTTTCAGAGGCCGCCGCTGCTTCTGGAATCTGTAAGAGTTCTAAAAAGGGAATAAATGGGTAGCCTAAGTATGAAAAAATCGGCGTATATTCTGCAATGATGAGTGCAATCGTTCCTATTGCCATTACCACGGGTAAAACACCAAATACCATATCAATGGCATTTTTTAAGCCATCTTTAAAAGTGTCTTTAAATCCTGTGCTATTGGCTGCTTTTAGTAATGCTTGCTCAAGGCCCCAAGAAAAAACATTGTGACCTTTTGGCGTTAATTCATTATTTTTAAGCGGCACTGTCCCATCAATGTAGATATCCTTTTTCCAGCGTAAAGGGGGAAGTTTAGGCACTATAATCGCAGCGATAATACCGGCTAAACATACTGCAAGATAGAAGGGGAAAAATAGATGCTCGAGCTGAACCTGTACAATAACAACCAATGAAAAAGTGATTGAAACCGCTGAAAAGGTGGTACCAATGACAGCCGCTTCACGCTGCGTATAAAACTTAGCTTCGTATTGTTTACTGGTCATTATAATACCGACACTGCCATCACCTAACCACGAGGCGATACAGTCAATCGCACTTCGCCCAGGAAGGTTGAATACAGGGCGCATCACCTTAGTCAATAAAGTGCCAAATAATTCTAGTAAACCAAAGTTAAGTAATAAAGGCAGTAGCAAACCTGCAAAAATAAATACACAAAAAAGTATTGGCAGCAGGTCATTTAACACCAATGCACCAGTATTATCTGAAAAGATCATTTCTGGGCCAATGGTTAAGTAGGTGAAACTTGCAAAAAGTGCCCCTAGCAATCGAAGAATAAACCAAGTCGGTGAAACATTGATCAGTCCATTTAAAAATTCACTTTGTTTAATCACATTAAAGTGAAATAGCTTTTCAAGTGTGGTGATAAGCGCGGTAAATAGCATAATGCAAGTCACAATAAGTGGCAGTGATTCACCGAGTATGTTTTGTAACATCTTGGCAACAATTGCAATGGGAATTGTCATGTTACCTTGAAAATTAATCGGCGTCATAAAGAGTAATAGGCCAATTAGTGAAGGCACAATAAAAGTCAATATGGTTTGTAGGTTGTGTTTTTTTCGAGTGAACATAGCGAGCATTGCGAACATAAAAAACCCCTTAGTTAATTGTGCTTGGATAAGCGAAAAAGAAAATTACTCCTTTTAATAAAAATTGTAAATGGGACTGTTGCACAAAGGTCGGTCCTGTCGCAAATTGCAAATTATAATTATAATTATTCTCATTTATCTGTAAAGATTTGTTTTTAAAGGGATTTAAAGTCAAAAGAAATAATTTTTTATTTTTTAATAAAAAAACAATCTATTTTACTCCCCTTAAGTCGCTTCAATTAAGACCTTCAATTCATACTTTTTAGCCTCAAAAAACGATAACTTAATCACAGTTTTCAATGTTTTTTTTACACCTATTAATAAGCCGAAGAGTCAGTCTCTACCGCACATTAAATGACCATGACGGTTGTTTTTTATGCTCAGGATGGTGCTCAAAATTAATACTGATAATTGACTTTAAAAAATGCTTGGCATATTGTTTATGCAGTTGCATAGTTTTTAATGTTGCTTATTTGTTAATGGTTTTGTTACTTATTTTGTTAATAGTATTCTTCAAAAAAAGGACGTTGTATGGCTTTAATTCAAGCGCCAAATTCAGTGGTTATGGTTCGACCATGGAAGTTTTTTTCGAACCCAGAAACGGCTGTTGATAATGCTTTTCAAAAAACGAGTCTAGAGAAACAAGACTCGCTTGAGTTAGATCGCACGGGTATATCGCTACAGGCTAAAAACGAATTTGATATCGTGGTTGCGGGATTAAATGAAAATGGCATAAATGTCCACGTATTTGATGATTTTGGTGATCGTGAGACCCCAGATTCAGTCTTTCCGAATAACTGGTTTTCAACCCATAGCGGTGGCCATGTTGCTCTATACCCAATGTTTTCTAAAAATCGCCGACGTGAACGCCGCAGTGACATCATTGAAATGTTAAAAGCGCATTATCGTGTACAAGATGTTATCGACTTTTCTGGATTAGAGTGGGATAACCTATTTCTTGAAGGCACTGGCGCGATGGTACTTGATAATGTGAATCGCATTGCCTACGTCGCTAAATCAAACCGCGCTAACGAAGTCATTCTTGAGCGTTTCTGTACCTCGTTTCAATACGAACCAATGGCGTTTGAAACGGCGGATGCCACGGGTACTGCGATTTATCATACCAATGTAATGATGTGTGTCGCCTCTAAATATGCGCTTATTTGCTTAGACATGATTCCCAATGTACGTCGGGCCGAAGTGAAGCAGCGTTTAGAAGAATCAGGCATCGAAGTCATTGAACTCAGTTTCGATCAAATTGATAATTTTGCGGGTAACGCGATCGAGCTAACGGGTAACGGCAAGAGCCACTTGGTTATGTCACAAAGAGCCAGAAATGCATTAACCGTTGATCAAATTGCAAGCATTGAGCAACACTCAAAAATATTAGATTTTAGCATTCCGACAATTGAATTAGCTGGTGGCTCTATTCGCTGCATGATCGCAGGGATACATTTGAGTCCAAGAACGTAAAAATGAATTAAGAAATCGTAAGAGCACAAAATCTATAGCGTATGGCTTATAAAAGGAGAGGGTTGTGGAAAACAGTTATGTGAAATCAGCGACAGGTGAATTGAAGCAAGTATTACTTTGTTCACCCACTTACCTTAATCTTTCACCCATCAACAAGATTGCTGAAGGGTGGTTAGAGAAAGGCGAGAAAATTGATCAACAAAAATGTTTAAACGAGCACCAACAGTTAATTGATATCTACGAGCAAAATGGCATTAATGTTGAAATACTTGTACCCACTAAAGATTTGTCGAGTCAAGTATTTGCCCGTGATTTTGGTTTCAATATCAAAGAAGGTTATGTACTGGGTCATTTTAAAGAAGCTGGGCGCCAGGCAGAAAGCCAATTATATGCACAAAAACTAGCAGAACTGGGTGTGCCAATTATAGCGACTTGCCATGAAGGTATTCTTGAAGGTGGCGATTTTTGGCAGCTTGATGAAAAAACATTAGCCATTGGCACGTTACAGCGCTCTGATGAAAAAGGTATTCAAAGTATTCGCGAGCAGCTTGAACCCTTAGGTTATACGATTATTTCAGTGAACTCGAAACCGGAATACCTTCACCTAGACATGATTTTTAACATTGTCGGTGAAAATACAGCAGTAACCTATTACGAGGGTTTACCTGAAGAGTTTAAAAACTACCTTGATGAAGTTGGTTATGACCTCATTAAAGTCGAAGAAGAAGGGGTCTTTAAGCATTTCTGTAACCTGCAAGCTTTAGGTAATAAACGGATTATTTCATTAAGCGCCAACACGACAGTTAATGCAAAATTACGTGAGCGTGGTTTCACTGTTTTTGAGTTACATGCGACTGAGATATTGAAAACTGGCGGTGGACCACATTGTATGACGTTCCCGTTAGAGCGCCATTAACAAATGAATAGCGCAGTTTTTCTGTTGCTTTAGCGCTATCCGTCTAAATGTTGGCTAACGAAATAGATAGAATTGCAGATGCACTGTCGATACCGATATTGACGAGTTCATTATCTTTGAATTTGTATGCTGCCATGCTGCCTTCAAGCCATAATCCATCTATTAAGGCATTGATTTTTATAGCAAGTATTTCACATTCATTATGATCAATTATGATGTTTTCGGTAGCTAATGCCGCGCTAATTAAGGGAGCTAAAATTTCAGTTGTTTTGGCATATTCATTAGTACGAATGGTTGCCATTTCTGGATCGATATAGGTCATCGGTAAGAAATTGGCCCACAACAATACCGTGCGTGGTGACACGATTGGCGCTGACAGCGTCGCTTGAATAAAGTGCTGTAATCGAGTTTTGGCACAAATGTCCGGGTTGTTAATTTCAACACGGGTATTAACGTACATTATTTCGAGTAATGCGGAATAGGCTTCACGGAGCATTTCATCTTTACCGGAAAAGTAAAAGCGGATCAGACCATTGGTGACATTCGCATATTCAGCCACATTACGTACTGTGGTTTTTTGTAAACCTTCGTTAGCAATGCAATCAAGTGTCGCATTGATTAACTCTTGTTTACGGTTTTTACCTTTAGTTCCTTTTGCTGGCATAGGCAGGTATTTAATCCGTATTTAAGTATAAGGGTAGTCTTACGAATCATACCTTTAGGGGATGATGCTGGCAATTTTAAACTTAGATGATGCAAACCGATACATACAAAAACTATGTATCTCACAATTCAACGTATTAGATAAACCACTCATTGATTTTTATAATCATGATTGTAATGGAAAAATTCGATTTTTCTCTTTTACCTTAAACAGAATTTTAAAAGGATTATCATGATTGTTTTAGAGATAAAAGATATTAAAGCGGTAATTGCGAAAGTGGGTTACAAAGACTTTTTTGCACAACTTAATGATACATTAACTGAAGATTATAAAAATTGGCACGATTTTGATAAAAGCCCGCGTACGGCCAATCATGTTGAAGATGGTGTTATTGAATTGATGCCAATTTCAAATGCGGAAATGTATTCCTTTAAATACGTCAATGGCCATCCCAAAAATCCAGCACAAAATAAAATGACGGTCATGGCGACTGGCCAATTATCATTAACTGAAACGGGCGAACCGCTGATGTTTTCAGAAATGACGCTACTTACGGGCTTCCGTACTGCTGCGACGTCAGCAATGGCAGCGAAACACTTAGCGAAGAAAGACTCTGAAGTATTAGCATTAATCGGCACTGGCGCACAGAGTGAATTCCAATTCTTAGCGTATTCGTTCATCTTTAATTTAAAAGAAGTACGTTTCTTCGATACTGACCCTGCAGCCATGCGCAAATTTGAACAGAATATGGCGCGTTTCGATATTCGCCTAACACCGTGTAAAGACGCAAGAGAAGCGGTTCAAGGTGCTGATTTAATTACCACATGTACTGCAGATAAGAAATATCAAACCGTATTAACCAAAGATATGATCGACAAAGATGTATTTATTAACGGTCTTGGCGGTGATTGCCCAGGTAAAACAGAAATCGAAAAAGAATTAGTAGAAAGCGCAACAATTGTTGTTGAATTCCTACCGCAATCGCGTGTTGAAGGTGAGATTCAACAACTCGGGCCTGATTTTACATGTACAGAACTACACGAAATAGTGAAGGGTGAGAAAACTCTAAACGTCGCGACAGACGGGACTATTCTGTATGACTCTGTTGGTTTTGCACTGGAAGATTACTCGGTATTACGTTTAGTCTATAAGCTTGCTAAGCAACATAATATCGGCAGCGAGATGAAGTTAATCCCTGAATTAGATGATGTGAAAAACTTGTTCTCTCTATTATAAGGGAACGCTCGCTCAGGCTACTGTTGTTCGTTAACCTGAATTTGGGATAAGTGATTAAAATAAATTAAATACTTGTCCCACTATCTAAACTTTTGACAAGTCGGTGGTATCCAACTCCGCCAAAGCTTTTGATTATTATTGAGCCATCTATCGGCTGCTTTCTGGTAAGTCATTTTATCAGAATTTACAAATGCCGTTATTTCAGAAAGCATTGCATTACTAAAATTTATATTTTTTAAGGTATCGAAAGCACACGGCCATTCATCAGGGAAATTGATTGAAGTTATTTTTTTTAACCAGCCATTTTTAGGGTTACCACAATCCCATAACCATTTTTACTCTCTCCCCATTTTGGCATCGTTTCACATGCAGGAGTATACTCAGGGAACTCGATAAACTTTCCATCATAACGAGAATCAACCCAATTTGGAGTCCAATTAAATAATACGATAGGCTGTTTTACTCGCCATGCTTTTTCCAGTTCCTGCCATAATTCATTCGCATTTTCGACCTTAATCATAGTAAAATCTAAATTCAATGCTCTAATTTTAGCTCTATCGTGTTTCTCCCAAGGGCCTCCAACGTAACGACCTTTGGGAGCTGTTTCATGTGTAGCAAATAACTCGGCGCAACTATTTAATGCTTTCCAATCGGGTAAACCTGGACATAATTCCTCAACATAAGTCGGATACCACCACTCCTCCCTAGTGACGGCATCGTGATTTCCTGCATCAATAATTTGATTTTTTTCAAGTAATATAGTGAATTTATTTGCCATTGCACCTTCTCACACTTCAACTTGAACATGTGCTTTTAAGGTCTTTAATCTAAACCATTGATCATTAGTTTTAGACCCTACATATTCCACCCTGTAGCCTTGCTCTTTGAATATTTCCCCTGTTATTTTTGCTAGAACAATTTGACTAGACCAGTCATTAATAATTATTTTAATTGATTTTTTATTTTTAGTAATAGCCATTGAAGAGTGAATGAAGACTGTCGATAAAAGACAGCTAATAGTGATCGCCTTAAATTTCCCCCACTTCATCATTTGATTACCCCCCTGCATTGCAGTTCAATGTGCACACAATAAAAATTTATTACCAAAATAATCTGCGTCGAAAGGTTCAGTTCATCACCTATTGTTAATGATTAGGAATAATAGGCAAGTACAAATATGCACTAGTCTCGATGACAATCGAGACTAGTGTTAACAAGTTTAAAGTTTAAACTTGTTAAGTTCTTGATGTAGCTCAGCGGCTTTATTTGTTAACTCATTACTGTTTAATACTGACGCCGTCATACTATCCATCGCATCTGTTGCCGTGTCATTGATGATCACAACATTGCGGTTAATCTCCTCTGAAACCGAACTTTGCTCTTCGGCGGCAGAGGCAATTTGAGCATTCATGTCATTTATCACTTCAATCGCATGGTTGATTTCAGTTAGCGCTACATGCGCAGATTGGGTTTCTTCTTTGGTTTCCACTGCTTGTTGCTGGCTTTCTTGCATTAATACAACAATCGATTGAGTTTCTTGCTCTAGCCGAGCCAACATGGTGCGAATTTCTTTGGTTGAACTTTGAGTACGAGTCGCTAAGCAGCGTACTTCGTCAGCAACAACGGCGAACCCACGTCCTGCTTCTCCGGCACGAGCCGCTTCTATAGCCGCATTTAGTGCAAGTAGGTTGGTTTGCTCTGCAATTCCTCCGATTTCGGTTAAAATACTTTGGATAGCTGCACTGGACTCTACTAAGTGATTAGTTTGCTCCTTAGCATCATTTACTTTGGTCGCTAGCTCACTGACTGCTAATGCCGCGTTATCCATTCGAGCCATACCACTTAAACTATTATTTTGTACTTCACTTGCGGCCGCAGAGGCCTGTACAGCGGAGTTTGCAACTTCTTGTGCAGTCGCACTCATTTCATTTATCGCAGTGACTAAAGAGTTTACTTCGTTCGCTTGAGTATTTAACTTGTCTTTCGAGCTTTCAGCGCGTTGTTGGCCTTCCGTTGCAATTTTATCTACCTGAACAGAGGTATCCATAACGGTGCATAACATCTCTTGCATATGGCCTAAAAAAGTATTGAACCAGTGCGCTAGCTGAGCACTTTCATCTTTACCTTTTACTTCAATGCGGTAGGTTAGGTCTCCATCACCTTGAGCAACATCTTTAAATCGTTCGACAAGGTTCATCAATACTTTACCCAATGAACTCGCAACCATGCTCATTACACCAATACCCAACAACACAGCAATGACACCGGCTAGTACACCTTGCTTAATCGCTTCGACGTTTTGTTCACCACTCCAGTTTTCGAAAGCGATGACGCTTTGAGTTAACTTACTTGTTGGCACTAAAACCATGACAATCCATGCAGCACCAGAAGTATCAACTGAAGTCACTGCATATTCATCATTACCGATGGTCACCATACCGATATCATTTTGCGTCGCTAATGATTGTATTTTTCCCCATTGTGATAAAAGCTTACTTGATACTTTCTTACCCACATCGTCGCTTCGCTTGCTATGGGCAAGTACAGCACCTTTCCATGATGAGATAATAATCGTCCCTTCACCATCAAACAGTTCTTCAGCCAACGATTCACTCTGACTTTGTAGTTCAATTAATGATAAATCAAATCCTAACGAACCAATGATCTTGCCATTGAGTTTCAATGGCTGGCTAATAGTAGTAATGAGCTCTTCTGCACCACGTACTGAGTACATATAAGGTTCCATTACAAACGTTTTTCCTGTTTCATAGGGCATTAAATGCCAGTCATCGGTTCGCTCACCGTTATTATTCAATTTACTGTTGGTAAAACTTTCCATCGCAACCATGTCAAAACTGTCATTTGCATTAGGAAAGAAGAACGGTGCGAGGTAACCTTTGGTATTGATCGCTTTCACCGCTCCAATTTCGCTTTCGATGGGCCATGTTTTTTCTTCCCACACCATATAGCCCGCGAATACCGCTTTATCTTGCGCTTCAAGAGCTGCTATAAACTGTTTAACAATCATTTCCGCGCTCGATTGCGATTCTGCACTCAATTCAATGATAGAGCGGACTTGATCCAAGTTAGCCAATACAGGAAATAACTTATTCGCAATAATTTTTCCTTGTTCAGAGGCAGTAGATCGCAAATTTAATCTAGTTGCGTCTGTTAATTGAAATTTTACTTTTTCGGTTATTTCTTCGTTTACTTTAGTAAATGCGTTGGTTGTCATCCCCATTGCTATCATCAAAGTAAACGCCATTGCTAACCCAGAACTTACTGCAATACGTGTTCGTATCGTTTTAAACATCAGTTTTCCCTTATTTTTGCATAATGTTGTTATAAAAACTTAGTGTAGTTATTTACCCGTTAAATCATCTAATTAAACAATAAAATTTTCCTGTTTGTTTTATGGCGCATAGTTTTAAATGGAATGTACGGATTAGGCCTCATTGCTATTGACTTAATCATTTTTTTATATGCATACAAATGTCATCTATTTTATTTCCCAAATCGTATGTCTCTAAAGCGTCTCCATTAGTAAAAATTGGCTGATTCGCTAATTTCCGAAAGTGAACATAGTAGTAACTGATAGTTGAGTCTGTCATTTTTGGTTAACCGCCATTAATTTAGGATCTTTATCGGTTACTATTTTTATGTGCTTTAGGACAATCGGTACAGAGTTTCTTATTAATTTTATCTGCTAGGCAACAGCTTGTTCTGATAAAGTTGATCGGTTGATTTTCTTTAATTGTTAGAGAGTTAATCAATTTTTCCGGTAAATCCATACTGTTAAGCCATAATGCTGCATCTGATAATACTGATTGATCATTAAAGTTGGGATTTATCTCTTTTACTTTAAGTAAATTCCCTAATATTAAGTCTGCAATAAACCGACCTGCATAACCCGGACGACAACGTTCTAATGAATCGAATTGAGTTCGATAATGTTCAAATAATACTTTTAGTTGAATCGCTGCGAGAGGGATCAGTTGCTCAGTAGAACCCGCTGTTAATTCATCTCGTTGAAATATAAAGCCAACAATTGCATTATGCTGGCGTTGCTGTTTAAACCCGGTGAAATCTGGTAACCGTTGTAAACCGTAAATGCTAATAAAGGTAATGTAGATAGGTTGCCAACAGAGAAGGTGCCAAGTGCGTGCTTTTAAGTAATCATCGCCCGCATTCGGGTGTTGTTTTGTTAGATCATCCCTTAGCGCTTGAATTGTTAAATAGTCTTGGGCATGACCAATAAGCCATTTATTATTAATCTGCTGTGATAATGGGGAAGGTGAGTTTTTTTCAATTTTTCCATCTAGATAGGGAATAACCTCCCGGCATAGATCTAATATTGAAGTTAATTCATGTGCGTTTTTTGAAGTATCAGTCATAGTCATAGTCAAAAAAAGGCGGTTTTCACCGCCTTTCAATTTAGAATGTATAATTTACTTTTAATTCAACACTACGATCAGCATTGTTCCAACAGTTACCTTCGTCATAACAAGCGTAGGTGTCAGCATCAAATAAGTTACCCACAATCAGGTTGGCTGTTGCCCCATCTAACGACGGTAATGCATTACCTAACTCATAGCCAATTGACAAATCAACAATGGTGTAATCAGGCACCATGCCTTGAGTATTGGCTGCGTTTTTTTGCATTTCACCGACATAACGAATACCACTACCGATATGGGCACCATTTAGTACACCTTCATCCGCGCGGTAATTTACCCATAAACTTGCTGAATGTTCAGGGTTATATATTGGAGTCGTTCCGTCGAATAAAGTATCTTTTGTTACTTCAACATCTAAATAAGTATAATTCACAGAAAGGTCTAATGAATGTGTTAGCTGAAACTTGCTGTCAAATTCTACGCCTTGTGATGTAACTTCACCTATTTGTAGGTAGCTAAAAGAACCAGAACCAACAGTCTCAGGGTCCACGGTAACAACATTTGATTTCACAATATTAAACAAAGCAACTGAACCTGAAATAGATCCATCATCTGCCATATATTTTAAACCAAGCTCAACTTGTTCACCTAATTCAGGCTCAAAACCAGATGTATTTAATGGTTCAAAGCTGGTGGCATAGCTGAGGAAGGGTGAGATTCCATTTTCAAATTCATATAATGCACCAACGCGGTATGAAAGGTTCGCTTCATCTGTTTCATAAGCCGTTCCGTATGACGTGCCATCGGCATTGAATTGATCAAAGCGTAAGCCAGCGATAACGATTAAGCTCCCCCATTGCAGTTGATCCTGTGCATATACACCTACTTGTTTACTGTGGATATCATCATCAGAATAAGCTGTTTTTGTTAATGAGTTGGCATCAATCATATTATTATCAGGTGTAAAGGTATTAAAAGTAGAGACACCGTGCGTTGCATATTCAGAATTACCATCTAATTTTTGGAAGTCAGCACCGATTAATAAACTATGGTAAACATCGCCCGTTGCTATATTGGCTGATAATTGGTTATCAAAAACAAAACCTTGAGCGCTTTCTTTTGTAGAATAAAGTGCACGACCTAAATCACCAGTGGCTGGATCATAATTGTAGATGTATGAATTTTTTTGCTCAAATTCACCTTTCATGTAGTTAAAATTTTGCATAAAGGTCAGTGTGTTATCGAATTCATGCTGAAGTTTATAACCTGCTAATACAAACTCACGCTGTGTTTCATTCCAATTTTTATCTCCAACAGAATAACTACTGTCATTATCCAGTAATACCGACTCTGGCATTGCAGTGTTATTACCTATTTGAGGATCGTTCTGATAATACAAATTCACATTTAATAATGTGTTGTCGCTGATATTCCAATCAATAGAGGGGGCAATTACATAACGTTCATTACCAGACAATGAAGTTTGTGTATCATATTGACGTGCTAAACCGATCAAGCGGTAATTTAAATTGCTGTCACCAATTTGCCCGGTAGAATCAATAGAAAACTCTTTTAAATCGTCTGTGCCTACAGAAGCGCCAATTGTAGTCTTATTTTCTGTTTGTGGTGTCTTCCCAATTAAGTTCACCATCCCACCAGGAGGCATCGCGCCATATAAAACTGATGTAGGTCCTTTAAATACCTCTACTTGTTCAAGCGCAAAGGGATCAACTTGTGGTTGTAGATTCCAGCCAGATAATGATTGCAGGGAGACACCATTATAATAACTCTGATTAACCTTAAATCCTCGGATATTAAATACATCTAAGAATGTAGCTTCTGAGCCATAGCCATTAGTCGTAATACCTGGTGTATATTTTAATGTTTCACCTAGGGTTTTAACGCCTCGAATTTCTAGCTGCTCCCTTTCAATTATATTGATTGCTTGTGGGGTTTCTTCGGGCGCTAGTACTGTCTTTGTTGCAGTATTTCGATAGGTCTTTCCTTTTACCGTTATAGTGTCGATGTTTTCTAACTGTGAGTTCTGCTCTCCTGCGATTACAGTGTAAGGGGTAGCAATAGCTACGATAATTGAAAGTGAAAGAATTGATTTATGATAGTGCTTGTTCATGAGTACCTCAAATTATTTAACAACCCATTGGTTAATGGGAATCATTATCAAATGGATTCTAAGGTACTACTTACTTAAAAAATTAACAATTTGGGGCATATTTAAGATTAATTTAAATAAAACTATTTTTTGAAGGCATTTTTACTCGTAGAGATCGTTATATTGACTTACGTTGAATTGGTACCCAGCATTCCATTGTTGATTCGTTACTGTGAATATCAAAACCAGCTTGATACATCTCTAAATCAAAACCTTTAGCAGATTGATAATCTGATTGTGGCAGCCAAGTGGAAAGGAACCATTTCAAAGTAGCATCAAGATGAGTAACTACCCCTGTATGAGGAATAACCGCATAAGTTTGTTCTGGTATATATAATAAATTTTCTGCTTTTAAACTGTTAATTTTTTCAGTATTTACTCTAGCACCAGCCCAATAGAGAGTTGATAGATGATTGTTATTTTCTCTTGTATCAACAATACCCATAACGGGTGTTTTAAAAGGAGGTTTAAGCCCTGTAAATTTAATCATTTTTTGCCAAATAATCGGTATAGCATCGCTATAATTGGGTTGTTTAGAGAATAAACCTTGTATCTCTCCGCAAACACCATAAAAATGAAATCCTTCAATATGTTCAAAGCGTATTTGTAATAATATTTTTTTTACTTCATAGGCTTGGTGTATTGGCATTGCTGACGCCAATGGTATTTTTAAACCAATGCGTTGACCGCGTTTTCGGTAGGTACTAGGAGAGCATTGAAAAAGTTGTTTAAAAGCACGATTAAAACTAACTTCAGAATTAAAACCACAATTCAGTGCGATATCCATTACGCGATCTTTACTTAAAATAAGCTTTTCAGCTGCGATACTAAGCTTGATTTCACGGACATATTGAGCCACTGTTTGATTTGTTTCTTTGAGGAAGGTGCGTTGCAACTGCCAGCGAGACCAGCAACTTTTTTGGGCTAATAGTTCGACGGTTAAAGGGGTATCAATGTGAGCATGTATGTACTCAAGAATACGCTCTATTCTTGTGAAATGGGCGCTTTCTTTCATTTTATATGTTTTCCTTTTTGTTAATTAATGAGTAATTATCCTGCTACTCACATGTATAAAGTTTCGATGAACATCCTATATCTGATGATCAGTTAATTTTATATAGTACCCGAAATTATGCTCACTAATGAACAGTTAGCAGTATTGAAAATATACATATTAGTTCAAAAATACAAGAATAAGAAAGCCTAGTAGCTTAGTAATAATGGCCACTCATTTGTAGTTTTCTGCGGCGAAAAGGGGACGTTGTACCCTAGGGAATTCACTGCAACAGGCAAAAAAGGCCACCATTTAGGCAGCCTTCAGTTGTGTGTTTAACGGGTATTACGATAAATGCAGAGCATCTAAGTCGCTTACGCCAAAAGCGAGTTAGTAACTTACAAAGAGTTGCCAATTTTAGTTATCGGTAACACTTCTGAATTACCTTGTGAGTAAAAAAATATGAGTATCACCGATTAGCATTCTTATTATTCTCTCTAGATCTACTTAAAAGGGAATTTTGTATATACTGTTAAGAACTCTTGCTTTCCGAGTAAGTTTTTTCCACTCAAAAGTTGTTCAGACTCTATAATCACATCTTCTAAAGAAAACCCTTGCATCGTTCTTCCTAGAAGGAAAGATATTGTGTAATTTTCCCAAGTAGAACCTAAATTTTGTGCCACTTTAACCCCTTGGTTAATAAACTGCCAAGACTCTTCTTCTGAAAGGTAACCACACCAAAAACACCATTTAGTTAAGGATATTGACCTACAAATATCCCAAGAAAATGTTGAATCTGTAAGCTCTACTATTTCTATTTTTAGTTTTAATCCTTTTGCTATCTCCTTTTGAATCTTTATCAAATCGGAAGAAGATACTGGTAAATAAGAATCCAACTCTTTACTGCGATCTAAAGAAATTAAGGTACTAATTCTTTCAACTGCTTCTTCTTTGCTTGCAATGTCCCAAGAATCTTTAAGTCCTTTTATATAGAGGTCGATTGAACCTTGTGGCTTCATTTCTAAAACATTTTCGCCTCTATGAAGCGATAGAATAGCACCAAAGACTAAAGCATTTTTCTCGTTTCTATTGAGAGCTTTAAGGTTTTTAAACTTTTCTAGTTGTTTTTTCTTTCTTTTACTTGCGTAGGCGAGTACAAAAGTGATGTATAGCGTAAAAATGAGGCCTATTCCACCAATAACATAATAATTCATTATAATTAGATCCTATTCCTTAATTGTTGTATTCCTGAAATAAGAGCAAATATTCCCAAACTTTCAAATAGTGCTAAAATGAGATATTTCCCACCAAAATCGTATAAATATTGATATGCTCGTTTCATTTTTACTGGTATTCCTGCTTCTTCTTGAATTTTCATATCAAAAAAAACATAGAATCCGACTATAATCAATGCCGCGCCTAGAATAGGTACCCATATGTTGTTTTGCTTTTCTAAAAAACTTTCGATTTTTTCGATTGTTCCCATATTTCCATATTCCCTTTTTACAAATTCGACCTTATGATAATTATCATAAGGCACTACTAACTTAAAAAATTAACAATTTGGGGCATATTGAAGATTAATTTAAATAAAACTGTTTTCGAAGGAATTTATATTTGTAGAAATCGTTATATGACTTACGTTGAATTGACACCCTGGGGGCAGAGGGGCAGGTCTTTCATTTTGTGTTTTTAATAATCAGCTACGACTCTAGTGAATATTTGTCGCACTCCAAAACACGCAATGAAGTGATTGTTAAAGCTTATCAGTCAGGAGGGGACACAATGAAAGTGATTGGAAAATATTTCAAAATACATTATTCAGTAGTAAGCCGGATTGTAGCAATAAGTGAGATAGTGCAAATGAAAGGCATGACCCTATTGGTCTCGGATTTGTAGCTTCTCACTCGGAAAGGGACACAGAGCGAGTTAGAAAAATGAAGACTAATTCTAAATTTGTGGCCAGATTTATTTGACCACTACACCCCATTTCATCTAAACAGTCCTAAGAAAATAATTCGTCAGTCAAACTTAACGAATCTTGATAACATCCAGCCAAATTTATTTTCGTCAAACCCAAATAAAGACTCAATTCTTGAACTACATCCCAATCAGCTTTTTCATATGCCATAACCAACAGTAAAAGCTTACCCAATTTTCCATCTCTAAAAAGTAAAGCTAATTTCACTTCTTCATCGAAAGATATTTTTTTCAATATGACATCAAATGGTTGATCTAATATGGAATCTAATAAAGAAAATATCCCTATCAAAAAAGCTTTGCCTCTTAGTTGCTTATCGTTATTCATGATCAACTCACAAAAATGTGCCCTCTGAATCGATAAACGATACAAAGCCTCAGGTTTACCTTCTTGTACGGATGAAATAAGAATAAAAGTTACAAATTGTCGTAATTTCTTTTCGCCTAAATAAGAAATCGCTTGACGAAATGAAGTGATTTTGGCAATTATATTTGAAGATGAATTAACAAGTAGAAGTAATTTATATGACAAAGCTACATCAGATGTAATAATTTTTTCTACTGCAGAATAATCAATTTGATCTTTCGATATTATATTTGCTAACTCAGTTAAAGCGACAATAGATGAATAAATAACCTGTTTCTTAATAACTTTGGGTTTGCTAAAAAAATATCCTTGAAAATAATCAAAACCTGCATCAAGAGCATCCTGATATTCATCATAAGTTTCAACTTTTTCTGAAAGAAATTTAATATCACTGTTAATAAATCGATTAATAAAGGGAATACATTCTTTAATAGAAATTAACGTTGTATCTAATTTAATAATGTCTACAAATGGAAAAAATCGTTCCCATTTTTTAGCGGGGATAAAATCATCTAGCGCAATGATATAACCATCATTTTTTAAAGATTCAATTTGATTAAAAAGTATATCGCTTGCTTCATAACTCCCTAAAATTTCGATGACCATTTTATCTTTGGGAAACATCTTAGGAATTTCGCCAAGAATACTTTGATAAGGAAAATTAATAAACCCTAGCTTATTGTCTAAAATATTAGATGCGGAGGAAAAAAAATGTTCGGAAAAAAGCTGAATTGTATCGGAGTCATTATCAACGAGAGGATAGGAATTTTTTACCCCTTCCTTAAATAAGAATTCATACGCAATTAAGTTTAAATTCTTATCTAATATCGGTTGTCTTACTACATCCCCAAACATAAAGGGTTCTCCTGAACTAAATGATAACATCCATTAAATTAACGCCATACGTGACTTTAAAAATGGAAAAAGTCATGAGCTAACCTTATTTTTCATCGACAAACAATAAATAAAT
Organism: Psychromonas sp. Urea-02u-13; assembly: GCF_002835995.1. Taxonomy (GTDB): domain Bacteria; phylum Pseudomonadota; class Gammaproteobacteria; order Enterobacterales; family Psychromonadaceae; genus Psychromonas. The sequence continues at coordinate 9,248 of NZ_PJBZ01000063.1, read as the reverse complement.
CGAACAAGATAATGCCATTATAAGAGTTTATCATTTGGGTTTGTTGCTGGATAGATTAAAATATGAGTAAAGTTTTAGAAGATATGAAATTAAGAAGGCGAGGTTTTCAAACAGAACTAATAAGTGGAGTAATGGATTAGCTCTGGCGAGTAATAGCTCAAGATGGTGATGAGATTGATATTTTAGTTCAGAGACGAAAAGATAAGAAGACTACAATGCGGTTCTTTCAGCGCTTATTAAAGGGTGAAGCAACAACACCGCGAAGGTACTGTCAACTTAAGTTAAAATAACAAGTTTATCTATGGAGTGCGGTTTATTTAATATCTATACATCAATAGGTTACCTTTAATTCCGAGTTGTTTTTGGTTCAAATTTCGTTGATTTTACAATACCTGTTAATACTATAAAACCAAGTGAATTTTGAATGATTTGTATGACAGCTTTAGTGTTGTGTCTAAGTGGTTTTGGCCACTATTTTATAGTTTCTAAAGCGCTTTTGGGGGCGGTAGTGACTTAGCTTTGTAACTCGCCAAGGGGAACAAAATTTCAGATAACAGTACGTTACATGAGTGGATAAAATTACTGTACCATTTCACCCGGCTAATTTAAGATTGCACAACCACGTACTATTATTATTTGTAGTAGTAAGATAAAATCAGTTGAGAAAATGACAGGCTATTAAAAATAGTCACAACCATGCGGTGTTTATATCTATTTTAAAATAACTACTTTAAAATATTTACGCTAGTACAGACCGTGTATGAGGAACTATAATAGTTTAGTGCGTAATCAGTCTATTAAGATTAACCTCGCTGTCGCACCTCAGACTGATTTGTACACCATGTGTTATCCCCTCTATGGGACAACTATTTCAACAATATAAGGAACCAACTTAATATGTCAGGTTTAAAGAACCAAGAAAGTAACCCGAACAGTGAACTAAACCAACTCAAAGCCTTACTCGATCAGCCTACAGAAGATTTACCACTAATATCTCTGTACCGCATCAGATACCTAGCGACTGAGCTTTCTATGGAAGCTGTAGTAACACATGCTCAGCAGATTATTGATAAGCGCAAACTAGCAATGTCAGAGTAATGTCATAGCAATAAACTGGCTAAGACATTAGCCAACACTGCTAGTTTCTAAGGCGCTTTGGGGCACAAAGCGCCTTAGGATTTTCCATTATTTACCTGATGAGATTGACTCCTTAATCCATAAAAGCTGTATCAATCAGGTAATAAAAAGTTAAAGGCTCGTTTAGATTCAGGTAATGAACTAAAAGAGAAATTAAAGCTATTAACTCAAATCTTGACCCCTCTCGAAATTTACTGAGAATATAAGGTAAAAAAATCCAGTCAATAAATATTGACCGGATTTTATTGGTTAAAAAAGCGAGTTACTCTTGCTCTTCTTTTGTTTCTTCTTGTTTCTTTTTCTCTTCATGGCCAGTACCGCCACATCCACCACAACAGCTCATTTTATTCTCCAGTTACTGTATTAAAAGTTAAGTATTAAACAACTTAAGGTGTGTTTAGAACCTTATTAATTTGTGCTAACACGCTTTAGGTTTGATTAAAAGGGGTAAATACAACACCACAAAACAACCAAAAGCAATCACCCAAAGTGCAACAGCCAATGACAATACATGACTGTAATTGGCAATAAAGTACAGACCAAATACACGCACGATAAATGCGAAAATAATAGCTACAAAAGCAATTTTCATGGTTTTTCCAACCACGATATTACGACCTGTATGCCCTAGTGATACACGTGAAATCATGCCTAAAATCATGGTTGCCATCGCGCCAATTGTTAACGTATGGATAGCTTGAGAATGACTGACCACATGAGTAATTTCAGATAAACCAAACATTAACAGACCAATCGCAATACACCAATAACTTACATGTAGTGACCACACTAATGGCGTTCTAAGGGTCACTAAAAACTTCCAACGATAGACACGAAATGCATGAATAATACTGGCAGCAATAAACAAACTAGCAACAATAGGCGCAGGTAACTCGATAAAACCAGACCCGACAATAACGGCGATTAAGATGCTAGTAATCGATAATTTTTCAAGTGTAGGAATCGCATCAACACGCGGTGTTTTTGTACCATTAGCTGTAAACATTGGGAATACACGTCCGCCCATAATGCACATTACTAAGGTGATTAATAACACCATAAAAGTGGATGCTTGCCCCATCAATATGGGGTTAAAAGTCGCGGCACTGTAATGTAACAAACCATTGGTGGTTGCCATCACCAGTAAAATAGGGATGAACAATAGGTTACGCCATAGTTTTGCTTGAATAATAGGTTTCGCTAAAGCGATCACAGCCAGTGGTAAAAAGGCCATGTCTAAAGCAATAATAAGACTATTTGGTAGTTGCTCAGGTAAGAAAAAGGCAATGCGGGCAGCTAACCAGACTAAGACTAATGCAGCTAATGCTTTACCATTTAAACTACGTATGCCACTCCAGTTTTGTACCGCGGTTAATAAGAAACCAACGATAACGGTGGCAGAAAAAGCAAATAACATCTCATGGATATGCCACCAAAGACTGCCACCGTATAAATTAATGTTAATGGAACCAGTCAAAACACCATTCCAAATAATTAAGCTCAGCATGCTAAAAATAGCGGCAAACAAAAAGAAAGGTCGAAAAGCAAAATCTAAAAATGGCAGTGCTTGCTGTTTATCTTTTGATTTGTTCGGATCTGAAATATTAAGCATTGTTTCTCCAAAAAATGGGGGGCCTTTACGACACATCCTGTATGAGCAATTCTGTTAACGTATTTTTGTATTGTCCGCCAACCAAATTTTCAAGAGTGTAGTCATCTAAAGTTTTAAAAAAGCTTTCTTGCGCTTGAGCAAATATTTTCTTTAGTTGGCAACTTGGCGTGATCACACATTGGTTATCTCCACCAAAACATTCTACTAATTTATTTTTATCTTCGATTTCGCGTACCAAATTACCAATATTAATTTCATTAGCAGCCCGGTTAAGTTTAATGCCACCATTCTTGCCTCGTATCGCTAATACAAAACCACGATGACTAAGTTGTTGCACAATTTTCATCAAGTGATTTTTAGAAATTGAATAACTTTTTGCAATATCATTAATCGTACTGAGTTGTTGATTATTGATGGCGAGATAAATTAATACCCGCAATGAATAGTCAGTGTAACGTGTGATATGCATGGCATTGGCCTAGTAACCTTAAAGATGCATCTATTTTACATCTTTAAGGTTGTGTGTAAATAAATTTATTAAGCAGCGCTGATTACTTGCTTAAAGAAGTGCTTAAAATAACGTGCTTAGATATGCTAAAAGGGAGGGGAACAACTGAATTTTTTTGCGTTTTAAATACAAGACATTAATTACAAATACTTAGCTCACGGTAGCCTCCAAGTTATGCGTTTAATGACTTTGATGTTAAGTAACGACTTTCTTTTACATAAATAACGGTTTCAATGTTAAAAAAAACAAACCACTTAAAATCAATAGTTAACTTATCAACATTAACCTTAAATAGCAGATGAAAAATTTTGTGTTTTTATGAATTTCTTTAGTATAAAACGCTTTTCCAATTTAGCGCTCTTTTCAAGCCTAGATAGCTAAATGAAGTGATTTGGTTTTTGTGATGTAGATCACATGTTTTTTGGTGTTGTAAGGTGCTATGGGGCACAAAGCGCCCTAGCGAATTTACAGCTAGACACAAAAAAGGCCACCATTTAGGTAGCCTCAATATTCATGTGTAGAACGGGTTTTATGGTAAATACGCTAGTCGTTATCACGCCAGTTAGGTGGTAGTTCACTGCCATCATTAGGTAATAAAAATGCGCTATACAGAATATCTACTTTATTAGTGTCAGAGTGCATAAAGTAATCATCATTATTAAAATCAACAAACTCAGGTGCCCAGAGTTCTCCGACTATGCTGTGTGGATAAGACATCACGTCATTACCAGTATTAGTATCAGTAGGTTCTTCATTAACTCCTAATACACGAATAACTTTGTGAATTAATAAATATTCGTTAAAACCATTTACATGTTCATTGGCAGTGAACGAATCTGTAGAGCAAACATATCCAGCATTGGGCTCGGGATCTTGTAAATATAATTCAATCACGTGACCACCATTGGTTGCTTTATCACCACATGCTAGGTAATGGGATCCTTCAAAGTAAATAACATATAATTTATCGGGATTATACCAGTCCGTTTGTTTTAACTTATCTACGATTTTGTCACGCATCCCCCATTGATATTGATGAAGCTCTGCGTTAGTTTCAGTCATAGGCCAATAAGTAATATCTACATCACCGTTATCTTGCAGGTCTAGCCTAAGTTGTTTTCCCGATATTCCGTAAAACCATTTATCAGCCGCAATAATTGATTTTTGAAGTTGATAGCTTTTATCTCTCTCTTTATCTTCATTCCCTGATGGCACAGCATAAACGATGTGAACTGTATTTTCGTATTGTGTTGGATCAGGCTGGTCTGTGGTTACTCTGGTATAAGAGGTGGCAAGTGTTGTATCTGGTGAACTAGAGCCATCTTCACTACATGCAGATAAACATACTACTGATGCGATTATTAACGATAATTTATTCAAACTTTCTCCTTGGAGTCACTTTATTCAAAGTGGCCATAATAAAAACCTCTCAACTATGTTGGATTTGATCTTGGATGAGAGGCTATATTATCAATTAACAGCAAGTGTCATTTTATTCATCAAAGCGCTTAGATTTACCATTCTATTTTGGCAGAAAACTCTGATAAACGCGCGTTTCCAGTATTGCATTGATCTGTTGAAATATACTTTCCACAAGAATTGGTAATTGCAGGGTTTGTGACTTGAGCCCGTATTTGCAATTCTACTTCACTTAGTTTTTTGCCATTTACGTTATTTAAAACCTTAAATCCTTCTACCGTTCTATTGGCACCACCACCTCGCTTGAATTCTATCGCATATTTATTTGCCCCTAAAAACTCCAATAGCATTGAATAGTCTGCAACTAATTTAGCACTTTGAAATTTATAATTGATCGTAATTTTTTGTATTGTTGCGTTAGCTGGAGCGCCACTATAAGTAATACAATTACTAAGAGGTAGCTTAGGTTTAGGCTGACTACTGGTCCACCTATTAGGATAAAACCCATCTGTATATGGCATAGTTACATTGTATGTATGCTGACCATCAGGGCCATAATCACCTTGTAAAAAATTTCCATCTTCCTTCACAAGGTTTAAAGTACAAACTCCAGCTAAAACTGATGTAGATAAAAATGTCATAAATATTAGTGGAACCAAGGTATATATTTTTTTCATTGTAAAAATCCTTTCTTTGTTGATAGGTTTAATTGTTTTACTTTTATTGGCACGCCGACAAATATAAAATAAAAACAAAAAAAAGATATGAAAAACAAGCCTAAATTACACATTATGTGATAATCCCAACCTTTTTCATTCACAGTCAGTGAAAGAAAATAAATATTATTCTCCCAATAAATAGCATGTACAAAATGACTGTTATGTTAAATGGTCATTTTCCATTATACAAATAGCTGTTTCATCATAAAATCATTACGAACCACTTAAATTCGTTAGTTGATTGTTTAATATTAGCGATAAAACCGTAGATAAAAAAACAACATTAGTAGGCTGTTTTGTAAGCGTAAATGTATCATTCTTGTTTGGATGCCGTTCTAAGCCCAAATCATTATATTACTCGATCCTATTTTAATTATAATTATGAGTTCACATAATTATACTTTCCTCTATTTTATAGGTTTCTAAGGCGCAATGGGGCGATTGCGAGTTAGCCTTTACATCAACTCCTGTTAAATAACATTGTCATAATAAAAATAGTTGAGAACTTAAAAGTGGTATTGATTAAAGGCGCATATCTTCTTTAAACCACGCTGAAAACCGATTAAAATTTTTGTTTTTCCATGACCGATTTGGTGCAACAAGGTAATAATTATAAGTTGTACTCATTTCCTTGTCGGTTAATTTACATAACTGGCCATTGGCGATATCGTCTCTTACCATTTGGTGCCAACCCAACCCAAAGCGATGCCTTGTTTTAGCTTTGCGGCCAATGTTGTCATAGAAACATGACTAAACTGAATTTGACTTAACTGTGATATTTTACAGGCATTACCAGGCTTTGATGATAAAAGTCCTTTATCCAATGGTCCTTTAAATACCAGCGCTCCCGATAAACCCACCAGCCGATTGCAGTAATCATTATCGGTACAGTAGGGCATATTGAACTCAACATAGGTGAACCGGTGAACCGGTTAACTGCTTAAGCTGGTTCAAAGCTCGTGAAGATTTACGTTACCACTACCTACAATCTCCACAACATAGAGTAGTGGAGATTGTAGGTAGTGGTTTTATGGGTTAGAGATTAGAAGTTATAGGTAAGCTCTTACTGTATCGCGCTTAAAAAATCACTATCATTGATATAAAATGCGAAATCACCATCTTTTAAAAACAGTTCGGATTTTTTGTTCATTTTTCTTGCCGCTGTAATCGCTTTTAGCATTTCGGGTTTATTTTTACTCAAAGAATAAATACAGGCTAAGTTATACACTAGCGTTGCGTTTTTTGTGGTTTTTATATCGAAATCTACACTCAGTAACGCGTCGTGTAGCGTTGTTAATATAGCTTCATCTCGAGTGGCGCCATAAATAACGGCACCTTGGCTAGCGACGACTAATATCGCATATTGTGCCTGTCTATTAGTGCTGTCTTTAACGAGTGGGTGAATCTGTTTGTTATAAGCATTAAATTGCTCTTTTGCTGATTTAATATCACCGTGTTGAAGTGCGTTGACTAATAACTGCGGAAGTTTCATATTGATATCTGTCATATAGATATTTTTTCGATCTTCTCTTTGTAGCAATTCTTTTGCAACGAATAACAGTTCGTTAAAGGCGGCGGGATCTTTTTTCGCCTTTTCATAGTGAAAGGCTAATAATTTTTTTTCATCCTCTATCAACTCATGAATACCATTAGCACGTCGTGCTTCATCACCATCGTCTTTACTGAAATGAGGCGTTTGGCTAATAATGCTTTCATCTAAATAAAAGCGATTGCTCGCTGTTAATGTTGCCCATTTTATTGTTTCATCACTCTCTTCTTGTTTAACAGGGTTAATACATTGATCTTTTACTGCTGTTACCATTGCTGGGAATAGGTTCGTTTTGCTGTCTGTTGGCGTGTCATTTATCAGTAATCCCGCTGCCGTTAATTGCGCGTCAAATGTCTTTGGAAAACGACTTTTTTTAGTGTCATACGCTATTTGGAAAGTATCATTACTGCCAATTTCATATTGTGTTACCTGTAATTGAGAGACATTGTCGGTACTGCTCGTTTCAATACTGCCAAGGTAAAAATATTTCGCTTCTGCAGGGGAAAATAGGGGGATTGCATATGTTGATCGGCCGATGTTGTTATGTTGGGGTAGCAAAGGTCTAAATGTAGTGGGTGGTGTGTTGTCTTGGCTTAAAGCAAAAACTGGGGTATTGATGTCATCAAGGTTATAACCATTGATTGTGACAGAAATTTTGTTATCAAGACGGTTAAAGTAATACCCGTGTGCAAGGTGAATATTGTTATCTAATTTTGTTTCTATTAGTTGGATTTTGTTGGGTTGCTGTTTATTTTGTTCCCAGCTACCAGCAACCATTAAATTTAAAGACCCACCCATAAAGGTATAACAAAAAGTATTGTCTTCTAGTACATAAAGCTCTGAGCGTGTTTCGTTATTGCTGGTTTTATACAGACCTAAAAAAGCTGATTTATCTATGTTTTTTGGAAACCAAGCCTTACTGGGTAAAGTAAAGCTTGATTGTATTAGTTTGCCATTTTCAAAGGTTATATTTTTTATAAGGCCTTTAGACGTATAATAAGTGCCTTGACCATCTTGTATATTATCCTTCCATAAACCAACAATCTTATCACCACTCGGAAAGTTATATGTGCCTAGACCGTGCATTTTCCCATTTTTCCAGAGGCCTGTGTGTATTTCGCCATCTGCATATGTAGAGGTGCCTTGACCATGCCTTTCACCCTCTAACCATAATCCAACGTATTTGCTACCATCTGTTGATATATCAGTGCCTTGGCCGTCTTTTTTACTGTTTTTCCATAACCCGTCGTATTTCCAACCTGCTAGGCCACTAAAAACACCATGGCCATTCATTTTCCCGTCTTCCCATAAGCCTACATACTTATCGCCACCCGGCCATGTAAAAGTGCCTAAACCATTTTGAGTGTCATTTTTCCATTGTCCTACGTACTTTCGGCCATCGTCTGTAAGGTAAGTGCCTTGGCCATTCACGCAATCACCTGAAATACATTCAGCGAGTGCATATTGACTAAAAAAACAACTTGTGAGGCAGGCTAAGGATAATACTGTGAACTGTTTCATAAGAACCTATTGTTGAATATATATGGGGGGCATGTTTTTGACATGGTAAATTTTACATCAAATTATAATGGTGGGCTATGATAACCTTAGTGATCCATGACGGATAGCCATCATATAACTTGATGATGTTAATGTTGTTTTTTCGGATGTTGAAAATATAGGTTGAACTTATGATGGACGTTATATGTATTAGGTAGCATATTAGGTAAAAAGCGCGTAATAAGTATGCTGTCACTGGTAAATATTTCTACTTTGTATAAATCTTATGTTTTATAGTTTTTTGATAAGTGGGAATTATGGCTGATAAACAGAAATCACAAGTAACCAAAAAAGAACCAGCAAGCTCATCGCTTAAACAACAGAACAAGCCTCCACAGAAACGAAAAAAACTACGACTATTTTCAAAGATTAATATTCATGTGCCTATTGCACCGCAGGGGGGCAGGTCTGAATGGCACTGCATTAAGCCTAAAAGCTATAGATAATAGGCTTTACAAGGACAGAGAGAATTCAAGTTAACTCATTAAGTTCATGTTTTTAAGTTGATTTACCAAAGGCATTCAATTTAGTCTGATCTTTAATATCCTGAAAATATTGCGTTTATAGCTTAATGCAGTGCCATTCGGGGCAGGTCTTTCATCGTGCATGATTTAATATTTTAGACTAAGATTTTTGCACTCAATTTAACTGGGTGATACATGCATATTGTTTAATGAACAATCACTATCACCTATTGATAGAAGCACTTGATGCTAATTTAAATAAAGGCATGCGTCAATTAAA
>NZ_PJBZ01000062.1 GCF_002835995.1 Psychromonas sp. Urea-02u-13 | reverse complement strand
AATACTTATTATTAATTAAAAGGTACTCTTTTCTTGAACATATGCCTCTTTACGTTACTAGTATGGAGAAGCCACATGTAATACCTGCATTAATTGAATATCATGAAAAACAAACATTTGGTAATAATATAAATATCAGTAGCACCTAACAAGTTTCTTAAACGGAATAAAAAACAGTTGGCTTTGTTCGTGCCTCACAAATTATAGCAAACAATTTTTGTCAGCTTAAGCCGGGCGTTAGCAGTTTTCACATGGAGTTTGTAATTGGAATATTATAGTGAAATAGTTAAACTTCTTGGTGGAACAACAATCGTCCTAGCCGCTTTGTTTGGTTTTATTGGGAAAATCTGGTTAAGTAGAATAATTGAGAGAGATAAAAGTGAATTATCTTTAGAAATTAAGAATCTTGAACAAGAAATCATTACAGCAAATAAACGCTTAGATGCTGAATTACAACACTCAATTTTCGTATCTCAAGTTCAGTTTGACAAAGAATACAAAGTTTATGGTGAGGTGTGGGCTAATTTAGTAGAGCTTAAAATAGCAACACAACAACTCAGACCAATGTTAGACCATATAGATCCAAGTCAAACAGAAGAAGAACGAAAGACTGAACGTTATAAGAACTTCATTGCACCATTTAATGACTTCTCAACCACAATGGAAAAGAATAAACCTTTTTTCTCTTTAACCGTGTACGAAACACTCAGTGCGATTAGAAAAGCTTGCCTCAACGAAGGCATTGAATATAAGCATGGAAAATCGAGTGACCTCAAATATTATCAGAGTGCTGAGAAAAACAGTAAGGAAATAAGTGTTTTAATTGAAGCCGCATGTGACGCTATAAGGTTTAGATTGAATGAGGTTCGAGTCCAATAAATTGCTAAAAAGGCATTTAAACGAAACAAAAACAGTGGGTTACGTTTCGCTTCGCTACACATTTTAACCCACTGTTTTTGTCCGCTTAATGCGGAGTTAGCACTCAGGAGTAAAATTTGAGTAGCGATAAAATTGAATCACTATATAAATATCGTCAGGTCGATGACTTAAGTATTGATGCACTTAAGAAAGGGAAGTTGTGGTATTCAAAGCCAGCAGGGTTGAATGATCCGCACGATGTTGCTCCAAGATGGAAAAAGAATTTTACTGATAAAGAGATTTTAGAAGACTACGTCATGTTACGTGAAAATAATGAATCATCTGAAGGTAAAGGAATTGCTGAAAAGATTAAAAAAATGCTATCAAAAGGTTGGTCGCACGAGCGCGTTCTGAGAAAAATAGACCAAATTTTAATGGCCTTTGATGGGAAAACTCAAAGAGCTATGCTTCAAGACGTACTCTATTATAATGAAACCGTCTTTGCTGGAATAGGCGTTTTAAGTCTATCAGAAGATCCGAAACACCCAGTAATGTGGGGAGCGTATGGCAATTCTCATAAAGGTTTTTGTTTAGGCTTTGAGTATCATGAAACAAATGTTCTTGGGCAATATGCAAATACAATTAATTACATAAATAAAATGCCTAAGCCCAGTATCAGACTTCTTGCTCATGACACTGGTGATGATGCCATTTATCAAATTGCATTTACTAAGTCGTTGGAGTGGGAATATGAGAAAGAGTGGAGAGTTTTAAAGACCGAAGGTAATGGGCTGTATCCGTATCCAGGGAAACTTACAGAAGTGGTTTTAGGGCTAAACATGTCTGAAGAAGATGAAAAAAAGATAAGAAGTGCTGTCGAAGAAAGTGGCTACAAACCTGTTTTCCTCAGATTAAGAAAGTATGTAGATGAATTTGGGTATGAATTAGTGCCTAGTGATGAGTGCTAACAAGTCAATAAACAAGGACCAAATACAGTTGGCTATTTTCGTTCCTCAAATTTTAGCCAACAATATTTTTCCTGTTATTAAGGCGTTAGCATTATAAGGGGGTTAGAATGTCAATCAACAATCTTGAGGTCTTACTAAATAAGACTGGAAATACTATAGATAAACAAAGAAATAAAAACAGAATAAAATTTACCACTAAAGCAAAACTTGAAAAACTTCTTCCTAAAAATGCGGGGCTTTATTGGATAGAAACAAACATGCCTGACGATGAAATTATAAAAAACATCAAATCAACTTCTGACAAAGTCAAAAAAGTCAGAGTGACAAAGCCAGAAGGTTTTGGTTTTTGTAAAGTTCAAGAAGATGGCTGTCGAGTGATTTACAGTGGAACGCAAGCAAATATTAAAAAACGTTTATTTGAGCATTTATTTAACGATGGGAGCAAAGATACAGCTAAGTTAGGATGCAACCTTGAAAGCAAAGAATGCGAAGAATATGAGTGGTTTATTAGTTATCATGAATTAGAAGACACCACCATAAGGTACGCGATAGAATCTTGGTGGAGAATAAATATAGGTTGGCCAAAGTTTTGTATAAGGTAATGCTATAAGGCGTTCAAACGGACAAAAAATACGTTGGCTATTTTTACTCTATTCAATATTTTAGCCAACAATTTTTTGCCGCTTAACGTGGCGTTATATTTTTCGGGAGTCCTGTGCTTTTAACAAAACAATCAGGTTTATTACTTAGAGAGCCAAATTTAGTCAATGCAGACTTAAGTTCTGTTATTGATTGGATGCATAATACCTTAGGAATAAACGTTTCACCGACTCGAATAGCATTTTATAAAAAACATTTAAACTCAAAAGAAAAAATAGAAACGTTAGCGGAATATCGGAAATACATATTAATTCATAAAGAAGTTGATGATTTTTTGCGCGTTTGTAAAGTCTTTAGAGAGTATCCAAATGAAGTTATTTTTGACAAAATAAAAAAAATCGCATCTGGAACTCATTACAGAGAAAAAAATATAGAGTGTAAAGACCCATCACGAAATTATCTATATGAGCTGTCCATAGCCTCAAAATTTATTAAAGCTGGTTTTGAAGTCGATGTTTCTGGTGACTGTGATGTTGTAGTAAAAGCTTACGATAAAACAGTATTCATTGAATGCAAGCGTTTAAAGTCCGAGTCTCAATTAGCTAAAAGGATTAAATACGCCAACAAACAAATTATTAAAAGAATTGGTAGCAGTAAGAAAGATAAAATTGCCTATGTAGCGATTGATGTTACAGATTTAATTATTACTGACGATTGTGTAAAAGTTTATGAAAACGTTGAAGCTTTTGAAAAAGCTACGCAATTAGTACTTAAATCTTTTGCTCTTAAGTATAAAGAGAAAACTAAAGAATCTGTAAACAAACGAGTTTTAGGTGTTATTTTTAGCATCAGTAATATTGGGCTAATTCAATCTCAATCTGAAAATAGAGACCAGATTATTAATTGTCATTCTTTATATGTTGTTGGCTGTGAAAGAACAGAAATAGATTATTTATTTAATAATAATGTATTGAGTCAGCTAGTATAAAGAACGCAATAGAGGACACCCGCATCTTTTTGACTGAGCTTCAAGAGTAACCTATGGTTAAATAAGGCGCTGTTGTATTTGAGTGTTGGTTGCATTTTCTAGTTAATTTCAAAGTGCATATTCAACCCAGGCCTGATCGGAATGTTCTTTATTTTGTGTCATAAATCGAAACCAACTTAGATAATTCTCCAAATAGTCTGTGCCAACACCACAAAATCGCTTAAGCCAAGACTTCCAACGCATCATGTAATTGTTCAAAGTTTGAATGTGATAAACACCTTCAAAATGTTGCAATAGAGGACACCCGCATCTTTTTGACTGAGCTTCAAGAGTAATCTATGGTTAAATGAAAAACATAGATTTCCCTTGGAGGCTTTATGACACAATCCCGCGATATGTTAATTTCACTTGCTGATACCCCTTATTACCATTGTATATCCCGTTGTGTACGTCGTGCTTTTTTGTGTGGTAATGATAAATATTCAGGACAAAGTTTCGAGCACCGTCGCCAGTGGATGATAGATCGCATTCGCCACTTAACGCATGTTTTTTCAATTGAAGTGTGTGCTTATGCCATCATGTCCAATCACTACCACCTTGTTTTATATGTCAATGAAGAGGCATCGTTAACCTGCTCTGATGATGAAATATGTGTGCGTTGGAGTCAAATCTATACGCTTTCACCGCTTGTAGTGCGCTGGCAAAAAGGCGAGTTAACATCAGATATTCAAAAAGAAGCCGCGCTTGAAATTATTGCAAAGTGGCGTAAACGTTTATCGAGTATTTCTTGGTTCATGCGTTGTCTAAATGAATTTATCGCTGTCAAAGCGAATAAAGAAGATAAATGCAAGGGGCGCTTCTGGGAAGGGCGATTCAAATCTCAAGCCTTGCTTGATGAGAACGCATTATTAACCTGCATGGCGTATGTCGATTTGAATCCTATCCGCGCTAAGATGGCATCAAGTGTTGATAAATCGGAATATACCTCTGTTTTTGAACGTATTCATAACAAATCAAATGAAACAGAAAAGAGCCATGAAGTTGAAAATACGCGATTGGTAAAATTCATCGGCGCAGAGCATCAAGATGAAGCACAGGGTATTCATTTTACCTTAATCGATTACCTCGAACTTGTTGATTGGACTGGCCGCATTATTCGCGAAGGTAAGCGAGGTGCAATATCATCACAAGCGCCTGCTTTATTAATATCACTTGGGTTAGATAACGACACCTGGCTGAGTTTAGCCAATGATTTCGGTAAAGAATATCATGGTGCCGTCGGGTCATTGGAAGAACTCGCGTTGTTTGCCTCGCATACGGGTAAAAAGTGGATATCGGGTCAGAACAAGTTACGACAAATTTACCACTGATTTTTTAAGAGTAAGATTTAATAACACACATGATGAGTGCCTCACTTAAGTTTATTGTGCCTATAAATCATCAATCTCATGTATTTTCCTCATTTTATCTTCTCCCTCAATATTTTTAGTGAATAAACAGGCATTTCGTTTGTTGTTATCTATTTCAGAAAGCTATTTTTCATTAATATCGCCGAATCAAGAAAGGGATGTCCTGTTTTACTTCAGAAAGGGATGTCCTTACTTCCGGATTACGTACCAAAGGAGTGTATAATAGCTACCAGTCTGGTGGGAATTGGCAAAAAAAAGTAGCAGTACAAACCGCAGGGTTTGGATTTGGAGCCGCTGGGGCAATGGTACTGGGGGGCGCTGCTGCAAAATTTGTACTTGGTCTCGCATTAGCTTCAACACCACTTGGTTGGGTTATTGTCATTGGCGTAGGATTGTCAGCCGGTTACGCTGCTGGAGTTGCTGGTGACGCTTTCGGTCAAGGAGTTGCAAATAAAGCATATGATGTTGGCTCATTCCTGAATACTTTATAGGTGATATATGCCGGAATTAACACTTATTGATTATTTATATATAGTATCGGTTTGTGCCTTTTTTAATTGGGCAATTGCTACGTTTATTTTTAACCGTATCACAGTGCGTTTTATTGATAAAAGCATAAAGGCTGCCGGTGAAACATGCGCAGAATGGGATAAAGGGGTTGGTATGAGAGTTGTGCTTTATGCGATGACTATTGTGCAAAAAAAAGCACAAGAAGTTTCTTTAATAAACGAAGATTTGGTTAAAAAATATGCGAGAAAAAAAGATACTACATTAGCATGGTATTACTGCCTTTCATCAGTAGCTTTTTTTGCTCTTATGTTTTCTATGTATTTTATTATTGAATAGATCCGAAAATTATTACTCTGCTATATATAAAGAGCTGTATTTCAAGCTAGTGAGGACTGGATTTTAAACGTGAATTTTAAGATCTCAGATAAAATCGATAAGCTAAAAATGAGCAAAGTCCTAATTAGAATAACACTCTAATTGGTAGGTTTCTAAGTCGTAATGTGGGCGAAAGCGACTTAGCTTAGTAAGCAATTTTCGATCATAAAACCAATGAGAGAATATTGAATAGGTTCACTTCACTTCACTTCACTTCAATTCAGTGAACAGAATTTATCTTCCACAACAGCAGCAAACTAGAAAGTAAAAAGGAGCCAAAGGCTCCTTTTTTGATTTTACTGACAGCTGACAGCTCGAAGCTAAAAGCTAACTATCACCCCACATTCAAAGGTATTGCTAACAGACTACTAATACCGATGATTAACATCTGTGTGCCGATAACAGCAAGAATAAGGCCCATTAACCGCGTGACTATAGTTAATCCACCTTCGCCAAGCAGTGATAAGACTTTCGCGCTATAGATAAAGCACAGGAAGGTAACAACACATAATAATGCAAAAACACTAATAACCACAATGATATCCATAATATTACCCGATGAAGAGTAATTCATGGCAGTTGCAATTGTTCCGGGGCCAGCAAGTAGTGGCACGGCAAGCGGAGAAATAGCGATATCAGCATCGGTATTTTGCTCTGGTGAGTGCAATTTTGAGCCATTGCCGTTAAGCATGTGATAACCAATAATAAAAACTAAAATCCCTCCTGTGATACGTAATGCAGGTAAAGTGATTCCAAATAAATGAAAGATCGCTTTACCTAATAATGCAAAAGCACAGATGATAAAAAAGGTGGTGACTAGGGCTTTAGTGGCGATTTTTACTTGTTCAGTATGTGTTCGGTGGCCTGCTAAACCTGCAAAGGCGGCCGTATTTGCTATTGGGTTCATTATCGCAAAAAAGCCTAAGAATACGGTGATAATCTGAGTATAAAGTTCGTTCATGTTTTAGCCTTACTGTTGTTGAAAAGCGTTAAGTTGATTGTTTTATTCGTACGGCAAGCTAGGCCGTCACTGTTATTGCATTGTGCATCAGACAATACACTTTGTCTTGCACATATTAGTGGCTCATAGAGTATTTAAATAACGACTTCCTGCACGCTTGCCTTGATAACACTTATTTTCACTGCCTAATACAAAATCATATATTTAATGCACTGGGTATCACTATTTTTATCTGCCTGTGAACTTGGTAATAACCCCATTAAGTCTTAGAATTATTCTATAGGCTTATTATTAGTAAAAATGGCTGTGTAAAGTGGTTATATGAAGTGCGTTGAAAATGAGGGTGGTTAAGATGTTTGATTCAATCGATGAAAATGCAGATTATTCTAGTGACTTGCTAGGGCAGTGGTCTGAGACACTTAATTTAATTGCAGATATATTTAATATATCCAGCGTGTTAATTATGAAGTTAGACTGCGATAAAATTAAAGTCTTTGCTAAAAACAAAAACGATAAAAATCCTTATCAGATCGGTGATTCCGATGTCTTGCAAGGCTCTGGTTTGTATTGTGAGCGAGTGGTAAAAACCCAAGCGCTACTGGAAGTGAAAAATGCCTTAAAAGATCCTGATTGGGATAAAAATCCTGACATTAAACTTAATCAAATCTATTACCTTGGGGTGCCAATCACCAGTCGTGATGGCGAAGAGTTTGGTACGCTGTGTATACTTGATGATCATGAAAGAACGTTCGACTCAAAATACCACCAATTACTGTTTAATTTAAAAGATAATATCGTTAATCAACTGCATAGCTATGATTTACAACGACAGGTAATGAGCCAACAAAATGTAGATTGTATAGAAAAATTAATCTGTGGTATGGCGCATCAGCTGAATACACCAACGGGTATTTCGATTACAGCGACAAGCACATTAAACACTGTGTTTACTGAGCTTTCAGATAATTTACATCATAAAACGTTAACTCAAAAACAGCTGACTGAATTTGAACAAACAGCCACTTCATGCCTCGATCTGATACAGGTGAATTTAAATAAAACCGCATATTTAGTGGATCGTTTTAAACAAATATCATCACAATTTTCATCTAATATAACAGAGGTTATGATTGATATTTTTCTGCAAGGCATGGTGAATGTTTTTAAAATTCAGTACCCTAATAATGTTAAATTTATACTCAATACACCTGCAAAAATCCACTTAATCACGATTCCACATCTATTACAAAATGCGCTTACTCAGTTGGTTGATAACTCAATTGAACATGGGTTTTTAGGACGTGAATCGGATAATGAAATTGTAATTAACATAGAAAAATTGAACAATGGCATAGACATTACCTATGTAGATAATGGCTGTGGCATCGCTAAAAGTATGGCTTGTGATGTATTCATGCCATTTTCTAGTCTAGAGAAAGGAAGCAATCTAGGGTTAGGTTTAAGTGTGGTTCAAAACATTATTGTTATGCAATTAAAAGGGCAGATTAGTCTGTGCGAACATGAACATGAACATGGGGTCAAATTTAAGATACATTTGCCCAGTTTATCATTCAATGATACAAGTCATTAGCCACAGAAATTATCTGTTAAGTGAGTTAATACAGTAACGCTCACTTTAATAAAATACGTAGCACAGAGCATCAATATAAGCGTTTTTATCCTCTGTATTTGTCATTTCCTCTCTTTCGTTATTTTCAGCTTAATTTCCTAACGCTAATATCCTAAAACTAATCTCCTAACACTAGTCTCCTAACAACAAAGCCCTTAAAAACCCCTTAAATTCACGTAAAAACACTGATTAAATATAAATAAACTTGCCAATAACAGCACATTTATGTGAACTAGATCTCTTTTGTGTGTGTTACTTTGTTGATGTATAAATTTAAATGATATAGATTATCATTCCCATTTGTATTTAACGGAGTAATGATGAAAACAATTAAAATATTAGGTTTACTGGCTTTTGCGACATCAATGACGGTTGCTGCCAATAATGCCATTGTGTTCCCTGGTCCATCAAATACCGCAGTCGAAAATGCACCGGTTGTTTTTCCGGTAGATAAAACACCTGTGCCACTGGTTGGCGGTTACCAAATTGAGAATGGTATTTTAACCTCAAGCACATACAACTGCGGTATTAATATTAGCGATTTGGACATAGAAGCAAAACTGAAGTGGGATGGTGCGACACCACAATTACTGATCGTTGGTACTTATAAAGGCATCATGTGTCGTTCTGGAGTGACTGGCCCAATATCCGTTGATCTGTCAAAATTTATTCAACGCACACCGACTTATATTCTAGATAGACTGGTTGTAGCTAATCACGCGCCACTTAATCTGTAATTATCGACAAGATTGATCTCTCACCTACTGAACTCAGTGGTTATTATTGCTGGGCTCTTTAGGTGTTTTTCCTCTTAACATATAAGAAAAATACATATGAAACTAACCAATTTGATGCTTGTTTCGTCTTTGCTTTCAACGGGGGCATCGGCTTTAGGGATTTGCCAGGTAGGAGACGATCTTAATATCCTTAATAAACAATCATTCGATCATTTAAGTGAAAATAATTACCGCGCGTTTAGTGACGACATTCTTCCTGAAGATCTTTTTCCTGCAGTACCTGATCACTTCTCAAGCCTAAAACCTAGCCTAAGTGAGGCTGCTGACGTTTACGCTCAAACTGCGTCACTAGTTGGAACCGGTCCCTCTGGAGCGTTTGTATTAGAAGCGGAAGAGGCGACGCGTTTACTAACAACGATTGGTCGTACAACTGCTCGAGTGGGCAGTGTTGTGCTTGAAGCCTTAGGTCCGGTGGGAGATGCTGTTGCTGTTGGTTTTTGGGCACAGGATGTCGCCGAAACCTTCCAAGATGAATCTCGTACTTCCTACGACCGTTTTGCAACTGTGATGGAATTGGTTGATTGGTTTGGTGTTTTAAAATTACCGGAGCGCCAAATAGACCGTTATATTCTCAGTCAGCGCTGGGATAACATGGCGGCAGGGAATCATTATAGCTTTACGATTCATGACGATATTGTCTCTCAGCAAGACTTAAGAGATAAAAAACACTGGGCTGAGCTTGCCAATAAACAGCATCAAACTCTGGAATATATTGTTAAAAACTATGCTTCAGATGTCGCGTTAAAATATCAGCTTCATTACCAAGAAGTGGTTAAAGCGCAAACCATTATCACCAATGAGTTACTTAGTGCTGTTGATCAAGAGCGACAGAAAAGCATTCATTTTCAGTTAGCGATTAATAAAGATAATACACGTCTGTTTTCCTCAGATATCACGTCTATTTGTAAGGCTGAAAGTGATGCGTTATTCGCGTTATATCCTGAGTCAGCAGGCAATAATCAACGCCCACCCGAAACCCCTAGCGCACGAATTGCAAAGAATACATTATCAGCGTTGCAGCAGTGCCAGCAAACTGTGCTGAATCAGGCTGTTGTAATACTTGATGACATACGTAACGACCGACAAGTAAACCTTAATCAAGCCGCGTTAAAACAGCTTTATACTCGTACGTTGAATGCCAAAAAGATGATAGCTGAAACCGCTGATAATCATATTCGCATTATAAATAGCAAGTTACAGGATGCGATGAGAAGTGATGGCTTAGCGCTGATTAATAACCTCTTTGATTCTGGTTCCGTCAGCACGGCACATAATTTTTTCAAAGAGCAAGCCAATCGTTATGCAGTTGATGAAATGGCGCGCAGTGTGCTTTATCGACCCGCTACAGCGAGCGAACTACGCTCCAAGGTGATTGTGTTGCAAGACAGTTATCGTCGTTGTTCAAGTTTTGGCATATTAGCGGGTGATCCTAACTTTCGTGGTTGCTTGGTACATACTCGTGTTCCCGCTGAAACGCGTCGATTTGAGCCTTCACAAGATGACATTATTAATAAAATTAAAATGCCATTACGTGAAACTTATTATGCTGTGTTTAATAGTGCGCTAAATACATTAATCAATGAGGGCTGGCATGCAGAGAATGAAGAGCAGTGGCTTGAACAGCAAATTATTGATTTCTCACAACAGCAAAAGAATATTGTTCAGGGGCGAGAAATTAAAGCAAATGTGTATCGTTGGTTATTTGATGCACGAAATCAGTTAGGCAGTGAATGTACAAGTGAAATTCAATGTGCAGGTTGGGCTAAATCCTATTTAGCCAGAGAAAACTTGTCACGCAACTCATCACTTTCTGATATTGCAGCTTGGTTAGCTAATTATAGTGGCCGCGGTGCAAATGTTCATCGTCAGCGTCTTGCAAAATTGGATCAATTAATTGCGCCTGCTTTAGAAAGTGAATGGAAAGCAAAGCAAGCTACGCAGTTTTATAGTTATGCCTATCCTGGCAGTTTTGATTTACAAAAATATGCGCCTCTAATCGCAACAGCCTTACAGGATGCGCCAATTGATGTGACTAATTTATC
Organism: Psychromonas sp. Urea-02u-13; assembly: GCF_002835995.1. GTDB lineage: Bacteria > Pseudomonadota > Gammaproteobacteria > Enterobacterales > Psychromonadaceae > Psychromonas. Next base: position 38,024 of record NZ_PJBZ01000062.1, on the reverse strand, counting down.
TGGCCATATGCTCCCTTTAGCCAAAAGTATCGTTAAAGCACGTTTGCTTGAAGCCATTGAATTAGGCAAAGAGAAAGAGGCGGGGTGGTTGATTTCTCAGGTGGGCGATTTACATCGTTACGCCGCCATTGTACACGCTCAGAATACCACGCTTGGGCGCACTTCTGCCGGTATGGATGAATCATCGGTGCTATTTTCTGAGATGCTACCCGCTTATATTCTGCGCTACTTAGTGTCTGATTTAATCCCTGATAATTACGATGCACGTTTGAATAATGCAATCACGGCTTTATATAACCCCACATCTGTTTTAGGGCAAAAAATAACCCAGCTAGTCTCTGCAAATCAGACGCTTAACAGTGCGTTAAATTCAACCTGCACACTCAATTTTAGTCCGCTTAAAGAGGCCTTAGTCAATGTTGCCGCCGATGAGTCTCTTTATTGGTTATCGCCCATTTCTGATTGGTTAGATAATTTAACGCGTCAGCAATTAATGAGCCAAGCCACGATTCGCTGGGCGATGATGAAACAAGCTGAACTGGGCATTGAGTGTCGCTTGAGCACGGCGAATGATCTCAGTGTTTTATAACATGAAGCGGTTAACTATCCTGACGCTATGGTGTTTGTCGACTTTTGCATTGGCGCTACCTTTCGATGCTCTGAAACAACCCACTCGGCCTAAGATGGTGATAGACGAAGTGGCTGCTGATTTTAAGCTGTGGTCGAAAAGTAATGCCAGTTGGAAAAGAAGGTTAATCACCCATACAGAAATGGAAGCGTTGGAGGATTTTTCTATCTCAGGTTATCGCATGGCTAATCAGTATTTACATGCGTCAGAAACTAAAACCTGGGGGCAATCGGGTGAAGAAACCAAAGCTTTTGTGCGCACATTGAAATCTGGCTTGAACAAGATGCCTGTTTATAAGGGGACAACATACCGAGGTACGTGGACCAGTAAGGCGATGATCGAGCAGTTAGAAATTGGCGATATTGTCTACGAATCTGGTTTCTTGTCTACTTCTATCATTCCTGAAGTCGCTAGGGGCTTTACTATTGCACCACCTAATTCAGGTAATAGACTCGCTCGCACCCTGTTTAAAATTAAAACCAATAGGCGCAGTTTTTCAATTGCTTCTCTTTCTGATTACAGCGCAGAGGCGGAAGTGGTTATTGCTCCAAGCAGTTACTTTAAAGTAACTGCGATAGAAAAAGGATCGGCTGCTCATTATATCGCTCTAGAAACGGTATCACCCCGTGCGGTAAGCGCCGGCAGTGATCGCCTATTTAATTTATATTCAGGTGAACGTTTACCTGTTTCTCGTTGGCAACAGGTGTTTTGCCATTAATCAACTTTTTAGGAAATATACGAATGTTTAAAACTATGTTAATTGTCCTTTTCATGTTTATGTCCTTTTCATTACAAGCGGAAGATTTTTCTGAGTTTAAAGGCAGAAGTTTAAGTTTTGATCAGGAGGAGATAATTGCTGATAATTTAATGGATTGGGTTGCTGCCAATCATATTAATGCAGAAAAAAAATTACTTGCTAGCGAATACAATGCGATGAAAGATTATGGCCGCGTTGACCATGATGTGATGAATGAATTTGTAAGAGCGGGTGAACCAACGGATTTCCTGGTACCGTGGATGTACGAGGCGGTTAAAAAGAAAGTAGGAAATTTACGTAAGGCGCTAAATAAATTACCTAATTACAAAGGCACTGTTTATCGTGGTTCATCAATAAAAAATGATTTGTTAAACAAGATAAAGGTCGGTGATATTGTGCATGAGAAAGCTTTTTTATCTACCAGTACAAACTCTAATGTCGCTCGAAATTTTTCTGCTGCCGGTGTCTATCAAGATGTGTCTGCTGCGCAATTTAAAATTGATTTGAAATCATCAGGTCGTGCCATTAATAATTATACGTTTAAGGCTCAAGAAGCAGAAGTGCTTGTAAAACCTGATACTTACTTCCAGGTACAAGCAATTGAGAGGCTATCGGCTGAGAAAAACTTTATCAAGTTAAAGGAGGTGAAAAATCCTGCTCGTCATCTTCAAGCGGACCCAAGAGTTAACATTTATGATAGTTTCAGCGGGGATGAAGTTGCACTACGTTCACGCTCTTCATTGGCCTGCTGGTAATATTATCAGTTAAATATTTTAACTGATTCACTGAAAATCAGGCAAAAAAAAGGAGCCTACAGGCTCCTTTTTTAGATTTTACTGAAAGCTAATCACTACCAGCGATATCTATATTATTGATTATCTAAGAAACGCTCAGCATCTAGTGCTGCCATACAACCCGTTCCTGCAGAAGTAATCGCTTGACGATAAATATGATCGCTCACATCACCGGCTGCAAATACACCTTCGATAGTTGTTTGTGTTGCATTACCCACGCTACCAGTTTGCACTTTAAGGTAACCGTGATTCATGTCTAATTGACCTGTGAATAGGTCTGTATTTGGTTTGTGACCGATTGCGATGAACACACCCATTACTGGTAACTCTTCTGTTTTATCAGACAATGTGTCTTTTAAACGTAAACCAGTTACGCCCATTTCATCACCTAATACTTCATCAAGTGTACGATCTGTATGTAAAATGATATTGCCGTTTTTAACTTTTTCGTTTAAACGGTCTAATAGAATTTTCTCAGAACGGAAACCTGTGCGGCGGTGAATCAAGTGAACTTTTGCTGCGATGTTTGACAGGTAAAGTGCTTCTTCAACAGCAGTATTACCACCACCAACAACAGCCACTTCTTGGTTACGGTAGAAAAATCCATCACAAGTTGCACAAGCAGAAACACCACGGCCTTTAAACGCGTCTTCAGACGGTAGACCTAAGTACTGTGCTGAAGCACCTGTTGCGATGATTAGTGCATCACAAGTATACGTTTTATCACCTTTAAGCGTGAAAGGGCGTTTAGCAAGATCAACTTCATTGATATGGTCAACGATAATTTCAGCATCAAAACGTTCAACGTGTGCTTTCATATCAGCCATTAAACCAGGACCTGTCATATCCGCTGCGCCACCCGGCCAGTTTTCAACTTCAGTTGTTGTTGTTAATTGTCCACCAGGCTGAATGCCCGTTAAAATAACAGGGTTTAAATTCGCACGCGCTGCATAAACTGCTGCTGTGTAACCTGCTGGTCCTGAACCAATGATAATCAATTTGTGGTGTTGTACTTCGCTCATGGAATTTCCTTAAAAATTAATGCTATTAATCGCTGAATAATTATCGTTGTATAATAAGCGGCTTAGGTAAAAAAAACAGTAAAAAAAAACGGATATTTCAATGAAATATCCGTTTGAATTAATAGGCTTTGCCGATTAATGATTTAAAGTGATGTTTTAACTGTCACACTGCTTGCTTGGTTTGTAGCAAAACTACTACCCGCTTGTTGCGCTGACTTAGCAATTGCGCCACGTTCAGTCGCTGCAACGATTGTTAGCTCACGTGTTAGATCAAGTGGCTCACTCACTGTTTTAACGGTTACTGAACGGGCAACACGTGCTTGCGTTACAGTACCAACGGCTTTATGAGAAACCTTAACGTCTGCTTTAGCTTGTACGATTGGTTCAGCAACAGGTGCTGCAACAACCGGTGCTTCAACAACCGGTGCTTCAACAACAGGCGCTTCAACAACCGGTGCTTCAACAACCGGTGCTTCAACAACCGGTGCTTCAACAACAGGCGCTTCAACAACAGGCGCTTCAACAACAGGTGCTTCAACAACAGGTGCTTCAACAACAGGTGCTTCAACAACAGGTGCTTCAACAACAGGTGCTTCAACAACAGGCGTTTCAACAACAGGTGCTTCAACAACAGGTGCTTCTGCAACAGGCGCTTCAACAACAGGTGCTACTGCAACAGGTGCTTCAACAACAGGCGCTTCAACAACAGGTGCTTGCTGCTCAGGAAGAATTTGAGTTGCCTCTTTAATTTCTTCACTGCTTACACTTTCTTTAAGCTGTTCTGCTACTTGATGCGTATCAGTATTAACTTGGATATCGCTAATTTCGTTAGCAATCGGCGCTTCAACAGCTTGCTCTGACTCAGGGTAACGGCTGATAACAGGATCTGCTGTTTGTTCAGTCGTTACTTGATCATTGCTTTGCTTGTCTTTACGTTGACCATTACCACGAAGGTAACGAGAGCGACGACCAGGAATTGCAACAGGAGAATACTCTTCAGTTGAAGCTGCATCTACTTCTGCTTCAGTTTCTGAATCAGATTGTTCAACCTTGTTTACTTTTTTAGGAGCAGGTTTACGACGAGTCGGCTTTTTCTCTTGTACTGGCGTTTCTACTACAGCAGTCTCTTCGCTAACAACAGCGTCTTCAACAGTCACATCAGGTTTGTTTTCAATACGCACTTTTTTACGCATATTTCTGCGTTTACGGCGTACAGCAACAACTTCTTCTTTTTCAGTTACCGTTTGTTCACGTTCTTGTTTAACTGGGCGTGGTGTTTCTTTACGTGTATTACGACGCTCGTTAGTTGCACGCTCAGTTGGTTTTTTATCTTCTTGAACTTCGCTACGTACTTCATTACGGCTTTCATCGCGATTTTCAGGTTTACGATTACGGCTGTTATTATTACGGTTGCGGTTGTTATTGTTACGGTTGCGGTTGTTATTGCGAGGACGTGTTGCTTCCTCTACTTTTTTCTCCGCAGGTTGCTCTTTTGGCTGTTCTTCTTCATCACTAAAGAATGAACCGATAGCTGCAAATAAACGACCAAATAGTGAAGGTTTAACCACTGCTTGGTTTTCTTCTACTTTTTTAGCTGGTTGCTCTTGAACTTTCGCTGTTGCTGTTGCTTTGTTCGGGCTTGAGAAACCGCTTAATACAGGATCAGCTTCTTTTTTGTATTCGTCTTTAACAACATTAGGTACATAAACAGTATGTTGCTTTTCAAGCGCATCGTAGTTGATGTCTTCTTTGCCATCTTTACGTGTACGTTTGATTTCAAAATGCGGTGTTAATAAGTTTGCATTTGGAATAATGTAAACTTCACAGTTATGACGTTTTTCAATTTGAGCAACATCACCACGTTTTTCATTTAACAGGTAAGCAGCCACGGCTACTGGTACTGTTGCTTGAATTTGTACTGTGTTTTCTTTTAGACCTTCTTCTTCAATCAGGCGTAAAATTGCAAGTGCTAACGATTCGTTATCACGAATAGTACCTTGGCCATGACAGCGAGGACATACGCGTGAAGCCGATTCACCTAATGAAGGGCGAATACGTTGGCGTGACATTTCCATTAAACCAAAACGAGAGATACGTCCAAGTTGGATACGCGCTCTATCTTGACGAACAGATTCACGCATGCGGTTTTCAACTTCACGTTGATGACGCGCAGGTGTCATGTCGATAAAATCGATAACAACTAGGCCACCTAAATCACGTAAACGTAATTGGCGAGCAATTTCTTCAGCTGCTTCAAGGTTAGTATTAAACGCAGTTTCTTCGATATCGCCGCCGCGTGTAGCACGTGCCGAGTTAATATCGATAGACGTTAATGCTTCTGTAGGGTCGATAACAATTGAACCACCAGAAGGAAGACGTACTTCACGTTGGAAAGCTGATTCAATTTGGCTTTCAACTTGGTAGTGAGTGAAAAGTGGAATTTCACCTTGGTACAGTTTTAAGCGGTTAACGTAATCTGGGCGAACCATTTCGATGTGGCTTTTTGCTTGCTCGAATGTTTTCGCGTGATCAATAACAATTTCACCAATGTCACGGCGTAAATAATCACGGATAGAACGAACAATAACGTTACTTTCACGGTGAATAAGGAAGGGCGCAGATTTTGTTTCTGACGCTTCTGAGATTGCTTGCCAATGGTTTACAAGAACATTTAAATCCCATTCTAGCTCTTCAGATGTTTTACCAACACCCGCAGTACGTACGATTAAGCCCATACCGTTTGGTAATTTAAGGTGGCTTAATGCTTCTTTAAGTTCTGTACGTTCATCACCTTCGATGCGACGAGAAATACCGCCAGCACGTGGGTTGTTTGGCATCAATACTAAGTAACTACCTGCAAGACTCACAAATGTAGTTAAAGCAGCACCTTTATTACCACGTTCTTCTTTTTCAATTTGAACAATAACTTCTTGTCCTTCCTTGATCACTTCTTTGATGTTTGGACGACCTTTGAAAGAGTATCCAGCTGGGAAGTAAGTACGTGCAATTTCTTTTAATGGTAGGAAACCGTGACGGTCTGCACCGTAATCAACGAATGCGGCTTCAAGGCTTGGTTCAACGCGGGTAATTTTACCTTTGTAGATGTTTGCTTTTTTCTGTTCGTGGCCTGGGCTTTCGATATCTAGATCATACAGTTGTTGACCATCTACGAGGGCAACACGCAACTCTTCTGCTTGAGTTGCATTAATTAACATTCTTTTCATTTTAAGCTCTTTATTATAAATATTTTTATGTTTTTGGTTGTTGGCTATACATTGTTTTTACTTGACCTCGGGTCTGGTTTTGCAGTCTCTCGACTGGAAGTATGCAGAGGTGCATTAAAAAGTAAAAACAGCTTTCATTAATACAGACTTAAATAAGTCTTTTGTTATTAACGATTAAAAGGGCGCAACATTCTATTTTTCATTATTTTAATGTTTCAACTACGAGTTAAGATTGCAACTTTATACAAATGAGGGTGCAATTAAATTTTAACGAGTCGATAACCTGCTAATTCTCTCATTAATTATGTGTCACGCCAATATAAATTTTTAGATATGTCCCCATCAACGCTGAAAATGCGAAGTCAGCGCACAAGCTGAGAAAATACTGTGTAATAAATCAATGATGCGTGTTGATAATTCACCCAGTTTTACTAAGTGATTATTGTTGTATCACCTTGCCTGACAGGCTTCGCGTGTTTTTTATACAACTAGGCTGGCTAGTCGTTACTTTGATAGTAAAAGTAATAACACAGAAGAGGGGAAATAGTGATGTCTGACTTAATAACGCGACTTTTGATGATGTTTCCGCTCAAAAAATCATCATTAATCGCCTTGTTTTAGTACGTGTATTGACACTCAATAAAGCATGTTCAGGTAACAGGGGAATATCGTTTCAACACGTGATAAACTCATTAAATGGAACAAATAAATCACTTAGTACGCATGCTTGAGATTTCTCAAGAAAATGCACAGCAACGAATCGATAATTTTCTTCGTCTACATTTAAAAGGTGTGCCTAAAAGCATGATCTACCGGATCGTGCGTAAAGGCGAGGTACGTGTTAATAAAAAACGTATAAAACCTGATTATAAGCTCAAAGAGGGGGATATTGTGCGTATCCCACCTGTGCGAGTGGCCGCAGAAAATGCCTTACCTTCCCCTAAATTGAATGCGATTGCACAACTCGAATCTCGTATTGTCTATGAAGACGATGCCTTACTCATTCTTAATAAACCTTCTGGACTTGCCGTACACGGCGGCAGTGGGTTAGATTTTGGTGCGATTGAAGGCTTACGTGCCTTACGCCCAGACGCTCGTTTTTTAGAACTGGCGCATCGACTTGATAAAGCCACTTCTGGTTGTTTGTTGATCGCTAAAAAACGCAGTATGTTACGTGCATTGCATGAGCAATTACGTAATAAAACCATGAACAAACAATATCTCGCTTTAGTAAAGGGCAAGTGGGATAAAAAAGATCGCGCAGTGACTGAACCTCTGCTTAAAGATTCACAAAATTCAGTGGTTAAAGTCAGCATTGAAGGTAAAGCTTCTGAAACACGTTTCAAAATTATGCAACGTTATCAAGGTGCTACTTTAGTTGAAGCCTCTCCTGTTACTGGGCGTACGCATCAAATTCGTGTGCATACCGCTTGTAAAGGCCACAACATCGCAGGCGATGATCGTTACGGCGATAAAGAATTTAGTGCTGAAATGAAAAAGCTAGGTTTACAACGTCTGTTTTTACATGCAGCACACATCACTTTTTTCCATCCTGTTTTGGAAGAAAAGATGACTGTCAGTTCACCTCTTTGTCAGCCTTTGTCTGACTTGTTGGAAAAACTACAGAAGAGTTAATATGAAATACAAAGTGATCATATTTGATTGGGATGGCACCTTGATGGATTCAATTGATAAAATCGTCGCCTGTGTAAAAGCAGCCGCCGAAGATTGTCAGTTGATGCCTCCTTCAACACCCGCTATCCGTCATATTATTGGTTTAAGTTTAGATATCGCCATGGCTGAGCTTTTCCCTGAGACGACAGTAGATCAACAGATTGAGGTGGCCAACGCTTATCGCCATCAATATGTTAGCTCTGATCAATATGAAACACCTTTTTACCCTGGTATTAGGTCATGGTTAAATGACTTAAAAGAGCAGGGTTATATGTTAGCTGTTGCAACGGGTAAGGGCCATCATGGCCTGAACCGACTGTTAGAAAAATTTCAATTAACATCGTTTTTTGCTGTTACTTATTGCGCTGATCAAACCGCCTCTAAACCCGACCCCCTCATGCTTAATCGTATTTTAGATGACCTTGGTCTCGATGCCTCACAAGCATTGATGATCGGGGATACCAGTTACGACTTAGAAATGGCCAACAACGCCAACATGGATTGTTTAGGCGTATCTTATGGCGTGCACAGCAAAAACGTTTTAAAGCAATTTAACCCCCTTGCCATTGTTGATGATTTACCGAAGGAGTTTGCACTGCATGTTCAGTGAATATATAAAATTAACCGGTCGTGGCGAAAAAGGCCGCCGTTCGTTAACCCAAACTGAAGCCTATGATGCTTTATCTTCATACCTAAAGGGTGACGCTGAGTTATTACAACTTGCTGTGTTACTGATGTTGCAACGTGTACGTTGTGAAACTAATGAAGAAGCAGCGGGTTATATAGAAGCGTTACGTGAGCGTATTAATCCACAATGGAAATCTTTAAACGCAGATTTAGATTGGCCTTGTTTTGCGGGTAAAAAGCGTCAGCCACCTTGGCTTATCTTAGCGGCTAAAGTATTAGCAGCGCAAGGTACACGTATTGTTTTACATGGATACAACGCAGTAGATGCCATCAAATACCAAGTTGAAACAGCATGTCCATCATTGGGTATTAAACTTGCTCATACACCAGAACAAGCTAAGCAATATCTTGATGAATTTAACATTTGTTATTTACCGTTAGAAAGCTATTGCCCTGAGCTTCTACCATTGCTTGATCTGCGTGAAAAAGTTGGCTTACGTACGCCACTGAATACGGTTGCACGTAGTTTAAATCCAACACAAGCACCTTATGCGATTCATGGCGTTTTTCATAAAAGCTATGAAAAACTACATGCACAAGCTGCTCTATTAACATCGGAAACAAACATGATCGCCTTTAAAGGCGAGGGTGGCGAAAGCGAAATAAACCCACGTGTGAGTACTGATATTTGTGGCGTGCAAACTATTGCAGGTAAAACGACGTATTTTGAACAGGAATGGCCCACTTTCTTAAATGAGGCAAGTGGCGCACATACTGAAGTGTCTGCTGAGTACCTTAAAAAGGTTTGGCAAGGTGAAACACAAGATACTTATGGTGATGCTGCGGTAATTTGTACTATTGCTGTTGTCTTAAAGCAGTTTGAACCGGCTAAATCACAAAGCGATTGCTTGTTGTTAGCTGAGCAGTATTGGTTGCAACGTAACCGAGACGCTTAATTTTTATCATTCTGTAGACATAAAAAAACGATGCTATAAGCATCGTTTTTTTTGGTCTTAATTTTCAAATATCGCTATAAAATATTAAACCATTACCTTTTTAAGCAATGACTATTTAGGAATCTTACGAATTTGCACAATGATGCCTATTAAAGGATGATCAAGGTAATGTACTTCTTCACTGCGTAAACGGCGGTTTTGATCAAACAATATCTCTTTGATGACTGTCTGTTGTTCAATGTTTTTTACCGTCGCATTGTCAGTGACGGCTTCACCTTGTGTTGCAATCTGCACGCCGTTTTCATCATCAATTAACTCAACCACTTCTTCTGGCATAACCACATCTTCAGTCACTTCTTTACGGATAATTAGCTGACTATCAATGTAAAGATAATGATTTAAATACACTTTAAAGTTACCGTCAATTGCCCATTTGTCTTTGAGTACAGCAGGCATTAATATTTCAGTGGCGTCATCATTAAGCACTTCAGTATTGTCTGTTGTAACAGCGTCATCTTTTGCTAGAGTCTCTGGCTGATTTTCATTTTTCAGTGCTTGCTGACGTTTTTGGATATTAAGCGCAAGGTTTTCACCGGCAAAGAAATGAATCGGTTTTGATGCCTGAGGGCCTTTAACCGGCATGCGCCAAGCCATATGAAAAACCGGGTTAAAACTTGCGTGTTTTTCTAATTTTTCACGTTGCTTGGTTAGCTGTAAGTGCGAGCTATCTAAACGTCTAAAACTGTTACCTTGCGAATCAAATACAGAGCCATTGATCACGGTCGGATTACGTTTAGATAAACACGGCTCACCTTGCACACAGGTGCTTGTTTTAATCGGCGCTAATAAACTAATGCTATTTTCAGTATTAACCTCGATTTCCTGTGATGAAAGGTGCTCTTTGAGGTCTTGAATATCTGTATTACGTTCAAATACTAATAGCTCTACTTCGAACCAGCGTTGCTCTGCATGTACTGAAAGTGTGAAAACACTTAAAAATAATGCGACTAATGTTCTGTAATTCAACGTCTTATCCTTTTATTAAATGATCTTTAAAACTATTAAGTAATTGCGTGATCCAATTTATACGCGTGCGGCTATCTTCTAGATCCGCGCTAAACTTGAGCTTCGTAGGTCCGTCTAGTTTAAAGGTATTTCCTTGTTTTTGCAGTAAAGAAACGAGGAACATCGGATCTACGGGGGTATTGTCTGTAAATTGTACGTTACCACCATTGGCATGTGCTTCAAGTCGCTTAATGCCAAGCGGTGTACAGCGCTGTTTAACTTCGGTGACTTGAATCAGGTTTTTGGCCGCTGCTGGCAGTAAACCAAATCGGTCGATCATCTCAACTTGTAGCTCTTTTAATGCGTGTTTATCTTTGCTGTTGGCAATGCGTTTATACAGAGATAAACGTAAATTCACATCATGAATATAATCACTCGGAATTAATGCTGGAATACGTAGTTCGACTTCTGCCTGACTTGATAACAGATGTTCAAGGCTTGGCTCTCGTCCACTTTGTAGTGCCGTAACCGCTTGATTTAACATTTCCATATAGAGGTTATAACCAATACTTGAAATTTGACCTGATTGATCATCACCTAATAGTTCACCTGCACCACGAATTTCTAAATCGTGCGTTGCTAGTGTGAAACCGGCGCCTAAGGTATCTAATGATTCTATTGCTTGCAGACGTTTTTGAGCATCTTTAGTCATGAGTTTTTTAGGCGGTGTCAGTAAATAAGCATAAGCTTGGTGGTGCGAACGACCAACACGGCCACGCAGTTGATGTAACTGCGCTAAACCCAAATGATCCGCACGGTTAATAAGAATAGTATTGGCGCTAGGGATATCGATACCGGTTTCTATAATCGTGGTACACACTAATACATTTTGACGCTGGTGATAAAAGTCACTCATCACTTTTTCAAGTTGATGTTCATTCATCTGTCCATGTGCAACTGATACTTTGGCTTGTGGCAATAAGGTTTGAATGTCTTCAGCTGCTTTTTCAATGGTTTGTACATTGTTATGTAAAAAGTAAACTTGACCACCACGCATAATTTCACGTGTGATGGCATCACTGACTATTTGATCTGTTTTTTGTTGAACAAAGGTTTTTACTGCTAAGCGTTTCGCCGGCGGAGTCGCGATAATAGACAGATCACGCATGCCATTCATGGACATATTTAAGGTACGTGGAATAGGTGTTGCGGTTAATGTCAGAATATCAATTTGAGCGCGTAGGGCTTTAATTTTTTCTTTTTGGCGAACACCAAAGCGATGTTCTTCATCGATGATCAGTAAGCCTAAATCGGCAAACTTAAGGGATGTGCTTAATAGTTTGTGCGTGCCAATTAAAATATCGACTTTGCCCGCTTCGGTATCCGCTAAAATTTGTTTCTGCTCTTTGGCGGTTTTAAAACGTGACAGTACTTCAATACGCACTGGCCAGTTGGCAAACCTATCTTTAAAGTTTTCAACATGTTGCTGTGCAAGTAAGGTCGTTGGTACGAGTAATGCCACTTGGCGGGTATTGTCTGTTGCTAAAAAGGCGGCGCGCATTGCCACTTCTGTTTTACCAAAACCTACATCACCACAGACTAATCTATCCATTGGTTGTGTTGAGCACATATTACTAATAACCGCGTTAATAGACAGTGCTTGGTCGTGTGTTTCTTCAAAAGGGAAGTCATTCTTAAACAATGCGTAATTGTTTTTATTCAGTTTGTAGCTATGACCTATTTTAGCGGCACGCTGTGCATACACTTCTAATAACTCGGCGGCTACATCACGGACTTTTTCTGCAGCCCGTTTTTTAGCTTTCTGCCATGTTTCTGTACCCAGTTTACTCAGTGGTGCGTTATCAACATCGTGGCCACTGTAACGACTGATAAGGTGTAAAGCGCTCACTGGCACATAAAGTTTATCACCACGTAAGTATTCAAGTGTGAAAAATTCGGTAAGGTTTCCCGCTGTTTCAATGGTTTGTAATCCCAAATAACGTCCCACACCGTAATCGATATGGACAACAGGTTGTCCTACTTTTAATTCCGCTAAATTGGCAACGAGGTTATCGCTACTGTAGTTTTCATCGGTGCTTTCACTGCGGCGTCGGCTTTGCGTTACTTTAAAACCGAGTAATTCATTTTCGGTGATAAACGCAAAATTACTTTCACTGATGATAAAACTGTTTTCAACTTGGCTGATAGTGATACCAAGTTTCGATTTTGATTTGTTAAAATCATCGATGTTTTTGAATTCTGGTAAGGTTAATTTCAGTGGTGCGAGTAATTCAACTAAAGATTCTTTACGACCCGCAGATTGCACACTAAACAGTACTTTCCCGGTAAAGTCGCGAATAAACTCTTCGATACCTGCTAGCGGCTGTTTCTTTTTATGCTCAACTTGTATGTTATCAATTAGCGAGATATCAAAGTTTAATCGGCCTGCTTTGTCACTTGATAAAGGCGTTGGCTGTAGATAATAACGTGGCCACTGATTTATTTTCTCGAAACATTGTTCATGACGTAGGTATAACTCATTGGGTGTTAATAATGGGCGCAGTAAATCGATACTACGATCGTTATAACGTGTTTCTAACGTCTGCCAAAAATCCAATGTGGCTTGATTGATATCACCAACAATCGCTAATTTTGCATTACTCGGCAGGTAATCAAAAAGCGTCGTTGTTTGCTCAAAAAACAGCGGTAAATAATACTCAATACCCGCGGGTAAATTATATTGTGTTATTTCACTAAAGATTGAGTCTTTACTGGTTGAAAGCGATGAGGTAAATTTTTCTGAAAACTTGGTTTTGAAGCGTTTGATGGCTTCACTGTCCGTTGCAAACTCGTGGGCAGGTAATAATTTTATTTCATCAATCGCGCTTAATGAACGCTGACTTTCACTATTAAACGGACGAATTGAATCAATTTCGTCATCAAAAAAGTCCAGACGGTAAGGGCTGTCACTGCCCATTGGGAAAATATCCAGTATTGAGCCTCTGGCGCAAAACTCACCGTGGTCCATTACTTGATCAACGGCGTAATAACCCGCTTCTTCTAAATCAGCCCGTAATGTTTGTAATTCGATGACCTGGCCACTTTTAATGATCAAGGTATGCTGTTTTAAATAACTTTTGGGTGCAAGTCGTAATAACAAGGTACTAATAGGAACAATCAAAATACCTTGCTTTATAGAAGGCAATTTAAAGAGGGTTTCGATTCTTGTTGAGATGATATCTTGATGCGGTGAAAAATGGTCATAAGGTAATGTTTCCCAATCTGGGAAACTAATGAGTTCAATCTCATCATCAACAAAGTAACTGAGTTCTTGGCGTAGCTTTAATGCGCTTGGGGTATCGCTGGTAATAAGAATAAGAGGCGCTTTTTGTTGCTTAGCACATTCACTAATGGTTAATGCAAGGCTACTACCTTGAAGGTTAGCCAGAACGAGTCGGTCATTTTTGTTTTTTAGCGCAGGGATGTTTAAAAGCAGATTATTTTTCATTTTATTATCTTTTTATCTTATTTTTTAAATTGTTACAGTGAAGTACGTTGCTGAGCACGTGCTTTTAGTTGCTTTGATTGAACATGAAGCGTGGCACGAATTAATAACTCTCTATCTTCTTCGCGAATTTGTTGGTAGTGGAGTTCAACAATGTCATCGTTAATCGCAGTTACCTGCGCATAGCAGTAAATCGCAGCAGACTCTTCTGGAATAAAAATCTTAAGGCGTACGTTCTGATCCAGGCTAAAAGGCGTGGCCTGTTGTTTTAGGTAACACGCGCCAGCACTAAAAGAGGTACTTTGAAAATGGAAGTCTTTATTATCTTGTTGGCTTAATACATAAGATAACAGGGTATTAATCTTCAGGTTTTGTGCCTGTAAATAACCCCACAGTGCTTGAGTCGTTTCGTTGTTTAATTTAAGTGGCTGTAAACTGTGAGAGTCAATGTTCGCTAAGTCGCTGGCCATACGAAAGGGGGCAGGAATTTCAGATTCGAAATTGGCTTCATCGGGAATTAATTGATCACTGCCGAGTACCTCAACATTAAGGCTAAGCTGATGTTCGACGATAAAGTATTGATTATTTGACATGATTAATCCTAATTCCTGAGATGATATTGTATATAGCCAGGCAGCTTCAAAATGCAAAGTCAGCAAAGCATCTTGAGGTGACATGGGTATAAATGCGACTTTCCCTTCTACGTATAATGTACAATTGACACGTTTTTTCAGAAGGGCAATTGCAATATCCCTCGTACTCACAATAGCCTGATTTTAATATCGGGGTTGGTAACCAGTATAAAGATACATTAGAATGCAGATTAATAAAAATAAATGTAATAAAAACAGGACCTTTATGTTTTACCCACTCAGCTTATTTATTGGTTTACGTTATACAAAGTCCAAACGTAATAACAAATTTGTCTCCTTTGTTTCTCTCTTCTCCACAGGGGGTATTACCCTTGGTGTGCTAGCTCTGATCACTGTTTTGTCTGTGATGAACGGCTTTGAAGGTGAATTGAAATCACGTATTTTGGGTGCCGTGCCGCAGGCGGTCTTGAGTAATGACACTCAAACCATTAATCATTGGCAAGAAAAACTAGCCCCACTTTTGACGATTGAGAAAGTAAAAAGTGTCGAGCCTGTTGTTACCAGCGAAGCCATCATACAAAGCGCGAAGCATCTGCAAGGTATTACTTTTGAAGGTATCTACCCTGAGTATTATGCCAGTGAGATAATCGCATCAAACATTTATTCCGGTCGTTTGGACGATTTAACCTCACGCTCTTATAACATTATTATTGGCAGTTCTTTAGCGCGCACATTAAGTGTCAGTGTTGGTGATAAGGTACGTATTATTTCTGCCCGTGGTACACGTTTTACACCGCTTGGACAGCTTCCTAGTCAGCGTAACTTTACTGTATCTGGTTTATTTGAAGTGGGCTCGGATGTTGATAAATACTTAGTGCTCATGCACGCACAGGATGCCGCTCGTTTAATACGTATTAATCAGGATCAAGTCACTGGGTTACGTTTTGCCTTTGATGATCCCTTTGATGTATTGAGTTGGACACCGCCGGTATTATCCGCAGGTGAAACGATAACCGATTGGCGACGTACGCATGGTGAGTTATTTGCCGCCGTCAGAATGGAAAAAAATATGATATGGCTGTTGCTGTGTCTGATTATTGCCGTGGCTGCCTTTAATATATTGTCATCATCGGTGATGGTGGTCAGCGATAAAAGTGCTGAAGTCGCCATTTTAAAAACACTGGGTATAAACGGCAGCACCTTAAATCTCATCTTTATTATTCAAGGCGCCTGGAGCGGTATTATTGGCGCGTTAATTGGCACCGGTTTAGGATTGTTATTAAGTACCTATATTAATGAAGTGATGAGTTTTCTTGGCTTACATTTATTAGCCAATGCATCGGGAGGCGCACGTTTATTGCCTGTTGTGCATCAACCCTCGCAAATACTCATTATTATGTTTGGTGCGATGTTTTTAAGTTTACTCGCGACACTTTATCCCGCTTATCGTGCAGGAAAAGTCAGCCCCGTCGAAGCGTTAAGGTATGAATAATATTATGCAGCAAGATATGCCATTAGATACAAAAACTGAAACAGCGACAAAGACCTTACTGACTTGTTCTGATCTTGGTAAAACCTACCAAGATGGAAAATTGACTAATACGGTATTAGAACAAGTGAATTTAACGGTAAATGAAGGGGAGCTGTTAGCGATTGTTGGGAGCTCTGGATCAGGTAAAAGTACCTTGTTACATTTGCTCGGTACGTTAGATAAACCTTCAACAGGCACGGTGAGTTACCACGAAGAAGATATTCATCAGTTAAGTGATAAAAAACAAGCCGCGTGGCGAAATCAGCAACTTGGATTTGTTTATCAGTTTCATCACTTGTTATCTGAATTCAGCGCGCTTGAAAATGTAGCGATGCCGTTATTGATTGCAGGTATGAAAATCAAACAGGCGACATTAAAAGCGACCCAAATGTTGCAGCGTGTTGGACTTGAACACCGCATTACCCACAGACCCTCTGAGCTTTCGGGTGGTGAGCGTCAACGTGTTGCTATTGCGCGTGCGTTAATTAATGATCCTAAATTGGTATTAGCTGATGAGCCAACGGGCAATTTAGATGCCACCAGTGCAGAAAGCATTTATCAATTAATAAAAACATTGAACAGTGAGCTCGGTACCGCATTTGTTGTGGTGACACATGATCAACATTTAGCCAATAAACTAGATAGGCAGTTGTTAATGGTCAGTGGCATTTTACAGGGACAAAACTAATGTTTCGCCCGTTATCTTTATTTATTGGTTTACGTTATAGCCGCGCCAAACATAAGAACAGTTTTGTTTCTTTTATCTCTATCGCATCCATTTTAGGGATTTCACTGGGGGTGATGGTCTTAATTGTGGGTCTTTCAACCATGAATGGCTTTGAAAAGGCACTGCGTGACCAGCTACTCTCGGTTATTCCTCATGCTGAATTAGAAATGGTTAAAGGAACATTTAACGATATTGAAGGTAGCTTAGCCAAGGTAAAAGCGAATCCGCAGGTACTCGGCGCGACGCCTTATATTGCTTTAAGTGGATTATTACAAAAAGACACTAAGATGAAGGCACTGCAGATACGTGCCATCGCGCCAGAAACAGAAGATCAGGTGACTGATATTGGCCAATACATCAAGCAAGGTGGATGGGCGTTATTGCAACCTGGAGAGCGTCAAATTATTCTCGGTAAAAATGTCGCTACGCAGTTAGGCGTGAGCGTTGGTCAATCGTTAAAGTTACTCTTACCACAGCCGAGCAAAGGTAATAAACTAAAAGCACCCAGAGTTGTCTCGTTGAAGCTAGCTGGCCTTTTTGAAATGGGCGGGCAAGTCGATAGCACATTGGGTTTTATGCATATCGAAGATGCACAGGAGATATTAAACTTAAGCAGTGCTAATGCGATTGCATTTAAAGTGGATGATATTTTAGACGCCCAACGTATTGCGCGCGAAGTCGGTTATAGCTTAACGGACTACCTCTATATAAAAAGTTGGATCACCAGCCAAGGTTATCTCTATCAAGATATTCAAATGGTTAAGTCGCTGATGTATGTGATTTTACTTTTGGTGGTTGCGGTAGCTTGTTTTAATATCGTCTCTACCTTAGTGATGGCGGTTAATGAAAAACGCAGTGACATTGCTATTTTGAAAACAATGGGGGCATCTAATTGGAGCTTACGTTTTATCTTTATTGTCCAAGGTGCGTTTAATGGCTTAGTCGGTAGTCTTATTGGCGCGATTGCAGGTTGTTATGTGGCATTAAATTTAACCGCGATGATTAAATTATTAGAAGGACTGATTGGCCATAAAGTGCTCTCGGGTGATATTTACTTTATTGATTTTCTTCCCTCTGATTTAGATTACCAACAGGCATTAGTTGTTACCCTGTCGGCATTCATCATGAGTGTCTTAGCGACGATTTATCCAGCATGGCGTGCAAGTACCATTCAACCAGCACAAGAACTTGGTTATTCTCATTAAATTATGCTTAAGTTTTTAAAACGCCTCAAGTGAAATCAAATTTTGGTAGATTTTCTCTGCCATTTTTTGATAACCCGCTGCATTAGGATGAATTATGTCACTGTGCAGTGCGGGTTGACTAAGAATGTCTGATATCAGGTCATTATCTAAAGGCACATTCATTTTTGTCGCCACTTGCTGATACTGTTTTAACGGGGTTAATAATAAGTTAGTTTGTGGCACGGCAATTAATAACACTTGAATATCACGCTCCTGTGCCAGTTTGATCATCGCTTCAAGATTACCCGCCATTTTAGTCAAATCTCGCTTCGGTAACATATCGTTTGCGCCGTGGCAGAGTAATAACAGTTGTGGCTGATGCAAATCCAACAACGCCTCTAAGCGCATCAAACCTTCGCGACTAAGCTCACCATTAATGCCTGCATTAATCACTGTTAAATCGCTGAGTTCACTTAATACAGCAGGATAACTGTGCTCTGTGGGTGCCCCGTAACCGAATGTCAGGCTATCACCAAAAGCGAGTGTCGGTGACGATAGGTTTAGCTTATCTAGTTTAGGGCCCTCAGAGCACGCAAATAGGCTGTATAATAAAGGTAATACAAAGAGTTTGTTCATAGAGATCTCTATACCCGTCATCATTCAAGTTGCAAAGTTCAGCAAGTGATGAGGTGAACAGATTTTAGGCTGGAAGTTGAAGGTCTAACTGGTTCAATCAATACTTCCTAACAACGAAGGTGTTTGCCTCATCGCTCGCCCTACGGGTCACTAGCTCGGAAACCAATTCTGCGTTGCAACATTTGATAAGGGCTAGCCATTGTCATCATGTTGCGTCTTGCCTTGGTACCCGAGCTAGCGACTGAACAAAGCACCTTGATTGGTAACGGGTATAATATAAATCATAGGCACAAAAAAGCGCACCTAAAGTGCGCTTAATAATATTAATAATTTAACCGGTAACGGTTTAATCATTAACGACTAGTCATCTAAGATATTAAGCAGTGTTAATAAATGGATGAATAAGTTAAACAGGTTTAAATATAAAGAAACCGTTGCACGAATGTAGTTTGTTTCGCCACCATTGATGATACGGCTAGTATCAAACAAGATGAATCCAGACATGATAAGTACAACAACACTGCTAATCAGCACTTGCATCATTGGAATCTGTAGGAAAATGTTTGCAATCATCGCGATAACAACAACAATCATACCCGTCATTAAGAAACCACCCATAAATGAGAAGTCTTTTTTAGAGCTTAATGCATAAGCTGAAAGAGCAAAGAAAATAAGTGCTGTAGAGCCTAGTGCTTGCATAATTAATGCAGAGCCATTTTCCATTGCAAGATAATGGTTAAGCATGTTGCCCAGTGATGCACCCATCACACCTGTGAACATGAATACCCAGAAAAGCCCTTTACTTGTATCAGCTGTTTTTGAAACTACAAACAGTAAACCAAAACCAACTAGCATTAAAACAAGTGAGGCGATGCCACCAATGTTCATCATAGTTGCAATCGTTGCTGTTAGTGCTGAGAAAGCAAGTGTCATACCCAACAAAATATAAGTGTTTTTAAGCACTTTATTAATTGAAATTGAAGGACTACTTGTATGCGTTTTTGTAAATTGTGAGTTCATTGTATCTCCTAGAAAATAATAGTATTAACAACTCTTATAATACGCAGTTTGGGTGGAAAGACAATTTATTATTGAGCTGTTAAAAAACTGTCAATTAAACAACATGTTTTATAAAGTTATGCGCTTAGCAACATAATAATTAGTTTATTAAGAAGTATAGCAAGTTATTGTATAAAATAAGATAATTGTTGAATATTAAGCATTTAAAGGGAAATGATGATGAAAAGGATTTGTTCTGTTTTAATTTTTATATTGATAAGTAGCTTTACGTTTGCTGAGACTGAAACAAAACGTGATGAACTGATAATTGTAATTCCGGGGGATGTAAAGAGAGACTATGAGCTTTTCTTAGATGGCCGTAACCCAATAGAAATTACTGATTATAGTGGCCTAGAATCACGACGAGACGTGGTTGAGGTGATATTAATTCAACAGGCACTCGTACTAGGAGGTATTAGCGACCCAATTCGTTTTATTGTTGCTTCATCTCATGCTCGTATTATCAAACAGGTGCATTCAGGCACAGCACTCATGAGCGGTAATTCTATTTGGTACGATCTTTTAAATGATCGCGATCTGTTATACGTTTCTGAAGCGGTGATAGAAAAGGGCCAATTTGAAGCGGGTTTATACACCATACTTGAAAATCAAAAAACGTTAAGTGCCAAATCATTATTGGATGTACGCTCGTTAACCGCTGTCTCGAGTAAAGCCTGGATCATTGATTGGCAAACACTCAATTCAATGAAAATGAGTTCATTGATAAATACAGTTAAATGGTCATCCATGGTCAAGATGGTGGCGAAAGGGCGTGCTGATTTCTTGCTTGCTCCTTTCCAGCCAAGTAAAGACATGTCATTTTCACCTGAAGGCGTTCACCTTGTCCCTGTCCAAAACATTAAAATAGGTTTGCAAGGAACAAGACATTTTGCAGTGTCTAAGCGTCATCCTAAAGGCAAAGAGGCTATCAAAGCCTTAGACGCAGGTATTCTGTTACTTAAGGAGCAAGGGATAATTAACAAGGCTTACAGTGAATCTGGATTTTTTAATGAAGCAGTAAAAGATTGGAAGAAAATTATTTAGCTAGTAAGAACAACTATATTATGTCCTTCTATTAAGTTAATGAATTGAAGTTAGATAGGTAAAAAGGGTAAGTTTAGATGCACGTTTTAACAAGTGAGGTTGATTAGTTAATTAGCGGAATTGCTATTACTTGGTGATGAATTTACAGCGGATACAAAAAAGGCGCACTATCTAGATAGTGCGCCTTTTTTAGTTTCTGGTTTTAAAAAAGGGCTTATTTAGCGCCTTCAATGATACCAACAAACTCTTCAACCATAAGTGCAGCACCACCAACTAAACCACCGTCGATGTCAGCTTGTGCAAATAGCTCTTTAGCAGATGCTGCTTTAACGCTGCCGCCGTAAAGGATTTGAACTTTCTCTGCAACAACTTCGCTTTGTGCTTTAAGCCAGTTACGGATATGAGCGTGAACTTCTTGAGCTTGCTCAGAAGTTGCAACTTTACCAGTACCGATAGCCCAAACAGGTTCGTATGCGATAACACAGTTTTCAAGTGCATCAATACCAGCTAGGTCGATAACAGCTTTAAGTTGTGTTTCAACAACTGTAGTTGTTACGTTTGATTCACGTTCTTCAAGTGTTTCACCGATACAAAGTACTGGCACTAAACCATGTGCTTGGATAGCAACGAATTTAGCTGCAACAACTGCATCTGTTTCGTTGTGGTATTGACGACGCTCAGAGTGACCTACTAAGCTGTATTTAGCGCCAAACTCTTTAACCATTACAGGAGAAGTCTCACCAGTGTATGCGCCAGCAACGTTTGTGCTTACGTCTTGTGCACCAATTTCAATGCTGTTGTTTGCTGTTAAAGCAGCAACTTGCTCAATGAAAATAGCTGGCGGACATACTGCTACTTCAACGTTAGTTGCTGAATCAGCAGCCGCTTCTAGACCTTTAATAAGTGCAGAAACAGATTCTTTTGTTCCGTTTAATTTCCAGTTACCCATTACAAGAGGTGTTCTCATGGTGTTCTCCATTTTATTTAAGTTAAATTGTTAAAACTGCGTTGATTATAAATGACTATTTGCTTAAACCTATTACTTTTTTACCTTTTCTGTAATTAAATTACAGAAAAGAACAAAAAAATGATTTAAGACAACCTTAAGTTAGTTCTTTAATCACTAAACTTTCATGCTGTTGGTAAAACTGTTCATCGATAGATTGTTCCGGCGCTTGTTGATGAGTGAGTTCTTGCTTGTCAAAAGCAATATCACCCCCATCAATAACACCTGAATGACTATCTATCGATTTGAAATCAAACTGTTTTGTATCAGCAAGGTGAGAGGGAACAATGTTTTGCATCGCAGTAAACATGGACTCTAAACGACCAGGGAATCTTTCGTCCCAATCATTAAGCATCTCTTTTGTCACTTGGCGTTGTAGGTTGGGTTGTGTGCCACAGAGGTTACACGGAATAATCGGGTAATTTTTTAGTATTGCGTAGCGTTCAATGTCTTTTTCTTTACAGTATGCAAGCGGACGGATAACAACATGTTCACCATTATCAGAGACTAACTTGGCAGGCATTGATTTTAGCTTGCCGCCAAAAAACATATTAAGCATCATAGTGGCTAACATATCATCACGATGATGGCCTAGTGCAATCTTAGTGGCGCCAAGTTCTTTTGCAGTACGGTACAAGATGCCACGGCGTAAGCGTGAACATAAACTACAGGTTGTTTTACCTTCAGGTATTTTATCTTTTACGATGCTGTAAGTATCTTCTTCAACAATCTTGTATTCAATACCTAGCGAATCAAGATATTCAGGTAAAATGTGTTCAGGAAAACCCGGTTGTTTTTGATCTAAGTTAATCGCAATAATGTCAAAATGAATAGGGGCCGCAGCGCGTAATTCGATCAATATATCCAGCATAGTATAACTGTCTTTGCCACCTGAGAGACAAACCATGATACGATCGCCATCTTCAATCATATTGTAATCAGCAATCGCTTGGCCGGTTAAGCGACGTAAATTCTTGTTAAGTTTTTTAATGGTAAATTGCTGTTTTGGAGAAAGAGTGTCAGACATGCGCAAACCTGCTAGTAATAAAAGGCGCATTGTACAAAAAGTTGTTACCAGATGCAAAAAAGCCCTGTTAATAACAGGGCTAGAAGAGCGCTCAAAAAGAGGAGGGGGTCTTTATAAAGGGCTAGGTCGTGCAATTAAGAATCCCTGCACACCATCTATGTACATGTTTTCTAATATTTGCTTTTGTTCTAAGTGCTCAATACCTTCTGCGATAACACGACAATCCATTCGATGTGCAACATCTATGATCATACGAACAAACTGCTGATTAGCGCTATCTCGTTCAATATTACTGACTAAGCTTGCATCAATTTTAACAAAGTCTGGTTTTAATTCTTTAAACAATCTAAATGAACCAATACCTTTACCAAAATTACAAATCGCAGAGCGTGAACCGGTACGTTTTAACATATCAAAAACACGTTTACTGGCGACTAAATTACTATCCAGCACGACTTCTTGCATTTCAAATATTAAAGACGCCGCAATATTAGGCTCACGTAATAAAAGTCGTTCAAGCCAAACAATAAAGCTACTGTTTTGAATAGCCGCGCTAGTGATGTTGACACCCCAACGTGTACTGCCATCTGTTTTATGACGACACTGGCTGACTACTGTTTCGAGAATCAGTTGCTCAAGTTTAACACTCAGATCAACACGTTGTGCCATTGCAAAGACAGTGTCAGTCGGGATCATACTGTTATTTTCACCAATAAACCGTGTGAAAATCTCTTGATAACCTTTCATGTTGCGGTGTATTGCTTGAATAGGTTGATGTAATAACATGAGGGCACGTTTAGCAATGATTTCCTCAATGATACTACGCCAATGTTGTTGGCCAAATTGATTGTCATCGCTATCTTGTTGCTGAAATGCCCAGTTATTAATGCCTTCTGTTTGTGCTTTCGCTAAGGCCATATCAGTGCGCGCTAAGACTTGTTCAGGAAGTTGTCCTGAAATAATCGAGGACATACCACTATAAGCGATGCTATCGAGTTTATTGAGGGCTTGGTATTGGTCGAATTGCATTTTTAATTTTTTAGCTACCGTTTGTGCATCACTAACGCTCATTTCACGTGAGATAAGTGCAAAATCAGAGCCACTAATACGGTACAAAGAGGTAGCAGGGTAACGTTCTGTTACTTTGCTGATGATGTTCGCAATACTAACGATGTACTCATCACCATGTTGGAAACCACGTTGTGAGTTAATGGTATTTAGCTCACTGGCGCGAATGATAGAAAGAATCGCGTGTTGCTGATTTTCTTCATTGCTCAAAATGTCAGTTAACTCTTTACGGAATGCATGACGGTTATTAAGACCTGTCAGGTGATCCATATTAACTTGATGCGCTAATTGTAATATTTGCTTTTCTTGGTTTTGTAATGCGCGGTGAAATAGACGTTTCTGTTCATGTAATTGCTCAGACACTTTACTAAAAGGGGTAACGCCTTCACTTTCATCGGTAATCTCTTTGATTAACGTTTTTTCTATTTTTTTGAATAGTCGGTAATAGAGTGTATTGATGGTTAACGACAACAAAATAAGCACACTATAAAGCACAAATAAGACTTGCTTGATAAGCTCAATCAGACGTGTGTTTTTAGTTTTATACTCAACAATTTGTGCGCCCTTAGGAGAAGTAAAAGTGGTTACTTTTATTTCACCTAAATAAGCATCAATAATACTGAGTTGTTTGTTTTCATAGAGTAGTGGCGCATTAAGGTCATTATGCGTGATTTTGATGAAATCGAATAAATTTTGGTCAACAAGCTTTTGTAGTGCTTTAGCATCGAGTAAACCGCTATTAGCTTCTACATGTACTTTTTTTACCGTTAATTCTTGCTGTTGTATTAGCAATGCATTAAAGGTCATTTTACATGCAATGGTGGCGACAACTGCAAAAAGCAAAACTATCAAGTTGCTAATCCATAAGCTTTTCTTATATTCATTCATCCAAAATCTACTCCTTGATTTGAGGCTTTTTTACGTATTTTATATGTTTTACATTGTTGTGGGCAAAATAACAAACGGCTTTGACGATAGATGTCTGATCTCATGACATAAAATGTAAAAAGATAAAATATATCCTATTTAAAGCTTATTTTCTATAGTCAGGTTGATGACTTTGTAATAAGTGTTTTGTTTTCTTAGATTTAGGGGAACTATAGACTGTCTCCGTTTCATCATTTTCAACTATTTCGCCGTTATGCATCACAATGATGTGGTCACTTATATGGCGTACTAAGCTCATATTGTGAGCAACCATTATATAACTCACACCTTTTTTTTCTTGTATGTTTAACAATAGGTTAACTAGCTTAAAACGCAATGAAATATCTAATCCTGCAAGTATTTCATCCGCAATAATGATATCTGGATTCAGTACCATTGCTCGCGCTAATGCCACCTGATGTTGCTGCACACTGGACAACATATTTGGATAAAAGGCAAGATAGTCGGGTAATAGGCCGACCAAATTTAAGGTTTCTTTTATTTGTTTATCACGCTCGATTGCCATTAAATTACTGTTTAATTTGAGAGGCGCTGCGAGAATTCTACCTATGGTCGCTTTCGGGTTAAGGGAATCACTCGGTGCATGAAATAACATACGAATTGATTTACAGCGTTCTTGCAAACTCAGTTTACTCAGTGGTTTCCCGTGCAGGTAGATTTCACCACTGCTCTGGGTACGCAAGCCGGCAATGGTTTGTACTAAAGTACTTTTTCCTGAGCCACTTTCGCCTATGATCGACAATGTTTTACCCTGTTCTAAGGTAAAGTTAATATCTTTATAAGCATTATGTAGGCTGGATGTAAAAATACCATTACTACGTCGGTATTTTTTAGACAGATCGTTAATACTAAGCAATGTTGACATATTATTTTTCACCTAGTGTTGGAAAGTGGCATCGAATAATATGACCTTTATAGTTAACGGCTTCAGGATTCATCACGCAGGTTCGTTGTGCTTTAGGGCAACGCGGACCAAGGCGACAACCAATGGGTAGTTGGTTTGCAGGTGGAATGCTGCCGGGCAAAGTATATAACTGACTTTTATGATCGACTTCTTCATCAAAGGCGAGAATAGTTTTGATCATGGCCTGTGTATAAGGATGCATTGGGCTTTTAAGTATCTGTTTATAACTGCCAGATTCAACGGTTTGGCCACAGTAAATCAGTGAAATATAATCCGATAAGTTACTGATGCTACCAAAGTTATTACTGAGCAATAAGATAGTTGTATTGTGTAATTGGTTTAATTTGTATAACAAACGGAATATCTGTGCCTGTGTCACGGCTTCCATTGAGGTTGTGGGTTCATCAGCAATGAGCAAGCGAGGGTTATTCGCAATGGCCATGGCGATCATGACTTTCTGACAAATACCTTCAGATAATTCATGTGGGAAACTGTTGACCACGACTTTGTCATTTTGAATACCTACTTTATGCAATAGCTCTTTAATCGCCAGATAATGTGCCGACTTAGAGGCCATTCTCTTTATGAAACGTTTCTTAGCGATTTTATTGGGCAGTACTTCGCGCATTTGATCAAAAATGCGTTTACTTGGGTCAAGATAAGAGCGTGGGTTTTGGAAAATAATTGAAATTTCTTTACCCATTATTTTACGACGTTCTCGAAACGATAATTTATTTAAGTCGGTGCAGCCCAAAAACATTCGGTCTGCTGTCACAATCCAATTTTCATTGTGTAAACCTAAGATTGCTTTTGCAATCAAGCTTTTTCCTGAACCTGATTCGCCGACAAGGCCATGAATAGACCCATCAACAATGTTGAGCGTTGCTTTATCGATCACTCGAATTTTGCCCTGAGCGGTAATAATATCAATACTTAAATTACGAATATCAAGCAATGCCATTATTCTTCTCCTTCGATAACAGAGTGGCGAATACCTTCTGAAAATATATTAAAAACAATGATAATGAGAAAAATAGCGATGCCAGGGAAGAGCGCTAAATAGGGAGATAGGTAAACAAGCTCTAAACTTTTTGAAATAAGATAACCGAGCTCTACTTGCTCTGAATTTGCGCCAAAACCTAAAAAACCCAGTGTTGTAATTTCTAATATTGCCATGGTGAACACGCGGTTTAAGAGTGTGGTCAGTGGCTCAATAATATTGGGGAAAATACCATAACGTAATAACCGTAAGTTTGTTGCTCCATCAAGGCGTAAGGCAATAACATGTTGTTTATTAAGTTCATTTTCAATGCAGATATAAATGCCACGAATAAACTGGGGCAGTAATGACAACGACACGGCCAGTAAACTATTTTCGTAACTCACGCCAAATAATATAATCAAAATTATCGCGGTTAACAAAGTGGGTATGGTTAATAGGGCATCAAGAAAATGATGCATGATACTCGCTTTTACGCCTTTCATTAATGAGGCTGTTGCCCCAATAATCAATCCTAAAATTGAAATTGAAAAAGTAATCAGCAAGGCACCTAATAAAGTTAACTGCATACCTTTTAACAAACGCGATAAGGTATCTCGACCAAGATCGTCGGTGCCCAAAATATGATTCACGCTTGCGCCATCTACCCAGTAGGGCGGTAATAAGCGCATTTCCGGATGCTGTAAGGTATGTGAGTAAGGTAATATAGAATCCGCAAATATACTCACTATTATCAAGAAAAACACTGCCCACATGGCGATAACTGTTATATTTTTACTTTTAAAAATTGACCAGATATATTGCAGCGGAGATTGAATTTTTTGTTCGTTAAATTCATTATTGATCAGCATATAATGACTTCCGTTTGATTGGTGAGATGATCACTAAAAGTAGATCAATCAGTATACTTTTTATCAAGATAAAGCCTGAAATAATTAAGATTGCAGAGGGTAACACGAGATAATCTTCCTGCTGAATACTGGCAAATAACCACATACCCGCACCTTGATATGAGAAGACGATTTCTATCGCCATTGAAAAGGAAATAATAGTGCTTATTTGTAAACGTAGCTGGTAGATAATAGGCGGCAGGGCATTTTTTAAAACATGTCTGAAGACGATTTGTCGACGGGTTAAACCTTTGGTTAAGGCCGCTTTAATATAATTGCTTTTCATCACCATGGTAATGGCATGACGTGTTAAACGAATGATTTCCGAGATAAGAAAAATGGCCAGTACCGAGGAGGGTAAAATAATATGCGCCATATGATTTATAAAAGCGTCAAACTGGTATTGCTCTGTCACTAATAAGCTATCGATGAAAAGAAACCCGGTAACAACAGGCACTTCAAAAAGGGGGCTGATATTGCCATCAATAGGCATCATCCAACCGATTGCATTAGGTAAAACAGTAAAGATAATCGCCACCCAAAAAACAGGTAGTGCTAAACCAATGAGTGCGATACTCATGATAGTATAATCTAGCCCGTTGTTGCGCTCTAGTCCTGCAAAAACACCTAATGGTATTCCTATCACACTGGCGATTAAAAAGGCAAATAGACACAATTCTAAGGTTGAAGCAAAGGCCACTAACCCGGTGCGAAAGATAGGCTCATTATTGGTAATTGAAAGGCCAAAATCACCCTGACCAATTGACACTAAGTAATCTAGGTAATGTGTCAATATATTACCTTCAATCTGTGTGTGCACGGTCCAGTGTTCAAGAGAAAAGGCAATGACTGTCAGAATTAACGCGGTGATACACAAAAGGTAAACACGGCGAAGTAGAAAATTAACCATATTACTGAGTTTCTTCCTTATTGATTACATTGCCTTTTTTCACGAACTGGAAATTAATGCCGGTTAGTGAATTCACCTGTAAATTTGATATGTATTTATTAAAGACATCAAAGCGAAGCATATGTGCAATGGGCTGATAAATGCGCTGTGCTTGAATATATTCTTGTAATTGGTAATAGTTTTTGACACGTTGAATGAAGTTAACTTCTAATAATGTCGTATCTAAGAGGGATTGTACCTGCGCATCACACCATTGGCTTGTATTTCCCTCTAATGGGCTGGCATTACAACTCAACAGTGGACGAAATAGGTTGTCAGGATCTTTAATGTAGGGATTCTTACCGGTTAAATAAATATCATAATCCCCGTGGCTTAACACTTGGTTAAGCTCTGTTGCGTTTAATAAAACAATGACACTTTTAACCCCTATCTCAGCCCAGTTAGCTTGAATGAGCTCAGCGGTTTTGTAAAAGTTAGGATTGAAAATAGAGTTTTTAGCGGGCGCAAGAATACGTATTGTGCGACTAAAATCAAAATGATTTTTCTTTAATTCAACCAGACTTTCTTGTGGCGTATAAGTGGCTTTTGAAATACGCGGATTGTAGGCCCAAGAATGATCAGGCAATAAATTTTGTGTGCTCATGGCGGTTTCAAAAAACACCGCGCTGAGAATAGTTTTAAGATCAATGGCTTCGCTGAGTGCATGACGAATGGCGACATCATTGAAGGGGGCCTTTTTACTGTTTAACGCAATCAGCGAGATATTACCTGTGGGTTTGCTGCTTAAGGCAACCTTTGGGTTTTTACTAATCTGGTCGACTTGGCTAGATGCTGGATTTGTCATGATGTCACACTCACCCGATAACAGTTTGGCATAACGCTTACTGCTGTTGGGGGTGATATCGAAGATAAGGTTGTTGATATTAGCAGGTGCTTGCCAAGGCGTACGATGTGCTTGGTAACGAATAACGCGGTTATTAGTGATGCTTTTGAATTGATATGGACCTGTGCCAATGGGGGAATAATCTATTTTTTCAGGGTGGCCTGCGAGCAATAACTGCTGCCCATATTCTTGTGAATGAATCACAGCGTAGTGTGCCGCAAGATTTGCTAACAGTGTTGCATTGGGTTTATTTAATAAAAAACGTAGGGTGTATTGATCGATTTTAATAATATCACCGACTAAACCTGAGAAAGGGCGATTATACAGTTCGTTATTGATGGCGTTATTAATAGAATAAAAAGGGTGGTCTTGGGACAGCATACGTTTAAAGCTAAAGATAATATCGTCTGCATTGAGCTGTCGTGAGGGTTTGAAATATGCAGTGTGATGGAAGTTTATATCTTTACGCAGATAGAAAGTATATTCGGTTTTAGCATCATTCACTTCCCAGTGACTGGCAATGTCGGCACTAAAGCGTTGACTAATAGGGTCTACTTTTACTAGACGATTATATAATTGGTGTGTCGTGGCATCCAAGGTCGCTACATCATGACTTATTTGCGGATTGAAAGACTTAGGCGCCTTAGCTGCACAGTAAATTAAACTGTCGGTCATTGTCGATTCTGTTTGATAACAAGCAGACAATAAAAAGAGGCTGAAATAAATAGGTATATAGCGCATTGTCAAATGAGGCTTCCGTGAGTATATGTGCGTATTAGAGCAATATTCTGCTAAACAATTAATTAAGTTGATCAATAACTTGAAGATTGATCGATATTTTCTTCTTTCTGGCTACTTTCTACCCGTTGCATCACTTTATGTGTGAGTTGTAATGCAATCAAGCCAAAGGCAACACTGCCAAATGCTTGCCCGTATAAAATACCAGGAGCGCCATAATATATAGCACCAATGGTAACAAAAGGAACGGTGCCTAGTGTCATTTTTGCAATATTTAAAACGGTAGCATATTTGGCGTAACCGAGGTTGTTTAAAAATGCCATTGCCACAAATGTGATACCGGTAAAAATGAAAGTGATTGCGATATGCTGACAGAAAATCCGGATAATATGTGCGCTTTCATTTTTTGCACTAAATAGATTGACGATACTTTCTTGCCCTAGTGATAAAAGTAATGAAATGACCAAGCAATAGCCACTAATAAATTTCAATGCTTCGACTAATACTTGACGTACCCGAACAAAATCACCTGCTCCGTAATTTTGACCAATAATGGGACCAATCGCACCTGAAACCGCAAACATCATACCAAATGCAACGGGGATAACACGGCCAATAATAGCCCAGCCGGCAATGTATTCGGATCCAAATTGAGCGACTTCGTAGGTAACGTAGATATTACCGAGTGGTGTGGCGATCTGAGTTAACATGGCAGGAAATGCGATGTGGCTGATGATGTTCATGTCCATCGGCAGTTTCTTAAATTTCGGTAAACAGATCATCTTATATTTATAGGCGACATAAAATAGGCTCAGAAATAATGCACTAAAACGGGCAATAACGGAAGCAATCGCTGCCCCTTGTAGGTCCATTCCTAATACAAAAATAAAAATAGGATCAAGCAAAGCATTAACAATGCCCGAAAGTAACGTTGCATACATAGCATGTTTTGCATTACCTATGCTACGCAAGGTCGCATTCATTTGCATCGTTAATGCTAAAATGGGCAGAGAAGGCGTAATAATACGTAGGTAGGTTATCGATTCTGAGAGTTCTTCACCTTTTGCCCCGATTACTGATAACAATTGTGGCGCATAAATCCAGACAAGTAATGCAATAAAGCTGGTAAAGAATAATGCGAAGAGGGAAATGTGGGCGACATATTGACGTGCTAAATCACGTTTTTTTTGCCCTATATGTTTGGAAACGATGGCACTATTCGTTGTTGATAATCCTAGACTGATTGCCGTGGTAAAAAAAATGATCGCACTCGCATAACCAATGGCGGCCGTGTAAGCGCTATTTTGCAATAAACTAATAAAGTAGATATCTACAAGATCCACCATGAAAATGGCTGATAAACCAACCGCATTGGTGGCTGACATGGTGATCACATGTTTAGAGATAGAACCTTGTAAAAATCGTGCTTGGTGTTGCATTGACTACCTTATACCGATTGGATTAAGTCTGTGATCTAAATGTTAGGCAGATAAAAACACTTGATTCTTGGCAAATTTGGGGTGACGGGGTATTCCCATCACCTCAAATTTCGCAAAGAAATCAGTCATTTTAAGCAGTAAAATAGATCACTTATTTATTCCGACTGGTATTAAACGTACATCTGTGCAAACTTGTCTAATAATTGCACTTCAGTCTCTACATTATTCGGGTCGACAATAATACAGTTTATCGGGCACACCGCAATACAGGTTGGCTTTTCATAATGCCCAACACATTCAGTGCAACGAGTCGCATCAATTTCGTATATCTCAGCGCCAAAAGTAATCGCTTCATTTGGACACTCCGGATCGCACATATCACAATTGATGCAATTGTCTTTTATTAATAATGCCATGTTATTGCTTATGCGGGTTGCGAGTATCAGCACCATTTTTCAAATTACGCATTAATAAGCCGTGGCTAAGGTCGATTTCTTTAGGTACTGGCATATATAAAACATGACCAGATCCTGGTGCAACATCAACAAGCTCACCTTTGCGGTTTTGTAACTGCTCAAGTTTAAAATTGATATTACCCTGAGGTGTCATTAATTCTAATGCATCACCAACCAAAAATTTATTTTTAACCGTGACTTCTGCAAGACCATGTTCATTACGGCCGGTCATTTCACCCACAAATTGTTGTGTTTCACTGATTGAGTAACCGTAATCATAATTTTGGTGTTGATCATGCTGTGTATGACGATTTAAGAAACCTTCAGTGTAACCACGGTGTGCAAGGTTTTCTAAAGTGCCCATGAGTTTAGGATCAAAAGGTTTGCCAGAAATAGCATCATCCATCGCTTTACGGTAAACCTGCGCAGTACGCGCGCAATAATAGAAACTTTTGGTACGACCTTCGATTTTAAATGAGTTAACACCAATCTCTAATAGTCGTTCTACATGTTGAATCGCACGTAGATCTTTTGAGTTCATAATATAAGTGCCGTGTTCATCTTCAAAGGCAGGCATATATTCACCAGGACGTCCTTCTTCTTGTAGAAGGTACATTTGATCGGTCGGTTGACCCGTGCCTAGTGTCGGTTCAGGCGTATGAATAGCAACAATGTCACCATTTTCATTTTCTTTTGCTTCATGTGCATCATATTTCCAACGGCATGAGTTTGTGCATGCGCCTTGGTTAGGATCGCGTTTGTTAATATAACCCGATAATAAACAACGACCAGAATAGGCCATGCATAATGCGCCATGAACAAAAACTTCGATTTCAATGTCCGGGCAATGTTGACGAATTTCTTCTATTTCATCTAATGAAAGCTCACGTGACAAAATGACACGTTTAATACCCTGCGTTTCCCAAAACTTAACACTTGCCCAGTTGACCGCATTAGCTTGCACACTTAAATGGATGGTCATTTCAGGGAATGCTTCACGCACCATCATAATTAAACCGGGATCAGACATAATCAATGCGTCGGGTTTTAAGTCTACAACGGGTTTCATATCACGAATGAAGGTTTTTAACTTAGAGTTGTGTGGTTGAATGTTGCACACAACAAATAACTGTTTACCCTGTGCATGTGCTTCATTTATACCAATTTGTAATTTCTCTAAATTAAATTCATTATTACGCACACGTAACGAATAACGAGGTTGTCCAGCATAAACGGCATCGGCGCCGTAAGCAAATGCGTAACGCATATTTTTTAGTGTGCCGGCGGGGGAAAGGAGTTCTGGTTTCATCTATTTATCTCTTTAGGCGCAAGTTTTACGGGGATATAGGGTATTTTGTGAAACAAATGTTACGCTTTTTCGAAACAAAGACAAAGGATTGTGATATTGATCACTTGAAAGTTGTTTTAAATCAATTTATTGGTGCTTGTGGCATGCTTAAGCCATTAAAAAAGCAGGGAAAGTTAAATTAAGTTTCCTATTTCATCAACGCATCACTATAATGTGGCAATATTTCGTTAATTAAAAATTACTTTTCGCCGGCAGACGGCATCAATCATTTAGGTTTTACATGGAAATCACAGAAAAATTTACAAACAACAAACAGATTATTGCTTTCTTAACAGAGCAGTTCCCATTATGTTTTACCGCTGGAAGTAGCGACGCAAAACCACTTAAAATTGGTTTGTTTCAAGAGCTTGCAATCCGTTTAGAAAATGAAACTCGTGTTAGTAAAACACAGCTTCGTGGCGCATTACGTCAATATACCTTGAGTTGGCGTTACCTTCACTGCGTAAAACAAACAGTGAAACGTATTGATCTTGATGGTGTTGAAGGCGATGAAGTTTCTGAAGAACACGCTGAACATGCATTAAAAACATTAAAAGAAAGCAAAGAAAAAGCATTTGCTAATAAAAAGAAAGCAAGCAACAGCGAAGAAAAGCCAAAACGTGCACCTAAGAAAGTAAACGTGCCAACTCGTGCTAAAAAAGCGGCGCCTAAAAAAGAAGTTGTTGAAGACTTAAGTAACTATAAAGAAGCAACTCACGCTGAACTTACAGTTAACCAAGCGGTCAAAGTTTTATTGGGTAAAGCACCTGTTTCAGGTGTTGTTGTGGAAATCATGAAGGATGATGTTCAAGTACAACTAAACTCAGGTATGACTGTAAAAGTTAAAGCTAAGCATTTAATCGTATAAAAAGGTATTTTAATGAATAAATTTTTTCGCCACTCTCTCTTAATAGCCAGCACGTTTTATGCTGGGTTTGTTTTTTCTTCTCCTGCAAGTTTTGATGTCAATGATATTCCACAACTCGCGCAACAAGAACAACATGCGAAAGTGGTGAAAAGAGTGAGTGACTTATACAGTCGCTCACATTATAAATTTATTCCCCTTGATGACGGGTTATCACAAAAAGTATTTGAACGTTATATTGAGCAACTTGATTACAACAAACAAATATTTTTACAAAGTGATATTGATGAATTGAAAGTACATCAATTTTCTTTTGACGATAGCCTGAAATCAGGGTTAATTGATCCTGCCTACATTATTTACCAACTCAATCTGACACGTCGTTATGAACGTTTTTCATATGCATTATCATTATTAAAAACAGAAATAAAATTTGACGTCGCAGATAGCTATCAATTTGATCGTAGTGAATCAGAGTGGCTTAAAACACCCGCTGAGCTCGATAAAGTGTGGCAACAAAAAGTAAAGTCTGATGCTTTGTCTCTTAAATTAGCCGGTAAAGAATGGCCAGAAATTAAAGAGCAATTAAGCAAACGTTATAACAGTGCGATTAAACATCTCACGCAGACTGAAAGTGAAGATGTATTTCAGACCTTTATGAATGCTTATTCACATATGATTGAACCTCATACAAGTTACCTTTCTCCACGTAATGCAAAACGTTTTAAAATGGAGATGAATCTTTCATTAGAAGGTATTGGCGCTGTATTACAACTTGAAGATGATTACACGATTGTACGTAGTCTTGTTCCTGGTGGTCCTGCTGAGCGCTCTAAGCAAATATCGAAAGATGATAAGATCGTGGGTGTTGGTCAAGATGGTGAAAAAATCATTGATATCATCGGCTGGCGTTTAGACGATATTGTTGACCTTATTAAAGGCCCTAAAGGGACTAAAGTTCAACTTCAGATTCAATCTGGAAAATCTGGCGACAAAAACCGTACCGTTATTATCGTACGTGAAAAAATTCACCTTGAAGACAGAGAAGCAAAATCAACGGTTGAAGAGATTAATGGCAAGAAAATAGGTGTCATTACCATCCCAAGTTTTTATGTAAAACTCAGTGAAGATATCGACAAAGAAATCACTAAGCTTAAAAAAGAGAAAGTTGAAGGCATCATTATAGATCTACGTAACAATGGTGGTGGTTCACTTTCAGAAGCAACGTTATCAACGGGTTTATTTATAGGCAAAGGCCCTGTAGTACAAGTCCGAGATAGCCGTAACAAAATTGAAGTACACCGCGATGTGAATGAAACGGTAAGTTATGATGGTCCGTTAACGGTATTGGTTAATCGTTATAGCGCGTCAGCATCAGAAATCTTTGCTGCAGCCCTACAAGACTATGGCCGTGCGGTTATTATTGGCGAACAAACATTTGGTAAAGGGACGGTACAACAGCATCGCCGTATCTCTCGTTTTTACGATGAAGATGCAGAAGTGATTGGCTCAGTACAATATACCATTGCTAAGTTCTACCGAATTGATGGTGGCAGCACACAACATAAAGGTGTTATCCCTGATATTCTTTTCCCAACCGCTATCGAGCACCAAGATACTGGCGAAAGTTTAGAGAAGAATGCATTACCTTGGGATAATATTAAATCAGCTAAATACAAAGAGTTGACTGATTTAGAGTCGAGCATTAACAAACTGACAAAAATTCATAATAAACGTATCCAAAGTGAAATTGAATTCACCTATCTTGCAAACGATATTAAAGAGTATCGTGCCGAGAAAGACGATACTTCTATTACGCTCATCGAAAAAGAACGTATTAAAACCCGTGAAGATAAAGAGCAGCGTGCTTTAGTACGTAATAATGAGCGTTTAAAACGTGCCGGTTTAGATGAAGTTAAATCAATTGATGATTTACCTGATGATTTTGAACCCATTGATGCGTTTCTATTAGAAGCGGCTGCCATTACATTAGATTATTCGAAACTCTAATATGACTTCTTTCAAAAAAACCGACTAAATATAGTCGGTTTTTTTTTATCTTTAAAAGCGTTCCCAATGTATACACCCTGGCTAAAAAATTATCCTGAACATATTGCACATCAGATTGATGAGACAGAGCATCAGTCGCTTGTGGATCTTTATGAAAAGAGCTTCAACTGTTTTGCCGCTCAACCTGCTTTCGTTAATATGGATAAAAAACTTAGCTACAAGCAATTGGGTAAACGATCTCAACGTATTGCGACTTATCTGCAGCAAAGCCTAAAATTAAAGCAGGGGGCTCGCGTCGCGATTATGATGCCAAACCTCTTACAATACCCCATTGTCTTATTAGGTATCTTACGCGCCGGTATGGTGGTGATTAATATTAATCCTCTCTATACCGCGACTGAATTACAACATCAACTAAACGACTCGGGTGCCGAGGCTATTTTTATCGTTGCAAACTTTGCAAGTACATTAGAAGAGATTGTTAAAGAGACACACATCGACCATGTGATATTAACGGAAGTCGCGGATGAGTTAACGCTCATTAAGCGTAATGTCCTCAATTTTGTTATTAGTCGTATTAAAAAAATGGTGCCTAAATTTAAACTGCCTGACGCGCACTATTATAGAGAAGCTTTAGCCTTAGGCGCTCAAGGGCACTATATTCGCCCTGTTATTAAACAACAAGATATCGCGTTTTTGCAATATACCGGAGGCACAACGGGGCCTTCCAAGGGCGCGGTATTAACCCATGCTAATATGCTCGCTAGCTTGCAACAAGCTGAAGCATTTTTTGGACATGAGATTATAGAGAAAAAAGAGACCATTGTTACTGCGTTGCCGCTTTATCACGCATTTGCATTAACGGTTAATGCCTGTTCTTTATGAAAAAAGGCTGTCGTAATATCCTTGTTACTAATCCACGTGATATCAGTGCTTTTATTAACACCCTCAACAAACATTCTTTTCAGTACTTTACCGGGTTGAATACGCTATTTAATGCTCTGTTAGAAAATCCGCTGTTCAAAACAGTTGATTTTAGCCAATTAAAAATAACCTTAGCAGGCGGTATGGCGACACAGCAAGCAACTGCCAATCAATGGCATAAAATTACCGGTTGTACCATTTTAGAGGGTTATGGGCTCACAGAATGAGCCCCGATGGTAAGTGTTAATTTAGCCTGCGCTAAGGTGTTTAATCGCAGTATTGGTTTACCTCTGCCAAGCACTCTGGTGCGTTTGCGAGAAGAAAACGGAGACTTAATTGAACGTTGTGAACTGCCTGGAGAAATTGAGATAAAAGGGCCACAGCTAATGTCAGGGTATTGGGGGAATAAAGAAGAAACGACTCGGGTGCTGCAGGATGGTTGGTTGAAAAGTGGCGACATTGGGCAATTTGATAAACAGGGTTTTTTACACTTAGTTGACCGTAAAAAAGATATGATATTAGTCTCGGGTTTTAATGTTTATCCTAGCGAAATTGAAGGCGTTATTGCTAAAATAGCGGGGATATCAGAGGGTGTTGCCATTGCGGTTGATGATAAAAAAACAGGGGAGAGGGTAAAATTGTT
>NZ_PJBZ01000033.1 GCF_002835995.1 Psychromonas sp. Urea-02u-13 | reverse complement strand
ACTTATTTTCATACTTATCAAATTTGTCAGTATATTAAAGATACTTGGGCTATCTGCGACTCTGTTTCAGGGCTGAATAAATGGCTTCACCAACATCACTTTAGTTATAAGCAACCTAAAGGTGTGCCTCATAAATGTGACCTTGAAAAACAAGCCATTTTTGTTGCTCAATATGAGGCTCTAAAGCGTGAATTAGCTGAAGA
>NZ_PJBZ01000061.1 GCF_002835995.1 Psychromonas sp. Urea-02u-13 | reverse complement strand
AAAGAATTAAGGGTAAATCAATCGAAGACAAATTTACCATTCGGCAATCACAAGCCAAGCCTATTGTGAAAATACTGTATGATTGGCTCATCGAACACAAAGAAAAAATCCCGCCCAAAAGCAAACTTGGCGAAGCTATTCGCTACAGTTTAAACCAATTTGAAAAATTCCAGCGCTACCTTGAAGATGGCAGGTTAAGCATCGACAATAACCGAGCGGAACGGGCTGTGAAGCCCTTTGTGATAGGTCGCAAGGCTTGGCTATTTTCGTACACCAATACAGGTGCGAACGCGAGTGCCATTTTATATAGTTTGGTTGAAACAGCGAAAGCGAATAATCTCATCGTGCATGATTATATCGCAAACTGCTTACAGCAGATTGCTGAAAAGCCGAATGATATTGACGCGTTACTGCCATGGAATATTAAGCGTAGCTAGGTGCTGTTGCCCATACGCTTACTTTTGATCTTTAACTATTTGATGTTAAATAACATATCAATTGAAATTAAATTGTAAAAGTTGCATAACGCCTTGCATGCGGAAATTAATGGTTGGCTATAATCACGAAGCGATAGCCAACTGTTAATTTCCCGTTTAAGAAATTTGTTATATTTAATTAATGGTTAGTATTAGTTATTCACTATATGGGATTTTTCTACTTCATTTTCAGACTTTAGTCTTTCGGTTTTTGATTCTTCAGATACTTTATCTAGTTCAAGATTATTAGTATCAATAGCAATATCGTATTCAGTCTTTTTTTCAAATAGTTTGATATAAGCCTTAATAAATTCATTATTATCAGGATGGCTCTCAATCATTCTCTCTAAAAACTCACGACAGTCTATAAAATTTTCATCATGCATATCTATTTCCTTAAATATAAAAAACCAATCGGGGACAGCCATAAACTGCAGTACCTTAACCTATTGATTTTATATGGTTGAAGTTATGGGTGTCCTCAATTAGCCTTTTCTTTCTTTGAGAAAATTTATGGATGTCCCCGATTAGTATTTTCAAAAAGATAATTACTCAGTGACAATGGATAAAGTTGATCTGATTGCTAAATATCGTCAATCGTTAGGCAGGTGTGACAGATTACGTACTTTATGACAGGCATAAAAAAACCCACATAAAGTGGGCTGTTTTATAAAAATATGGTGCCGCTACTGGACTCGATAAAACACTCTATCCAGTTGAAATATAACAATATAAATAGAAACTAGTTTGAAAGTGTTACTTCTGGTGTTACTTCAATTCAAAGTGACCCTACTCAATGCTTTATTAAAAGCATTAATTGTCGAGTTAGAATATAGAAGTCTTTTTATAAGTTCCATTTATATTTCCAATTTTAAAATAGCAGCGACCACCATGATAATGACAACCAACACAATTACCATTTAAAATTTTTACCATAGCCACTTATATGGCTATTTTAATTACATTTAAAGTAAATAAAACTCCAAAGCTAAGATCAAAAAAAAAGCTATTTATCCCATTGTAGTAATATATCTAAGTTAAACCTAATTGAGCCCAATTAGGTTTTCACAACGATTGTGAGTCACCTTTCTTTTTTAAAACCTTTAACTCTTCTTTAAACCCTTGTCGAATGCTCTTACTTATATGTTCAAAAGTTTTTAATTGAGTAATTCTACTTTTTAACTTATTGACTCTTTGTTCCGCTGCACTCGGAGAACTAACCTCAGTATGCCTAATGATAAACTCATATTCACTAGAGCTTACAGTTTTAGAAATACTTTGAAGCCATGCGACTGTATCTTTGTCAGTAGCGGTTTCAACAGCTTTTTCAAATATAAAAGAGATTAAAGTTCTAGCCGCCACATCAAGGTTTTTACCCAACTCAATTAAAGAAGCTAACTCTCCCTCTGTTTCATTTCCTTGTTCATCAGAGAAATTTGAGAAGTAACGTGGATTCACTGCTTCAGGGCTAAGCGAATATAAAGCCTTAAATATAGGTTCAAAATTTTCAAATGGCCTAGTACCATTAGGAAGCGTAGCCCTCCTTTCCCAAAGTTTTAAAATGACATCAATACAACTATTTTTAGCTTCCTCTGAGCCACTTTCAGCTAAATCAATTTTTTCTG
This sequence comes from Psychromonas sp. Urea-02u-13, assembly GCF_002835995.1. GTDB lineage: Bacteria > Pseudomonadota > Gammaproteobacteria > Enterobacterales > Psychromonadaceae > Psychromonas. The sequence goes on along the minus strand of NZ_PJBZ01000061.1, from coordinate 47,322 downwards.
CTAAATAGTTAATCATCCAAGACGTGATTTCATCAGCTTCATCTTTTTTTAAGCTAGCAAGCAACTTTTTACCTAAGCTGATAACTCTTTCTTGTGTCTCTAAGTTTTCCATCGCCAGATAAGATGAAGGTTTTACTGTATCTTGGTATGTATCCGAGTTTGTCATCTTTATTCCTATTTGAACCAGTGAAAGTGCGCTTAATGTTTATTTGTATAGCAATTTCTACATTAAGCTCGTCACAAATGAGTTTTAAAAATTTAAGGGATGCTAAAGCAGGCTTACCTGAGCTAACGTATGAATCTGACTCACTAGGCTTGTCTTCACTCCAGTATTTATTCTTGAAGCAAATGCTATTGTCAGATGACAAACTAAAGGTTTTTTGATCTGCACTACAATTTACAGAAATTGGCTCTATCACACCTTTCTTTAGTTTATAAGGTTGTGCGTATATTGTACCGACATACGGGTCACTTGATTCTATATCGTTATTTTCACCTTCTCGAACCAGCCATTCTTTGCATTGGAAATTTTCACTGTTTCGGTGACCATAATCTGATTCACAATAACTATACAAATAACATTCATGCATATGGTTATCAAAGTTGATACTTGTGAGCAGTAATGACTGACTTAACTCCTTGGGAACTAAAACACTAGAAAATGAGACATGCTCATTCCTGCCATCTTTATATTCGTCCCAACTCCCTTCAGTGTGAAGCCAAGTGGTTGAATTATTTTGCACAACTAAATGATTGATGAAATCTGTTTCCGAGATTTGCCATTGCCAGTCCTCATGGTGTTCTGCGCTCACCCAGTCTGATTTTCCAATAGGGATAGGATCTCTAAGTTCAGATAATAGCAGGTTATCTTTATTGAGAATCAAGTGACTATTTAGCCACTCCTCCCAACAGTTTACATCATCATCATCTTCGTCGTGCATCACGGGCATGGACTCTAGTAATTGAGATGCAACTTCAAGCAACAAATGATATGAAATGTAAAATGAATAGTCATCAATACTAGGGTAGCTGTAATGAGAATGAAACGTATCCTGTGAATTTCTTCGTCCCCTCCAAAGTTCCGATCTTGAGTCTTCCAAATGAGAAGATTCCACTTCAATCCGCCAGCGGTTACTCAATATGTTTTTTGCTAGATCTTGAATTTGTGAACTACTAACACCAAACACTCTACCTAGAGGTTCAAACCAATGGCTATCAAAGTCATGTGCAAACCATACTTCAGGCAGTACACCTAATGTATCAGCCTTATGCCAAGGCGTATCTGTTTGATAACTGTATTGCTTTTCGTTGATAGTTGGGTATTGAGTTACGCAAGCATTTTCAATCTTATCAAACGTAGGCTTTTCAAAACAATCTGGACTGTATTGTTGTAGCAATAAGCATATTTTCTTTGCGTAATATTGAAACAATATACCTTGATCTTTATTTAATGCGATAGTGGCAAACAAGCCTTTATTATTAACCAAAAGTTCTGGACACTCGTTAGCACAGCGCGTCAGTGCAACAAGTAAATACTGTTTTGCATGTAAATCATAAAACTCATATTTTGTTGGTATATATGATTGAGGTAGCCCTTTGCTGTAACACTCTATCAACAAGTTGATTTCGTTTTGGCAATTAAGGTTATACAGCCGAGTTACTGCATGCACAGCTCGCCATCGTTCTTCAGCATGAGGCGAACCCAGGTTAGCGTAGATATAACTGGCAATTGCATGGGGAAGATCTTTGGGTAAGTGACTTTGTTCGTTCCAGCACCCATCGGCATAATCTTCATCAAGAAATTCTTCAAGCCTAGATAAACCATAGTCAATCAAATCTTGGGCTTCTGTTATAGTTAAATTACTTGCACTATAATGAGCAAAGCTAAACAAGGCTCTAGCTGACTCGATATCAACTGAGTTGGATAGCCCCTTAATAACACCTTCTTTAATCGCGGAGTTAGTATTTTCGTTTAGTATGAAACCTCCTATCAAATAGTCTCTTTCATATGTTTCTGTGAACCTCTGAGGAAATCTAGAAGCAATATACTTGACCGCAATATTCCAAGAATTTTTCACAGAAACTTTGTTCTTCCAACTCTCAGGGATCCCTTTAAACGCATAATGCAAATCATAATAGTCAAGTTTTTCTGACTGGCTAATTATATTTAAGAATGAACTAAGCTTTCTTGACGTTATTTTTTTAAAGCAGCCTTGCCAAAATTTCTCTGACTCCCTTGGGCAACCTTGGCTTTCATAAAATTGAAATGCGTCACTAAAACCAGCATCAGTCAATAAGTAAAATTGCCCATAAAGTTTATCCCACGGGTATTCTTGTGTTTCCGGTTCTATTGAGTTCCCAGTTAACGATCCTGAATTTCCAGACAATAAAGGAACTACAAGCTGTTTAATTTCTTCTACAGTAATGCACTCTAACTCGTGCTTAATTGCTAATTTTTGAATTTTTATCCACTTATCACCGTAATAACCTTGAACTCTCAATTCTCGGATATAGCGATCTAGCATTCTTTGCTGATTTAATTTAGAAGGCTCTTTGGCAAGGCATTTGCTTAGAAATTCACTAAGTCCATATTCCCAAGAGAATGATGATAACGCCCATAAAGAAGCTGATGTTGTATAATTTGAGTCTATTGCGCTATGCGCTAAAGGATACATTAGCCTTTCACTCCAACCAACAGATCTATCCTTCCACCTGTTTGATATGGGGAACGCCGATTCTGGCGAAAGTTGAAAGCAGGTCGAAATAGTATCATTGCGATCCCAGTATTTTTCTTTATAAACTGAATCACCAATCATTTCTGCACATCTCATATACCGATGTGCAAGCTCTGGATTTTTATCCCCATTCTGCGCGCTACGTTTAGCAATTGAAGTTAATGCTTCCCAGCGAATAACTCCTTCTTGACCAAAGTTTGAAGCTTTGCTTAGTGCTTCGTCAAAATAAGAGGCGGCATCTTCTTTACTAATACAAAAAACAGCCCTTGATAACTTAATAAAGTGTTCTGAACGCGACTCTGGAGACTCGTCGTGGTCATATTTTTTTAAAGATGAAAAACAATGCTCTTCTATTGAATCACTAAGTTCGAGCAATTTTTCTGTTCTACAACTTGCCCTTAGAAAATAGAAGTCATCAACGAAAGATACTTTGAGGTTACTCTCGTTATAATTTTCAGTAAACAGATCTATTTCTTCTGAGAAATTAGAGTTACAAAACAGAATATTTTGAAATTTTGCCTTTATAATTTCAGAAGGAATTGGGTCATATTCGCGATATGAGTAGCCTCCCTTTTTTGGAGATAAACTATGGGCTGTTTCGTGCTCTTTTTTTAAGTCTAACTCTATACCAGAAAGCACTTTTGCTTTTACCATATACCAAGGTAAAAGCTTGCCAACTAACTCTTTAGCCCTTTCTAGTTTTCGCCTATCATCATAGGAGTCCTTTTTACTTCTCCAGCTAGCAGGGACATAATTTTCAAAAATTAACTCAAAGTCATTTTTGATTGCCGCTTGAATAGACAAGTAGCGAAGAAGATTCTCTCTAGCTCCTTTGTATTGATGGTCATCCACAACACGATAAAGGCTAGGGAAGTGGTAATAATAATTAAGACCCCTTCTTATATTGGCTAAAGGTAACTGATGAATTAAACAGGCTTCAAAAAATAATAAATAAGCCTCTACTGTATATCCAGTCTCATGAAAATCATCGGATTTATCCAATCTAGACTTTGGATTAATAATTTGATTAAGGCATCGAGTTAAACAAAATTTGGGTGGTATTTTACCAACTTTCATCAATTCTGAAGTGATCGCTAAAATAAAACTAGAGTTACTTTTTCCATAAGTAGCCATCAGATCAATATCTTCAAATTCACCTGCATCAACAAGCCTTTCAACAAAATCGGAAGTAATTCTAAAAACACATGACGGTGGTTTCCACGATAGTAAGAAATCAGCACACTTTTCCCAGCCATTTATTCTATATTGAGCGAAGGCTAGTTCTATAATTTCAATATCCTGTAGCTTTTCATTAAACCTTTCTTCCTCATCTCTTGCCTCATCACGCTTTTGAAAGTAGCGATAAAGCCAGTGCTTTGCTGATCTATAATAACTATAAGCTTCTCCTTTCATACCCGATAAACTTGACAATAAAGATGCTGAAAATACGGTTTCAGAACCGTCCCAATTACCACTCAACTCTCTCCTGTGGGCTAGTTCTTGTATGCGCCCAGATGACAGAAATGAAGAGGCTAGGTCAATGTTATTAGTTAAAATATCGATTTGACGGTCGTTTCCTGCAATTTCTTCTCCTGCAATAAGTGCTAATTTTACCGCTTCATATAACCTGTTTGCTTTTAGAGCAGCTTTAAATGCGTACTGTAATCTTTGTACTCTCACCTGATTATCATCAAAGGTGCTGATTGAAGGGAGATAGTTGTCAGATAGTGCTAGTTCTACTAACTCATCTAACTGCTCTGCTTTTAATAATAGTAAGGGGAGTGATTCAGAAACATACGGAAACTCTGTAGCTAATGGCTTAATGGTGTTAGTAAATGAATATATTTTTTCGGGCGTTGCAGAGTAATGGTCTTGAAACCACTTTTCGGTTGGCTCATCTCTAAATTGAACTGTGTCATCAATTTGCCATAGAGGGTGTCCTAAATCAGCTATAAAACTTTTTACTGAATCCGCAGACACATTCGCAGCCTTTGCTAAAACGGCTATAGGCACAAATGGTGGTAATACTGCCAACCCTGTACAAATATTATCTATACTCTCCCTGTAGTTTTTTGGAAACTCATCTTTAATTCTGGTTATTGATTCCTTTAATTGCCTTTCAATTAAGTCTTCAACAGTTAATATTTTAGAGTCAAAAGAAAGTAAAAGTTTATTCAAGGACGGTATTTTTAATGACAATGCATTGGATTGTACTCGCGGATTCCCACCTGTTAAGCGATTAAACTCAATAGCTTGCTCTATGGTTGCTACTCGATATTTAGTTTTTAAACTGGCAAGTGCTTCCTCATTTGAAAATGGAGATAACTGTATTGGTCTAATCATTTCAGGAGGATCGAGGAGTTCTAGTCTTTCAGGTCTACAGGTAAATACTAATCGGCAATTATCAGGCACATTCTCTTTTAAAAGTTGGTTAATGAAGCATGTACTTCCTTGCTCTTCTGCTGCCATTTCAGCATTGTCCGCAGCATCAAATATTAGTACCAATAGACCTGTTTCATCTTGAGAAGTAATAACCTTACAAACTTCTCTAATCCTACCTAAAAAGGCCTTTATCCAGTGTTCATCAGGCTCATTTCTAGTAGGGATAATTTGATCACATAATCCTTCTTTAGCGAGCATGTTGATGACTTGAGTGAGAGCATATTTAGATTCATGTCGTTTAGCACTTGTTCTACGATAACTTCCATTACCAAAACAGTCATATGCTATTACAATTGATGGTTCATTAAATTCTGCATAGAGGTTACTGGTTAAAACAGATTTACCAACACCGCCATTGGCAGTGATAATCGTATGAGTTTTAGCTGACTTGATTGACGTAACAATACTTGTTTGTTCATCTCTAGGGATGTAGCTTTCTATTGGCTCGAATAATGGTGGAGCAGGAAAAAAATCATCGAAGCTTGTTACATCGAATGCTTCCAGCATATCTTCACGCTTGATTATATTTGATTTACCCGGCTCTATTTTTTCCCAAACTTTGGCTACTAATAGTTTCTCTCTATCTAGAATGTTTTTTGAAACCGATAACTTAGCTAATTCTTTGTGGATATCGTACTTTTGCTCGTCGTAATTACCTTCTGAGTCACACAAGTTCAAGCATTTGCAAAACTGTTTAAGTTTTTTCCCTTTTAGCTCTGTATATTCTTCAAGATTATTTGTGAAGCCAACAGGGGCTTTTTCACCATTAGCTATTTTGCTGATGTATATCTTAAAATTTTCTGAAATTAAGCGATTAGTTAGGACAGTTAGTTTAACACTCTTAAAATTTATGCCTGAGCTATCTAAAGAAGAAAAACGCTTTGCAAAACCTACGATAGTATCTTTGAGGGTAGATAATGTGAAAGGTTGGTCAGCTCTTACAGTAGAATGCTTTAGCTGGAAATATTCTACAGACCTTTCACCTTTTTCAGACTTACGATATTCGGCTAGATCCACAACACATTCACCAGAAAGTTTTGACTCTTGCGACCCCTCAATCGTGATATTTTGTAAAGCAGTATTGAATTCTAGTAGCTTTAAACACCTCTTAACTGCCCAGCGATAATGAAAAATATCACCTGCTCTTGAGTAATGAATCAGGTCAGAGTTTTTGTCCATAACCGCACTTCCTTTTTATTTTTATTTAAAGAGAATATATTAAGGGTAATTAATTCAAAAACAACATTAATTGAATGAGTGTTAAGATTAAGAAATATTGAGAAGGTTTACAGATAAACAGAGTAAATTCTTCTAAGGCGATATGCACGCCTTTATGGCTTAAAAATTACTTTTGACTGTAGTTTTAATGTACTGAGTAACTAATTTTAGCCATACTTCGTATTCAAGGAAACGTCTGAGATCAGTATCTTTTGGTGTTATCCTACATTGAGCTAGAGAGCCCTAACACAGCTTAAATTCTTTCACTTACATTTTAATTTTGCTGTTGTTTTAACTCTTCAACCTGTTTTTCAAAGGCTAATTTTTGTTCAGCTATTATTCGTTGCCCTTCATCAGTTAAAACCCATTCATTACCACCTAAATATGGATCATTATTATCAACAAATCGCAATACATTTATATTTAGATAACCAACAAATTTGAATATGCTACTGTCCTCTGCCAAGCCAGATGGAGTCCAGTGAGACATGGGACAGCCTTGTATTATTTTTTATCAAGAATATTTTTAAAGCATGCTTTATGGAATCGGATTAGATGATTGTTGGTTTGAGTTTTTGTTATCAACCATGAATAGCGAACAATCATTATATGGTCGTTAAATTAACACAGTGCATTGTGTTCAAAAAGATAATTACTCAGTGGCAATGGATAAAGTTGATCTGATTGCTAAATATCGTCAATCGTTAGGCTGGTGTGACAGGTTACGTACTTTATGACTGGCATAAAAAAGCCCACATATAGTGGGCTGTTTTATAAAAATATGGTGCTCGCTACTGGACTCGAACCAGTGACTTACGCCATGTCATGGCGGCACTCTACCAACTGAGTTAAGCGAGCAAATTTTGAAACGCTTCTTTGGTGTGGAAGCAGATGCATAGTGCTTTATCGGCCTGAGACTGTCAATAAAAGTTTGCATTTCATGTTCTGTTTGCTGTTTTTTTATGCGCAGAGCCCGCTACTGGACTCGAACCAGTGACAAGCATCACAATAAATTCGTAGCTTGTTGATTAGCAAGATACTTTGCCACCAATCATTTTTAATGCCGGTGTGCCACGAATGAGCATTTCTCGTGCAAAAACGGTTTGGCATTTTGGGCAAGTACAAGGCGTCTCAGTGAAATCGACACTAATGCGTTCTTTAAAACATTTGATTAATGCCCCTTTCCCACCTTTGCGATATTTAAACAGTTGAGTACGACATTTAGCGCAAAATATGTCCACTGTTTTGGTCGGACCTTTTTTATTTGGCTTTGCCATTGATCTGAGCCTTAAACAAGAGTGGACTTTTTTGGTAAGATTCGACACAAGTCACGCATATACATGATTTAGTGGTTGCGTTTTTAACGACAGCATCAGGTAATAAGTCAATCAAGGCGCTAGGAACATGCGTTAATTGGCACCAACAGCTGTTGCTATTAACCGTGCAACGATTATCTTGTTGGCAGAATGGACACTCAATTGAACTCATAAATAACTTCATCGTTAAATTTATGCACTATATCGTTATAGCGAAACGCTGACTATATTATTTATTTATATTAACTCTCTACCTACTTTTTTGGTTTTAAGGAATAACAATGCTTTGGTTACAACTAGCAATCGTTTTACTGTTTATTTTTATCGGCGCACGACTCGGTGGTATCGGCATCGGTTATGCGGGGGGCGCGGGTGTCATTGTACTTGCTATGCTGGGTATGAAAACCAGTATGGAATATATCCCGGTTGAGGTGATTTTAATCATTATGTCGGTGATTGCCGCCATTGCAGCCATGCAACGCGCAGGCGGACTTGATTATTTGGTTTACCTCTCTGAAAAAATGCTCCGTAAACACCCACAATATATTACCTTTGCAGCGCCGATGGTGACCTATTTTATGACCCTACTTGCGGGCACGGGTCATACGGCATTTTCAACGTTACCTGTGATTGCAGAGGTGGCCAAAGAACAAGGCATCCGCCCTTCTAAACCCTTGAGCATTGCGGTTGTGGCATCACAAATCGCCATTACCGCTTCGCCAATTTCTGCTGCTGTGGTGGCTTTTGCCGCTATGTTACAGCCTTTTGGTGTGAGTTATTTACAACTGCTGAGCATTGCGATTCCTTCAACGCTGATTGCGGTATTAATTGGCGCGGTTGTCGCACAGCTATTAGGTAAACCGTTAGAAGATGATCCAATTTATAAAGAGCGTCTTGCACAGGGATTAATTAAACAACGTGAGCAAGCCAATTATGTACCCACCAGCGATGCTAAATTTTCAGTACTGGCTTTTGCGCTATCAATTTTATTGGTGGTCAGTTATGCGATTCTGCTTTCAGGTGTCATTGAAAACCCGACCATTGGCCGCAGTGAAGCGATTATGGCGATCATGTTAGCAACAGCAGGCGTTATTGCGCTGAAATGCAAACTCGACGTTAATGAAATAACACAAATGTCGACGTTTCGCTCAGGCATGTGTGCGTGTATCTGCGTATTAGGCGTAGCGTGGTTAGGCTCTACTTTTGTGAATGGTCATATTGATGATATTAAAGACTTTTCAGGGTCGTTGTTAGCGAGTTACCCGTGGATGTTAGCCTTGGTTCTGTTTTTTGCCTCTATGCTACTTTATTCACAGGGCGCGACGACAGCAGCCTTGATGCCAGCGGCACTTTCTATGGGTATTGAACCCGTGGCAACGATTGCAGCTTTTGCAGCGGTGAGCGCACTGTTTGTATTACCCACTTACCCGACCTTATTAGCGGCGATTGAGATGGACGATACCGGCTCGACACGTATTGGAAAGTATGTTTTTGACCATCCGTTTTTATTACCGGGTATCGCGACGATCACATCTTCCGTCATCATCGCCTTTATGATTGGTAATCTGGTGCTTTAGTCGCAAGGCTTGCTCCCCTTTCGTATTTTAGAAGAGGTATTAACCAATGCCTCTTCTCTTCATTTTATATTCTAAATTTTCGCAAAAAGGACAAAAACCGTCTTTATCGCAAAAAATATCACCTTATTTCAGTTCATATTTACCTTTAAAATTAACAAAAAAAACACCAACAACGATCTCAAATCGCCCCAACAAACTTCGTAGAGAGCCAGTGAAGCAAAGCAAAAGGCAATATTGACAGCTCGCAACTTTAGTCCCCCGATAAAATATAAATATAAATACAAATACACACCGCGCAAGGCATCAATTTCATGTTTATAGAAAGGCGCATTAGCGAATAATGTCTATGCTGTAAGTACACGCAAAAAAAATTATTAAAGCACTATCAGTTATATACAAGCATCTACATAGTATAAGTCTACCTAGGGTCCAACAATAAACACGAGGTGAGCCATGAGTATTTTCAACCACTACCAACAACGCTACGAGTCGACCCAAGAGGAAGAGTTGAGCATTGAAGAGTACTTGAAACTGTGTAAGCAAGACCCTGGCGCCTACGCCTCGTCTGCTGAACGTATGCTAAAAGCCATCGGCGAACCCGAGTTAGTTGATACCTCTCACGACCCTAGATTATCGCGGATATTTTCCAATAAAATAATCAAACGTTATAAACACTTTACCGATTTTTACGGCATGGAAGAATGTATCGAAAAAATCGTTTCCTTCTTTAAACATGCAGCTCAAGGATTAGAGGAAAAAAAACAAATACTCTACTTACTTGGCCCCGTTGGTGGTGGTAAATCATCATTAGCTGAAAAACTCAAAGCGTTAATGGAAGACCAACCTATTTACTGTTTGAAAGGCTCTCCCGTTTATGAATCGCCACTGGGATTGTTCGACGCCACTGAAGATGGTCAAATACTGCTGGAAGATTACGGCATTCCGCTACGTTATATCGGCACTATTATGTCGCCTTGGGCGGTAAAACGTCTGCATGAGTTTAATGGCGATATCAGCCAATTCCGCGTAGTTAAACGCTACCCATCGATTCTTGATCAAGTCGCGATTACCAAAACAGAGCCCGGTGATGAAAACAATCAGGATATTTCATCCTTGGTGGGTAAGGTCGATATTCGTAAGCTCGAAGACTTTCCACAAAATGATCCCGATGCCTACAGTTTTTCGGGTGGTTTGTGCCTATCGAATCAGGGCTTGATGGAATTTGTAGAGATGTTCAAAGCGCCCATAAAAGTATTACATCCCTTACTCACAGCAACACAAGAAGGTAATTTCAACTCCACGGAAGGGCTTGGTGCTATCCCGTTTGAAGGGACTATTCTTGCGCATTCTAACGAATCTGAATGGCAGACCTTTAAAAATAACAAAAACAACGAAGCGTTTATTGACCGCGTTTATATCGTTAAAGTGCCTTACTGCTTACGTGTTTCGGAAGAAACACATATTTACGAAAAACTACTCGAAAATTCATCACTATCAAAATCCCCCTGTGCGCCCGATACACTCGAAATGCTCGCACAATTTAGCATTTTGTCGCGTATCAAAGAGCCCGATAACTCTAATCTATTCTCGAAAATGCGTATCTACGATGGTGAAAATTTAAAAGATACCGACCCGAAAGCAAAATCGATTCAAGAGTATCACGACAACGCGGGCGTCGATGAAGGCATGAATGGCCTGTCGACACGTTTTGCCTTTAAAATATTGTCTAAGGTGTTTAACTTTGATGCAACCGAAGTCGCAGCTAACCCCGTGCATTTGTTATATGTATTAGAGCAACAGATTGAGCAAGAGCAGTTCCAACCCGAGATACAAGAGAAGTATTTAGCCTTTATCAAAGAATACCTCGCCCCACGTTACGTCGATTTTATCGGCAAAGAAATTCAAACGGCTTATTTAGAGTCTTACTCTGAGTACGGGCAAAACATTTTTGACCGTTATGTTATTTACGCCGATTTCTGGATTCAAGACCAAGAGTTCCGCGACCCTGATACCGGTGAGATTCTAGACAGAGCCTCGCTAAATGAAGAATTAGAGAAAATAGAAAAACCTGCCGGCATCAGTAACCCTAAAGATTACCGTAACGAGATAGTCAATTTTGTACTGCGCGCCCGCGCTAATAACAATGGTGACAACCCCGCTTGGCACAGCTACGAAAAATTACGCACGGTTATCGAGAAAAAAATGTTCTCCAATACCGAGGACTTGTTACCGGTTATCTCTTTTAATGCTAAAGCGTCTAACGACGATCAGAAAAAGCATCAAGACTTTGTTAATCGTATGACCGAACGTGGCTACACCGAAAAACAAGTTCGCTTGTTATCGGAGTGGTATTTACGAGTCAGAAAATCACAGTAGGAGGCGATGAATGTCTTATATAATTGACCGTCGCCTCAATGCCAAAAACAAAAGCACTGTTAATCGACAGCGCTTCTTAAGGCGCTACAAAAAACATATTAAAAAAGCGGTCGCCGATGCGGTTAGCCAGCGATCCATTACTGATATTGAAAAGGGTGAGCAAATCAGCATCCCCTCTAAAGATGTCAGTGAGCCGCATTTTCACCATGGCCAAGGTGGCTACAACGAAAACATCCTGCCCGGTAATAAAGAGTTTATTGCCGGTGATCATATTCCAAGACCACAAGGCGGTCAGGGAGGACCAGGTGCAGGCGCCAGTGATAGTGGCGAAGGCATGGATGAATTTGTTTTCCAAATTACCCAAGAAGAGTTTCTCGACTTTATGTTCGAAGAATTAGAGCTTCCCAACTTAGTAAAACATCAGCTAAAGGGTGATGAAGAATTTAAAACCCACCGCGCCGGCATCAGTAACGAAGGCAATCCAGGTCAGGTCAATATCGTACGTACACTGCGCGCCGCGAATGCACGCAGACTCGCCCTGAGTGGCGGGAAAAGGCGCCAGATTAAAGTCCTCGATGAGGAGCTATCAAGGTTGCAAGTAGAGCCTATTGACGATTGCCACCAGCCACGAATCAGCGAGATTCTGCAGCAGATAGAAGATATTAAAGGCAGAATAAAACGTGTGCCTTGGCTTGATGACTTTGACCTTAAATACAATCTTCAGGTTAAGGAACCCGTGCCTCGCAGCAAAGCCGTGATGTTTTGCATTATGGATGTATCTGGCTCAATGAGTCAGGCGACAAAAGATATTGCCAAGCGTTTTTTTATTCTCTTGTATCTCTTTCTACAGCGAAGTTATGAACACACCGAAGTGGTTTTTATTCGCCACCATACCCTTGCTAAAGAAGTCGATGAACAAGAGTTTTTTTATTCCCGAGAAACCGGGGGCACGATTGTTTCCAGCGCGCTGATATTGATGAAAGAAATTATCGATGAGCGTTTCCCAGTGGGCGAATGGAATATTTATGGTGCACAAGCGTCAGACGGTGACAACTGGAATAACGACTCCAATACCTGTCATGAAATTCTCACCAACAGCCTGCTTCCACTACTACAGTTCTTCACATATATAGAGATAACACCAAACGGTCATCAAGCCCTATGGAGAGAATACGAGACAATACAAGCGGCCTTTCCTGATCGTTTTTGCATGCAACAACTCGTTGATGCCAGCGATATCTACCCAGTGTTTCGCGATTTATTCCAGAAAAAAACGGGAGTTGTATGAGCAATGCCAAAATTAATAAAATTGCTAAAATCGCTAAACAGTTTGCTTTGGATATTTACCCTAATCAGATTGAAGTGATTAGTTCGGAGAAAATGCATCAATGGGCCTATGCCTCACGGGTTGCCTTATGAAAAACACAACAGAGAAACGTCAGCCTATCTCCACCACTTCTGAGTGGTCCTTTGAGCTCATACAAGAGTACGATGCACAGATCGCAAAAATCGCTAAACAGTTTGGTTTAGATACCTACCCTAATCAGATTGAAGTGATTAGCTCTGAGCAGATGATGGATGCGTATGCTTCGGCAGGAATGCCACTGGGTTATCATCACTGGTCTTATGGCAAACAATTTATTAATACAGAACGCTCATATAGCCGCGGTCAAATGGGCTTAGCGTATGAAATAGTCATCAATTCTAGCCCCTGCATCGCCTACCTAATGGAAGAAAATACCATGACCATGCAGGCACTGGTGATTGCCCATGCCTGTTATGGTCATAATTCATTCTTTAAAGGTAACTACCTGTTTCGCGCTTGGACAGATGCAGACTCGATTATCGATTACATGCTCTTCGCTAAGAATTATATCGATAAGTGCGAGCAACGCCATGGCATCAGTGCGGTGGAAGATATGCTTGACGCCTGTCACGCGCTGTCAAATTATGGGGTAGATCGCTACAAGCGCCCTTGCTCCATTTCAGCGGCAGAAGAAAAGATGCGCCAGCAAGAGCGAGAAGAACACTTACAACAACAGGTCAACGATTTATGGCGGACTATTCCTAAAAGCACAACGGCTGAAATTGATAATGACGACTTTAAATTTCCGCAAGAGCCGGAAGAAAACCTACTCTATTTTATCGAAAAAAATGCCCCGTTATTAGAGCCTTGGCAACGAGAAATTGTGCGTATCGTACGCAAGATTGCACAATATTTTTACCCACAGCGCCAGACACAAGTCATGAACGAAGGTTGGGCCTGTTTTTGGCATTACACCCTGATTAACGAGCTCTACGATCAAGGGTTAGTAACCGATGGTTTTATGCTTGAATTTTTACAATCTCATTCCAGCGTCATTTACCAACCGCCTTTTGATAGCCCTCATTACAGTGGTATTAATCCCTACACTTTGGGCTTTAATATGATGATTGATATTCGCCGTATCTGTGAACACCCCAGTGATGAAGACCGTGAATGGTTTCCTAATATTGCCGGTAGTGATTGGCGTAAGACACTTGATTTTGCGATGCGTAATTTTAAAGATGAGAGTTTTATTTTACAGTTTTTATCACCCAAGCTGATTCGCGACTTAAAGCTATTTTGCATTGTCGATGACGATAAAAATAAAGACATACAAGTGGGCGCTATTCATGACGAAAAAGGTTACCAAATGATTCGAGCCGCACTCTCGGGGCTTTATAACCTAGGTAATCGCGAGCCCAATATTCAAGCTTTTGATGTCAATATGCGTGGCGATCGTTCTCTAACACTGCGTCACTGTCAGCACAACCGTAACCCCATTGATGATACCTCTGCTGAAGCCGTGCTCAAATACGTGCACCGCCTCTGGGGGTTTGATGTACATATTGAATCGTTACACGATGGAAAACTACAACAAAGCTTTCACTGCCCTGAACAAGAAGAGGATGCAGAAACCATTAAAGACAATCTATGAGGATTTGTACTTTGAATATTGGTACTTTAAATATTGGTACTTTAAATATTGGTACTTTGAATATTTGAGCGACGTAAGGGGAGAGTTTACGTCGCTCAAATATGATCACAGACGATGGCTACCTTGGACTACAGACTTGGCAATAACGCCTCAGGAATCAGTTTGTTATGAGCTGCTTCTAATAACAGTTGATTCGCTTGCGCGATATCGGGGGCAAAGTATCTGTCTTTATCGTAGAAAGTAACACGTTCGCGTAATTCTGCTTTTGCACTTTCAATTAACACTGAAGAGACTAACGGTGCCCTAAAATCTAACCCTTGCGCAGCTGCTAATAACTCAACCGCTAATATTCCACGGGTATTTTCTGCCATCTCTTTTAAACGTCGCCCTGCAAAGGTCGCCATCGACACATGATCTTCTTGGTTTGCCGAAGTGGGTAAACTATCAACACAGGCAGGATGCGCTAATGATTTATTTTCACTGGCAAGTGCAGCGGCTGTTACCTGTGCAATCATAAAGCCAGAATTAACGCCGCCATTATTCACTAAAAATGGCGGTAATTTACTTAAACCACTATCAATCAATAACGCCATGCGTCGCTCCGATAAACTGCCAATTTCAGCAATAGCTAGGGCAAGATTATCGCTGGCCATCGCGATTGGCTCAGCATGAAAATTACCCGCAGAGATAATATCGCCATCGTCTGCAAACACTAATGGGTTATCGGATACTGAGTTCGCTTCAACAACATAAATATCAGCAGAGTTACGAATTTGTTGTAAACATGCGCCCATCACCTGTGGCTGACAACGCAGAGAATACGGGTCTTGCACCTTTTCACAGGCGGTATGAGACTGCCCTACCGCACTGCTGTCGCCTAATATATGACGATACATTAAGGCTGAGTCTATTTGTGATTGATGACCGCGCACTTGATGTACTCGAGGATCAAAAGGACGACGACTACCTAAAGCAGCATCAACTGTCATTGCACCGCATAAAGTGGCCGAAGCAAACAAATCTTCAGCGGCAAACAGACCTTCTAAACCAAATGCACAGGATGCCTGCGTACCATTTAATAGTGCCAACCCTTCTTTGGGTGCCAGCGTAATCGCTTGCATGCCAGCCACTTTTAATGCCTGTGCACCTGAAATAAGTTCACCTTGATAACGCGCTTCACCTTCGCCTAATAAAATCGTACTCATATGTGCAAGCGGTGCTAAATCACCCGATGCGCCCACGGATCCTTTTTTAGGCACACAGGGGTAAACCTGCGCATTCACTAGTTGCATTAACGCTTCAATAACCGACAAACGAATACCTGAAAAACCACGTGCTAAGCTATTTATTTTCAAGACCATCATCAGTCGCACAGTTTCATCGTTCATGAACTCACCAATACCGGCAGCGTGAGAAAGCACAATACTGCGCTGCAAGGTTTCTAAATCTTCTGGTGCGATACGGGTATTCGCGAGCAAACCAAAACCTGTATTAATGCCATAAGCAACACGATTTTCTGCAATGACCTGATTCACAATCTGCGTACTCGCGTGAATATTATCAACACAACTCGGATCTAAACTCAGTTGGACAGGGTTGCGACTGATTTGGCGTAATTCTGCCAATGTTAACAAACCCGGTTTAATCATTAAGTTGTACATCTATCTCTCCAAACTATTCATAAAATATTGGTTTAATAACCACTGACTTTAACGCAGTTATTTAAAGGCGAACTACTCAACGTCAAGCATCGGCAGATCTAGATTCTGTTCACGCGCACAGGTTTTAGCAATCTCATAACCCGCATCCGCATGGCGCATCACCCCTGTAGCAGGGTCATTACGTAAAACACGACTCACACGTTGATGCGCGTCCTCTGTGCCATCACACACAACCACCATGCCTGAATGTTGCGAGAAGCCCATACCAACGCCCCCCCCGTGATGTAAAGAAACCCACGTTGCACCACTAGCTGTGTTTAATAACGCATTGAGCAATGGCCAATCCGATACCGCATCCGAGCCATCCATCATGCCTTCTGTTTCACGATTTGGGCTTGCGACTGAGCCAGAATCAAGGTGGTCGCGTCCAATAACTATCGGTGCTTTCAATTCACCATTTTTAACCATCTCATTAAACGCTAAGCCTAAACGTTGTCGGTCTTTTAAACCCACCCAACAAATACGTGCAGGCAAACCTTGGAACTGAATGCGTTCACGGGCCATATCTAACCAATTATGCAGATGCGCATTATCAGGGATCAGCTCTTTTACTTTTTGATCTGTTTTGTAAATATCTTCAGGGTCGCCAGAGAGCGCTACCCAACGGAACGGTCCAATACCCTCACAGAACAGTGGGCGGATATAAGCCGGTACAAATCCAGGGAAATCAAAGGCATTAGTCACGCCCTCTTCCAAGGCCATTTGACGAATATTATTACCATAATCAACCGTTGCAGAGCCTGCATCTTGTAGCGCTAACATCGCTTGTACTTGAATCGCCATTGATTTTTTAGCAGCAGAAACCACAGCGGCTTCATCTGTTTGACGCATTTTAGCTGCTTGCTCCATGGTCCAGCCCTGTGGTAAATATCCATTTAGCGGATCATGTGCCGAGGTTTGGTCGGTCACCACATCAGGGGCAATACCACGCTTCACTAACTCAGGGAAGATATCAGCAGCGTTGCCCAACAAACCAATTGAAGTAGGTTTATTATCGACTTTTGCTTGTTCAATCATTGTTAAAGCTTGATCTAACGTGGTTGCTTTTTGATCCACATAACCCGTGCGCAAACGGTAATCGATACGTGATTCATCACATTCCACGGCAATCATAGAATAACCCGCCATGGTTGCAGCCAGAGGTTGTGCGCCGCCCATGCCACCTAAACCACCAGTTAAAACCCAGCGTCCTTTTGCAGAGCCTGAAAAGTGTTTGTCTAGCATCGCCACAAAGGTTTCATAAGTACCTTGCACTATGCCCTGCGAGCCAATGTAAATCCAAGAACCCGCGGTCATTTGCCCGTACATCATCAAGCCCTGTTTATCGAGTTTGTTGAAGTGTTCCCAGTTTGCCCAATGTGGCACAAGGTTAGAGTTAGCAATCAATACACGCGGTGCATTCGCATGCGTTTGAAACACACCCACGGGTTTTCCTGATTGCACTAATAAGGTTTCATCGTCTTCTAAACGTTTTAACACTTCGACAATTTTATCGTAAGACTGCCAATCTCGCGCAGCACGCCCAATACCGCCATACACCACTAGCGCATGGGGATGCTCGGCCACATCAGGGTGTAGATTATTCATTAACATCCTCAACGGCGCTTCGGTTAACCAAGACTTAGCGTTCAAGGTCGTGCCCTGCGGAGCAATGATAGTGCGTGATGTGTCTAAACGATTATTGGTCATATCAATTCCTTAAATACATGAAAAATCGTAACTACTCAGGTCGTCGCCATTTAAGGCGATTTCATCGTTGAAAAATGCGCACAAATTTATCGGGAATAAATTTGAACATCCGTAGGGTGGCCCGAAGGGCGTAGTACAGGATGTACGAAGTATTTAAACTACTAAACTGTGCTTTTTCGCCTTGAACTCACCATAAATGGCTTAGCCCTGAGCACTTACAGTTTCTTTTATACAACTCGCTAGTTGAATGGGTTAATAAGTTAATAAGTTAATAAGTTAATAAGTTAATAAGAGTGTTATTTACTCAACACTAAGCATGGACTTTGATATATCCCATGCCAGTCTTGCGACTAATCGCGCGGTTTGTTTATCACTATCAAACTCAGGATTGTATTCCGCGAAATCAGCTAATATTAATTTGCTTTTACCGGCTTGGTTTTTGGCATCAAGAATGGGCTGTAATAGTATTTCAATGGTTTCATAACTAATGCCTCTAGGTGCTGGCGCGCTGACACCGGGGGCAATGCTTGCTGAAAACACATCAATATCGATGGTTAAATAGAGGTGATCGACCTTGCTGATAAACGCCGTTAACTCGGCTAAACGTTCAGTTAACAAGTGCGTCGCGAGTTGTTTATCTTCTCTGTAAAACACATTTAACTGATCAGCTTGATTGAATAAGGCTTGTGTATTACTGGCGCGACTCACGCCTAAGCAAGCATAATTAAATGCCCAACCTAATGATAAACAGCGGTCTGCAATTTGTTTAAAAGGCGTGCCCGAGCTGGTTGGATAATACGACTCTGAGCTTGAATCGCTATCTGAATTAGCCGTTGAATTATTTGCTGAATTATTTGCTGAATTATTTGCTGAATTATTTGCTGAATTATTTGCTGAATTATTTGCTGAATTATTTGCTGAATGAGTTGTTGAATGAGTTGTTGAATCAGTTGTTGAATCAGTTGTTGAATCAGTAGCTGAATAGCGACGTAAATCAAAATGCGCATCAAAGTTAATAATGCCGATTTTAGGGTTATGAATGCTCGTTTTTTGAAAGTATTGGCTTAACCCTTGAAACGAGGCCCATGCAAGTTCATGACCTCCGCCAAATACCATGACTTTGTGTTTTTGTTGTAATGCAGTGCAAACCTGCTGCGCCAATTGCAGCTGAGTTTTTTCAAGTTGATCATCCACACAACACACATTACCTGCATCATAAAGTGGCGTTGCTTGCTGTTTATTGTCGTGGTGCCACGCCATATTCGCTAAGGCGGCACGAATCAAATTAGGCGCTTGAAATGCACCGACTCGGCCTTTATTACGTCGAACGCCTTCATCACAACAAAAACCTAATAACAGTAAACCTGCTGGTGGCGCTAATGTTTGATTGGATAAATCAATAAGATTCACCATTTGATGAAAACGTCGGCCGTTATCGCCATCTTCACTATCAACACGGCCTTGCCAAATAGAATCCATTGATTGTGGTTGTTGCTGTTGGTGCTGTTGTTGTTGCTGATGTTTAGTCATCACAAAGCACTCCGTTGAGAATACGTGCGTGTAATAAAGGCGTGCCAATTTCATAACAAAGGTGTGCTGGGTGTGTGACATTCCAAAGTGCAAAATCCGCCTCATAACCTACTTTTATTTGCCCCCTTTTTGCAGCAATACCTAATGCTTGCGCGGCATGACAAGTTACACCTCTTAAAGCTTCTTCTGGCGTTAAACGAAACAGCGTGCACCCCATATTCATAATGGTTAACAGTGAGGCAATTGGCGACGTACCTGGGTTAAAATCGCTGGCTAATGCCATCGGCACTTTGGCCTCTCTTAAGCACTGGATTGGCGGAAGTTGTGTTTCTCTTAAAAAATAGAAAGCGCCGGGTAACAAAGTCGCCACCGTGCCGTTTTCAGCCAACGCGTTAACCCCTTCGGCATCTAAATATTCAATATGATCTACCGAGCTTGCGCCCATTTTTGCCGCTAATGCGCTGCCACCTAAATGGCTTAACTGTTCAGTGTGCCCTTTAATGCCAAGACCAAAAGATAACGCAGTGGCAAACACTTGCTCTGTTTGTTTGAGATTAAAACCAATGCCCTCACAAAAAACATCCACATAATCGACTAATTTTGCAGATACAGCAGCGGGAATAATCTGCTCACACACATAATTGATATAAGCGTCGGCATCATCTTTAAATTCAGGGGGAACGGCGTGGGCCGCCAGTAATGTAGTAGAGACTTTAATCTTGGCGTGTTGTTCCAGTTGCTTAGCAACGCGCAACATTTTCAGTTCACTTTCAAGGGTTAAGCCATAACCTGATTTAACCTCAACCGTAGTGACGCCATCTTTGATTAATCCAGATAAGTGCCGTAACGCATTGGTTAATAGTGTTTGTTCTGAGGCTTCTCGAGTGGCTTTCACGGTAGACATAATGCCGCCACCTTGGCGCGCAATCTCTTCGTAGGCCACGCCCATTAAACGTTGCTCGAACTCATTGGCGCGATTGCCAGCAAAAACAAGGTGGGTATGGCAATCAATTAAACCGGGGGTGACTAACTTATGCTCGCAATCCAATGTTTGCAAAACATCCATCTCAGGACAGGCTTGCATTGGACCCATTTGAATAATTTTACCGTCACACACATGAACAAATTGTGCGTCTTGCACTTGGTAACCGTCACTGTCATTTTGCATCGTGACTTTTTGCATGGTAACCAAGCGTGCGTTAATCAGCAGTAAATTCATCGTCATTCCAAATTTAATTGTATATACAATTAAATTTAGCAATAAATGACTAAAGCGCAATGCTTATGTTAACAACTTGTGATCAACTTCGTTTTTGTTGCAGGGGAATAAATAAACCAGAGCGGAAACACTCTGAGTTTAAACGTTAGTTCTTAAGGTGAGTTTGTATTTGTCTGCGGGGTGATAAAGCAAGGCCACACTGATCAGATTTTCATTACTCCAAGTACGACGATTTAATAACAAACAAGGCGCATGAGGCGATAAATGTAACTGCTGTTGAATGTATTCACTGGAGGTAATCGCTTCAACCGTATGTTCAATGGAGCTTAGTGGGCAGTGTTTAGTTAAGTATTCGTTAGGTGTCGCTTTACTGAAATCTTGCTTAATATAATCGCTAGCAAAATCCGGGTTAACCCAGCGACGCTCGAGTTGTAGAGGCACATCATCTTCAAGGTGAATAATCTCAGTGAAATACACCGTTGCTTCGATTTTAACACCCAAACGCATGGCGATTTCATCATCAGCTTGTAGGCTTATTTGAGACAGAATTTTATTACTGTAGTGCTTACCACGTTGCTCTATTTCATCGGCGATATTACGAATATCTTGCAAAGACGAAGAGACTTTTTTGGTGCAAACAAAAGTACCGATACGTGGCGTACGCTCTAATAAACCGGCGATAACTAAATCGCGTATCGCTTTATTAACCGTCATACGGCTAACTGAAAACTGTTTTGTTAGCTCTATTTCAGTAGGGATTTTTGTGCCCACAGGCCAACGATTACTACTAATGTTTTCAGCTATAAACTCTCTAATTTGTTTATAACGAGGAACTGTACTCATCCTTAAGCCTTAGTGTTAAAAGTGAATTGACTATACAAATAGTCGCTTAATTGATATTTAAAATCAAGAGTATCATTATCACTTTGCTGGTTAACTTATTTGTAGACCAATAAACCTATATTTGGATAAGCATAAGTGAAGTAACAAAACCTTGTAGTCATTAACTATTCATCTTAACAAAGTGCTGGCACTGCTTAAGTAAACGCATAAATTCGCTTACCTCTCTATCAAAACTATTTTCGGGTAAATAAATATGATATCCGTAAGCCTTAAATAGTTGCTCTGTTTTATATAACCAGCCTGCAATAGGCCCTTTATATTCAATGCCATTTAAATGGTAGGGTTCAAAATTAATCACTGCATCTTCACTTTTAATTTCATTATTACCCACAGCAAGTAACAGCAGTTCATTTTGTTCATGAATCAACTTATTAGCCAAACGTGGTGAAATATTACGTGCGACACTCTCTAAATCATGCAACTTAAGACCGATATAAGGTAGGTCAGTATATTGATTCGAGACATATGTCTGCAGTTGCCCAATACGACTAATCTCTAACCAACTTATTTGCCATTGCCCGCATCGGTGTCGATAAATCAACCCCTGTGGACAGAGGTAATAACTGAATCTCGGCTCAACTAATTTTACTAAACCTAATAGCAAAACGACGACGCCTATTAAGGTTACAAATATAACCTGTACAGCAAATTGTGGCGGCAATAATAGATGCAACAAGTAACTCATTAGCATGAGTGTTGGACCAAAAAACAACAGAAAAATTTCACGATTTTTAGAGTTAGGCACTATTTTAATCAGCCTTTTTCGGGGACGTAACAATATATCTCTCAAGCTAACCTCTGTGATTTCAATAGTTAAGGTAAGTTAAGCTTAGTTGCACTAATGGTATTACTCAATAGAGCATGACTAACGCAGTTGATAAGAGTCGAGCCTCAAAAAAACATCCCATTATTGGGAATACTTAATCTCACTTTTGGGATTTCCATGAGAACAACTCTTAAACAAAAAAAGAACCCATTATTAATCAATGCGTTATGAAATGGCGTTAAAATCACCTATTAAAATACATAGCAGTAACATTTAATAAATTTGATCGTGCACACCCCAAGGAGGACAAATATCCTCCCTGTCGCTTTAATCTCACTTTATGATGAACTCACCTAAAAAATCATAAAGGACATCATCATGGATCTATTCGCCCTACTCGATATAAATAATACGCTTGTCACTATTCCCATTGGTGGCGGTTATGCCATGAGTTGGATTGAAGCGCTTGGCACCATTTTTGGTTTGCTGTGTATTTGGTTTGCCAGCCAAGAAAAAACCATTAATTATCTGTTTGGTTTAATAAATGTAATGCTCTTTGCTGTGATTTTTTTCCAAATTCAACTGTATGGCCTGTTACTACTGCAGCTTTTCTTTTTCTGCGCCAACATATATGGCTGGTACGCATGGACAAGACCAACGGCAGCTGGCGATACACTTGAAGTACGCTGGTTAAGCAAACAAAAGCTAATGATGATTGCAGCGATCAGCGTAGTGGCAATTGCCCTGCTAACAATTTACATCGACCCGTTCTTCTTCGCTTTAGCTAATATCGCGGTGAACAGCCTAAATCTGTTTGGCGCTGGTTTAGCACCACCAACATTAGCACCTGATGCGTTTCCTTTTTGGGATGCTACGATGACCATATTGTCAATTGTTGCACAGGTTTTGATGACCCGTAAATATGTTGAAAATTGGATGCTGTGGGTCGTCATTAACATCATCAGTGTTGGCATCTACGCATCACAAGGTGTCTATGCCATGTCAGTTCAATACGCGATTCTTATGTTTATTGCTGCAAATGGCACACGAGAATGGACTCGCACAGCAAAAATAAATAACAACAAAACGCATCTCCCACAATCAAACCAAGAGGCCCTTGTATGAGCAAACAGCCGCATATTTGTGTCGATGCAAGTCAAATATCCCCACTGGTAATTGTATGTGGGGAGCCCGACCGAGTTAACCGCATCGCCACCCTCATTGAGAATGCTAAACTCGTCTCTGAGAATCGTGAATATCGTTTATTTACGGGCTATTACAAAGGAAAAATGGTGACAATATGCAGCACCGGCATTGGCGCCCCTTCGCTAATTATTGCACTCGAAGAGCTCAAGCAGTGTGGCGCCACGCATATTGTGCGCGTGGGCTCAGCTGGTGCAATGCAAGAAAACATTCAATTGGGAGATCTCATTGTCGCAGAGGCTGCGGTGCGTGATGAAGGCGCTTCTAAGGCGTATATTAAAGCGAGCTATCCCGCGTATTCGAGCTTTGTTTTGCTAAAGGCATTAGATACTTTTTTAGCAAAACAATCGGCAAGTTATCACCTTGGGCTTGTGCGTTCACATGATAGTTTTTACACCGATGATGAAACAGAGATTTGTCATTATTGGAATAAAAAAGGCGTATTAGGTGCCGATATGGAAACCTCTGCATTATTTGCAGTGGGACGATTGCGAGGACTTGAAGTGGCGTCGATTCTCAATAATGTGGTGTTATATCAGCAGGATGTAAAAGAAGGCGTTAGTCAATACGTTAATGATGACCAAGCCTTGATGAAAGGTGAAAATCTAGCCGCAATAGCCGCCTTAGAGGCTCTGTGTCAGCAAGCTTAAGACTTTTTAGGCAATCAAAACGATTAACAGGCGATGCTTACGTATCGCCTTTCTCTTATCGAACGAGATCTACAGCACAACCCATTACTAAGATAAAACAAATAGTTGTAATTAGTCTCAAATCTAATTAATTTTGCAGTCCCATTAATAGATGAGTTCACTATGAGAATTAGCCCTTACACATCAGGTCGTTTCCAATCATTCTTAAACGATAAACGCCACGCATTTAAAGCGCTGATTTATCAATGCCAGGTAGGCACACGTTATGTTGATGTGGGTAACGAAATTCTTCGTCAGGGTGAAAAATTAGAACACCTCTATGTGGTGCCTCTTGGGCGTGTATCAATGAGCATCAGCGCAGCTAATGGGCGACGTTTCCAGCTTGGAGAGGCTGATTGTGACTATCATATATTCGGTGAGATGGAGTACTTTAGCAAAACGCCTTGTCAATGGACGGTCGTCGCTGCCGAGCATTTACAACTAGACATCATCTGCCTCACCGCACTGACCCAAGCCCTCTATTTACAACCTGAAATGATGTTCTTTTTTGCAGCCGCTTTAGCAGAAGATTACCAAGACTCAATGGATATCTACACAAACCGCTTACTTCATCCTATTACTTACAACATTGCATATGACTTACTGATGCAAAAGGAAACAAGCGCCGCCTTAGGTGGCTTTGATAAAGTGAACCAAGAAGCTGAGCGTTTTGGGACCTCCGGACGCGTTTATCGCCGTGCAGTCAGAGACCTAATAGATAAAGGCTTGATTAACAAAACAGAGCAAGGTCTTACCATTATTGATGAAGATAAATTAAGAGCATTCCTCGCTCATTATGAATAAAAACAAGTCTACAATGCTTAGTATTGATATTTAACACAAAGACCCCAATGTTATAGGGATAAACCCATATTCCATTTTGCATTGAGGTCACTATGTTACCTATTTTATTACCCCTATTTATCGGTGCATTATTAATAACCTACATCCTAGGAAAACCTTACTGGCGAACTTTTCAACGCAATAAAATTAGGCAACGCCCCTTTAAAAAGCAATGGCGTAAAATCCTCAGCAAAAGAGTCCCCTACTTTAGAAAGATGCCTGCCGATTTACAATTACAGCTAAAACAACATATACAAGTTTTTGTAGAAGAGAAAAACTTCATTGGTTGCAATGGCTTAAAAATAAACGATGAAGTAAAAATCACCATTGCAGCGCAGGCGTGTTTACTATTGTTAAACAGAAAAACAGATATTTACCCAAAACTACAAACAATTTTGGTCTATCCGAGGGCGTTTATACGCCAACAGCAACAAATAAATAATGACGGTTTACAGTTCACTCAACGACAGGCATTAGCGGGAGAATCTTGGGAGTTCGGCAAAATTGTATTGTCATGGGAAGACACACTACAAGGCGCTGAGATCACCGATGATGGCCACAATGTGGTGATCCACGAATTTTCACACCAATTAGATCAAGAAGATGGCAACGCCAACGGCGCCCCTATTCTAGGTAGAAATCAAAATTATGAAACATGGTCTGCCGTCTTTTTAGAACACTACGAACTGCTAATGCGCCAAGTAAAAGAAGGTAAACCCTCTTTGTTTGATTATTATGGTGCCACCAATCCTGCGGAGTTTTTTGCCGTCGCCAGCGAAGTATTTTTTGAACAATCAAGCGAGCTGTTTGCCCAATACCCCAAATTATATCTACAACTAAAAGACTATTATCGTGTTGATCCTATTTGCTGGTAACGCGTTAATCTCATGCCAATAAAGAACAAAGAACAAAGAACAAAGAACAAAGAACAAAGAACAAAGAACAAAGAACACCCCACTACCAAATCCAAGGGATGAGCGCTTTATTGCTTTTTTGATAGACGTGATACGCAGCGTAATGTGCGCATAACGCTTTTTCTTCAAAGCGTGCTTTTAACACCAGCACCACAATCAGTAATAACCACGCACCTAATTTCCAAAAACTAAACTGACAGAAAAGAAATCCTAAACTGCCAAATATAAGCGAACTGTACATAGGGTGGCGAATAAACTTATAAGGGCCATGAACAATCAATGCCCCTGTTTCTTTGGGCTTCGGGCGAACATTAAAATTACCAGGACGATTAGCCATTAATGCTGATAACGCAATCAAAGCGCCAAGCACCATTAAAAATAACCCCACGATTGAAAACGACAAACTTGCCAACGGCCAAGCAATAACAGCCAGCAGTAGAAATTGTGCAATCACATAAAACATAACATACCCTCTCTTTGATACTTTTAAAGGTTATAGCAATCGGAATAAATAGCAGAGCTATTTTACAGGGAATGACGATAAGCAGAGCACTGAGTATAACCATAAGCCGTCCCCTCGAATAACCACTGCCGTCATCCTCGAAGTGTTTTATCGAGGATCTGCCTTTGACACCCCACACCTGAGATTCCCGATAAAACAACTCGGGAATGACGATAGTTAAGTAGTCAGCCTCGGACAACCATAAGCCGTCACCCTCGAACCACCACAAGCCGTCATCCTCGAAGGGGTTTATCGAGGATCTGCTTTGTGAACCGACACCTGAGATTCCCGATAAAACAACTCGGGAATGACGGTAAAAGAGAGTGTCAATGACGACAAGCTTAATACGTTCAGTACCACAAGCCACCACCCTCAAGCCACAAGCCGTCATCCTCGAAGTGTTTTATCGAGGATCTACCTTTGACGCTCGACACCTGAGATTCCCGATAAAAGAATTCGGGAATGACGATCTGGAACAAGCCGTCATCCTCGAAGTACTTTATCGAGGATCTTCCTTTGACAGCCAACACCTGAGATTCCCGATAAAACAACTCGGGAATGACGGTAAAAGAGAGTGTGAATGACGAGCAGGATAAACCTCCCCCTCGAACCACCACAAGCAGTCATCCTCGAAGTACTTTATCGAGGATCTGCTTTGTGAACCTACACCTGAGATTCCCGATAAAACAACTCGGGAATGACGGTGAAAGAAAGCGTGAATGACGAGCTGGATAAGCAGCCCCCTCAAACCACCACAATCGTCATCCTCGAAGTCTTTTATCGAGGATCTTCCTTTGACAGCCCATACCTGAGATTCCCGATAAGACAACTCGGGAATGACGCTCTGGATAAGCAGCCCCCTCGAATAACTACAAACCGTCATCCTCGAAGTACTTTATCAAGGATCTTCCTTTGACAGCCAACACCTGAGATTCCCGATAAAACAACTCGGGAATGACGGTAAAAGAGAGTGTGAATGACGATAAACAATCATCCACCAAATTGATTACCTATAGTTAAAGTTACTCATTACCTAATCTATCTAAATAATGCACCATCTCAGAGAAGTCACCAGCATCGGCTTTACGCAAGCCCGATATGTAAGCACCTCGTTCTTTAGAGATATCTTCGAGTTTTACGTTTGCCCATTTTAGGGGCTTTTTGTGTAGCAGGAATACCCTGACAACATCAGTAAAAATTCTTGAGTGGCGACCATTACCATTTGGAAAAGGGTGAATCTGTACCAGTCTATGTTGAATTCTAGCGCTGAGTTCCAAATCTGAAAAATGTTTAAACTCAAGCCAACATTTTGCATCTTCTAGAAAATTATGTAGGTCGACAGATATGTTTTTGGGATCAACACCGATATTAAGCTCTCGCACTCGGAAAGTACCGGCCCACGCCCAAATATCTCCAAATAAACTTTCATGGAGAGCAGTAATAAAGTCCCGACTAAATATATCATCCAAAGTCAGCGCATTGAGATTAGACACCCAAAGCTGTCCTTGTAGAATATTCGCGGCTTCAACTTCATTGAGCTGCGCACGGATTTGAATATGAGGTAGTTTTAACCCTTGGAGATCGTCAGGGGAAAGTGGTGTTGCACCTTCAGGATCATCTATTAATAAATTCAATTATCTACCGTCTCTTTATCGTGCTTCCAAAGAACACGTCCTCCTGACTTTAGTAGCTCTTGTTTTAATTCATCTATAAGAAATTTTTCTTTTTGAGCACTAATCACTTGTGCTTCTAGAAACATATTTTGTGAGTTTTCTGACAAACGAATCTTCGCTAATTTTTCGGCGCGTGCTTCTAGGGTCAAATTCACGTCTTGCTTAAGCACTAAAGTATAAGTGAAATCACAACCTAGCTTATCAGCTAACTCTTTTAGTTGATTGATTGTTATATCCCCTTCAATCTCACGCCGTTCAAGAATTGATACTCGATTTCGACTCAAGTTTAGGCGTTTGGCTAATTGAGCACCAGACATATCTAGCGCTTTACGGATAGTACGAACCCAGCCTTCAGGAGGTCTAGGAGGAATACCTTTAAGGTTAGTCGCTGAATTCACAATTTCTTTGTATTGCTCTTTCACCATTGAACGAACCGTATTTTTAGGTTTTTTAATGGAAAAATTAGTCATATTATCACCTGATACTTATGTTTCATTCTATTAAGTGTAATTCAATTCAATGACACTATCAAACTTACGTATTTAATAATGATTACATTAAAAATAAAAATGTATTCAATATAGATTACAAACAAATTTAATGTGTATTTAAATATGATTACAAAAATAAATAAGATAGTTATATAACTGATATACAGGCGTAATTCCTGCAAGCAAATAACTGATGAAAACCAGGTTGATTTTGATTGTAATAGAGGAACAAGCCGTCACCCTCGAAATACGTTACAACCACAAGCCGTCATCCTCGAAGTCTTTTATCGAGGATCTGCTTTGTGACCCTACACCTGAGATTCCCGATAAAACAACTCGGGAATGACTGAAATAACGGTAAAAAAGCATGAATGACGATAAGCAGTAATCAAACATCCCCTCCCTACAAAACGTTACATTATAACAAAACAGTTCCCTTGTTAGCCTATATTATTACAACATAACATTAAATACCGTTTCTCATTAATACTGACTATAAAAATAGAAGGTCCTGTTATGCACCAACAAAGTAAATCTCCAACACTCAATCTTTCTTTTTCTCAATATAAGGAAAGCAAATGATCTCCGTAGCCCCGCGTATTAAGCGTAAATCATCAAGCCTATTCTCCGCAGAGAAAATAATACAATCAGCGAGTGAAGGTGAAATGCCAGAGATCTTTACTAATATTTACCGGGATGATTGCAACATTGCAGTTT
This sequence comes from Psychromonas sp. Urea-02u-13, assembly GCF_002835995.1. Taxonomy (GTDB): domain Bacteria; phylum Pseudomonadota; class Gammaproteobacteria; order Enterobacterales; family Psychromonadaceae; genus Psychromonas. Next base: position 17,838 of record NZ_PJBZ01000061.1, on the reverse strand, counting down.
GGAAACGTCAGGTTTCTAGTGAGCTAGCATTAGCCTCAAGCGATATTTTGATTTTGTTGCGCCTTTTATTGGTAAGCACAAACAGTTGTGATGAAAAAGGATCGAGGCACAATGTTTCCTCAACCATCATAGATAGTCCATTGATCGCCTTGCGAAAATCAACGGGCTCACGGCAAAGGTAGATTTTTCAATTGAGTTGCAAGGCCTGATCATAATTGACTCGCCCTATTAAGTAAGGTGGTGATATCGATGTCAGAACACTCAATCAACACACCGTTAGATAATGTGATTCTGCATGAGGTTGTTATTGTCGGGTGGCTTGGTGGTGTCACCGTCAATGGCACTAGGTAATGACTGCTTATTGATGGCAAAATTCCTTTTTTCATCAGTAACGCACGCGCATTATAAAGCGACTTTAACGCAAGATTATTTTGCTTCGCATAAGCAGACATAGATAGGTTTTGATCTGTGGCTTTATTGATATGATCGAGCCAGACTTGCTGTGTTTTGGTCAGTGGTTTTGTATGCATAACGACCCTTAAGAGAAAGGAAAATAATGGCGGTTATTTTAAGAGTTTGATAGATGGGTTCGTTGAGCGCTTACATTTTATCTTCTCCCTCAATATTTTTAGTGATTAAACAAGCATTTCGTTTGTTGTTATCTATTCCAGAAACCTATTTTTGATTAATATAACCGAATCAAGAAAGGGATGTCCTGTTTTATCTTTTCGTTTTATCTATCTTTTTATCTAGGTAATCTCGTCGTTACTAATACAACCAACAAGCCAGAGTATTTTCTGGCTTGTTTTATTGGAAATAATCATCATGATCCGTTCTCAAAAAAAGTACACAGAGTCTCAACTTCATATCGCCGTGATTGGTGCGGGTATATCAGGGTTAACCATCGCACATCAATGTATTAAGCAGGGCTATCGCGTTTCTGTTTATGAGAAGGAGTCTTCAGCAGGCGGTAAGTGTATGGGTCATATAATTAATGGCAAAGTACATGAGCTCACTCATAGGCAAATTTTTGCTAAAAACAAGTATCTGTTATCACTTCTAAAGGAGATCCCGACCGAAACAGGGACGTGCTTAGACTACATACATTCCCAAAAAAAAGTACAATTTCATTGGGGGAAAACTAACAAAACAATTCAGTTTCAACGTAGTTATTTTTCGACTATTGAAAAGTGGGTCGATAATGCTAAGTCTGCCTACTCTATGCTCTATGCTAAAGTTTCCTTGAATGATATCTACTGGTTCAAGCAACGAGCTTTATTGGCAAAGGTAGATAATTCATACATTCACATACCTATTAGTGAATATTTTCAATATCGAAAACGACCGCAACTTGCTAATTTTTTACGTCCAATGCTGTCTGCATGGATTGGGGCGACAGATGATACTGCTACTCTTTCAGTACTCGATTTATTGAGAAATAAAGAGGGAATGTTACACCCTGAGTCTCCTCATGGTTATAGCTTGGGTTTTAGTATTCCAATCTCGCAAAGTGTGATTGAACCATGGTATCAATACCTTAAAACCTTAGGTGTCAAATTCCATTTTAATAATGAAGTCGCAAGTATTATTAATCATGAAGCAACCCCTAATCATGCGACTATCTGGCTCAATAATGGTGACAAGCTACCAGCAGACTACTTTGTATTAGCAATACCTGCACATATCATCCAACAAAAGCTATCAAGTCAATTTGGTGAAAGCTTAGCCTTACACCGTGTGTTTAGCCATGGTTTTCAACTACACTTTAATCAGCTACCACAAGCACTTAATGAAAAGACAGTCGGAATTGTTATTGATTCGCCTTGGGGGCTTAGTTACAGCATCACTTACCCAGAGTGCCAACATAATAAAAATAGATTGGTTTGTTTATCTATTACAGCAACGAATATGGATACTGCTATTGGCTGTGTTTACGATAAACCTCTATTACTTTGCTCGCAAACAGAAGTACAAGTTGAACTCTTGACTCAGCTCATGGGCAATACACAACTTCTTGATGATCCAGGTTTCGTGTCATTTCATATCGGTCCTGGAGCAACAATCGTACCTCGGCTTGATGCTGAACATTCAAATTATAGCGATTGGCATAAAGGTAATACATTTACCGATGAGGATGGCGTTCTGTCTTGCTGGGTTATTCAGCATTCCCTTGCTCATCCAACTTATCAAAATAAAATGGCAATTCACTCTGAAGAATTTGATAATTTATTTTTTACTGGTGAATGTATTGTCGATGCAGAACAAACATGGCGTGTACCAGCCACATTAGAACGTACTATTGAAACCGCAATCCTATGCCATAAGCGACTTACAACATGCATAGAAAATATGAGTAATACACGATGAGCCAAATTTCTCGCACACACTTACTTTCCAGTGGATTATTTTTATCCCTGTGTTTGATTTATTTAACAGGTTTTTATCAACTTACAATTTCCTCGGTAACTATGACTGTCATTGTTACTTTGATTTTACCTGTTTTGTTTTGGCCTCTCACTAAAATGGTCGACAACCATCAAGAAATAAAACGTATTCTATTATTAGAGTCTGGTTTTAATCTTATCTGTGTGCTTGCTATTACTCAGTTAATCTCAGAAGGAGTGACTGATTCATTATTTATTTTTTTCTTTACCGTCCAAGCTAGCGGCTTTATTTTTGTTCAAATTAAAAAGAAAGCCTTCCGTTCATTACCGAGTTCATTATGTTTGTCAGTTGCTATTGCTATATGGATCTTCAATGGTAATCAAACAGAAATTTTAGATGATGGTCTGTTATTAATTTTTGGCTCAGTAGTACCTTGGCAATTAAAAGGAATTTATCTTGCTTGGCTTACTCAAATTCTGTTGAGTGAATATCGCCATGTACTTCCTAAGTTAACTATTTTGTTGGTGCATATTGCATCATTAACTGTAGCGTTAATGGCCGACGATTTCTTTCATGCTCGTATCGTGACAGCCAGTCACCTACTTTTTTTGAGTTTATGCTTTGATTTGAAACTACGCAGTTGGGGAGGAACGGATTTTGCAATATCTCGGCGAGTTGCAGTCATGATGTCAAAAGTAAATATCGCTAAGCTCGTTTATATAATCTGTTCATTAGCATGCTTAAGTTTGACCGCTCATTTACTACTTAGCTCTTTAAATTATAATAATTAACTTTACTTTAATCTGGGTGCGAAACTCTTCTTAGTTCTCCACCCACACCTGTTTTTATTCATACAAACCGATCCTATAAGAACCCAATTCAGGACACCCAAACGTTGTCGCTAGCAAAAACAATTAGCTAGGGAATAAAGTCTTTGGGTGCCCCGACGAATCTTCCTCATAAGAATAAACAGCGACCAATATCATCACTAAATGTCGAATTTAATCACTTGTGAAAACAAAGGTAATAAGGTGAGATTAACTGGTATTTTTTCACCGTCTTGATACTGACGAGGATCAACGATAGCAAAGCCAAACAGTATCATAAAACGACTAATTAAACGTACTTCGATAATGCGTTTCAGTTCCTCTTTTTGAGTGCAATAAGTATTCACTGGTAAGTCAGTTTCAAGCCAAGGAAATGCCACATTAACCTCTTCACATAACTGTTCTACACTACCATGCTCTTGCAAACGCCAAAAACTAAAAGCCCAGCACATTGAAATCATCACGTGATCAGAATAGCCATCTAAATAGCCCCAATTATATTTCTCAATATAATATTGTAACAATGGCACAAAGAAACCGTTTAGCCCCTGTTTTTGATAAAGCCCCTCGCCCTTTTTAGTCAGGCTAAAATATCCTTTCTGTAATTTAATAAAACCAGAGTGCTGTAACAAAATGCGAGTCGCATGCAAGGCGGCAAACTTATCTTCATTACTGCCTGTAAATTCACTAATACTTGGCATAGTTTCATATTTTGCAACAGCTAAATTACTCAATATTAATGATGCTTTTTTAACTGTTTTAGTCGGTAAATTACCTTTAGGGGTTGCTTTAAGCTTGCCCATATTGTCTAAAATATCAGTGAGAATGATTTCAACATAAGCTAATAATGGTGAGTCAAATGCGGATATTTTAGGAGCCGTGAAAGTGACACTTACAGCATTTGAACAATCATCATGGATCCAACTATGCATTACTTCAGGGGATAAACCGCAATAGTTGTCAATAGCTCGATTATTTTGCTGATCAACTTTATGCTCTAAAACAACTTGCAAGTCTTCCAAGGATAAATCAGGATTCATTGCGACTATGTTTTGTAATTCATGAGCGATATTTTGTGTTTCAACCGCGCCACTATTCATGCAACACTTTTTATATTTTATGCCACTACCACATGCGCAGGGATCATTACGTTTTAGTTTCATACCGTTCCTAATAATACTTCCAGGTTTTCTGAGCAAGTCCAACCGAATACTCGATCGTCGAATGCTTTCTTTATTAACTTTTAACAAGTAAATATATCAGCTATTTATTGCGAACTGTATAAACAATTAATACTAACGTATTGAACGTATGAATTGTAACCCTCAATACACAGACTTAATTAATGAAAATGGTAGCCCTTGCTTTGGTTCATAGGCAACAAGAATGCATCCAAATCGATTATTCTATAAATATAAATGGCGTGTCTTCTATTCAGAATCTGTATGTGGAAAGGCTTTTTTGAGCATCCCCGACTATCAACGGCGGATGCAATGAAGTTAATGCCGCAATTAAAGCAACGAAGGTAATGGTTACCTCATTTATAGCGTGCATTATCCAAGATAATGGTCAAGGTCGCCCCAAAGACCTTTAAACCAAGCCGATTTTAAAACAATAGGTAGCAGGAATAGCGGTATTAAAAACCAAACCATACTCAATACGTTTGTGATGATAGAGGTAAAATCCATTTTAAATCCTTAATAAATTGGTTCATTGAAACACCTAGATTAATTCACAATAAAAGGAAATACCCTGCTTATTTTCCTAACTCACAAATATTGAATATTTTATTTGTTCTTTCCAATCAAGTTTACCTCGAATAGTTAATGATAATTTGCTATATTCCGTCACCCCTTGCAATTTGTAAGGTTACAAGCGTTTTTTGTAACTGTACAAGGGCTTAATATTTATAAACCGGAGTGTTGCAATGAAAGTTCGTGCATCCGTTAAAAAAATCTGTCGTAACTGCAAAGTTATCAAGCGCCACGGTGTGGTGCGTGTTATCTGTGTAGAGCCAAAGCATAAACAACGCCAAGGCTAATCCAGATTTTGGATACCAAAAGATTCTAGCTTTATAGACTAGAATAGAGTTTTTTTCTAATCATCATTTGTAGAGCATCCTTTCGGGCTTTTCACAGATGAATTTTACTTAATTTAAGGAGTGCATAGTGGCCCGTATCGCTGGCATTAACGTTCCTGATCATAAGCATATCGTGATTGCATTAACTGCAATTTTTGGTATTGGTAAAACTAGCTCACAGAAAATCTGTGCAGCGACTGGTTTTGCTGAATCAACGAAGCTTAAAGATCTGGAAGAATCACAAATCGAAGCTATTCGTACTGAAGTAGCAAATTTCACTGTTGAAGGTGATTTACGTCGTGAAGTATCTATGAACATCAAGCGTCTTATGGACCTTGGCTGTTACCGTGGACTTCGTCATCGTCGCAGCTTGCCTGTACGTGGACAGCGTTCTAAAACGAATGCTCGTACTCGTAAAGGTCCGCGCAAAGCAATCAAAAAATAAGGGTAAGAGATAATGGCTAAGACTCCAACTCGTGCTCGCAAGCGCGTTAAAAAGCAAGTTGCAGATGGTATGGCTCATATCCATGCTTCTTTCAACAACACAATCGTCACTATTACAGACCGTCAAGGTAATGCGCTTTCTTGGGCAACTGCCGGTGGTTCTGGTTTCCGTGGTTCACGTAAATCTACTCCGTTCGCTGCACAGGTTGCTGCTGAACGTGCTGCTGAAGCGGCTAAAGAGTACGGTCTTCAAAACGTAGAAGTTTTTGTAAATGGACCTGGACCTGGTCGTGAATCTTCGATTCGCGCACTAAACGCGGCGGGTTTCCGTGTAACTAATATTACAGACGTTACACCAATCCCACATAATGGTTGTCGTCCACCAAAGAAACGTCGCGTTTAATCGCAACGTTCTTAGGCAATTGGAGAAAGAAAAATGGCTAGATATTTAGGCCCTAAGCTTAAACTGAGTCGTCGTGAAGGAACTGATTTATTTCTTAAATCTGGTGTCCGTGCGATTGAATCTAAATGTAAAATCGATAACGCACCTGGTGTACATGGTGCGCGTAAACCGCGTCTATCTGACTACGGTTTACAACTACGTGAAAAGCAAAAAGTTCGTCGTATGTACGGTGTACTTGAAAAGCAATTCCGTAACTACTACAAAGAAGCAGCGCGTCTGCAAGGCAACACTGGCGAAAACTTACTTCAACTTCTTGAAGGCCGTTTAGACAATGTTGTTTACCGTATGGGTTTTGGTGCTACTCGCGCTGAATCACGTCAATTAGTTAGCCACAAAGCGCTAATGGTAAACGGTACAGTAGTTAACATTCCTTCTTTCAATGTGAAAGCTGGCGATGTTATTACAATTCGTGAAAAAGCTAAAAAGCAAGCACGTATTGGCGCTGCACTAGAAATTGCTGGTCAACGTGAAGCCCTAAGTTGGGTTGCTGTTGATACAACGAAGATGGAAGGCGCATTTACTCGTCAACCTGAACGTTCAGATTTATCTGCTGAGATTAACGAACAGTTAATCATCGAACTTTACTCTAAGTAAAGTTAACTGCTAAGAGAGGACACAAATGCAGGGTTCTGTAATTGATTTTCTAAAACCAAGATTAGTTGATATCGAACAAGTCAACGCAACTAGAGCAAAAGTGACTTTAGAGCCACTTGAGCGTGGTTTCGGCCACACTCTAGGTAACGCGCTTCGTCGTATCTTATTATCGTCTATGCCTGGCACAGCGGTAACTGAAGTTGAAATTGATGGTGTACAACATGAGTACAGCACCAAGGAAGGCGTACAAGAAGATATCCTTGAGATTCTTCTTAACCTGAAAGGCCTAGCTGTAAAGCTTGAAGGTAAAAACGAAGTGTTAGTTAGTTTAACTAAATCTGGCGCTGGTCCTGTTACTGCAGGCGACATCATCCATGATGGTGATGTAGAGATAGTCAACCCAGAACATGTGATCTGTCATTTAACGGGCAATGCTGAAATTAGCATGCGTATTAAAATTGAAGCAGGTCGCGGTTATGTTCCAGCTTCATCACGTATTCATACTGAAGAAGATGAGCGTCCAATTGGTCGTCTATTAGTAGACGCGACTTTTAGCCCTGTTGAGCGTATCGCTTACAGTGTTGAATCAGCTCGTGTTGAACAGCGTACCGATTTAGACAAGCTTGTTATCGATATGGAAACGGATGGTACACTTGATCCTGAAGAAGCAATTCGTCGCGCAGCTACTATTTTAGTTGAGCAATTAGACGCATTTGTTGATTTACGTGTAGCAAGTACGCCAGTCGTTGAAGATGATACTCCAGCGTTTGACCCGATTCTTTTGCGTCCAGTAGATGATTTAGAATTAACGGTTCGTTCTGCTAACTGTTTGAAAGCAGAAACGATTCACTATATCGGCGATCTGGTACAATGTACCGAAGTTGCACTTCTTAAAACGCCTAATTTAGGTAAGAAGTCGCTAACTGAGATCAAAGATGTTCTTGCATCACGTGGGCTATCTCTAGGCATGCGCTTAGAAGACTGGCCACCAGCAAACCTAATCGAAGATTAATAAACTAATCATCGAATAACAAATAATAAGGATTAAGTCATGCGTCATCGCCATAGCGGACGTCAACTTAACCGAAACAGCAGCCACCGTCAGGCAATGTTTCGTAATATGGCAATTTCAATTGTTGAACATGAAGTAATTAAGACTACTTTACCTAAAGCAAAAGAACTTCGTCGTGTAGTTGAACCTTTAATTACACTAGCTAAAACGGATAGCGTTGCTAACCGTCGTTTAGCTTTTGCTCGCACGCGTGATAACGCGGTTGTAGCTAAACTATTTAATGAATTGGGTCCTCGTTACGCGAGTCGCCCTGGTGGTTACACACGCATCATTAAATGTGGTTTACGTACCGGTGATAAAGCCCCTATGGCTTACATCGAGTTAGTTGACCGTCCAGTAGTAGCTACTGAAGAAGATTAATTCTTTTTCTTAGTTACATTAAAAAAGCCGAACTTATGTTCGGCTTTTTTGTAAGCATTGATAAAAAAAATTCTAACATCTCTTAATTTCATTTCTAAAGCGCATTTAGAACAGGATAGAGGAAAAGGCTTACTTCTATGTTTACTAACACCTGAAAACGCCATAAGGGCCCCTCTTTAATCACCTTTAACGCATACTTATACCCATGCTACCTCAAGATGCTTTGTCAGGCACAAGCTCGATAACCAGAGCAAGGCACAACATGAGGTAATTGTTATTCACTTTTTGATTGTTGTAACACTGGGCTGGTTTTCGAGCTTGCGCCCCGTAGGGCAAGGTAACTTGTACCCATCTACGTCGTTATAAAATTTCGACTTAGAATGACTAGGCTTCAATTTTATGCCTAGTATCTCGGCACAATTTTCCTTGCTGACTTTGCATCTTGAAGTAGCATGGGTATATGCTTGCTATAAATTTACCTTCAACCAATAATCCTTGAATAGGCAATGAAATCTATTTGCTGATCACTCGAAACACCCACTTACACTTCCTAATTACGCTTCAGAACGACGGTTTGCCATAAAATATCTGAACGCCCCAACACATCTGTATTTTTATCAGTCACTAATAAAGGGGTTAAGCCCAAATCTTTCGCTAAGTGAAGAAGCTGATCACTACACACTGCAAACATGTGGCGTTGTTCACGACTAGGTTGATCACTGTAGTGGTACATTGATTTTGGCCCATGGCGCAATGTGATAACTAATTGTCCACCGGGTTTAATTAAGCTGGCCAGTTTACGTAATGAGCGAGCGCGTTGAGCGTTTGGAATATGCATCCAAACGGCACTGAGTAAAATCAAGTCAAAGCTAATTTCTTGTTGGGTAACATGTTGCAAATCGGGTAGGGTATCTTGCAACCAATTGACGTTTAAACCTTGAGTCTGTTGTTCCCCTAATTCCGCCAACATCTGTGCTGGCTCAATAGCAGTCACGGATATGTTATTCTCGGCCCCCTGCTCTGCCATATATTTACTATCTCGCCCAGCCCCGGCACCTAAATCTAAAATTCGTGCATTGGGTTTATTTAATACAGGCACTAAATACTCAAGCCACGAAACATGTATTTCTTCAAATGGTTTTGACAGATACATCTCAGCTAACTGTTCGGCATTATTATTATAGAAATTGACAGACATAGTTACATTCCCGTGATGACTTCAGAGCATTACCCATACATTAAATTGATAACATCAATACTATCACTTTATGATTATGACTTAATTGTTACTAATCTAATTCTTAGACAGCGGTCAAATTTTAAACACTCCTAATTATTTAAATTTAACCGTCATCCTCGAAGTCTTTTATCGAGGATCTGCTTTGCGCCCCACACCTGAGATTCCCGATAAAACAACTCGGGAATGACGATAAGCTTAATACGCAAAGCACCACAAACCATCCCCTCGAATAAGCTCAACCAGTCATCCTCGAAAACCACAAGCCGTCATCCTCGAAGTCTTTTATCGAGGATCTGCTTTGTAACCCCACACCTAAGATTCCCGATAAAACAACTCGGGAATGACGGTAGTTAAACAGTCACCCTCGAAAACCTCAAGCCATCACCCTCGAATAACCACAAGCCGTCATCCTCGAAGTCTTTTATCGAGGATCTGCTTTGTGAATCTACACCTGAGATTCCCGATAAAACAACTCGGGAATGACGGAAAAAGAGAGCGTGAATGACGATAAACTTAATACGCAAAGTACCACGACCGTCACCCTCAAATAACCTCAAGCCATCACCCTCGAACCACCACAGACTGTCATCCTCGAAGTCTTTTATCGAGGATCTGCCTTTGTCATCCCACACCTGAGATTCCCGATAAAACAACTCGGGAATGACGGAAAAAGAGAGCGTGAATAACGAGCTGGATAAACAGCCATCCTCGAACCACCACAAGCCGTCATCCTCGAAGTCTTTTATCGAGGATCTGCTTTGTAACCCCACACCTGAGATTCCGATAAAACAACTCGGGAATGACGATAGTTAAACAGCCGTCCTCGAAAATGCTAAGCAGTCACCCTCGAACCACCAAAAGCCGTCATCCTCGAAGTCTTTTATCGAGGATCTGCCTTTGCGCCCCACACCTGAGATTCCCGATAAAACAACTCGGGAATGACGGAAAAAGAGAGCGTGAATGACGATAAACTTAATACACAAAGTACCACAAGCCGTCATCCTCGAAGTCTTTTATCGAGGATCTGCCTTTGCGCCTCACACCTGAGATTCCCGATAAAAGAACTCGGGAATGACGATAATCAAACAGCTATTTTTGTCATTACTTTTACACCAATTTAAAGTGATTATTTAACGCTTCTCCCTCATTTTCATACGCAACACGGTTTGTAATTTCATGCCTATCAATACTGGCGATAACCTGCACAATATCTGCGATGATATGTTCATGATAGCGATGCGCGCTGTGCACACTCACTTGTTTGTTCTGACGATCTAAAACACCTTTTATCGACTGCTGATTAGCATATTTTTTTGCGTCAACAACCACCACATTAGTTGGTAAATTATCATAACTATTTGCACCGTGGCGCCCGAGGCGATTCCCCCCAAAACGCTTAATGCTGGAACACTTTAGTGCCCTATCATGCTTTGAGTAATAAACATGTACCCTTCTTGAAAAATGGGCAATATATTGCCCTTTCCCTAGCCTATTAACATCGTTTGAACTTAAATCAGGGGCAATCATTATCGTCTCATCAAATAGCTTCCTCCCCGTGGGGCTACCTAATGCATCCGACAAATATTCCATGCCTTTACGTAACAGATAATTACCCATGGAGTGTGCAATGCAGAATGCAGATGAGAAACAATCCTGCTGATTTCGATTAGCCAAGTCATCAATGTCTAACAAGAATCGAGTGTAAGCACCCACAGAGTCTCGAACCTCTTCTCTGTCTGATAAATAACTAACCTGGCTTCCCGTTGAAGGCCACGAAAAGCCAATAATAATGGGTTGGTAACCTATCGCTTTTGAAAGGTGTGCTTCTAAATCATAAATTTCATCAATACTATCTTGATAATTATTATTAAAACCATGCAAATAAACACCGACCTTAGGTGTATTAATACCCGACTCTTTTAATCGTTTTAATTCATTAAACAGCGAGACTTCAAAACCCCTTTTTCCCCTTTTTTCAAAGCAATCTGCCACCTTATTATATTGATATTGGTATTCAAACTTATGCAGATGTTTTTCTTCATCAGCATATTGCCCCTTAATTATCCGTCGATTGGTCACCATAAGTATCATAATTAACGCCTTTCATTGGTTTCAATTACTTAAAAGTGGGTAGCTATACAGGGGTAGTGATGGCACTGAGCCATGGTTCATCATCACTATATCCCGAGCACAGTTCGAGCATAGTGGGATAACCCAATAAAAACATTACACAGGATTACGTGCTTTGGAGCGCATCACTTTAACAATAGTTTTTCACTTGGTAAGGTCGAGGCATTACAACAACTGGCGACTCGTGAATCATGCCTGTTTTGTATATATGTACAAATGGACAGTGCTATATAAAACGCCACGTAAAACGTACAATGCACTCTATTAATCCATACAGAGAAATACGCATGAATTGTAACCCTCAATACACAGACTTAATTAATGAAGACGGAAGCCCTTGTTTTGGTTCATACGCAACAAGAATGCACCCCAATCCATTATTCTATAAATATAAATGGCGTGTCTTCCATTCGGAATCTGTATGTGGAAAGGCCTTTTTTGATCAGCCCCTACTATCAACGGCGGATGCAATGGAGTTAATGTCGCAATTAAAGCAACAAGGTAATGGTTACCTCATTTATAACGCGCATTATCCTAGAAGTGGGCAAGGTTGCCCCTTTGACCCTGAGCACCACCGTTGGAAGGATTCGACTTTCGAAGTGTCATTTTTTGATGATACCGATCCATTATGGAATGGTTTTAAATAGTATTCTTCTTAGGGGAGTGGTCAGCGTATTCCCCACGCTAGAATGAGTACAGATAAGTATGAAAAACGTCTACAACTCCCATAACTTTAATAAGATAAAATCAATAAGTTATTGCGGTTTACGGCTGTCCCCGATTGGTACTACTGATTACAGACTTTAATGCGATCGTAGCTAGTAATGTCCACCGGTACTGGCTGAGACATGAACATAATCAGGTTTCAATTTATGGCTATCCCCAAATGTACTTTCCCGAAAACTATAAAATATTAACATATTGAATTTTAAAAAACGTATGACTGCCATATCTATAATCCATGATTATATATTGAAAATACTGATGGATTATAGCTAAATCCGATGGTTTTAATCTTTTCAGGAGCCCAATAAAAATACATTGAATTTTAATGGTATGATACAGTTATTATAGATAGTTATTTTATTACATAAGGAATACTTACAATGCTTCAATGGCAAAGAACTAATAATAAGAATAATCAAAAACCACTTTACACTTTTGAAGAGATTGATGGTAAAACATTGAGAGTCACTCGTAATAATGATGGTGAAATATTCAAACGAGACTTTTCTATTGGCCACCGATTCACTACCGACAATGGACTTTCTGTTGAAATGACTAGCCTTGACCCTAACGGTGGTAGTCCAGAGTTTGGGTATTATCTTATTGCTAAGGAAATAACTAATGATGGCTATGGTAGGAAAGCAGATGTAAGTGCTCAGAACCAAATTGATAAACTTTATTTTAATCAAGATGAGAACGAAACTTATACAGCTTCTTCTGAGATAAAAAGTAATGACATTTTCATCGAAGGAACCTCAAAACAAGTATTAGTTAATCGCTACGAAAGAGATCCTAAAGCGAGGAAGGCCTGTATTGACCATTTTGGGCTTACCTGTCAAATTTGTTCATTTGATTTTTCAAAGTTTTATGGTGCATATGGCGAAGGCTTTATCGAAGTTCACCATATTAAACCTTTAAGTGAAATCAATAACAGTTACTCTGTTAACCCACTAATTGATTTAATACCAGTCTGTTCAAATTGCCACTCAATTTTACACAGAGGAAAGCAACCTCTTTCTATTGATGAAATGAAATCGATGTTTAAATAAAATAGGAATATTTATTAAAGTAATATAATAAAAATTATAGTTGGTGATAGTTTCGACGATTATATCCAACTATTTTCTACACCTATTTAGATAATAAATAACAGGAAAGGAAATGTTAATTAAATTAACAAGCAGTACCCCGGATCTCCCGTTTGCTGAGGACGATTTACTTAATGAAGAGCAAGTTCAGGCTTTACTAGCACAATGCCCGACTATCAACCTAAAAGCAGTGCAAAATAAACAGCAAATCACCCAATTTCTAGTCGAGCTATTTACCTACTATTTTGGTCTAAACACCAATAATATTAGCCCTGAAAACTGTTTAGTGGATAATATTGAACGACAAATATGGGCAAAAGAATTGGACGTTGCCTTTGAAGATGTTACCTACGCTAAAGTTTTTTGCAGTAAAGACGAAGAAGGTAAGACGACTGGCGGATTAGAAGATAGGGGGATGATTTTAACAACCTTCTTTATGTTCGACTTTGCTGATTTAATTGGATTACATATCGTTAATAATGAAGAAGAAGCCACTTTAAAAATCGATGAAAATGAGTTTAAAAGCTACTATGATTGTAAAAATATTAATGAACTCAGCACCCTATTATTTTCAGTTTGTAAAGAATATCAACTATTAGAAGGCACATAAAAAAGTGCATGAGTAAAAAGAGTTCACATATCACGCTTCAATGGTCTAAATAAAAGAGAGCTCAAAAATCCATACCTTTAACCTAGTAAATCAACAGATGATGGGGGCAGTAAGGTAGGACATCCATACCTTACATCTTTTAAAATCATTAACTTAACCGATGCATAATATAGAAGGAACCAACAAGTTACGATTACACATTATTACACTTGTCCTACCATTCCCTTAACTATTGCATCTCTTTCAAACGACCTCTTTGACATAACAAAACTTCGAAAATATCATCTACTAATTACGTCACGCATAAGTGCAAATTAGTCATACAGTGCTTGCTCTTTTTATATTTTGAAGCTTACTTCCCGATGATAAGCGAGATAATATTGATGCTACTTATTCAAAAATAAAAGGCAGGTCATATCTTACATCTTTTAAAATCATTAACTTAACCCTATACACATTGTAGAAAGTATCTATAAGTTACGATTACACATTGTTTCGTTTTCCCTACTACCCCCTCTACTATTACATCTCTTTCAACCGATTTCTTTGCGACAGTAATGCTTCAAAAAGATCATCAACTGAGTAAGTAAAAGGCAGGACGTCCATACCTTTCCTAAAATAAAAATTGAAAATTAATTAGTAATAGAGTTACGTTCAATTATCGCATCACTTGGCAGAACAAAAGTCCTCAATATTTTTTCTTTGGGTAAATAAAGGGTTATTTCTTGCCCTTTTTTATCTAGTAGTAATCCATTTAGTTTAACGATTTCATCACCTTTTTGGTAAGTGACTAAAGAACATTTCCCCCACATTTCCGATTCTATTTTGCAGCCTTTTTCGTTCAATTTCTTTATTTCGTTTTGTGCGAAATGAGAACCTTTTTCAAATGCAGTCAAAGGAAAACTAATAAATATGTAAATTATAATTAAAAAGCTACTTAGGTATTTTGTATACTTTTCTATCGATAATGAGAAAGTGATGTGAGAATCTTTTTTTATGAATATATCGAATAAAAGCATCCCTCCACCACCGAGTAACCCAATAATAATAAAGTACCAATTTGTTATTATTGACCAAAATGCTTGTACTGCAATTTCACCCACTAGACCAATAGATAAGATTAAACCATTAGCAACTAACTCTTGTTGGCTCCCAACTATGCTGCTTACTCCATAACCGACATCTAAACCTTTAATAAAAAAGTAAGCCACCATGTAAAAAAGAAAACCAAACAAAACAACTAGCGCCGTTAAAGTAGGTATAAATCCATTTACCTTATTTAATATTTTTTCCATGTTCTTTTCCCTATTATTATAACTATTGTCAGTTTCTCTATACGGCTGAAAATATAGCCATCAATTTTTAAACGTTATTTCCCGATGATAGGCAAGATAATCTTGATGTTTTCTATTCAAAACAACACCCATATTTTTATTTATTCCAAGCACTTCATAATTATCTAAACACTGCGATATACGAACTTTTCCTTTATCAGTAAAAGTGATGTAACCACGATCAAATGCTTTATCGATATTTGCCAGCAATAGAAAACCATTATTTGGATCTAACCTTTCAACATCATTTGATGCAGACCAAGGCTTGATATGTGAAGCAATTAAAAAATCCGTATTGTTATAACGCGTTAAAGCGCAACCTTGCCAATATTCGATAAGATCAGTTCTAAACTTACCCTGACCTATTCGTGTATTAACTAAAGTTGCCTTTTGAGTAGCAGTCTTATCATCTGCATTGAGCACAGCTTCAATATCAGCTTGAACATCTACTTGACTGATATCCGCTAAAAAAGCCTGATAAGATTTAATGGCGGCACTATACATGCCATTACCTTTTCTATTTTTTGCTTTGAACTCATCAAGTAACAGCACCTTAGCGATAACTTCGCTATAAATATCATAAGAGCTGATAGACATTAAACTTTCTGTCGCTATGCCCACATCATTAAGCCAATTAGGTATTGACCCTTTTAATGCTCCGATATAATTTTTAACTGTCTTTTCAGATTTACCGATCGATAACGCCCAACTTTTATATTGGGTCTCTAAGCAACCTAAGTTCTGTTTTTGTAGAAGCTTTGACATATATGCCTCATTTAAAAAAATAAAGAGATTACACACGCATACTAAATAAAACAGTCACGTACTACGAAGAACAAAGCCATATCAGCCTAATTCATTCTGAAACTCTGGATACGTACTTTCAAAAGTACCTTTCCCAAGCCACAGTTGCGCTTTGTTTTGGGCTGCAATCTGGTATGCCCAAATAGTGATCGACTCAGACCGTTTAGCGTCACAATTAAAATAGCCACTGAGTTCATCATCAAGTATTTTCTGGTTATTGATGATGTTTTGCTCAAACCACCTATCTCGATGCTCAAACCCTGCTAGATAATCACGTTTATTGTTATTACAACTGCTGTGGGCAGCAACAAAGTTGTGCCCTAAATCATTTGCGTATTTAGCAAAAGGGATGAAGTGATCCACTTCTGTTGTTTGAGTTAGTTTCTTTTGGCAATAGAAACATTTTCCTTTTTGTATCTCTTCGAGTATCGGTCTGGCCTGAGTAATTGTTTGGCGGTTGATACCAAACAGGAACGGATCTAATTGTGCCTGATTGCCAATCAGTTGTTGGTTAGCAGGAATACTCTGAATTTTGTTTATCCAAGCATTACGCGATATTTGAGTCACAAGCTCATAGAAACGACGAAAACAGTATGCGATACCTTGGTTTAACATGATGTAAGGAACGCCCTTCTTATGCGCATATAGAAAGCACTCCTCCTTCTTTGCTAACAACTGCAAGCGCCATAAAGGCCCCTCTTTAATGACTCTTAATGTGTCTCTATATATCGCACTCCAGTCATCGCTCTGCTTTAGTTTATTTATGTTTTTAATATTGAGATTATGACAACGGTTTAACTCGGTAATTATCTTCGCTTGCTTACCACTGTTTTGTTGCAGTAAGCCGTTTTGATTTTGTTCTGTTGCATTAAATGGCATAGCATGTTGCCAATAAATAGCGATGAATTTTTCAACTATGGTACTGAGAGGAATTTTTAGTTGATGATTAGGATCGTCCATTAAAGGGCTTTCTATACAGATATCAGCTAAGGCATGCAATAACGCATATTTATAAGTTGCATTAAATTCCCCTTCCACCAGCAAGCGCTGAATATAGGCGATAAAGTCTATCTGTTTATTATTCGATACGCCCATTTATAATTCCTGCTTAAGCTTTAATATCACAGTCTGCCAAGTCACTTCATCACGTCCAATAACATCTTTGTTTTGCTCCGTTACTAAAACTGTAGATAACCCGAATTTTTTGCCTAACCTACTCAGTTGGTCGCTACATACATCAAACATTTTCCTTTCATCACCACTTGGCCCATGACGTAGTGAGATAACCAATTTTCCGCCGGGTTTGAGTAGGTTGGCTAGTTTACGCAGTGAACGTTCACGCTGTGAGTCTGGAATATGCATCCACACCGCACTGAGTAAAATTAAATCGAAGCTAATTTCTTGTTGGGTAACATGCTGTAAATCGGGTAGGGAATCTTGCAACCAATTAACGTTTAAACCTTGGGTATGTTGCTTACCCAATTCTGCGAGCATCAAAGCAGGTTCAATCGCAGTAACCGAGACATTATTAGTTGCCCCCTGCTGTGCCATGTATTTACTATCACGGCCCGCACCCGCGCCTAAATCTAAAATGCGCACATCGGGTTTATTTAACACTGGCGTTAAATATGTAAGCCATGTTTCATGCACCTGTTCAAAGGTTTTTGACAGATACATCTCA